>CAYQVO010000004.1:0-18415 GCA_964421085.1 uncultured Bdellovibrionales bacterium | reverse complement strand
GAAACCATGATTCCTGTCGACCTGAATCCGCTTCTCAACCGATTTAGTGCCATGTTTCGCCTATGATGCGGACACTTCTCGTTCCATATTACTGCTCGCTCCGTCACAGGCTTACAACCCGGGTACACTGGCGGAGTCACGCCACACGTGACGTAATACTTGCCGCATTCGCAGTCTGCATCATGATCGCGATTTACAGTGGAAGCATATGGGTACTCGATAAAATCAGCGAATTTTCCGCACTGGGCTATCTTCCGGCATCCCATATCCTGAGTCTGATCCTCATGACGCTGTTTTTCATGCTTCTTGCGTCGTGCGTCGCAATCTCCTTTGGAACTTTGTTTCTGGGCCAGGATCTGGATCTTGTTCTCGCGTCCCCTCTCGGCCCGGAAGATTTTTTCTTCGGAAAATACTGCTCGGTGCTTATCGGCGCAAGCTGGATGCCGATTGTATTCATCAGCCCGTTGATACTCGCGTTCGGGCAGTTTTACAGTGTTCCTCCCTGTTTTTATCTCCTGAGCGCAATGGCCATTCTGCCTTATTTTCTGATTCCGACTGCGATTGCGATGCCGCTCGCGACCGCCTTTGTGCTCATTATTCCTTCCAACAGAAACAAGGAAGCGTTGTTTCTCATCCTCGGCGCATTTCTTTACGGAATTTATGCGCTTGTTGATTTTATAGGAAAAGTCGAAGGTCCCGGCGGCGGTGCCTCGGAGATCTTCCGTATCATCACCATTCTCTCGGCTCACTCCATCTCATGGCTTCCTTCCAACTGGGTCTCAATCTTCCTCGGGGCCTGGCTTGACACGGACCCGCAGAAACCGCAGTGGCTTTACTTATGGCTGCTATTCAGCTGCGCCGTCACGCTTGCGGCATTTGCGTATCTTGCCCTGCGGTTTCTTCATTTCAGTGCATACACAAAGTCTCAGAACACCAGGCTCAGGACCAGGGTCACCTCCCAGTGCATCCGTTTTTTCCTGAGAACACTTCTCCCGTTTCTGCCGCAGCATATTTCGGCGATGATTGAAAAGGAGATAAAGACGGTGGTCCGCGACATTTCGCAGGTCGTTCAGATCCTCATGCTCGTCTCTATCTGTGTCGTATACCTTTATAACCTGAAAATATTCGCAGCTTTCGAGTCAGTGCCGGTCGGCGACAAGATCTGGTGGCAGAACTTTCTTTATGTTTCGAACATCATGATTGGAGCTTTTATCACTACAGCAATCAGCACCAGATTCATCTTTCCGTCGATTTCTCTCGAAGGTCGAAGTCTCTGGATTCTTCAGAACGCTCCTGTGGATGTACGGGAACTGCTCCACGCCAGGCTGCTCTGCTGGCTTCCGCCTGTCAGTATTGTTTCCTGTGTGCTCTTCGGAGCGGGAGCCTTTGCCATCAAGGCGAGCGTTGTCGCCCTGATTCTCAACGTTATAGCGGCTCTGTCCATTTCCCTGGGAATAGTCGGGCTCGCGCTGGGAATGGGGGCGCTCTTTGCCAATTTCGGCTGGGAACATGCGTCGCAGCTTTCGGCCGGGCTTGGGAATTTCCTGTTCATGCTTGCGAGTACCGCTTTAATCTCAGTGAATTCCGCGCTTGTGGCTCTGGCTCTGATTCACTGGCAGCGCGCTTTCGTGCTGCTGGATTCAGGATCCATTCTTGTTGTCCTGATCAGTCTTATGACAATGGCTCTGATTGACGCGTATACAGCCCGCTGGGCGCTCGACGTGGGGGCAAATTCGCTCGAGCGGATGATGGATTGATCATCTGCTGCGCCGCCTCGCGCCTCCGCGAACCCGTCACAGCCAATCCGTCATTGTCGAAGAGTTCATCCCTTCCAGGGCTTCACTGCCCTTGGCGGAAATGCGAACGCAAAATCCTCTGTAAGAAGCGTGAGATTCGGATTGTAGCAGGGATCATTCAGGAGCTTTTTCCCCCAGCGCTTTTTCATCTTTTCAATCTCAGCCTCAAACCGGGCAAACTTCTCCGGAGTGTTCTCATACCCCCGGCTCAGCGACTCGAAATGGTACAGTTCGGCGTAAGGCGTGTAAACAATGCGGTAGCCCGCCTCGCCGATTCTGAGACAGAGATCGACATCATTGAACGCAATCGAAAGCCCCTCATCGAATCCGTGGATCTCGTCGAAAATTGTTTTCCGCATAAGAAGACATGCAGCCGTCACGGCGGAAAAGTTCTGCGGGAGGATCGCCCTGTTGAAGTATCCGGGGCTCGCCCGCCTCCGGCCTTTGTGGTTATGGCCCGCGACGCCTCCTATGCCAAGAATGATTCCCGCGTGCTGGATGAGATCGTTCGGATACAGGAGGCGCGCGCCCGCCGCACCGACATCAGCCTGGGCCGCATGCGAAAGAAGCTCCGAAAGCCAGGCAGGATTGATCACTTCGAGATCATTGTTGAGAAACGCGAGAAAATCCCCGCGCGCCTCCCCGGCTGCCAGGTTATTTATGCGCGAGAAGTTGAAAGGGGACGGATCCTTGAGGATTCTGAAACGGGAATCAGCTGAAAGAGTTCCGAAATACGCGAGAGTTTCTTTTTCAGAGCTGTTATTGTCAACGATAATTATTTCGAAGTTCCTGTAATCGGATTTATCGACGATGCTGTCGACGCACCGCTTAAGATAACGGGACTGATCGCGTGTCGGGATTATTATGCTGATAAGTGGCTGAGTCTCTGGAATATCAAAGTGAACCCTGAGCTGGGCTATTCCCTCGAGGATCTCGACAGACGCCGGAATCTTCCTCCGTTCCAGATGTTCCGAGACGGCCCGCTGCTGGGACTGGAGTACATAAGGCTTGAACGACGTCGACTGCGCTGTTGAACCCTCGATTATCCGCCAGTGATAAAGGATGTGCGGGATGTGCCGGATCTGCTCTTCGCTGATCTTCCCGGAAACCCGCAGCACCAGATCCCAGTCCTGAGCACCTTGAGTCTCTCTGCGAAAGCCTCCTGCTTCCAGCACAAGATCCCGCCGGATGACGGTGAGATGGCAGACATAATTCTGCGCAAGGAGGAGGAGGGGATTCCAGCTGCTTTTGAAATAAGGATTAGTACGCATCCCGTAACCGGTAATCTTGTCTTCATCACTGTAAAGAATTCCCGCGTCGGGATGGAGTTGAAGCTCGGCAGCAGCCATGTAAAGGGCGTGTGGAGTCAGTTCATCATCATGGTCGAGCAGAGCGATATAGTCCCCCGATGCGAGAGACATTGCGGAATTGGAAGCCTCGGATATATGCCCGTTCACCGGGCGGTACAGGACCTTTATCCTCGGATCGAGCTTCGTGTATTCTTCGAGAACAGCCCTCACATGCGGGTCTGCCGAGCAGTCGTCGGCAATGCAAAGCTCCCAGTTCTCGTAAAGCTGGCTCCGGACCGATTCGATAGAGGCCCTCAGCCATTTCTCCGGGGTGTTCCAGACAGGCATTATGACGGAAAAGAGCGGTCTTCTTTCGAAGGCGCCGATGTGCTCTCTGATAAGCGAGAAGTCCTTCTCAGTAAGCGTGTCATACTGCTTCACCCACTCCTGATAATTGTTCGTGATCTGATCGGAAAAGAACCTTACACGGAGGGCAGTCATTCCCCCCTCCCTGAATATGACAAACGCCTTCCTGAGCTTCGACATGAAGAGCGATGGGTTTGTCAGAACGGTTCCGAAGTGGCGTATGAAGAGCCGCCAGAAAAACTGCGCCGTTCCATGGTGGCGGATGGCAAGGTTTTTCAGATGCACAGGCCCCTCCACACTGAAAGGGTCGAGCCTGAGTTCCTTCACTCCCCGGGGCAGATAGAAGAGCTGTCTCAGAGGCTTTCCGTCGACGAACGTAATCCAGAACCTCTGCTGATCCGAGAAGGCCGGGCCTGTGCGGTAGTAAAGAAAAAAGAATGCGTGGGACTGTGAGGACTCCAATGTGCCTTCGACCGAAACCCAACCTCTGCATGCGGGTAGTTCCTCAGGTGCCGGCTCAAGGTTGACTGCCGGACTTGATCCATTTATTTCAATGCACGATCCGGTAACGACAGTATTGTTCCCCGAAGCCATGAGAAGAACGGTTTTAGAGAACCGGAAGAGGGGAAAGAGCTTCGCGCTCAGTTCTGAAAGCGTCCGCAGGGGTTGAGTGATCGTCCAGGATGTGGAATGAAGGATGCTGTCCAGCGCCTTTTCGAGTTCCTGCTTCTGCGCGTAAAGAGTCCGGTTCTGGTCCAGCAGCTTCTCTATTTCACGCTTCTTTACGGAAAGGGCATCCGGCCCTCCCGAAAGAGGATCTTCGCGCTGTTCAGCCTGAGTCATTTTCCTTTAGATTATTGAAGAAACTGCCTGAAACTGTACAATGATTACCCGGCCACGACAAGCGCGGCTCTCCAGGTACACTCGGCTCAGATGATGATCGATTTCAGGAACAGAAAAGTAATCGACGCGGCTGCATACGCCCTCTGGGCAGCAGTATGGGCATACTGCGTCTTTGGTTTCTTCGGACAGACATATGACGACGTCTACCTGGCGTACGTCTACGCGAAAAATATTCTCGCCGGGCACGGCTTCGTTTTCAATCCTGGAGAGAAAGTTCTCGGCACGCCTGCGCCTCTATTTGTATTGCTGCTGATTGTCTTCAAGAGCTTTTTTTCGTTCTGGACTATTCCTCAGATCGGAAGCCTCATAAGCGGCACAGGCCTCGCGCTCGCAGGCCTCGCGGTTTATATGCTCGGGCGCAGATATTCTCAGAGGCTTCTCGGCCTGCTTGGAGGACTGCTTGCCGTATTCAATCCGTTTTCTGTTCTGACACTTGGAGGCGAAACGCCGCTTTATCTCTGTTTCGTTCTCTGGGCGTTTTATCTCTACATAACCGAACGGGAGAATCGCGCGTCGTTTCTGCTCGGTCTCGCTTTGATGAACAGAACGGAAGCGGTGGTGCCAATCTGTCTCCTTCTTCTTGCCGCTCTTTTCCAGAAGAGAGGAGTCTTCTGGAAAATGACATTCATTATCGTGCTGACTATGCTTCCCTGGCTTGTTTTCGCATTTGCATATTTCGGGACTCCGGTCACAGGGAGTTTCACTGCCAAGCTCAGCCAGATACCTGCCGGCCTGCCCCGTTATCCCATAGGTCTCTGGAGATGGTCGAGGGATGTCGTCTTCGGCAACAACTATTATCTTGCGGCGGTTCTTCCACTTTCTCTTCTCGGCATGGTTTCTCTTTTCTGGACAAAAACAGGGTGGCGGCTGATAGTCTCCTGGTGCGTTTTACAGACGCTTTTTTACGCCAGCCTGCCGATTCCTTTTTACCACTGGTATGCAGCCCAGATTGGAGTTCTTTGTGCCGTGCTTTCCGCCCTTGGCGCAGTTGAAATGCCCGAGCTTTTCGGAGGAACTGCGCGCTCTCTCCGTTTGATAGCCGAAAAGATCAATACTCAGAAGACAGCGACATTTTATATCGCAAGACGGTGGACAGGGGCCTTTATAGCGACATCTGTAGTGTGCGGAATCCTTATGGCTTTTGCGTTTTTTGCGGGCGTGAGATCAGCGGTCCGTTATCAGAAATTTATTCCACACCATCCGTCGAATCTAATCTATCAGAAGACTGGCAGATGGTTCGCTGAAAACAGCCCGCCGAGGTCCCGGATCGCATACCTCGAAATCGGACAGATAGCTTTTTATGCTGATCGCTATATCATTGATACTCTCGGTCTTGTGACGCCCGGAGTCGCAAAACAGGTCGCGAAGCTGAACTGGCCGTGGGCTGTGGAGAAATACAGGGCTGATTACGTCATCTACAACGCAGGCTTCAGAGACTGGATCCTTCCCGTCGTGAACCGCCCGTGGTTCAAAGAAGGATTCGAAGAAGTGGCGCGCATAACGGAGCCGGGATACCCCTCGGATCTGGTAATTTACAGGAACAACGGCAGCGCGAAATTCTCTCAGCCGTCCGAACCTGACACTGCTCAGCTCAGGCATGAGGGCACTGTCGGAGAGATCTACGGAGAAAAGATCATCCGTCAGGTTTTCCCCGTCAGTTCAGACAATCTGTGCGGAATCGAACTTCTCCCCGGAACCTTCGCCAGGCAGAACACAGGCATGCTGCGGGTAGCCGTGCTGAATGAGGCAAAGCAGCTTCTTTACGAGACAAAAACGTCCATTTCAAAACTCGCCGACAATGCCTGGTGGCGCTTTGATTTCCCTCCAGTTGCGGATTCCGCGGGAAAGCGTTTCATAATCGAAGTCTCGTCTGCCGAATCGCAGACCGGTGACGCCGTTACTCTCTGGAAGACTTCCAGGAGAGATGCCGTGAAAGACGGAGGCCTGTATTACTCAGGCAAACGGCAGGACGGCGCGCTTGCGTTCAAGAGTTTTGTCACTGCGCTGCAGGATGGATGAAAAAATGAACCGCAGGGACGCGGTTCCTCACGCACTGTCCGCCCGCCTATGCAGGATATCCCAAAGGACGAATCATACGTCATGGGCCTTTCATTTGCCGGTCCTGATCGTCGACAAGGGCGCCTTCAAAAACGACATCGTCGTCCACGAGAAACCGTCCGATGCTCTTGTGCTCCCAGAATGTCTCCCTGCCATTGGAATATCTCGCGCCGGAAGCAGACTCCGCGAGAGGCAGAGTAATCTCTTTTCGTCCAGGAGGAATCACCACGACTTTCTGATCAGGGAGATTGAAGCGGGCTGTCATCTCTTTGCCGTCGGACGACCTGTATCGCGCTTCGACTAATTCCCCGCATGCCGCAGGCGGTACATAAACAAAGAGAGATAGAAACAGAACCGCAAGAGCAGGAAGCCGCCGCATCATTTCCTCCGCCGGATGAATCGAGTCGCAAGTCGACTGGAGATTGCCGGCCCGTCATTGGGAGGATGCTCCCCTGCATCGAACCTGCACAGCGCCGCTGCATGAAGCCCGCGGCAATCTCAATATAAAAATAAGGAGCACACAGTATGATTGATGATGACCTGGAAGATCAACTGAATCCCCGACAGGCCCAGGCGAGTGAGGCGGGATCTTTCACTTTGTCTGTCTGACAATTCCTCCAGCTATATGTTTTCTGTCATGCCTGATGTTACAGCGTTCGGTCCCGATTGTCGCCGGAATCCTGCTTCTCGTAAAACACCAGCAGTGTGTTTCCATACCGTTTCTGCCGGGTTTCCCTGAAACTGCTCATCACAACCTCCTCGTACTCTTTCGGATCAATCTGAGCAATCAGCAGACCGCCTTCTTTCACCAGTTCAGGCCGCTCAGCAATACAGTGAAGAGCTTTCACCCACATCGCTTTGTACTGAGGAGGGGCGATATAAATCACGTCAAAGACCCTGTCGCTGTTTTTCAGGTACAGAAAAGCATCCTGCTGGTGCACCGTGGCTTTCGCGCGCAGTCCCGTTCTGGCCAGATTGTCCTTCTGAACTTCTGCCGCCTTGCGGCTTACGTCCAGAAAAACCGCATGCTCCGCACCCTGACTCAAAGCCTCAATCCCCACAGCACCGGTGCCTGCAAAGAGATCGAGCATCACCATCCCTTCGAGTCCCGGGCGGAGTGTGTCGAACAGGGCGGTTTTGACCCTGTCGA
This sequence comes from uncultured Bdellovibrionales bacterium, assembly GCA_964421085.1. GTDB lineage: Bacteria > Bdellovibrionota_C > UBA2361 > UBA2361 > CAYQVO01 > CAYQVO01. Next base: position 10,853 of record CAYQVO010000004.1, on the reverse strand, counting down.
GTACCGGGCGGGTGGTTTGACCCGGGACGGATTTAAGAGCGATGCCTTTTGCTGATCCTGCAATAACGCGCATATGCACAGGTTATCCCAGCTGATCGGTGGTTCTTACAAGCGGGAAATGCCGGACAGTACAGAAAACAGAACCAAAATGCCTCCTTCCTTCGATATAAAGGAGAGGTGAGATTATGGCGTTCAAACCGTTCTGGAGGAAGAGCGAAGAGCAGAAAGCAATGGAGGCGCAGGCCGACGAATTTTACCAGCGTGCTGCCGAACAGTTTCTCGGAAACAAAGAGCAGAATACGCTTGTTTCAAGTATCAACAGAGGCTTTGGTCCGCGGCCGTATTCGATTAACAAGGTACCAGCTCCCTGTCCGGAGGCCCGCAAAGACGACCCTTCTTCACAAGGCCAGTCTGCCGGGGCACCACCCACTGTTTCGAGCGCGCCCGTTGTCAAGCTCAAGAGGCCTTTTTAGGGCGTGAGAACAGACGGAGGTTCCTGGTCGAGCTCCCATTCAATCTCTTTCTTCCCCTGGTTCCTGAGAATTCCATTTGTCCTGGAGAAATGCCTGCAGCCGAAAAACCCGCGGCTTGCGGAAAGCGGGGATGGATGGGGAGCATGCAATACAAAGTGGCGCTTTGAATCTATGATTGCGCCTTTTTTCTGCGCGTACGCGCCCCACAGAAGAAACACCACCCCGTCTTTTCGATCATTTATCTCCTGAATAACCCGGTCTGTGAACCTCTCCCATCCCATATTCGCATGGGAATTCGGACGTCCCTGTTCAACACTCAAAACGGCATTGAGCAGCAGCACACCCTGCCGCGCCCACTTCTCCAGGCATCCGTGCTCCGGCTTCCGGACGCCGAGATCTGTGCCAAGCTCTTTGAAAATGTTTTCGAGCGAAGGAGGAAACGGAATGCCGGGTCTTACGGAAAAACAGAGTCCGTGAGCCTGACCTGGCCCGTGATAAGGGTCCTGTCCGAGAATGACGACCTTGAGTTCTTCGAAAGGTGTAAAAGCAAGTGAATTGAAAATATCGGAATTTTTCGGATATATGGTTTTTCCCCTGCTCCTTTCTTCCTCGACAAAGGCGAGAATCTTCCTGAAATACTCCTTTTCCCGCTCATCCCTGAGGAGGGCCTTCCAGGAGAGTTCCCCGGGCGGGGGTGCGAATATGTCGAACTGCGCCGGTACGGCCATAATCTTTTCCAGATTTTTCTGATGCAATTCGTGCATCTAAGACGAATGTTGGTTGTACTGCAAGTTTATGGTAAACTCCGGCAATCTTTCCGAGAGATATCGCGGAGTTAGTTTTGGTGAAGAGTCAATTCCATTCATACCGATTTTTTTACGTTGTCCTCCTCACGGCAATAATGGCTTCCGCCTTTTCTTCCGCCCGCGCAGATTCAAGAAGAGTGGCTTACTTTGAAGTGGGATTCAGGGGGAGGAAGGACACCTTTGTGATAAAGCTGAGAGATAAGAAGCGGATTAATGAGGCGCGCACTCTTATCCAGAAGAAGCGTGCAAGATCAGTTATGGGCAGGATCGTCAAGGGGAAGACCTCCTACAATCGGCGCTGGAGCTACTATCTCAAGCCCACGACAGTTTCTTTCTTCGACTATGCAGTGGAAGTCTGTGACGCTTCTCCTGTTCAACTGGAAAAGCATCTGAACCAGGCTGGAAGTTCTTTCCTCCCCTCGTATCGCTGGTGTCCCTGGAGTTCATATCTCAGACGTGAAGTCCGGAGAGGACAGTAAGACCGCACCTGACCTTTGAGCGATCATCGGCGTGTTGACGGCTCAATCGAGAGCCGCAAAATCTGTTCTCGATTCAAGGAATTTGTTTAAAGATTTTTGCGGTTATATATTTACGTCATGCCTGATGCAGTTCCTGAGAGAAATGCCGAGTATTCGAGCGGGCTCGATTCCAAAGCGGGCTTTTTGTGCTCCCGTTTTTCGATCCTCACCGACCTCGAGCAGGCGCTGATGCTTGCACACCTCTCGTCCCGGGATCGAAGTCAGAAGTCGTCGGGAGGAGTTGAATATTTCCGGGCTGCTCATTTTTACAATGCCTTTTCACGCGAAGACAGATGCCGGCAATTCGAAGCTCTTATCGCATCAGACTCGGCTCTTGACGAGGCGGGACGAGCTTTCCTTCCGTACATGCGGCAGTACCTTCCGGCAACTCTTGCGGTTCTCCTCGCGGCTGCACGAGGCGCGCAGATCGGCATCCTGACGGCGCGGGGAAACCGGGACGGCAATTTCGCGATGATCGCGGTTATACAGAAATTCCTCGGCGTGAATTTTCGCAGGGGAAACACTTATTTCATCAACGATGAGACTCTGAACCGGAGGCTTAGAGAGGAAGGCTCGCAGAGCTGTGCGAGATATAAATTTCGCATCCTGAGCGATTTTGCCGGAGGGTTGCCGCCCGTTGAATCCGGAAAATACAGGGTGTATTTCTACGATGATGAAATGCTGAATGTTGAAACTGTGCGTGAACTCGCCGCGAAAGAGGGCCTTGCCGATGATATTACAGCTTTTCATACCGGCGAACTCTCCGTATCCGGACTGTGGCAGGAACTTCTCGATGTTCTGCAGAGCGATCGCGAGGGCGTTTCTGTCCCGGAAATTCACTTCTTCGACATCGATGGGACGCTCATAAATGTCCATGCCCGAATGTATGTGGTCGACCGAAGAACAGGAGAACGGGTGCGGGGGGTGACCCAGGAAGAGTTTGCTGATAACCCTTCAATAGAATACTGGCTGGAAAACGAGCATCAGTTTCTCGACTTCAGCGATTTCAAGGATCCGGAAAGAATAAGAGATCTTCTGGGAAGCCCGGAGGAATACAACGCCCTGTTCCGCGCGTGACTGTTTCAGGTCCGTGCCCCCGTCTTCGGACCCGGGATCAGTGACGGGCAGGATCTGAAGGCAGCGCCCCGCCCGTATCAGTACTTCTTCAAGAGGTCCAGTTCACGCAGCATGTCGAGATATGACTCATATCTCGAAGCAGAAAGGAAGCCTTCCTCGAGAAGCTGCTTGACCCTGCATCCAGGTTCCGCAATATGCATGCAGTCGTCGAACTGACATTCAAGAGCAGCGTCACGAAATTCAGAAAAAGCCTGTTTCACCTGAGCGGGCGTCAGGTGGGAGATACCGAAGTTCTGAATACCGGGAAGATCGATGAGAAAAAGATCTCTGCATGAATTCCTCCGGTAATGATACGCAAAGCCGGAGGAAGTGGTCTGCCGTCCCTGGCCGGATTTTCCGCTCACTTCCGAAACCTGCGCATCGGCGCCCGGAACAAGGACGTTGAGAATCGAGCTTTTCCCGACGCCGGACTGACCGGCAAACGCCGCTCGCTCAAGCGATGGTTCTGCCAGAACCCTTTCAAGCTCCTGAAAGCCGGAGCGCGTGTGAGCGCTGATGAATAGAGTTTTGAGCTTTGTGTTCCGGTATTCAGAAAATGGTTCTGCATCCGGGTTAACGCCCGTGTCCGACTTGTTTACAAGAAGTGTGCACGCAATGTCTTCCGACTCAGCCGCAGCCGAAATCCGGTCTATGAGAAGCGTATTAAAAAGGGGAGAAACGGCGGCGACAATGAAAAGATGGTCGAGATTTGCTGCAAGGCGTTTCTCACGTTCAGGGACCGCCCTCTTCAGGCAGTTTTTCCGTTCGAGCACATTTTCAATCACTGTGTCAGCACCCCTTTCAGTGCACAGAACCCGGTCTCCGACTACGATATCAAGCGTTCGGGGGGGATTGAAGGCGCTCATTATACGGCCTCCGGCATCGGCCACAGTGACTGCCCGTCTTGTTGTGCGGATGACTGTCGACTCGAATTGTCCCGAAATTCCTTCGATCATGAAGTGAAAATCAGAGGGATTGAACTCTGCTTCTCCGGCCGGGACTTAAGCAGGGTATCCCTTGCACCTTCAATGAATTTTATCACTGCCTGTCCCTTTTTCTCCCAGTCAATATTGGCTCCGGCGTACCCGATGGAAACACTCAGAAGCGTAAAGATAACCGGCGCAGAGACTGCGGCAAGGCATCCTTTTATCTCTATATACGGGAGAAGTTTCACCAGAACCCAGAAAATTACGCCGTTTGCGATAAGAAGAGTGAATGTCCGGGAGGTCAGCGAATCGGGAATTTCAAAAAAGAGCGCGGCATCCCACACATGCGCGTTGACGAATGCGAGAGCCAGGACCATCAGGAAGGCGCCGATGGGGCCGACGACTTTGAAACCGGGCACGATCCAGCCTGTGACCATCATGGCGATTGTCTGGAAAATCCAGAACATAAAGTTTATGTGAGGACTAATCTTGAGTTCATCCATCGCGTTTGTCCGGCATTTCAAGGGCAGAACAGCCAGTAGAAGGGTAGCACACACCTGCGGGAGAGCAAAATCGGGGGCTCGTATGCAGGCTTACTGGACTTCTGAAAGAGAGATGCTTAAATTGAAAAAGATATGAAGAAAACGCCGCCTTTCCTTTACACACTTCGCGGGTGCGGAACAGGGAATCTTTTCCTGTTTGCTCCCGCTGTTTTTTTTGTCGCACTCGCTGTGCTTACTCTCGTTTCCCCGAACATTACTGTAATGCTGATCGCGTCGGTCCTGATGTTTACCGGATTGATGCTCGGGCTTGTCGCGTGGAAAATTATTCAGCTCAAACGGCAGTTCGAAAAGATGGCGCAGAACTTCACGGGGAATATATTTGTCGAGACAGGCCGGATCAGCGAAGACTCTCCTGTGTGCGAAGTGATTACCGAGGAAAAGAAGTTTTTCGTCCATTGAAATAGAGTGCGTCTTCTTGCGATTGTTGTCACATTGATGTCGAGCGTCGCTGCTGCACAGGACGGAGCGGATTCGTGCGGCGCAGATTGTATATCCGTCCCGCATCTCGGGGTAAATCTCGTATCCGATCATGACACGGCGAAACCAGGTGAAAACGTCCGTATCGGTGTCCGCTTTTTTCCCGAGGAGGGATGGCACGTATACTGGAGGAACCCGGGAGATTCGGGGCTTCCACCGGACGTGCGGTGGCGTACTCGTGGAGACGTTCACATCGGCCCTGTAGAGTGGCCGTTTCCTCATGCAATATCTGCAGGTCCTGTCGTCACCTATGGATATCACGAAGAAACCTTTCTCCTGACCCGGATGCAGATTCCTGAAAATGCGCCGGATGTCGAACTGTCTGCGCGTGTAAGCTGGGTAGTATGCCGGGAGGAATGTATTCCAGGGGAAGGAGAAGTCCGTCTCAAGGTTCGAGTCGACTCATCCACTCCCGCTGTTCCCTCAAAATGGGCAGCAGCAATGAACAAGGCTGAAAAAAAACTTCCTGTTACCGCCCCCTGGCTCAAGCCTTCGGCGAGACTGGAGGGCGGGTCGATACTTCTCACGATCGCACCTGACTCGGGGAGTCTGCCCGAAGGCGCTGTTCGCTTTTTTCCTTATGAACAAGAGATCATCGACAACAGTGCAGGCCGGAGAATCGACAGAAACGATGCGGGCTTGACACTTCATCTCCCTGTCGCGCGGAAAAAATTAGGTAAGGCGGATCTGGAAGGCGTTATTGTGGCTGAAAAAGGCTGGCCGGCTGCAGATGGAGCCAGGGCGGTCGAGATTTCCGTTCCGATCTCCGGAGCCGCGGAAGCGCAACGGTTTCCACCGGCGGAAACGCCCGCCGCGGCATTTACCTGGGTTATTCTTCTTACTGCCTTCCTCGGAGGATTGATCCTCAATCTAATGCCGTGTGTATTTCCAGTTTTGTCCATAAAGGTTCTGAGCTTTATCGAGAATCTGGAGCAGGAGGCGAGGACTGTGCGGATAGAGGGTCTCGCGTATGGAGCGGGTGTCGTCGCCGGGTTCTGGATCCTCGCCGGACTCCTTCTCCTCTTGAAGGATGCAGGTCTGGCGGTGGGATGGGGCTTCCAGCTGCAGTATCCCGAATTCGTGGTGCTCGTAAGCTTTCTCCTCCTTGCGATGGCTCTGAATCTTTTCGGAGTGTTTCATATAGGCCAGACGATCCAGTCAATGGCGTCAACTGATGAGAGCTTTGAAGGCACCGGCGGTTCTTTCTTCAATGGTCTTCTTGCCACGGCAGTAGCCACGCCCTGCACGGCTCCGTTCATGGGCGCGGCAATCGCGGTTGCACTGAGTCAGCCCTGGCATGCGGCGTTTCTTGTCTTTACATCACTTGGACTGGGAATGGCGTTTCCCTATGTGCTCCTTTCCTGGTTTCCCGAGCTTCACAGAGTTCTGCCGAAGCCGGGCGGGTGGATGTCGTTGATGAGGAAGGCTCTTGCGTTTCCTCTGTTTATGACAGTGGCATGGCTTACATGGATTTTTCACCAGCAGACCGGAGCCTCTGCGACAATCTCCCTCTTGTGGGGTTATATCGGGGCCGGATTGATTCTTCTGATTTACGGTAAGCTTCAAAGCCCTTCTCACTGCAGCCGCATCCGGAACGCGGCGAGACTATTTACCGTAATCGCACTTCTGAGTGTTCTTTATTCCGCAATTCCAGGCGAAGAGTATGTCTCAACTGCACAAGATGCCGTAACCGACGCTTACGGATTTCGGTGGGAAAAATATTCGCGTGAAAAGCTTGCAGCATACCGCGCGCAGGGAAAGCCGGTATTCATTGATTTCACCGCGGCGTGGTGCCTGACATGCCGGCTTAATAAAGGGCTGGTCTTCGGGTCTGAAGACGTCCGGAGAGAGCTGCAAAGCTCAGACCTTGTTTTACTTCGGGCTGACTGGACGTCCAGGGATGCCGCGATTGCCGAAGATATAGGGAGTTACGGTCGAAGCGGTGTTCCGCTCAATGTTTTGTATTCAAGAGATCCGGCGAAAAAGCCGTTTATTTTCCCATCGCTGCTGACTGCGGGAATTGTGCTGGAAGCACTCAACCGCCAGAATATATCAACCCCGTAGAAAAAGATTACAGAGAATTGTCGGATTTTTCGAGCATATCAAGACTTGATTCGCCTGCCCAGAGACGCGAGGAGATCGACTTGTTCCGCCGTCTGATGCGGTATGTGAGAGTCAAGCTGAACTCCGTGGAGACATCGCTGGCCAAAAATCCTCAGGAGCAGAAGAGCAGAGAAAAAACTGTTGAAACTCTTGGACAATTAACCGGCGAAGTGGGCCATTACATGGACCATGCCTGGGAAGCGCTCCATCCTGTGTCGGAAGACGTGACTGAGTTCAATCCCAGGCAGGTTCTTCAGCCATTGTGGGGAATTTTCGAATTCAAGGCAGGACAAAAGGACATAACGCTCGATATTCTCGCCGATCCCGGCCTTCCTGCCGTTGTGCGGGGCCGTGAGAAGCTCTTCAGAGGCTTCTTTGTTCTGATCCTTTCATACATTCTGCACACATCGAGGAGCGGATGTGTCGTACGATGCAACCTCAGAAACGATGCAGTATGTGAATTTCAATTCGAATCAGGTGAGGCTTACGGAGACCAGTCCGAGGTCAGCACACTCATTGAAAACCTTCTTTCCTGTCTTATACGGCTGACAGCCGCACAGGCGGGAGTCGCATTGAAAGTGAACGAGGCAGATCGAACGGTGAGCTTTCCGATCGCGCAGGATACGGAAGCAGAATCACGGGCCGCTGAGGCGGAAGTTTACCAGCAGGAAGAACACTTCGAGCATCTGCAGCCGGAAGTTATCGTTCCTGAACCTGAACCTGAACCGGAACCCGAACCTTCGCCGGAGCTGGAACATGAACCCGCGGAGGAGACTCTTCCTCAGGAAGAGTGGAGGGAACCGGAACCGGCGCGTTTGAAGGTCATAATTGCCGAAGATAACGCGTTGTCACAGAAGTATCTCCGCCGGATCGTCGAGGAGGAGGGACATGAAGCAGTATGCGTGAATAATGGACGGGAACTTATTTCGAAACTCGAGCGCGATCCATTCGATGTGTGCCTTCTGGACTGCCAGATGGGAGTTCTTGACGGGTACAAGGCGACAGGAATCATACGGGCAAACGAAGCGCGGCTTGGGAGACGCACACGGATCATCGGCATGGCGACTCATCTTGATGTGGACAGCGAGGACCGGTGCATCCAGGCGGGAATGGACGCGTACATGAGCAAGCCGATTCATAAAGGCATGCTGATAGAACTGCTGAGGAGGTTCAATAGATGGTCCCTCGGAGCACAGGGGTAACCCGCTCTATGGTTGATTTTTCTCCGGCATGTTAAGAAAGGTCTGTGCAATATTCTCCGGACCCGGATACTGATTCCCAGAAAGCCGCACTCTCCCGGATGCGGCTGATTGCAGGGGGCCTCCTCCTGGTCATGGCGGTAATTCTCGGCATATCGGTTGCTTATGAAGCTCAATTCCCCCGGCTTTCATGGGTTCGCGCGTTCGCAGAGGCAGCGATGGTCGGCGGACTTGCGGACTGGTTTGCAGTGACGGCGCTCTTCAGGCATCCAATGGGAATCCCCATTCCTCATACAGCGATTGTTCCTGCCCGGCGGGACGAGATAGCGCAGATGCTGGGGAGATTCTTCAGGAACAATTTCCTCTCTGAACACATCGTGCGCGGAAAAATGGAGAGTGTCGATCCTGCCGGTCTGGCATCGAAATGGCTTCATAGCGGAGAGAATAGAAAACGGGTCCGAAAAGTTTTCAAGGAATTTACGCCTTACCTGAATGCGCTTCTTGAAGACGAGAGCATTCGCCGCCTCTTCGAACGGAGCGCGGAGCAGGCTCTGCGGGAAGCTGATCTTTCCGCGCTTGCAGGCAAGTTCCTGGAAGTTCTTGTCGAAGGGGACAGGGACGAAGTCGTAATGTCTGAAATCGCCCGAATCGGCGAGATGCTTGTCGAGAGACACAAGGCCTTCCTCAGAGACAGGCTTCGCGACGAAATGCCCTGGTACGTTCCGAATTTCGTGCACGACAAGATTTACGCCCGTGTGATCAACCGGATTGGTGAGCTGCTTCATGAGCTGCGCACGCTGCAGCGTTCCGAAATCCGGACTTTCATGAGAAGGGCGGTATCCGAACTCATCGTGAACTTGAAAGAATCGGAATATATGCACGAGCAGGGTGAGAGGCTCAAGGAATGGCTGCTGATGAATCAGGTGGTCCGGGCATACAGCAGCAATCTGTGGCGTGAAATCCGGAGGCGGCTGTCGAATGAAATGGCGCGTGGAGAAAGCATCGCCGGATATCTTATTGACCGTGCGCTGCGAGGTTTCTCGGAAAGCGCGGCGAAGGATTCGGCTGTCCGGAGCAGAATAAACAACATGCTTACGGACGTGGTCGTCGCGACGCTTCAGCTTCACGGACAGGAGGTCGTTTCGCTTGTTTCCGACACGATCCGGGGATGGGATACGAAGACACTGGTGAACAAGATCGAGCTTCAGGTTGGAAGGGATCTTCAGTATATACGACTTAACGGCACAATCGTCGGGGGTCTTGCGGGACTGCTGATTCATGCGGTGATGCGGTTCACCGCCTCGCCCTTGTTCTGAAAAAAAGAAGCGCCCCGACAAGAACGATGAAGCCGGCAATCAGATAGAACCCTTGAAGAAGTGAAGATCCTCGTATGTCCTCTACTGACGTGAAATGCTTCAGCGTCGAGCCCAGATATGTGTAAACAAGAATAATCGGAATCGTGCCAAGCCATGTTGGGATAAGAAAACGATGGAAAGGGAGATCCACGAGTCCAAAAACATAGTGAAGGACGCGGTTCGGGAAGAAGGGAAAAAGACGGATGAGAAGTATCGCTTCCCAGTTCGAGTGGTTCAATAGATCTTCAAATCTGTGGAGAGGGGCTTTCGTATTTATCCATGAATGGATCCTGGGCCTGTATTCCGAGGAGCGTGCCGCAAGGAAAGCTATAACTGCGCCCGCGATGCTTCCCGTTGAGACAATCACAGTGGCGACCGGCCATCCGTAAAGAAATCCCGCCGAACACGTGAGAAACATGAAGCTTGGAATGAGGAACACTGTCGAAAGAAGAACGGCAAGCAGGATAATGAAAGCGGTAAGCAGCTTGTGCTGATCAAAGAGCTCAAGAAGGGGTTCAATCCCCAGGTGAACCATATACCGGTTCAGCGCATAACCGGCGGCGAGCACGACACATACGATGAGAATCGGCATGAGTTTCTGCTTCACAGCAGGAAGATATTGTCCAAAGAGCCTGGAATGAATGATGAAAAAGGGGACGGTTCCTATTTTTTTCTGCTTCCAGGGGGCCTTCCAACCGGACGCGGCGATAAAACCCTGCCAGTCTGCTTTTCCAAAGCTTCAATGAAATCGTCAGGCCCGACAGGAAGATCACGGTTCAGCAGTTCGCGGAGCCGGGAGAGTTCGCCTGGATCTTCCCCGGCCTGAAGCAATTTCCCATTCCGAAGGACTCCATTCAGGAATGACGACCATTTTTTATCCAGATAGAACAACGGAAACCCGAACTTCCCGTCCAGGCCGGCGCTTGTTGATTTCCGAAGCAAAACGCATATGAAGCGGCTTCAGGAGCTTTTCGAGTCCGTCACTATTCTCGGGCACCAGGCCAAGATGCACATGGTTGGTCATCAGACAGTGAGCGAGAACCTGAACATGATTCTGTTCCGCATATTCATGGAGAAGCCTGAGGTAGAGAATCCTGTCCTGATCATGAAAGAACACATCCTGACGACGGCTGCCAGGCTGGGTAACATGATGCATCAAACCGGGAATTACTATTCGAGCTTTGCGTGGCATACTCTGGTAATCGTAATTTTTGGACGGGAGTTGCCACTTGATGAGAAAATAATAGGAACCGTCCCCTTTTTCTAGCGTAAGCGGGAGTCCCTCCGGCTTTGCCGGAGGGCGCATACAGTTTGACA
>CAYQVO010000003.1:132485-133919 GCA_964421085.1 uncultured Bdellovibrionales bacterium | reverse complement strand
TCCAGAGCAGTGACCCGGTGGCTTGATAGCCTTGCACGGGAAGATGTGATGCGGTACCGGCGGAATATGACAGAGGCCGTGGATCGAGAGGGATGGTATTTCTTCAGAACGAATCTCCCTGTGCTTGAGGAAGTGCTCCGCACGATTGGCTGACCTCGCTGCCGCTGTCTTTTGCCTTTTTGTCCTGAAAGCGCGGAACCCCGTGCCAATTTATCGATAATCGACTATCCTTCAACTGGATGGAAAGCAAAGACCTCATCTGCAGGGTATATATGATAGTCCAGGGCGTGCTCGGGACTTCACACAGGCTTTTTCTAATCGGCTCCCGGGCTTCCGGCGATGCGCGGGCAACGTCGGATTATGACTTCGGATTACTGGGCGAAGGCCCTGTACCCTTCGACAAATATCTCGAAATAAAAGCAAAACTAGGGGAGGTCGAAACTCTTCACGGAATTGATATTGTCGATTTAACAGCAGCCTCGAAGGATTTCCGCGAGGTAGCAGAACGGGACATGAAGGAGGTAATTGATGGTCAAGTCTGATCTGCAGAAACTTTTCAATCAGTTCAATAAGGCGCTGGACCGGCTCGAAGAAGTGCTGAATAAGAATGCAGAGGCTGAACCTGCTTTTATTGACGCAGCAATTCAACGCTTTGAGTTCTGTTTCGAGCTTTGCTGGAAGCTGATCCGTCGGAGTCTGCTGATCGAAGGCATTAGTGTTGGAACTCCCAGGGAGGCATTCTCAGAAGCTTTCCGCCTTGGATGGCTTTTGGAAGGGGATGCTTTCTGGGTGGGAATGATTGAAAGCCGCAATCTTTCATCCCACACCTATAAGGAAGAAATGGCAAAACTTCTCCATCATCGACTTCCCGGATATCTCGAGGCATATCGGCATCTCCTCGGAACACTGGAGAACAGGGAGTTGAACATACCCTGAGTCGCATGCTGCCCCTGAACATTACGCGCGGACCCTGTATCGACAGGGACGCGTTTCTAAAAGGAAATCCCCGCATCGTTGACACCGATCGACACAAGAATTAGCCTTTTGAGACAGCGAAGCGGTTCCAAATGGACCCCATTAGGAACCCAGTGGCAGTTTTGGCCTTTTGCCGGTAATGCAGGAAAGCCCAAAAAATGACCGCAGATTCAAATAATTGGAGAGATGGCCGAGTGGTTGAAGGCGCATGATTCGAAATCATGTTTAGGGGTAACTCTAACGGGGGTTCGAATCCCCCTCTCTCCGCCAATTCTGGAACTCTCCCTTCCTTCTCATTGGAAAGGTCATCATCGAGTCAATGCATCATCCGCAACCCTTCCGAAACATGGACGGGAGAGTACGAATACCCCTCAACCAGGAGAATTCGATATATGCCGGGGTCTCATGGAGGACTCTCCAGAGGGATAGAAAATGACCGGGGACACAAAAGTGAAGTGG
>CAYQVO010000003.1:33458-132423 GCA_964421085.1 uncultured Bdellovibrionales bacterium | reverse complement strand
AAAATTCAAGCTTCCAGTTTTTTCAGAACCGAACATCGGGGCAAGTTTGAGATATTTCCCGGCATCGGACGGCCAGGTATTTGTATGAAGCCGTCCTCCCATCAGCAGGATCCTCGAGGCCTCTCTCGAATAGTTGAAAAAGAGCGTTCCTGAATCGTTGTACGAGACGCGGGAGAATCGTGTATGTCATGGCTAATGCCACCGCCACGGGAACGCTGAATCCTCCAAAGGGCATTCTCTCCGTGAGATGAAGGTTCCAGGGAGGATTCGCCAGCCTGATATCGCCTTCGGGCTGCCGGAGCGAAGCCGCTATATTTCTGGTGGATCCGCCCGGCTTTTCATGCCTAGTAGAGAAATCAGACCATCCGGAAGCGTCCAGGTGGTCGTGTCCTGATGGCTGCATTATGCGAATTCGTGAATTTACAGAAAGGAGTTTCAACATCGGGGGGATTGCTGATCAAAATTGCGCAAAATACGCAGTCTCACCCAAACCCTTTCGGAACCCCCCGGAACAGAGGGTGGGGTGCCGAACTTCGCGCGCGCGCGGACAGATTACATTTTTGAACAGACAACTACGAAAGCTGCGGAGATTTTGCAGAAAAAATCAATGTATGTGGAAATAAATTTACACATCGAGTTCTTTCGGCTCCAACAGTTTCTGCTTTCCGGACAATCGAAGCCTTTTGGGGGAGCCGCACAACATTTTCCGCAGCAGGAGAAAACCTTAATTGCTCGAAGACAGCTTTAAGCACCTTGCACTTCCGGTTCTATTTGACGAGATAAAGTTCGGTAATAAGAACCTAAATATTTCAATGGGTTAGGTTCGCCGGTCAGGTCAAATCTGGCTTCTCAGGTTGACAGTAGAATACCTGTTCGATAAGAAAGCCGGGAAAGGAGAGGGGGTCTTCTAAAGGCCTCCGGACCGCCTGGCAGATGCGGAAAGGTGACCAAAGCTTCCCGCATTCTTGCAGATTTGTTTCGCGAATTTGGCAGGTTGCTTGCAGGCCAGGAATTTTATGAGGTGACTTTGGCAGTATACAGGGTTTGTCGCCAATGTGCGCCGGCAGTACTTGCGGTAGTGATGGCGTGCTCAGCAGCGACAACATACGCAGCGAATAAAAAATCGTCAGATCCCGGAACAATTACTGCAGGCCTTAAATCTTCCCCTCGAAAGATTAAGGCGCAGAATGTGAAAGGAACGCTCGTGGTGCGTGTTTCGACCGGGAAGAGTTCGGTTTCCACCAGGAAGACGGCAGTTAAAGCAGCCGTCAAGGCACCGGCTCGTTCCAAGTCGGCACCTGCCGTTTCAAAGACTGCAGCGGTGAAGACTTCACCTGCGAAAGCAAAGACCACAGCAGTAAAATCAAAAACTGCAACTGTAAAACCCGCTGTTGCGAAAGCGGCCACTTCAAAGGTGACCGCTTCGAAAATGCAGAAGGCCTCCCCCATCGGGAAGCGCTGGGTCGAGCAGAAGAAGATCCCGATGGTCAAGCCTTCGAAGAAGAAGGAGCAGCTGGCCCTGAATCTTCGCAAGCCCCTCCAGCAGTTCCGGAAACAGATTTCAGTGGCAGCGCCGCGTGCTCCGGTAGTACGGAAGTCTGCGCGATCTGATGATGTTGGAAAAAACACGGCGGTACCTCTCGATGCTGTGCAGGAATCGACGGCAAAAAACATACTTCAAACAGCATTCCGTTATCTCAAGACAGCCTACCGTGTGGGCGGAAGCGGTCCTTCCGGATTCGACTGCTCAGGTTTTACGCATTTCATCTATGGCAAGCATGGCATATCACTTCCGCGGTCGTCCGTAGACCAGGCGCAGAAAGGAAGCATCGTTGCGAAGCGTGATCTCAAGCCGGGAGATCTGGTTTTCTTCTCCACGTTCAGGAAGGGGATCTCCCACGTCGGAATATTCATCGCGAACGGCCTCTTCATTCATTCCGCAGGGAGAGGCAAGGGCGTCAGTCTCGACAGCATGTTCTCTCGTTACTGGGCAAGCCGTTATCGCACAGCGCGAAGAGTCGATCTCCGCGGCGCTGATCAAATTGCATCTGCCGACGGCGATAAGGTTCCGTTTGCGGGTTGACACCCCAACTGCGGAGACTACCGGATTGAGTTCAGGGAAGGACCTCTCCTTTTCTCCCAGCCGGGCTTCATCGCCCTGTCCACTCTTACGCATAAGCCGGGGGTGAAGCAGTCCGCATGCAGAAACTCTTTCAGCTCACCAGCCGGGAGGCCCTGCATTTGCAGCCACTGAATGCACGAACTCTCCGGCAGGAAAAGGGGCTGCCTGTCGTGACCGGTGTTTCTGATGAACTCGCAGGATTCGCCCGTAATCATTGCAAATGAAAAAAGTTTCCGGCCGGCAGCCTCGTCAATCCAGCAGTCGAATATGCCGGCAGCGTAAAGAGGAAGTGAGTCCTCCCTTTCGAAAACCACCATATTGCCCGCAAATTCTCCGAAGTAGATCGCTTCAATAAACTCATTCAGAGGGATTATGCAGTGATGCCGGATGAAGGGGGTCTTCCACGCAGCTTTTTCCTCAACCGCATCCAGCCTTGCGTTGTGAGTGGCAAATTTCAGATTCATTTCCTTTGCCCACGAGGGGACCAGCGAAAACTGCATCAGGGTTATCACAGGCCGGCCGTTTCTCGATACGAGAACGGGCGCCTGAGCCTTCGGAGTGATACGCTGTGGTATTTTGAAATCTTCAGCTGCGCCGCTTGAAAGAGCCGCACCGAAAGAATCGCCGACAAGATGAAGATTGACTTTGATGTTGTATTGCGAACACATCAGATCATCACAGGCTTGTTCGAAAGTTTGTTTATATCCTCCGGATTCTTCGGGAAATGCCGCGCCAGGTGACTGGACACTTCTTCAATTGCGAGAAAAACTCCGCCTTCATAGTCACAGGCACGGAAGCAGTCTTCCATTTTCCGGCATACTTCATTCCAGACCTCCCGGCCCACATGAATATCGACACCTCGATCTGCCACGAGTTCCACATCCCTGTCAGCGAGAAGCACATATATGAGAACTCCGTTGTTTGCTTCCGTGTCCCATACCCTCAGTGACGAGAAGAGTTCGAGCGCGCGCTGTCTTGCGCTTTTGTTTCTCAGCAGATCGACCGGGTCGAGGTGCGCTTCAACCGCGAAAACGATCTCTCCGCTGTGAGTCCTTTCCACTTCTGCGATTTTTGCGGTAATGTGCTCGATAATCAGGGGAGGGAAAGCACGTCGCGCGTGAAAACGTGTCGATAAGGCGTGTCTCAGGATTCTTTTCAGTCTGTTCATCATCGTCACCAGTTTCCGGATGCCCCGCCTCCGCCAAAGCTGCCTCCACCGCCGCTGAAACCTCCGCCGCTCGAAAAGCTGCCCCCTCCAAAGCCTCCTCCCCGGTATCCACGGCTGCCATAGGTGCCTGAAGGCAGAACTCTCATAAACAGGGCAACTATAAATGCAAGAACAGCGACTATTATGCTGAGGAGTACAGACACGCCAAAAACGAGCAGCGTCACAAACGCGATAATGGACATCAGGGCCGAACCTGCAAGTCTGCCAAGAGCTGACGCGAAAAACTGAGAAAGAATAAAGAAGAGAAACAGCGCAGGAAGGATCAAATTCCCATCATCATCACTGTCCTGCCGGCTTTTCCCGATGACCTCGGGAAGTGGTTCTCCCTCAATCAGCTTCATCATCGCGTCCAGGCCGTTCTTAATTCCATCGAAGTAATCGCCTGTTTTGAACGACGGCGTGATTACATCGCTTATAATCCTTTTGCACACCGCATCGTTCAGCACGCCTTCAAGACCGTAGCCGACCTCAATCCGCAGCCTGCGATCCTTCATGGAAACTATGAGAACAGCGCCATCGTCGATGCCTTTACGGCCGATTTTCCATGCCTCCGCAACGCGTATCCCGTATGCGGCAATATCCTCGCCTTCAAGCGACGGAATGATAAGCACCGCAATTTGAGAACCTTTCCTGTCCTCAAAGGCTTTGAGCCCGCTTTCGAGCTGGTTCTGCTGGTCTTTTTCAAGCACTCCACTCAGGTCTGTTACCCGCGACTGGAGGGGCGGCACCGCCGTTTGAGCGGCAGCAACGCAGGCAGGGAGAAACAGAGCGAGCAGGGCGGGAAGGACTTTTATAGCGCCTCCTTGTCAAAAAGATACTGCCGGCGGCCGGGCCACTTCCTGTTCATTTGCCACCGTAAAGTTCGGCTTGACTTTGTAGCCGAAGATCTTCGCAGTAATAAGAGTGGGGAAGCTTCGAATGAAAGTGTTGTAATCCTGCACCGCCTTGATGTACCGGTTTCTGGCGACAGTGATTCTGTTTTCAGTTCCTTCGAGCTGCGCCTGGAGATCGCGAAACGACTGGTCGGCTTTGAGTTGCGGATAATTCTCGACTACCACGAGAAGCCTCGAAAGGGCGCTGGTCATCTGAGCCTGCGCTTCTGAAAACTGCCGCAGGGCCTCGGGATTGTCAGCGAGATCCGGAGCCGCCGCGGCTGAACCAACACGGGCTCTTGCGTTCGTCACAGCTTCGAGCACTTCTTTTTCATGCGCAGCATATCCTTTGACAGTATTAACAAGGTTAGGCACAAGATCAGCGCGCCGTTGATACTGATTCAATACTTCGGACCAGGCAGCTTTCACCTGCTCATCCTGCTGCTGAATCGTATTGTAGCCGCAGTTTGAAAGAGAGAGGATAATAATCAGGGCGGCGGGGAGCTTTAAGGAACGGTAGACGCGCATAGTTTTCCTCCTTCACTTTAAACAGGAGGCACTATCGTAGTCTCTTTTCCGGCGATCAAAAAGTCGGGCTTTTGACAAAAAAAGCCGGGAGTTCAAAGCCCTCATTTGAACCCCCGGCCCATATTTTTAGGAGGCCGCTGCGAACTTGGGATGGGAGATGGACAGTATTGCAGCTTACTCTTATGGGACAGACGAGAGTCAGAATGATTTATTCAAGATATTTTTGGAAAAAATTCCGCGAATATGAAAAAATCAGGTGAATCAGGATGATGTGGCGCCTTCGCCGCAGGCGGTCCGTGGATCTGAAGACAGGATTCAATATAATGACCCAATGATGATATTGACTGTGAAGGGGGAGAAAAAGTGCTTCGAACGGGATTTATAGGCTGGCGTGGAATGGTCGGCTCGGTCTTGATGGGCCGGATGCGGGAGGAGGACGATTTCCGGGACATCGAAGGCGTTTTTTATACGACATCAAATGTTGGAGGAAATGCTCCCGCTGAAGGGGGGCCGGGGGCAACGCTCAAAGATGCGTCGGACATTGAATCTCTGAAAACTCTCGATGTTATTCTGAGCTGTCAGGGCGGCGACTATACTAAGAGAGTCTATCCGGAACTGCGAAAGGGCGGATGGAAAGGATACTGGATTGATGCAGCTTCCACACTGAGGATGGAAAACGATGCTGTTATCATACTCGACCCGGTAAACAGGGATGTCATCGATGCCGCGATCAATAAAGGAATAAAGACCTATGTGGGGGGCAACTGTACAGTCAGTCTGATGATCATGGCTCTCGGGGGACTCCTCGCGAAAGACCTGGTGGAGTGGATTCATTCATCGACCTATCAGGCGGCTTCGGGAGCCGGCGCTCAAAATATGATCGAGCTGATGAAGCAGATGAAGTTTTTAGGCGACATTGCGGCCGGCGAACTCAAAGGACCCGCCGCGACGGCGCTTACTATCGAACGGGCGGTTACATCCGCACAGAGATCCAAAGATATGCCGCTTGAATACTTTGCCACGCCTCTGGCGGGGAGTCTCATTCCCTGGATCGACAGGGCGGTAGAAGGGGGGCAGAGCCGTGAGGAATGGAAGGGGCACGTGGAGCTGAACAAGATACTTCAGCGATCCCTGGAAATCCCTGTGGACGGGCTCTGCGTGCGCGTTGGCGCACTTCGCAGCCACAGCCAGTCGCTGCTTGTAAAGCTGAAGAAAGACCTTCCGGTCGAGGAAATCGAGAACATCATCAGCTCAGGCAATGACTGGGTGCGTCTTGTTCCGAACACGCCCGAAGCGACTTTCGCCGGGCTGCATCCGACGCGCGTTTCAGGCACGCTCGAAATTCCCATCGGGCGGATCCACAAGATGCGAATGGGTCCGGAGTACGTCGGAGCATTTACCGTGGGGGACCAGCTTTTGTGGGGAGCTGCAGAGCCGCTGAGGCGCATGCTCCGCATCATCCGGGAAACTTAAGGAAAGAGAGGAAGACCGTGATTTTCGTGATTACAACAGCACTTGTCGTCGCAGCCGTGGTTTTTTTCGTCTTTGCAAAAGTAACCCACTCTGTCTGGGTGGATCCCGCAAGAATTTCGCTCAAGCCATATGAGACGCACTCTCACATGGAAGGCGAGTCGTATGAAGTGCTTTTTACTCCATATGAACCGGCGGTGTTCATGCACGATCCGGCGCGTGAAAATTATACGCTTGTCATAAATTCCGAAGGCTTTGGGCTGAAAGTTTCCTTCCCGTGCTCCCTTTATTCCAGGCACCATCCTCTGTTTTTCGCGTGGAGTTCAGTAACATCAATGGAACGCTTCATCCTTACGAATGTTCTGATAAAAGTTGAGCAGCGCGAGGAAGGGTTTTATCTCTATGCCGGAATAAAAGCAGCGAAACGCCTCTTTGAAGAGTGGAAGAAGCACTCAGAAGCCTAGTTTTTTAAGGAGAGTGTCGGCATCCTTCTGCGACAGCTCAATTCCCGTGCCCTTTGATTTCGGTTCACTACCCGGAGTGCCGAACATGGAAACAAGCTGGAGAAGCTGCTTCTCGATGTCGTTGAGCAGCTTGATGACTTTTCGCAGAACCTGGCCGGTGAGATCCTGGTATTCCTGCGCGACTACGATGTCGAGTGTGGTCCTCGCCAGATCCTGAAGAAGAGTGCGCTGATTTGAAATGAATTCGTCAAGCGTCTCTCGCGACACGACGGTTCCCTCGTTCAGTTTCGCCTCGAGAGCATCGATTTCGACTTTGATTCTGCGGAGCGATTCCATCTGCGCATCCATGTAGCGGAACGTCTGCTCAGCAGCCGTGAATGTCATATCGATAATCTTCTCGAGCTTGTCCGTAGCCTCCGGAATGTTCGTGGAGTCGACAGAGTAATGCAGTCTTTGCAGATGATCCCGCAGCTCAGAAATTGAATCGTGAAGGCTTCGCGTGAGATTTCCAATACGGCCGTAAAGATCGCTCGAGCGTTCGATTCCAAGTCTTGAAAGAGCAGAGTCGACAAGCGTGTGATGGCCGTGTTCGATGGCGTCGAGGAGATCGGATATCGCGGATATTATCTGAGACTGACTGTCCTCGCCCGAATAATGGAGGTGAGTTCTCAGAAGTTCTCTGACTTCATTAAGAGGGCGAGATCCTTTGGTCTTGTTGTTTTCGTTCGACGGACACATAAGTCATGTATAACACCCCGTTATGATAATGGAAACCTTGCTCGATTCTCTCCTCCGCAGCCCTCATTGTCATTGCCTGATTACTATCATGCATGGGCAGTGGTGCCGGGCACTATAATCGGCCTTTGGCAGCTGCGCAGGAAGGAGAAAACACATGGGCCAATGTGATACCTGTGGGAACTACTACGACAAGACGCTTTCAATAGATTACGCCGGCACTCGCCATAATTTCGACTGTTTTGAATGCGCGATCGAGAAGCTTGCGCCGCACTGCGGAGACTGCGGATGCAGGGTGATAGGGCATGGGGTCGAGAGGGACGGCAAGATCTTCTGCTGCAACCATTGTGCTGAACACCAGGGTGCATCCTCTATGAGCGGCCGGCAGGGATAGTCTCTTTCCGCCTGCCCGCGCACTGCACACTTCATGAAATGCGGACCTGCACTGTTCATGAAACCGCATTTGTACCTCCAGCCGGAATCGGCTATAAAAGCGGATTGCCGGGGAGGGACACGACATGGATCTTCTTTTCGCCAGAGGTCAGATGGGCGTATCGCTGGCCTTCCATATTGTCTTTGCGTGCATAGGAATCGCGATGCCCTTTCTGATGGCTGTGAGCCACTGGAAATGGCTGCGCACGAAGGATGAAGATTATCTCGAACTTACGAAAGCCTGGTCGCGGGGTGTGGCGATATTCTTTGCGACAGGGGCGGTTTCGGGGACGGTCCTTTCATTCGAACTCGGTCTTCTCTGGCCGGAATTCATGAAACATGCCGGTCCGATAATAGGAATGCCTTTTTCATGGGAAGGATCGGCATTCTTCCTGGAAGCGATAGCACTCGGGCTTTTTCTTCACGGGTGGAACAGAATGCGTCCCTGGGTCCACTGGGCGACAGGTCTTGCAGTGGGAGTCTGCGGTGCTCTTTCAGGTGTTTTTATAATGTGCGCAAGTGCGTGGATGAACAACCCGGCTGGATTCCGCTTCGAGAACGGGAGGTATCTCGATATCGATCCGGTCGCCGCGATGTTCAACAGTGCTTCGGCCGGGATGGGACTGCATATGACGCTCGCTGCATTCCAGGCGACAGCGTTCGCAGTTGCCGGACTGCACGCCTTTCTTCTTCTCAAAGGATACCGGCGCGAACTTCACTCGAAAGCAGTCGTTATCGCAGTCCTCTTCGGGGCGGTTTCAGGTGTTCTGCAGCCTCTGAGCGGCCATCTTCTCGCGCAGGAAGTGGCGAAGCGTCAGCCGGAGAAACTGGCGGCTTCGGAGGGTCTTTTTCAAACACAGGCTCCTGCGCCGCTCATAATTGGAGGAATCCCTTCTGTAGAGAAAAGGAAGGTGTATTTTGGAATAGAGATTCCCGCGATGCTCAGTTTTCTCGCGCACGGAGATTTCAAAAGCGCAGTGACTGGCCTGGACAGTTTTCCGGAGGATGAGTGGCCTCCCGTTCTAATCACACATCTGGCATTTCAGGTTATGGTTGGTGCGGGTTTTGTGATGGCGCTTACAGGATTGATAGCTGTGATTTTTCTTTTCCGGAAGCAGCTGCACACGGTGCTTTCTCCGGGCTTCCTGAAGGCCCTTGCCGCAATTACACCTCTTGGTTTTATTTCCATGGAGGCGGGGTGGTTCGTCACGGAATTCGGAAGGCAGCCATGGGTTATTTACAGGGTCATGCGGACAGCTGAGGCTGTCACCCCTATGCCGGGAATCATTGTGCCGTTCACCATATTCACGCTTGTTTATCTCTTCCTGACGTTCATGGTCGTATGGCTCATGACCAGGCAGATTAAGGCATTGGGATAGGGAGCAATCTTATGAACGAATTCATCGGCGGCTTTCTTGTTCTCTGCTTTGTGCTTTATGCGGCTACCGGGGGCGCGGACTTCGGCGCGGGAATCCTCGAATTGTCTGCCCGGGGAAAAACCCGGGAGCAGCAGAAGAGGGTAATTGCTCATGCAATTGCTCCGGTCTGGGAGGCCAATCACATATGGCTGATAGTTGCAGTTGTCATACTGTTCATGGGGTATCCGCTCCTGTTTCGCGAAGTTTCAGTGAGATTGCATATTCCGCTGACGCTTATGCTCCTGGGGATAGTGAGTCGCGGGTGTGCGTTTTCGTTCCGCCACTACGACGCAAAGAAAGACGGCGCGGAGAAATACTATTCAGCAATGTTCGTGGCCGGCAGTTTCGCGGCTCCCTTTGCACAGGGAGTGGTCGTTGGAGGCCTGCTTCTGCTCGATGAAAGGAAAGCCGGATCGTTTTGTGAAATGTTCCTTTTCCCATGGGCATCATTCGGACCCTTGTTTCTGGGGTTGTTCGTTTGCGCGCTCTATGCCTGGATAGCCGCCGTCTATCTCGTGGGTGAGTGCGAAACGGAGGAACTGCGCGCTCTTTTCGCGAAGCGTGCACGTCAGTCCGGAGCGGCATCATTGATACTTCTTCTGATTGTCATTTCAGCTTTCTGGAGCGTTGCAGGGAGGCAGGTTGTCACGATTCTCGGGGTCGTTGCGGCTGGGCTTGTAATGGCCGCCGTGTCCTGGACTGTTGAGGGGCTTCACCGGATTCATTTCATGCTCCCGAGAGTTGGAGCAGGCGCTGTGACAAGTGCCGCAGTACTCACCTGGGTCGCTGCGCAGCTGTTCGTATTCAGTAAACGGACCCTCCTTGCACCTGCACCTGTTACTACGCAGCGGCAGCTTGTCTTTGCGTTATGTGCCGCTACTGTGCTGGTAGTGCCTGCGCTTATCTATCTTCTCGGCATATTCAAGAGGCCCGCGAATCCTTCGTGAGACTGATCATCGCGAAAGAAGGGGGGCGGTGAGATCCTCCAGACATGAAAAGATTGAAACGCGAGCGGAACAGGCATGGGACCCGGGAGGGAGCCGATTTTGAGGAACTGCAGGACCTTGGATTCAGACTCAACCCTCCTGACGATACGTTTTCTGATCAGCCGGATTCGAGCGGTACTATTGGAGGCAGGCGCGGTCAACAGGAGTTCGGAATAGAGGGCGGGGTGGCAGGAGAAGACATGAAACGGGATCGCGACCTTGCCGCTGTGTATGTGCCGTACGACGAAGACAATCTCGATGAGAATGACGAGGGCGAGGTGCCGACGATGTCTGAGTGGTCCGCAGAACATGCCGCGGAAGATGAAGATTTCATTTCAGACGAGTATGCGGGCCGTGATGAAGGAACAGATCCCCCGGTAGGGAGGAGAAACGAGAAGCGGACGGGGAGGTGAAAAAGAGGTCCTTCGGCTGCGTCACTCCTCCATCTTTTCGAGTCCTTCCTCCTCTGCGGCTGCGGACTTGAGGTTGTCGAAATCTGCTTCGCTCATCTGTTCGATTTCGGAGGCGGTGAATACCTGGGCTAATTCATCGGGGACCGCTGCTTCTGATGCGTCTGCTTTCGTAAACAGTTCAGGCGCCGATGATTCCGAAAGGTCGTCCTTTGTCCGGGACAGGAACGAAGGATGGTCGGCCTGGACCTGCTTCATCTGCTTTTCCAGACGGTCGAGGTCGGCGGCAAGCGGACAATAATGGACGGGGATCGGACACTGCGGCTGCGGCCGGCCGGCCAGGAGCGCCTCCAGCCAGAGGAAAGCAATCTGCATGCGGTGGAGCAGATCGTCGCCGGCATTCGCGAGACTTGCGGCAGGACTGAACGCCCTTGCAAATGCGCTTCCGACCTCCGTTCCGAATCCCATGGCGGAAAGCAGGAATACTCCGACATCACCCGCGGTGCAGCCGTACATCTCGTGCTCGAGCGCCGAATTACGGCGCAGATTCTTTTTCTTGAGTTCCAGTCTGTATTTCTTGAAGACAGCCCGATCCTTCAGAAACATCGTTGCTGCGCCAAAATAAGGAATTGTGCCGATGAGAAGCCCGGTGCTCATCCCGATTTTCGGAATAGCTGTACCGAGGCATGCTCCAACCATGCTTTCTTTGTTGATCCGTTCATCGAACCATGCCCAGTGTTCCGTCCCTATCAGCGAGCGGCACTTTCTATAGTACGCGAATGAGGCGATCAAAGCCGCGACATCCTCGGCCCGGAAGCAGTTCATCATGAGACCGATTGTGAGGTGCTTTTTGCCTTCAAGTTTATCTTTACGAAGATCGCGCGTCGCGAAATAGAGCATCGACTTGAAAGAGGGTATATTGAAGAGCCGGGCAACCTGAAACCTGGTGGCAGGGCTGATCGCGCCGTTCAGTCTTGTCTCGTCAGCTATAAGAGCTCGTATTGCGGTTGAAAACGATGCCGGAACCTGGCCAAGCTGCCCCGCAAGAATCTTCGCGAATTTCCAGAACTCGCCGTCGCCGCTTTCATCTATTTTCTGTTTGTCCACCTCTCGCCCTCAGAAGGAACACAAAATGCCATGATTCTATATCGGATGGGATTGTAAATAGATTTACAGCATTCACCAGGAATAATGTGGCGATCGGTCAAAAAACCTCTGAAAGCCTTAAAGTGATTTACTCAATCGGAATTGTTCACTTTTTACGGGCCGTGATCAGGTGATCCATGTCATAGGCGTGATGCTTCATCCCCCGGTAATTTGCCTGCTGGAGGCGCCATCAATGATCGTTTCAGAAATTGCAGATCCTCTCATGTTTTCCCGGCTGATTTCGCAGATGGCGGAACCGCAGAAAGACCTGTACTGCGGGGTGCTGGAAAAAGTGCGTGAAAGGGGTCTGAGGTTCAGCATTGGCGGCGCGCTTGCGACAGGGAGCTACACCGGAATTTTCAGAGACACGAAAGATCTCGATCTGTATGTCCTTCCCGAAGGAAAAGACGACTTCGTCCATCTGCTGGCCGGGTGCGGCTGGGGGGATTACTTCGACAAGCTTCCATATGACCGCTCGTGGATATACCGCGCGTCCAACGAAGACGACACTATTGTCGACATCATTTTCGGCATGGCCAACCAGCCCACGAGAGTCACGGAGGAATGGCTCAAACGATCGATAGTTTTCGAGCTCAATGGCTCACCCATATCTGTTCTTGCTCCGGAAGAACTAATACGGGCAAAGCTCTTCGTCCTGCAGAGGCTGAGATGCGACTGGCCGGATCTTTTGAATCTGATCTATTGCGTGGGGCGGAGCGTTGACTGGGAATATCTGGTTAAAAAACTCGGAGACAACGAACCGCTGCTCGGGAGTCTGCTTCTGATTTTCAGCTGGCTCTGCCCGGGGGAGGCGTCATTTCTTCCCGCCTTTGTGTGGGAGGGGGCGGGAGTCCGGATACCGCCGTGCTGCGAAACAGGACCTTCAATAGAAGGAGGACGCGTCGATCGGCTTGACTCGCGTCCCTGGTTCGTTTCTTCATCGCATGCTTCCGGAGGTCACATATGAAACTCGGCGCCATGAATCATCCGGCGAAGCCGGTTATCAGGGAGATCCAGGAAATCCACGGAATGGGATTCGATTTCATAGACCTCACGCTCGAACCACCGGACGCTGCGTGGTGGAAGATAGATGTGGACGAAGTGAGGAATACCATCGAGCGATGCGGAATAGGAGTAGTGGGTCATACCGCTTACTATCTGCCGATTGCAAGCACATTCGAACAAGTCCGGGCGGGCGCCATCTGCGAGCTGAAAAGCTGCATCGACGTCTTCAAGCGTCTTGAAGCGGACTGCATGAACGTACATCCTGACTGGCGCACTCCGTTCCATACTCACGAATACATGATTGAAAACAATCTTCGTTCGTTGAGGGATCTTATTCAGTATGGGAAAGAGAGAGGGGTTCGGCTGATGCTCGAAAATCTTCCGGATGCCTTCAACAACGGCGTCGAGCTTGCCGAACTGCTGGATCCTCTCCCCGCGCTTGGGCTGCATCTGGATGTTGGACACGCCAATCTCCATCCGCTCAGGAATACGAGCGAAGAGATCCTCAAAGCCTTCAGTTCAAGGCTCGAGCATGTGCATCTGCATGACAACAGAGGAGGAACTCACGATCTGCATCTTCCGCTTGGATCCGGGACGCTCCCGTGGATTTCGATGCTGCACCTTCTGAAGAGCCACGGATACGACGGCTCTATCACTCTCGAGGTTTTCTCGGATGACAAGCATTACCTTCAATACAGCATGGAGAGAGCAAAAGAGGAGTGGGAGAAAACGTAGCACAAGCTGCAGTCGCCGGGGGTTCTTCGACCTTGACCTTGCTCAGGGCAGGCCCTCCTGTTTCCTTGAAATTGCAGGTATGCCGATTAAGAACTGTACGGGTGCCATCTGATGCTCTCCCGCGGTCCCTGTTGTCCATTCATAGCCGTCGAAACCGGAAACAAGAGACTTAAGCTCATCCTCCGAATACGAACGGAAATTGGAGAGTATTCCGTCCCACAATGAAAAGAGAGGGATGATGGGAATGATGTAAGTCCAGAAGAGCCTTGCAGGGGAGAGCGGCCGAAGGAATGGAGTTGCAACAATCGCGAACACAGGTGTCAGCATCACAAGCAGAAAATGTCTCAGATTGCACTTTGTGATTTCAAAAATTCCAATGCCGTTTCCTGTTTTGACCGCGTCTGCAAGAATTTCTTTTGCAGAGTCCCTCTTGAAATGGTGGAAGGACGTAAACAGCGTCCGAAATCCCGGCAGAGATTCAGGAAGGCGGGCTGCATCGGCGGAATGAGGAAAATACCAAACGCCGGGATCGTTTATTCTCGCGTCTGGATGAGGGAACTTGTCAGTGAGTGCTACGGAGACTTCCCTGCCCAGCGCTCTGGAGAGAAGGGGCCGAAGCGAAACTACAGCGCCGCCGCTTCCCGAGCACAGGTCGGTTATCTTTTCCTGATCTGTTTTCCGCAGTGCGTCGATGAGATACGGGGCGGCGCAGTTGTATATGCCCGTCAGTTCAAAAAGCGCGCGAAGATTGTCCGTCATGAAGAAGCGCCAGGATCCCGGGAACCATGCCGCATCCTCGACTTCAAACGGATAGGAGCGGAGAATATCTTTTATGCTCTGCCCGATAGTCAGTATCCTTTGCTTTCAGTCCGGGTGGCGCCTCTTTCAACGGCGTCCCCGGTCCCCGAGATTATATCACCTGCGCCCCGGCCGACTGCCGAGCCCGCATCTTCAATCGCGCGGCCCGTTGAATCAACAGCCTCTCCCGTTGATTGAACAGCAGAGCACCCGCTGAGTAAAGCCGCAATAGAGACAATCACAACAAGTCTCATGAGACCCTCCTTCAAAAGATTCCTCTGAGTGTGAACCGGGGGAACTGCCGGGGATAGTGACAGGTGTCAGATGCAGTTGCGGCGAAGGCGCCTTCAGCAGTCCCAACGTGCCGTAGAGACTGAAGAAGACGGAAAACGACCGCTTTGTTTGGAAAATGTTTAAATTATCGTATTATATGCAGGCCTTCCTTTTTTGGGTTCTTTTTTAATTAAAGTCAGATGAGAAGTGATTTTCTGCCGTTCTCACGCCCGTGTATCAACGAGGAGGACATTAACGCGGTTGCGGATGTGCTCAGGTCGGGCTGGATTACCACCGGTCCGAAAGCAGGCGAGTTCGAGAGACGTTTCAGCGAATATCTTGGCGGGCAGCCGGCCGTTGCCGTTTCCTCCGCGACAGGTGGAATGCACGTAACCCTGAAAGCGCTCGGCATTAGTC
This sequence comes from uncultured Bdellovibrionales bacterium, assembly GCA_964421085.1. Taxonomy (GTDB): domain Bacteria; phylum Bdellovibrionota_C; class UBA2361; order UBA2361; family CAYQVO01; genus CAYQVO01. The sequence goes on along the minus strand of CAYQVO010000003.1, from coordinate 117,384 downwards.
CTGGAGATGAAGTTATAACCCCTTCGCTGACGTGGGTTTCCACGGCAAACCTGATTGTTCTTGCAGGAGCAACGCCTGTCTTTGTCGATGTCGACCGGGAGACTCTCATGATAAGCGCAGAGGCGATTGAAGCGGCCATTACCCCGCGCACAAGAGCCATAATACCTGTGCATTACGCCGGAGCTCCGGTCGATCTTGATTCTATAAGAGAAGCTGCCGGGCGGCACGGAGTTCGAGTTATTGAGGACGCCGCACACGCCATGGGCACTCATTACGGGGAAAATCTTGTCGGGAGCAAGGGCACATCGGTGTTTTCTTTTCATGCCATCAAGAATCTCACCACGGCGGAGGGGGGAATGGTTGTTTCCGACGATCGTGATTTTATCGAACGGGTGAGGCGCCTCAAGTTTCACGGACTGGGTGTCGATGCGTTCGACAGAGAAACGCAGGGAAGGTCGCCGCAGGCAGAGGTCCTCGAGCCTGGGTATAAATACAACATGCCCGACATTGCCGCTGTCATCGGGCTTCGGCAGCTTGATCGAATTGAAGAAACAAACCGCAGGCGCCGCTCGCTCGCCGGGTACTACCGCGAGAAGCTGATGGATATCGACGCGGTGACGCCGCTCGGTGACGCTTCATATCCGCATGGTCACGCATGGCACCTTTTTATAGTGCGGGTCATTCCTGAAAAAGCCGGATGCTCGCGCGACGAATTCATGCAGGCTCTCAAAGAAAGGAACATCGGAACGGGTCTTCATTTTCGAGCAATTCATCTGCAGAAGTTTTATTTAGAATCCTTCGGGATAAAGCGGGGCAGTCTTCCGAATACGGAGTGGAACTCGGACAGAATATGCTCTCTGCCCCTTTTCCCGGACATGAAAGCGGAAGATGTCGACGATGTTGTCGACGCGATTAAGGAGGTGGTAAAGCGATAGTATGGCGGCGAAAGGTCCTCTCGATTCACTATCGGTCGTTATTCCTGTATTCAATGAAGAAAGGAATATTGAGCAGCTCGTTTCGCGGTGCGTGTCGGCGTGCGAGAGGCTTCAGAAACCTTACGAGATAATTCTCGTTGACGACGGAAGCGCAGATGCCTCGGCGGATCTCATCACCGCGGGGGCGCAGGCCCATTACGGACATGTAAAAGGCGTGATTCTAAACAGGAATTACGGGCAGCACGCGGCGGTCATGGCAGGTTTTGCGGAGGCAAAGGGAGACGTGGTCGTCACACTCGACGCCGATCTTCAGAATCCGCCGGAAGAGATACCCAACCTGGTCCGCACCGCGGAGGAGGGGTTCGATGTGGTCGCAAGCATAAGGGCGAACCGTCAGGACTCAATCTTCCGCAGAACAGCGTCGTTCATAGTGAACAAAGCGGCGCAGAGGGCCACGGGAGTAAGAATGCGCGACTACGGCTGCATGCTGCGCGCGTACAGAAAGCATGTGGTCGAAGCCATGCTGCAGTGCAGCGAGCACAGTACGTTTATCCCCGTTCTTGCCAACAGTTTTGCCCGTCGTACTGCCGAGATCGAGGTCGGACACAATGCGAGAGCTGAGGGAGGATCCAAATACAGCGTCTGGAAGCTGATCAACCTCCAGTTCGACCTTCTCACTAACATGACGACTTTCCCGCTCCGTCTTCTGAGCATAGTTGGCGCCCTGATTGCCCTGTCGGGAACGGGCTTCGGAGTTTTTCTGATGGTGATGCGCGTCCTTTACGGCGCGGAATGGGCAGCGTCCGGCGTCTTTACTCTTTTTGCCGTGCTCTTTGTGTTTATCGGCGCTCAGTTCATGGGGATGGGGCTGCTTGGAGAATATATCGGACGGATTTACAACGATGTGCGGGCAAGACCCCGTCATTTTATCGAGCGGATCGAAGGAGCAGGTCTCGGCGACACGCCCTGCCGCATTGCGGTTTAGAAAGGAGAGTTTATGAAAGCTGTTGTTCTTGCCTGGCATAATATGGGCTGCACCGGTATTGAATCGCTCCGTGAAGCGGGATTTGAGATTGCGGCTGTTTTTACGCACCGGAACGATCCGGGAGAAAAGATCTGGTTCAGGTCCGCGGCAGAGCTTTCGGCGTCTCTGGGAATCCCGACTTTTGCTCCTGACGATATCAACCATCCGATCTGGGTGAAGCGGATTGAGGAGATGAAACCGGACATAATGTTCTCCTTTCAGTACAAAAACATGGTGGGGAGCAGAATACTGGACATACCAAAGCTCGGCGCAGTCAATGTTCATGATTCGCTTCTTCCGCGCTACCGCGGAAAGTGCAGTCTGGGCCGGGCGCTGATGAACGGGGAGAATGAAACGGGCGTGACGCTTCATTACATGACTCCCAGTCCTGAAGATGGAGATATTATCGCGCAGGAAGTAATCAGCATCACTCCGCAGGACACCGCAAGGACGCTGGTGGACAAGGCGACTGAGACGGCTGCGGGAATGCTGAGGAAAAATCTGCCCCTTATAAAATCGGGAAAGGCGCCGAGAAGGGAGCAGGATTATTCCGCCGCGACCTTTTACGGCGAGATTAAGGCGGAATGTGGAGAGATCGACTGGACCCGGTCTTCAACAGAAATCTGGAATCTCGTGAGGGCGATGACTTCTCCTTATTCAGGCGCCTTTTCTTTCCGGGGAGAGAAGAAATGCACGTTATGGGCTGTGGTCGATATTCCCCGGCATCCATCCGGAAAGAATCCCGGCACGATAATTTCTCTTAACCCCTTTGTTGTCGCCTGCGGCAAAGGCGCTGTGCAGATAGAACAGGGGCAGACGGAAGAAGGTGTCTGCGTAACGGGGACTCAGCTTGCATCGGAACTCAATATCGTTGAGGGAATGACCCTTGGTGGAAGGTTCAGCGCAAAGGTGGATGCCGCCCGGAAAAAGAGCATTCTGATACTTGGAGTGAACGGGTTTATTGGAAATGCGCTTGCGGAGCGGCTCCTCGAGACAGGCAGGTATGAAGTTCACGGGATGGACCTTCGCTCGAATTACCTCGACGACCTCAGGGGGCGCGGGGATTTTTATTTCTTCGAAGGTGATATCTCGGTTCACAGGGAATGGATTGAATATCACATCAAGAGGTGCGACATAGTCCTGCCGCTTGTCGCGATTGCAACACCGATTGAGTATACGCGGAATCCGCTGAAGGTGTTCGAACTTGATTTCGAAGAGAACCTGAGGGTGGTGCGGTACTGCGCAAAATACGGGAAGCGGATCATTTTTCCGTCGACCTCCGAAGTTTACGGCATGTGCGACGAGGAGGAGTTCGATGAGGATGACTCGAGGTTGATTACGGGTCCCATCCGGATGCAGCGCTGGATATATTCGTGCAGCAAGCAGCTCCTTGACCGGGTCATCTGGGCTTATGGAGACAAGGAAGGGCTGGACTTTACTCTGTTCAGGCCGTTCAACTGGATCGGCCCCAAACTGGACAGTCTTTCATCCGCGCGAATCGGAAGTTCAAGGGCGATCACTCAGCTCATACTGAACCTGGTCGAAGGGACGCCGATTCAGCTCATAGATGGCGGTCTGCAGAAGCGATGCTTCACCGATCTCTCCGACGGCATCGAGGGTCTTTTCAGGATCATAGAAAACCGGGACGGATTGTGCAGCGGCAGGATCTTCAATATCGGAAATCCCGATAACGAAGCGAGCATCAGGGAGCTGGCTGAACTGCTGCTCGATATTTACGACAGGCATCCGCTGAGGAGTAAATTCCCTCCATTCGCAGGGATAAAGGAAGTCGAGAGCGGTTCGTATTACGGGCGGGGATATCAGGATGTGCAGCATCGGAGGCCGAGCATTCGGAACGCGAAGCGTTATCTCGACTGGACGCCGACAGTCGGTCTCAAAGACTCCGTGGAGCAGACTCTGGATTTCTTCCTGAGGCAGGCGATATCATCCGGGTATACCGCCTGAACGGGCATATCGAAGGAGAGGAGATTGATCACGGCCGGCATGAGAATAGATGTCGACACCTTCCGGGGTACGAGGGACGGGGTCCCGAATCTGCTCCGGCTGTTCGACAAATATTCCGTTTCGTCGACTTTTTTCTTTTCTGTCGGCCCCGACAATATGGGAAGGCACATCTTCCGTCTTCTCAAACCGGCATTTTTCATCAAGATGCTTCGAAGCAGGGCAGTAAGCCTTTATGGGTGGGATATTATTTTCAAAGGAACTCTCGGAAGGGGGCCGTTAATCGGCAAGCGTCTTGGGAAAATAATCAAAGACACGAAAAATGCAGGCCACGAGGCGGGGCTTCACGCATGGGATCACTACGCATGGCAGGCCCACATGGAGGAATGGACGCCGGCGCTGATTTTCGAGTCGTTGAAAACGGGAGCTGAGGAGCTTGGAGATCTGCTTGGAGAGTTCCCGTCATGTTCGGCTGCCCCGGGCTGGAAGGCAGATGACAGAATGCTTGCCGAAAAGGCGAAATTCCCCTTCCGATATAACAGCGACTGCCGGGGGGATTCCGTTTTCCTGCCCGTGAGCGACGATGGAAGAACGTTTCAGCCCCAGATTCCATCCACGATTCCCACATATGATGAAGTCATAGGAAATGACGGCGTTTCCGCGGAAAACTACAACGATTTCGTCCTGTCCCGGATGCGTCCGGATGCTTTAAATATCCTCACGATGCACGCTGAAGCTGAAGGGATCGCATGCCTGGATCTTTTTGATGATTTTTTGAAGAAAAGCCGGGAGCGGGAGATTTCGTTTGTTCCTCTCTCGGCGTTTATCGCCGACGGGAAGGCTCTGCCGTCGAGCCGGATTGTTCAGAGGGAAATTCCCGGGAGAGAGGGGGTTGTGGCTGTTCAGGAGTTTCCGGGAGAATCATGAAAAGCAACCGTTCCAGCCTGCTTGTAATCGGGCTCTTCGTTCTTTTATACATTCTGCCTCTTGGCGCGCGTCCGATGGTAATTCCGGATGAATCCCGATATGCGGAGATTCCGAGGGAAATGCTCGCATCGGGCAACTGGATAACACCGAGACTTGACGGTCTTCGTTACTTCGAAAAACCGGTGCTTGGCTACTGGCTGGGCGCGTCCTCGATGCTGGTCTTCGGGCAGAACATGTTTGCCGCGCGGCTTCCGTCCGCTCTTGCCGCCGGATTTTCAGCGCTTCTTGTTTTGTATCTTCTGTCGAACTCGGGAATCCGGGGAAGAGATTCCTTTATTCCGCCCGTCGTCTTTCTGACCTTTGCGCAGGTTTTTATGACCGGCGTGTTCACCGTTCTTGACGGGCCATTTTCTTTTTTTCTGACCGCGACGATGGTCTTGTTTTTCCTTGCGTCGGAAGCGGAAGGACGGGAACGGTGCTTGAGATACGCCGCGTGCGGCGCGGCGGCAGGCTGCGCTTTTCTTACGAAAGGATTTCTCGCCTTTGCAGTTCCTGGAGTTGCTCTGCTTCCGTACCTTCTGTGGCGAAAAAAGCTGCTTGAATTCCTGAAGTACTCCTGGATTCCGCTGATTGCCATGCTCGTTGTTGTGCTGCCGTGGGCGCTTCTTATTCATTCGCTCGAAGGGGATTACTGGAATTACTTCTTCTGGGAAGAGCATGTGCAGAGGTTTGCGTCTTCCTCGAAAGCTCAGCACGCAAAACCTTTCTGGTTCTACCTTCCCATTCTCATACTTGGCGCTCTTCCCTGGAGCTTCGTTGCGCCTGGACTGATGAAGGGCCGGTTATCGCTTCCGGTTCAGCCCCTTTACCGTTTTGCTCTCTGCTGGTTCGTGTTCCCTTTCCTTCTTCTTTCTATCGCGCAGGGAAAACTTCAGACTTATATTCTTCCATGCTTTGCGCCGCTGAGTGTTTTTATCGGCGCCGGGATATCGAAGTATATTGAAACGGGAGAGAGGAACCGGGGAGTCAAAATCGGGCTCTTGATACCGGGTGTGTTGTTCCTGCTCGTCGCAGTCGCGCTTCCCGTCGATTTTTTCGCTCACTTTGCGAATCAGGTCCTGTTTATTCCGGCCGAATGGTGGAAGATGGCCCTTCTGTCCGCCGGTTTCGCAGCCTTTGGAACGCTTTGCATTTCTGCAGCCCGTGCAGGCACCTGCTCCAGACAGATGATAATGACCGCACTTTCCCCTGTTTTTGTCTTCCTGGTCGTGCACTTCGCCGTTCCCGAGCACGTGAAAGGGGCGCATACTCCTGAATATTTCTTCAGTCGGCACGCGGGCGACATTTCAGCGGACTCGTTCCTCGTGACTAACGAGAGGCTTCTCCATGCTGTATGCTGGAACTTTAAGAGGTCGGACGTGTATCTGTTCGGCAAGCAGGGGGAGCTCGATTACGGTCTTCAGTTCGAGCCCTCGAGAATGTTTTCGGCAGAGCGGCTGAAGTCTCTCATTGAAGATCCCCTTCGGACACAGCCCGTGACTCTTCTGATTCATACAAAGACGCTGAGAGAATTCGGGCAGGGTCTGCCCCAGCCGAAGAGAAAGGAGGGGGATGCGAATTATACACTGGCGGTTTATTAGAAAGGGGACGGTTCCTATTTTCGCCGCGAAAATAGGAACCGTCCCCTTTTTATGGCGCAGTCGGCACGAAGAACGCCCCTTCAGGCACAGGCCGCCACTGCTTTTTCTCGGAACGTTTCCAGAATTCTCTGTCGGGCCGCTCAATCCATGTAAGCTTCACTCTGCCGTTCCCGCCGTTTGAGCGGAGTACAAACACATGCCGGCCTTTAGCAAGAAGAGCATGGCCTGCTATATCGCCGACTGGTTTATCGTCGCCGGCATCGATGATTTTTTTGTGATCGATGGAGAGACAAACTCCATCTGCGGATTCGACATTGAACCAGTACATTCCCGTTTCAGGCACGGTGAGGGCGCCGAGGAACTCGGCAGAGAACTCACCTGGTTTTTGCAGAGTGATGAAATCAAAATTCTCGAAATCCACGCTCTGAACGGTTTTTTTTCCGAGGAAACGGCTCGAAGAAGCATCAAGAAAGCCGTTCATATTCTTCCCTTCGAAAAGCCTCGCTTCAATCCCGTGGTCAGTCCTGGAAAATCTCGTCCGAGGATCTATCTTAACATCGCAGGTAACAGGTGCGTTGACATAGGTACCCTGATGCTTCGCGCGCTCGACCTGAATTGTGCGTTCAATCTTCTCGAAGTCTTTCGGTCTGCTGCCTGTCCATGTGAAGCACGTTCCGTTCACAACAGCTTTGTAGTTTTCGAAGTTTCCGTCTTCGGCCTGCCGGTAGATGACGAGATTTCCCTTTGGCGAATCCTGCCACACAAGCCGGGAGTAGTGATCCACAAAAACGGCGTATGAAGAGAGAGGTTTCGAGAGATCTTTCATGTCATTAAAGTGCCGGAAAAGATCGGCCTGCTGGAAAAACCGGGTGTCAACCACACCCTTTGGAATGCCCGCGCCTGTCACAACAAGGGGCACTCTTGCTTTCGCCGTCTCTCCCCACTTCTCCCATTCCCGCGGGCCCACAGCTTTCGGCTTTCTGTGATCGCCGACGATCATCAGCACACCCTTTTCGAAGAAGCGCACTTCGTCAAGGTGCTGATAAAGACTCTCGAGCTTCCGATCGACGTAATCGAATACGTTTTCCTCGGTATTGCCCCGCTTTAATGGATCGACGTACGGCACATGGCTGCTGGTGGTAAGAAGAGTCAGAAAGTAAGGGGCTTTTGTATCCGCATATCTCCGGGCCCGCTCGACAGCTTCCTCAAAGAGCCATTCATCGCCCGGAACCCCGCATGTGAATGTCGGTTTGTCGCGGTAACGCTCTATTTCATCATAGCCCTCGACAGCATCGAACCCGATGCGGGGCCCGTAGTTGCGGACGTTTTCGAACCACAGCGGTCCGTTAAGAAGCATCTCAGTATGATAGCCCTGTTTCTTGAGCTCGCGCGGCACTGACTGCTGGGTGCTGAAGGCGCTGAGCATCGGGACTTTCGATTCGGGAAATGGAATTGGAGCGGTCTGATTCAAAAGGGCGACGAAGGCGCCGTTTGTCTGATAGTAGTTGGCAAAGAAGTTGGTGAAAAGGATTCCGTTTTCAGAGATGCGATCGAGTCTCGGAAGAATGTTCCGGAATCCTGAGATTCGGGCGGAATCAACCGCCGAAAGCGATTCCACGATAACGAGTATGACGTTGGGGCGGGGCGCGCCGATTTTGATCTCAGAAGATTTCGATACTTCCGTTTCCGCAGCTTCAACTTCATTGGGAGTGAAAGAGGCGCGGCATTTAACCTTTGGTGTGAAAAGCGCCCGCAGATCACGGGCGTCATACATGTATTTCGCCATATTCTCCGGGACATCAGGGAGGGGCCAGAGTCCGGCCGCGATGATTATCGGCGATAAAAAAAGGAGAATGTTCGCAGTGAGCCGCGAAATCCAGGTTCTGATAAAGTAAACAGCCAGCGCCCCGAGAAAGATGAGAACGTGAAACCATTTGACGAACGTAAGATCCCACTTCCATTCGGGGGCGAAGTCGACAACATTCTGGACGGTGAGATTCTGATCGAAGAGTATGAGACTCACCACATGTGTCGCAAACACTAGAAGCGTTGCCATGATTATGAGATGAATGGGCAGGCGGAGAATCCTGGGACGCAGTACGCCGGCAAGAAGGCAGAGAGTCCCGAAAAGCCCGATAAGCGGAAGATCGAGTTTCAAAAAGTATGCAGACCTGAGGCTGATGCCTCCCATCATCCAGGATTTATAAATGGAGAGAGCGAGAAGTATGATAATCGGGCCGAGCCAGCAACGGCCGCGCGCAACAACAGGGGCCCTCCCGGGGCCCGGCTCGTTTTTTGTCATGAAGCAATCATATTGAATGTCCGGAAATTTTCCAGATACGCCAGGTGTTTTCCCAAAAGCTGCCACCGGAGACATTTCGACCCTGACAGTAACCGGGATGAGAAGTGAAAGAAGCCGAAAAATACCTTGCAAACCAACAGGTTGGACAGCCCGGTTATGTACTCCTCAAGTCGTGCAATTTTTCCGCTCATAATGTTCAAAATAGCTGTGGATCATTTGACTAAGAATTGAGGGCTTGGGATATAGAAGATGGGGGTTTTTGAGGAGAAAGAAGAAGCTATGGCAAAGCTGCAATTTGACGCCGCCTTTATTACGAGCCTTGAACGTTTAGGGCTTCCGCCTGCTGAGGGCCTTTCGGATCTGCTTGGAGAAGCTTTCGAAGGTTTAAGAAAAGATATTGAACATCTTCTGAGAGTTGTTGAATCAGAGCATGAAGAAGGCGCCATTGAGCTCTACACTACCGACCCCAGAGTCGGTGACATAATCTGCTCAGAAGAGTTCGAACGTGCGACTGAATTCCCGAAGGGGGTAGTGAGGGTAAATTACCCATGCGGCAGCTCTCACCTGGGCAACAAGAGAACGCCCTGTGATGATCCGACTCGAGCTGAAGCTCACTTTGCAGTAGTCGGCGTAAACTCTGAAAGTGTCACGATAGTCAGGCTTGATGAAGATGGTAATCCAGGAGAAGAAATTCTTGTTTATGATCGCGGGGGAGAATTCGCACTTAAGACGCCGCCGAAAGTGGTGATGCTTGCTCCTCGCGCGGAAGCGGAATAATCGAAAGCGAAACCCTCCATCCGTTGCTTTTACAATCCGGACTTTTCCGAAAAATCAGCCGGCACGGAAGCATCTTATTATTTGCTGAAGAATCCGCCTTTCCGGCGGCGCTCCTTCCGCATCGAAGAGAGAGATTGAACACAGAGAGAATAATACTTGCCGATTTGTGCCGTGTCCTGAAAGAGGTCAGAAAGGCGGTTCCGCGCAGGCAGCACCGGCTGGAACTGATTCACTGCCCCGGCACTGAGGATCAAATGTACAGTTTTGTGGTTTTCGACGGACGAGGCAGGAAGGTCGCGGAAGGCGATTTTCTCAGGAGCATCGGGGTATTCAAGTACGATCTGTGCGGCAAGTGATGGTCGCCGGCCACAACCCTTCGGCCGGCGCGCTTGAGCAGGCCTGAGGTCGTGGCCGGGAAATGGAGGGAAGTGCCTTACCCCTGCGGAACTTTGTTGAGGGCCCGCATGTAATGCGCGCGCTCGAAGACAGCCGGATGCGGCACCGACTTCTGGCTCATGCTGCCAGTCATCTGCTCGACAGAAGCGTATTCTTTATCGTCAAGCCACTGTTTCATCTCTGTCTTGATCTGAGCAATGCGTCCGATGCCGTTGTTCATAAGCTCGGAAGTGAGCATCGTCACTTTCGCGCCCGCCATCAGCCCCTTCAGAACATCCTGCGACGTGTGAACGCCGGTCGTGAGAGCGAGGTCACAGGCGACTTTACCGAAAAGTATCGCAATCCACCGAAGCGGAAGCCGGAACTCCTGCTCGTCACGCCTGCTCAGTGTCGCTTTCGGCACGACTTCCAGAGCCTCCAGATCGATGTCCGGCTGATAGAAGCGGTTGAAGAGCACAAGAGCTTTTGCTCCTGCTCCTTCGAGTCTCTTTGCCATGTTTGCAACATTGCTGAAAAACGGGCTCAGTTTGACGGCGACAGGAATTTTCACGCCTGCAACGACATCCTTCACCAGACTGACGTAGTTGTTCTCAATCTGCTCAGAAGTGAGGTTGGGGTCGGTCGGAATGAAGTAAATATTAAGCTCGAGAGCATCAGCTCCCGCCTCCTCAATCTTTTTTGCGTAGCTTATCCACCCGCCTGTTGACACGCCGTTAAGGCTCCCTATGAGGGGAACTTTGACGGCGGATTTCGCCTTCTGAATATGAGTCAAATACTCATCAGGCCCCAGTTTGTAGCTTGCCGGTTCCGGGAAGTACGTCAACGCTTCCGCAAAGCTCTCGCTTCCTGCGAAAAGGAAGTGGTCGAGTTCGTTGCTGTCATGGTTTATCTGCTCCTCGAAAAGCGAGTGCAGCACGATTCCGCCTATGCCGGCGTCTTCCATCCGGCGTATGGAATCCAGGTCTTTTGCCAGCGGCCCGGCGCCGTGAACGATTGGATTTTCAAGGGTGAGGCCCAGGTAATTTGTTCGAAGGTCAGCCATAATATCACTCCATTCATTCGTCACTTAAACATTCTATTCAGCGCCCGCTTCGGATGAACCGGCGCCCGCAAGCTTCTCATAGTCCGCGAACCGCTCGGTGACGTCAGCCTGAGCTTCCTTCAAAAGCTGCGCGGCCGCCTCCGGGGCAATCTGCGTAAGCATTTTGAAACGCGTCTCATTGTACATGTACTTCTCGAGCGGAAGGGCCGGTTTCTTCGAATCCAGCATGAAAGGATTTTTCCCTTCAGCCTTCAAAGCCGGATTGTAGCGATACAACGGCCAGTAGCCCGACGCAACTGCGGCTTTCTGCTGCTCAAGGCCGTTTTTAAGATCGTACCCGTGAGCAATGCAGTGACAGTACGCGATTACGATGGACGGGCCGGGGTGCCTTTCAGCTTCAATGAAAGCGCGGATTGTGTGCGCATCATTGGCGCCGAAGGCGACCTTGGCGACATACACCGTGCCGTACGCCATGGCAAAGAGGCCAAGCTCTTTTTTCGCCTGACGCTTTCCGCCCGCCGCAAACTTTGCGACAGCGCCCTTCGGAGTTGCCTTCGACATCTGCCCTCCTGTGTTGGAATACACTTCAGTATCCAGCACAAGAATATTGACGTCGCGGCCGGAGGCGAGAACGTGATCGAGCCCTCCATAGCCGATATCATAAGCCCAGCCGTCGCCGCCGATAATCCAGACGCTTCGCCTCACCAGAACGTCGGCAATGCTTGCGAGATTCCGCGAATCGTCCGAATCAATTCCGGCGAGGATCGTTTTCAGCGCTGCGACGTTTGCCCGCTGCTCCGCGATCCCGAGCTCCGTGTGCTGGTCCGTTTCCATCAGGCGCGTTACGAGGTCGGCGCCGATTTGCTCCGACATCTTCTGCACGAGTTCCTTTGCGTACTCATTCTGCTTGTCGATTGTAAGTCTGTATCCAAGTCCGAACTCGGCATTGTCTTCAAACAGGGAGTTCGACCATGAAGGACCCCGCCCATCAGCATTAACCGCCCAGGGCGTGGTCGGAAGATTCGCGCCGTATATGGACGAGCAGCCCGTGGCATTTGCGCAGACGGCCCTGTCTCCGAAGAGCTGCGACATGAGCTTCAGGTATGGAGTCTCGCCGCATCCGCCGCACGCTCCCGAGAACTCGAAGAGCGGACGCAGAAGCTGAACATCCTTGACCATGTTCACTTTCAGTTTGCTTCGGTCCACTTCGGGAATGCCGAGGAAGAACTTCCAGTTCTCGTTCTCGCTTTCCCTTATGGGAGGCTGCGGCGCCATGTTTATGGCTTTGCGTTTGACCTCGGTCTTGCTCTTTACAGGACATGCCTCGAGGCATAACCCGCATCCGGTGCAGTCTTCGGGAGCGATCTGAAGTGTGAACATCTGCCCCTTGAACTCCGCCCACTTCGCAGGAACTGATTTGAATGTCGCAGGAGCGTTCTTCGCAAGCTCTGCGTCATAGATCTTCGCGCGGATTGCGGCGTGCGGGCACACAAGACTGCATTTACCGCACTGAATGCATGATTCAGTATCCCACACCGGAATCTCGAGCGTAATATTGCGCTTCTCCCACTGGGCTGTTGCTGTGGGGAATGTGCCGTCCCGAGGCATGGCGCTCACCGGGAGCGAGTCTCCCTTTCCTCCAAATATCGAACCGAGCACATTCCTGATAAAGTCAGGCGCTTCATTTGAGAACGGCGGCTTCATTTCGATCGTGCTGGTTGCCGATGCAGGGACCTTGACTTCGTGCAGATGCGCAAGGGCCGCGTCGATGGCGTCATAATTCTTCTGAACCACCGCTTCGCCGCGCTTCCCGTAAGTCTTCTTCACCGCAAACTTGATTGCCTTGATCGCCTCTTCACGGGGCAAAACGCCGCTTATCGCAAAGAAGCATGTCTGCATCACGGTATTGATGCGTGTTCCCATTCCCGCTGCGCGCGCTACGGAATAACCGTCAATCACGTAAAATTTCAGCTTCTTCTCGATTATCTCTTCCTGAATCCTGCGCGGGAGTTCATTCCACACTTCGTCAGGCCCGAACGTGCTGTTGAGAAGAAAGACCGCGTTTTCGTCGGCCGCCTGCAGAACATCGATCCTCTCCAGGAAGTTGAACTGATGGCATGCGATAAAGTTGGCGCGTGAAATAAGGTATGACGACCTGATTGGCTCAGGTCCGAATCGAAGGTGAGATACCGTCATCGAGCCGGACTTCTTGGAGTCGTACACGAAATAGCCCTGAGCATAGTTTTCAGTGTCTTCGCCGATAATCTTAATCGAGTTCTTGTTGGCGCCGACTGTTCCATCCGCGCCGAGTCCGTAGAACATGGCGCGCACAGTATCGGGTCTTTCGGAGCTGAAACCCGGGTCGTACTTGATGCTCAGGTTGGTGACATCATCCTCAATGCCGATGGTGAAATGCTGCGGAGTTGAACTCTTGATCGCGGAATCTTCAAGGGCATCAAAAACACCCTTGGCCATTGCCGGAGTGAATTCCTTCGAAGAAAGCCCGTATCGGCCCCCCACGACGCGAGGGATCGTGTTTCCAAATGGGGACGTGCCGCGGACAAGGGCTTCACCAAGCGCCGTGATTACATCCTGATAAAGCGGCTCACCGACAGCGCCCGGTTCCTTGGTGCGATCGAGGACCGCGATTGATTTCGTCGATTTCGGAAGAGCCTGAAGAAGCGCCTCTGTCGAGAACGGACGGAAGAGACGAACCTTTATAAGGCCGACCTTTTCGCCCTTTTTGACCAGGTGTTCCACAGCTTCATGCGCGACTTCGGCGCCGGAGCCCATCATGATAATCACCCGCTCAGCGTCCGGTGCGCCGACATAGTCAAAGAGGCGATAAGCGCGGCCGGTCAAAGCAGCATACTTGTCCATTGCTTTCTGAACGATCCCCGCGCACTTGTCATAATACGGGTTGCACGCCTCACGGGCCTGAAAGAATACATCAGGATTCTGCGCTGTGCCCCGCAGTTTCGGACTTTCGGGATTAAGAGCTCTGGCTCTGTGAGCGCGGACAAGGTCGTCACTCACCATCTTTCTCAGATCGTCGTCGGAGAGCGTTTCGATTTTCAGCACTTCATGCGAGGTTCGGAATCCGTCAAAGAAATGAAGGAAAGGCACCCGGGCTTCGAGTGTCGCCGAATGGCAGATTGCGGCCATGTCCATTGCTTCCTGGACGGAACCGGAGCAGGCAAGCGCCCAGCCGGTGCTGCGAGTCGCCATGACATCGGAGTGATCGCCGAAAATTGAGAGAGCGTGAGTCGCCACGGTCCTTGCGGTCACATGGAAGACAGTTGAAGTAAGCTCTCCTGCGATCTTGAACATGTTCGGTATCATGAGCAGGAGTCCCTGCGATGCAGTAAAGGTAGTGGACAAACCTCCTGTCTGCAGCGCGCCGTGCACAGCGCCGGAAGCCCCTCCCTCGCTCTGCATCTCCACAACCAGGGGAACTGTCCCCCAGATGTTCCGGCGGCCCTCCGCCGACCACTGATCGGAAAGCTCTCCCATATTGGAAGACGGGGTGATCGGATATATGGCAATAACTTCGCTCAGACGATGAGCTACGCCGGCAGTCGCCTCGTTACCATCGATTGTCAACCTGGTTCGTTCAGTCATCTTTTTCTCTCAAAAATATTAAAAAGTAACGCGCCGGACTTATTATCAGCCGGGCCAATCTTCAGGGAGTGCCGCACATCTGCCGTACCAATGGAGCAGCAGGCCCACTGAAGGGCAGCAGAGAATGCAGCCGGATTTTCCAGTCGTTTTCCCGTACCAGGCCTCTTTGCCCCGATTTTTCATGCTGCCCGAACTTGTCATCCTGACGGGCAATGAGGGGAAGGAGAAGTGTGAAAAGTCCCGGAAATCCTGAAAATTATACGGGTTCTGAGAGCATTTGAAAATGGATTCGGGGGATATTCGCAACTGATCGCACACTTAATCGGCAATCTTAAACGGTGTATTTTCGGCGAGTTATATATGATACCATTTCTCTCCAATGGCAGACAGCGGTACGGTCCACACAATCGGCAAATACACCATTTTGGAAACCATCGGGCGTGGTTCGATGGGTATCGTGTACAAAGCTCAGGATCCGGAAATCGGCAGAACAGTCGCCATCAAAGTCCTCAGGCGGATTACCGGGGACAGCGTTTTCACGGAAGAAGCTGCGCTTGAGAGATTCAGGACAGAGGCCCGGTCAGCGGGAAATCTCCGCCATCCCAGTATCATCACTATTTTCGAGGTGAGCACCGAAAACGAGAGCCCATACCTTGTAATGGATCATGTCGAAGGAGAGGGGCTCGACCGGCGGCTCGAACGGCTCGAGAAGCTTTCGATTCATGATGCCATGCACATTATTGCGCAGGTCGCTTCCGCTCTGGATTACGCGCATGGAAATGGTGTGATTCACCGCGACATAAAGCCGAGCAATGTCCTCATTGATCGCGTACGCCGCGCTTACGTTCTTGATTTCGGTGTCGCCCATATGGGCGGCTCTCCTGACGGAAGCGAGCCTGTAATGGGGACCCCAAGTTACATGTCGCCCGAGCAGATTCTCAATAAAGACGTGGATAATCAGACCGATCTTTTCAGTCTTGGTGTGATGGCATTTGAGTGTTTTTCAGGGAAACGGCCTTTTTCAGGCAGGGACTCTACTGCTGTTCTCACGAATATACTGAAAGGAATCCGTCACGATCTTACTGCTGTCGCGCCCGAACTCCCGCTTGCTCTAGAGGCCGAGTTCGACAAGGCGCTGGCATTCGGGAAGGAAGAACGATTCAGGACAGGCGCGGAAATGGTGCGGGCTTTCGGCGCAGCGCTCGGTCTCGATAATGACTTCATGAATGCGCTCGTTATGTACAGCAGGAGCGACTCGCCGAGGAAGGCGGCGCCTGAAACGGGCATTTCCGTGGAGGGAGGTTTCGAAGCGTCGGAAATAAAGGAGTGGCCGGCCTCGCCGGGGAACGTTCTTTTTGGAAACAGGTGGAAGACTCCGAAGAAAAGGAAAAATCCTTCAACGGGTACTGTTGCGGGAACGGGTACAGGCTCGACAGGAGCAGGAAAAAAGGGGGGTCTGAAACCGGGAAGGCTCCCGCCTCGCGGGTGGCAGCTTCTTCTGCTGTTCTTTGCTTCGGCGTGCGTCGCGATGGGGGCGTTCCTGATCTGGAAGGTGATGTAGAATGTTTCTTTCCCCTGCTTCCGCTGGCGCTTCATTTGAAAAATCGTTATAACGGCGACGGGAGCGACAGACACGTATGACCCTGATAGACAGTGCGGTATTTCCCGGATCGTTCGATCCGCTCACAAACGGCCACGTCGATATAATCCTGCGTGGGCTCAAGATATTCAACCGTGTGACAGTTGCCGTCCTCCATAACCCCCAAAAAGCCTCGTTGTTTGCGCCCGAAGAGCGGGTGGCTCTTATTCGCGAAATATTCAAGGAATACACCGACAGAGTTTTCGTCAAGAGTTTTTCGAGTCTGCTCGTGGATTTCGTGAAACAGGAAAATATCAAGGTGATTGTGCGCGGTTTGAGGGCAATCAGCGACTTCGATTACGAAACGCAGATCGCCCTGGTGAACAGGAATCTTGGAGATGTGGAGACATGCTTCCTGGTGGCGTCGGAAGAGAACTCATACATAAGCTCGAGCATCGTGAAGCAGATAGCGCAGATGAAGGGGGATGTTTCGCGTTTTGTGCCGAAGGAAGTGAGAGAGGCGCTGAAGCGGAAATTCGGCGGCCCGCTCTAATCCGGCTTTTTGTTCCAGAACAGGACGTCGCACAAGACTCCTTCGCCCGGTCCGGCATGACAGGAAATAAGACATATCCTGCCCGTCTTGACGGAAATCTCTCCCGCCGGAACATTATGTCTACACGCCTTCAGAAAATACTTGAGTCTCCCATTGCTGGTCACCGCAATGACGGAATCCTCAGAAGAAAACTTATCCGCCATGTCGGATAGAAACGCACGCGTTTCCTCCAGAACCTCCGCCTCGCTTTTCCCCCAGTTTCCGCGTGCAGGCCATGTGCCTTCATCCCGCCACGCAGTCAAAGCGTCTTCCCCGAAGAGCCCGGAAACTTCAGCATCAGTAAGTCCGCTCCATTCGCCGTAGTCGAGTTCATTGAGCCTCTGGTCAATCAGCGGTGCGGACAGACCAATTCTTTCACGGATAATCGAGGCGAATGTGCGTGTGCGCGCAAGTGGTCCGCAGAATAAAACCGCCGGTTTAACATTATTGTCAAGAAGCCACTTTGCCGCAGTCTCCGCCTGTTCGAGCCCTTTTCTGACCAGCGGAAGATCGTTCCTCGAGCCCGCCCAGACGACTTTTTCGTCAGGCTCGAAGGTGTTTCCATGTCTAATAAGATAAAGATTCACAAAGCTCTCCTTCTCTTCTTATTATCTCGGCGGCTTTCCCGGCATCCTCAGGACTGTCGACCGACCAGTGAGTTCGCCCGCGGTAATCAACAGGGACAATGAGGATCCTGATGCCGTGCTCCAGAGCCCGGAGCTGTTCGAGCTGTTCAGCTCTTTCGAACTGTCCCGGTTCGAGACTCTGCAGACGCTCGAGTGATTCAAACCTGTATGCATAAAGCCCGATATGACGGTATACGGGAAGAGCTTCACTTCGCGTCCTTACAAACGGGATTACGGACTTCGAGAAGTAAAGAGCATAGCCGTTCGAATCGAAAGTGACGGTTGTTCCCGCCGCCTGGCCCGTTTTTTTTGAATCAAGCAGAGCCTCATACTGTGCAGCATTGAGTCTGGTTGCCGGTGTTGCAATTTCCGCCGAGGCATCTACCTTCATTTTATCTATCAGAGCCTGTATGACCCAGGGAGGCGTGAGAAGAGCATCGCCCTGAAGGTTTATGATTATGCCGGGAGTCTCAGGCAGTTTCCCGGCGGCTTCATACACTCGTTCTGTTCCGTTTCTGCATTTGGAGGATGTCATCAGCACCTGTGCCCCGAATTCCCGTGCATGATCGAACAGACGCCGGTCGTCTGTCGCTATATAAACTTCATCTGCGCCGGGCACGTCCCGGGCAATGAGCCATGTGCGGTTCAGGAGAGATCGTCCTTCAATTACAACAAGCGGTTTTCCCGGAAATCTGCTTGATCCATACCGGGCCGGGATGATTATTACTGTTTTCATTTCCGCTCCAGTGTGGCCCGGCTTGCAAACGGGTTCAATGGCGAAATAAAATAAATTTCCCATGGATCTGTCTCAGAAACAAGAAAGGCTTCAATCGATTCTCCGGGAATTCCCGTCGGTCCTTGTGGCTTTTTCAGGCGGAGTCGACAGCACCTGTCTGCTCGCGGTTGCTGTTGAAGTTCTGGGGAAAGACAAAGTTCTTGCCGTTACCAGCGATACCTTGAGCCTTCCTGATAGTGAAAAGAACGAGTGCGTCGATCTTGCACGCTCAATCGGAGCGCGGCATGAGTTTGCGGCCACCGGCGAGTTTATGCTCGACCAGTACCTGGAAAACACCCCGCAGCGATGCTTTTACTGCAAAGATGAACTGTTTAAAACCCTGCGCCGGGTGGCGGAAAGATACGGACTGCGCGCCGTGCTTCACGGCGCAAATGCCGACGACACTGGAGATTACCGTCCCGGAATGAAAGCGGCGCAGCTGCACGGCGTCAGAGCCCCGCTGCTTGAAGCGGACCTGACCAAACAGGAGATAAGGAAGATTTCAGAAGAAATGGGACTGAGGACACACGACAAGCCTGCCATGGCCTGCCTTTCTTCGAGGATCCCCTACGGCAGCGAGATAACGCCTCAGAAATTGAGACAGATAGAAGAAGGGGAGTCTTTTCTGAGAGAAGCGGGTATGCGACAGGTGCGTGTCCGGCACCATGGAGCTGTCGCGCGTATAGAGGTTTCCCGCGATGAAATGGAGAAATTTGCCGCAACCGGCATGAGAGAAGGTATCGTAGAAAAGCTCCAGAGCCTCGGGTTCAAGCACGTGACTCTTGATCTCGCGGGCTACCGGGCGGGAAGCCTTAACGAGGTCGTGGATGGATAAGTTCGAAACACTTTCAAATCTTTCCCAGTGCTGCGCGGTTCGCGTCGACCATGAAAGAGCGGCGCGGACAGCGTGCCCCGAAGTCGTGTTCGCTGAAAGCAAGTCCATTAATCAGATTATTTCTGCTGTCGAATGTCTTATCGAGAAGACAGGTTTCGCAGTTGTGAGCAGATGTCCCGGAGACTTTGTGTCTCTCATCGAAGAGAAATTCGGGCAGTGTGCAGTCAGAAGTCCCGCGGGGAGAACTCTGCTTTTCGGCAGCAAGCCGGAGAAAAATGGCGGCGGGAAAATCGGGATTATTTCGGCGGGCACTTCGGACATCGAGGTCGCGGAAGAAGCTCGCATCGTCTGCGAAGCATGCTGCTGCGAAGTGATCACCGCTTACGACGTCGGTGTCGCAGGTATCCACAGGCTTGCCGGGCCTCTTCGTGAAATGGCGGAGAATTCATCGTGTTCCGCAATAATCGTCGCAGCCGGGATGGACGGCGCCCTGCCTTCAGTTGTCGCAGGACTCGTTGATATCCCTGTGATAGGCATTCCCACTTCGGTTGGATACGGCTATGGCGGAGGAGGTACCGGCGCCCTGATGGCGATGCTCCAGAGCTGCGCGCCCGGGCTTGCCGTGGTGAATATCGATAATGGAGTTGGAGCTGCCGCAGTGGCGGCGAAAATTATCGCCGCATCAACACCGGGCTCCAGGGCCTGAATGAGACTCGCGTAACAGTCAGAGACGGGACGTGCAGCAGGAGAACGGCTCTTTCCGCATCAGCGCGGCTTCTCTGCCAGGGTCGAGTCGCTTGCCTTTATACCCACGCGGTTTTAAGTTACACAGATGCGGATCCTCTATCTCGACTGCTTTTCGGGCGCAAGCGGCGACTTGATAGTCGGCGCCCTTCTGGATGCGGGAGCGGACATCGAGACTCTTATCGAGGGCATTGGAAAGCTTGGCATATCGCCTGTTCCGGAAATTTCTCTTTCCAGGACGAAAAGCAAAGGCATCGCGGCTTCGAGGTTCGAAGTCCTTGACGGGACGGATCCATATTCTCACGATCACCACCGGGGCCTTTCCCGCATAATTGCCCTTATTGAAGAAGCGAATCTCCGGCAGTATGTGAAGGAAACTTCAATCAGGATCTTCAACCTGCTTGGCGAGGCGGAGGCGGCCGTGCATGGATGCAGCATTGAAGAGGTGCACTTTCATGAAGTGGGAGCCGTCGACGCCATCGTCGATATAGTTGGAACGGCGATATGTCTCGAGCAGCTTCGCATCGACAGAGTTATTGCAGGTCCCCTCCCGACATTCACCGGGACAGTTCACTGCGCTCATGGCGAGCTTCCGCTGCCCGCTCCTGCAGCCCTTCTCCTGATGAAGGGCATGCCGCTTCGTCAGTGCGGAGTGGAAAAGGAGCTTGTGACGCCGACTGGCGCTGCGATTCTTGCGGGTATCGCCGATTCGTTTGGACCGATGCCTTCGTTTACAGTGAATGCAGTTGGACACGGCGCCGGATCTTATGAACTTCCGTTTCCGAACGTGCTTCGCGCCGTGATCGGGGAAGACGGCGGAGAAGGGACAGAGAGCGAAGTCTGCGTCATTGAAACCAATGTGGACGATATGAATCCGCAGTATTTTGAGCGGGTGTTCGAGCAGCTTCTGGAGCAGGGGGCCCTTGATGTTTTCGTCGTCCCTGTCCAGATGAAAAAGAGCAGGCCTGGATTTCTTCTGCAGTTGATGTGCGGGGAAAAGGATGTGGAGGCGCTCTCCAGGATTGTATTCCGGGAGACTTCGACACTGGGACTTCGTGTCCACAAAGCAAAGCGGCACTGTCTGGAACGCGTTCATAAGGTGGTTTCAACCAGGTACGGCGAAATCAGGATAAAGGTCGCGAGTGAAAAAGGAGAGATATTGAATGCACAGGCGGAGTTCGCCGATTGCCTGGAAGCTGCCGGGAAAAGCAACGCCGCCGTAAAGGAAGTTCACGATGCCGCAATGGCAGCGTACTGGTCGTCGGCTGCCGGCCCGCTTTTGAAGAGATAAAAGATGCCCGGAAAGGAAACAGATCTCGACCGGATGAAAAGGACATTCAAGGCGCAGAGCAGGAGCACCCGCGCCATGATTCATTCGAAGAATGAATACGAGTATCTGCAGGAGGTGTGCAGGATTATCGTCGAAGGGTGCGAACACTCTCTGGTGTGGATAGGTTACGCTGAGAATGACGACGAAAAATCAGTCCGGCCCGTGGCTCACGCGGGATTCGAGGAGGGATATCTTGAAACTCTTAAAATCACATGGGCGGATACCGACACAGGGCGGGGGCCGGCTGGGACCGCGATTCGCACAGCCGAACCGTGCATCAGCGGCAGCATGAGAGAGGATCCACGGCCCGCTCCATGTGAGAATGAAGCTGTCCGGCGGGGCTTCGCTTCCTCAGCGGCTTTTCCGCTTATTGAGGAAGGGAAAGCTTTTGGCGCGATAATCATTTATTCATCGGAAGCGGACGGGTTTGGCGAGGATAATGTTCCTTTTCTTTCCGAGCTTGCGGAGGAGGTCTCTTTCGGCATCATGTCAATCAGAGTGAGGGCCGCCCATGAGCGGGCGGGAGAAAATACCCGCTTCCTCGCCGATGCAGGAACGCTGCTCGCCAACATTGTCGATCTTGAAAGCACGATGCGTCAGCTTGCCGGAATTTCGATTCCAGCTCTTGGGGAGTGGTGTATCGCGGATATTCTCGACGAGCAGGGTCAGATACAGCGGACGGCGTGGGCACATGTAAATCTGGAGAAGGAGAGGATGCTGGGGCATCTCGCGAAAAAGTGCCCCCCGGCCTGGGATATGCAGGGTATGCTGACAAAAGTTCTTCGAGAGGGAGAATCTTTCATGATTCAGGAGCCGTGTGAACTCCTTTTGAACTGTGTTGCCCCACCCTCCCAGCATGAAAGGATACTGAAAGAACTGGATCCCCGTGCCGGAATGTGTGTGCCCCTGCGGAAAGGAAACCGTATTTTTGGAGCGCTAAGCTTCTTTATCTCGGGCAATGTGCGGGCGTTTCAGCAGGAAGACTTCCATCTGGCGCAGGAGCTTGGAAGACAGGCGTCGATTGCCGTGGAGAACAGCAGGCTTTATGCGCAGCTTCGGGAACTGAACCGCCGCAAAGACGACTTTCTGGCGATGCTTGGCCACGAAATGAGAAACCCTCTGGCGGCGATCGTTAGCGGACTGAGACTCCTGCGGAAGCCCGAAATGCAGGAAAAGCGCGAATGGATCCAGGACTCTCTCGAGCAGCAGACAGTGCAGCTTAACGAACTTCTCGACGATCTGCTCGATGTGTCGCGTATAGTCCGCGGGAAGCTCGAGCTGAAAAAGGAGAGTGTCGATCTGGCATCTCTTGTCAGAAGTACCCTGGAGGAGGTGAAAGGCGACGTCGAGTCCAGAGGTATAAGCCTCACTGTCAGTTACCCGCCGGCGGGGGTAAATATATGGGGAGATCGTTCCCGGCTGGAACAGGTCCTCGTTAATCTCGTCTCGAACGCGGCAAAATACACCCGCCAGGGGGGATCGATCGACGTTGCCGCTTCCTCCGATCATGAATACGGGCTGATCACTGTAAAAGACACCGGCATCGGAATAGATCCTGAAAGGCAGTCTCAGATTTTCGAATTGTTCGGGCAGATTAGCAGCGCGCAGCACGGGAGACAGGGTAGTCTGGGGCTTGGATTGAATCTGGTTCAGAGGCTTACGGAACTTCACGGGGGAAGCGTCTCCGTCGCGAGCGAGGGAACAGGAAAGGGGAGCGAGTTCGTAGTGAGACTTCCACTCGCCGAAAAAAGAGATGCCGCCGGCGGCGCGCCGGGAAAAGCCTCGGAGAATTCAATCCGTATTCTTATTGTCGAAGATAACCGGGATATCGCCGCGATGCTTTCGCTGCTCCTCCAGAATGCGGGAAACGAAGTGGAAGTCGTGTACGATGGATTCGATGCGATCGATGAAGCCGCGTCCTTTAAACCGGAGATAGTGCTGCTGGATATAGGACTTCCGGGTCTCGATGGTTATGAGGTCGCGAGACGAATAAGGACGGAGTTGAAACTGCCCGGGTGCTTTCTTGTTGCGGTCACAGGGTATGGACAGGAGCGGGATAAAGCGAGGGCGCAGGCCGCAGGTTTCGATGAGCATCTGGTAAAGCCTGTGGAGCTGGAAAAGCTTGAGCCGATTTTCGAGAAATGGAGACGGAAGCATAAATCATGAAATTCCTCATCGCCCTTGCCATTCTCATCGGGATCGGCGCCGGAATCGGGATTTTCACTTTCCAGTACGCGGAAGGATTCTCCTATCTCTCGAATGAGCCGGAGATCTGCGCAAACTGCCACATAATGAACGATCAGTATGATTCGTGGCGCAAAGGACCTCATCATTCAGCGGCTGTGTGCAACGACTGTCACGTTCCTCCGCATTTTCCTCAGAAGTATATCGCAAAGGGAATGAACGGATATTATCACTCAAAAGGATTTACACTTCAGGACTTCCACGAACCGATAATGATAAAGGAGAAAAACAGCCGGATACTGCAGGATAACTGTCTGCGGTGTCACGGAGATTTCGTCCATGAAATCGTCCAGGGGAGCACCTGGGCGGAAAATGCCGTGAGATGCGTCCATTGCCACCGGGGCTCCGGTCATGGAGCAATGAAGTGATGAAAAGGGAATCGTTATGAAAGACAATACACGAAAAGCCGTCATCCTTGCCGCTGTCATCGGTCTGGTCGCGCTGCTTACCGCCGGCGTCACTGCGCTGCTTGTTAATATTATCGAGCGCAGGCAGGAAGCGATGAACACATATGTCAAATTTGTGAATGTGGATGAAAATACGGTCGATGCCGCTGTGTGGGGCAGGAACTGGCCTCGCCAGTACGATGGGTACCTGAGAACCGCCGAGCCGGGCAGAACGAAATACGGAGGAGGGATAGGTTCGGAAGGCGTGGTGCCGCCGCAGAAGGCCGAAAAGGATCCGTGGCTTACGAGAATTTTTGAGGGATATTTGTTTGCGATCGACTACCGGGATCGCAGAGGCCACGCATTCATGCTGATTGATCAGGAGGTGACGAAAAGAAATGTTCCTTCAGAGGCGAAGCAGTCCGGAAACTGCCTGCATTGTCACGCTTCGATAATGCCTCTTTACCGGGCGAAAGGAGAAGCGGCGCTGCCGGACGGCTCCGAAGCGGAGCAGATTCAAAAAGGTCTGGAACTGGTGGGTCGGATGAATTACTGGGATGCGCACCGGGAACTGGGAGATGTGAGCGTAGTAGACGGCCGGAAAGGAAAGCCTCATCCGGTCTCATGTGTCGACTGCCATAGTCCGGAAAATATGGAGCTCCGGGTGACACGTCCCGGATTCATAAACGGAATACGCGCATTTGCCGAAAGCGGAGCGCCTGCTCCTCATCTGCCGAGTATCGAACGGTGGAGAGCCGGTGATCGATCAAAGCCGTACGACCCAAATGCCGACGGCATGCGGCAGGAGATACGCTCCTATGTATGCGCGCAGTGCCATGTGGAGTACTTCTGCGGCAAGGGGGCTGCCATATTTTTCCCGTGGGACAGGGGATTGAAGGTCGAAGAGATCGAGGCCGCCTACAACAATCTCGAAATGCCTCCAGGGCAGAGGTTCAAAGACTGGACACATGCGGAAACAGGTATGGAGCTTTTAAAGGCCCAGCATCCGGAATTTGAAGTGTGGAGTCAGGGGATCCACGCAAAGAGCGGGGTCGCGTGCGCCGACTGCCACATGCCCTACAAGCGGGAAGGCGCCATGAAAGTGTCCGAACACTGGGTGAAAAGTCCGCTTCATATGATCAATCGGTCCTGTCAGACCTGTCATCCATATCCGGAGGACGAGCTTAAAAACCGTGTCGAGGCGACCCAGGACAGGCATTACGCTCTTTTGCAGCGTGCCGGAAATGCCGCCGTGGATCTCATAGATGCAGTAAAAGCACTCCGCGCAGACACGGGCAGGGATATGACGACTGTGCTGAAAGAGACTGGCGAGCTGCAGAGGGCTGCGCAGTGGAGGCTCGACTTCGTCGCCGCTGAAAATTCAATGGGATTTCACGCGCCTCAGGAACTCGCCCGTATACTGGGGGAATCTATAGATCTTTCGAGACAGGGACAGGTCAAGTCCCTGGAAGCTTTGAGGAGATAGAACCGGCATTTTAATCTTGAATGAAACACCGTGAAGCTGTACGAGGCGGCTTTCAGCAGAGGAGAAAAAATAAACCTGCGGGTTTTCGCCGGATTTGAAGGGTTTTTGCCGCCCCTTACTTACGATTCCACTTCCTGATAACTTAGGATCTGTATTTTCGTAACCGCATCAGGGGCTCTTCATGCTGTCCAAGTCGGATCAACCGCGTCTTCCAGGCCTGATTCCTGATCAAAGGAGCGTTTCTCCATCCCCATCTTCTCATCAGATTGCGGAGTTCGAAAAATTCAGGGGGGAATGCCTGAGAGGGGACGATCCTTCTCTTATGACGAGGGAGGGGGCGGAAAGAGTTTTTAAATTCGTACCGGCACATGGATGCCGTGTGCATATTGATGAGAGCGTAATCCGCGCGTACCTGAGCGATGAAGACTATTCAAAGGCTGTATGTGAAGCATCAAGGCCGCTTGCGGACGAAAACGGGCAGGTAATCCTGCCGGAGTGGAGCGAAGAATTTCTGGATGCATTTGTTCTGGTCAACGCAGGACCCGCGGCAGTGCCTCGGAACGCGAACATTGAGACGCTTGAAGCGGTGCCCTTCGAAGAGAAAATCTCTTTGGGCGAAATAGCGCGCGGGGGAAAAGGAAACCAGGAACCCAGGCACATCGAGATCAAGCCTGTACGAAGACAGGTGAAGGTTATTTCTCTTTCAGAGATAGACGCTCCTTTCGTAGATTCCAGTCCTCGCCGTCCCGTGAAGATCAAAGGCCTTGTCGTGCAGGCTTCGAATGGCGCCTTCGGGTTCAAACTCAGTGACGGCAGACAGAGCATTTTCGCATCGATGAACGAAAGGTCCGCGGGACTCCCGGTTGAAGGCGAGATTGTCGACGCCGCAGGTCATCTGGTGAAAACGGCGGGAAAAAACGGAAGTATTCGCATTTCATTGACAGTTCATAAGCTCTCGAAGAGCAGGGAAGAATTCAAGGTTCCTTGTAAGGAAGTGCTCCGGCAGGCGCGAAGGGAATATCAATGGCGACCTGTTCTTGTCGACGCGCAGAAAGCTTTCGACGAGATGCTGGAACGTATTCGCGGAAATCCTGTCGTAAGCCTTGATACTGAAACAGTGGGACCGGCCCTTTCGACCCAGAGGGCGGAAGTCATCGGGCTTGGGGATCCTCTCGCTGGAACGGGATACATAATCGATCTGCAGGCAGTTGAAAAAGGAGAAATTGACGGAAAATCCCTCGCAGCGTTTCTAGCCGCCCCCAAGCCGCGAAAGATCCTTCACTATGCGAAGTTCGACAAAGGAGTTCTCGGGGATCGCGGGTTTAAACTCGGGGCTCATGAAGACACGTACGCGATGAGTCAGAGGCTCGTTCCCGAAATCTGCAGCTTTTCCCTGGAGTCCCTTGCACGATGGGTCACTGATCTCGGCATGAGCAAGGACAGGGAAGTTCAGACAGGAGACTGGTCCGCCCGTCCGCTCAGCGCGGAACAGCAGGATTACCTTTGTCACGATCTCGAAGCGACATGGGCGGTCTATGAGTACCTCAGGGCCCTTGAAGAAAAAGCCGGAGTAAGTCTCGATTCCGAGACACCCGAACTTCTGCTCGGGAAAGCGGAGAGAGAACTGGCTGAGAAAATAGAAGGCCGGAAAGTTCTCGGCGAAGTTATTGGCGACAGGACCGCGCTTCTTTTTCACATCAAGGAACTGCTTCTCGATGGAGCGCTTCCATACGATAACAGGAGTGAGTACGGGACAGTGTACGTCAGGGATGGCGCCTCACGCTCGGGGAGCGGAAGGAATCTCTCATTGAACCTCGTCGAGTCAATGGAGAGACTTCAGAGAGTTCAGCGCGAGTTTCTTTCCTGTCTCTTCGACGATCGTGATTCTCCTCTGCCTGTCCTGATTGCGCGCATAAATCTTATTGTGGAGAAGCTGAATCCGGCTGGTGTTCCATCTCTTTATCTTCGTCTTAATGTCTAGCGGGGTGCGCGATGCTTAGTCGTAAAGAACTGATAACAACTGCCCTTCCTTTCGACGTTGCGGAATCCGTTCTGGGAAACGCTCAAGAACCTGTTCAAGTTTCTGTCTCCGCCCTGAATCTCACTCTCCCGTTTCTCCCCGAACCTCACGCCGAACTGGTCAAGCTGATCGACTTTCATACCCTGCCCGTGAATCAGGCTGAACTCGAATCAAATCTGGCGCAGGTCATACAGATGTCTTACGTTCTCGAGGGCCGCGGGTCTCATTATGTATGGGCGCCGCCTCAGAGCGGTAAGACGATTATCGCCCTGATGCTCTGCGCGCTGACATACAGCCGCGGGGGAATTTCTCTTTACATGACGGATCGCCTGACAACTGTAAGGCAGACCTTCGACCGCGCAAGACAGTTTCTGGATATACAAAAAGAGGATATCGTCTTTCTCTCGAGCCTTTCACCGAAGGATCGCGGGCTCGTGTACAAAAGAGAGGGACCTCTTGTTGTGATTGGCACTGCGGAGCGTGTCGCGAACGACATGAAAGAGGGCCTGATCCCGCTCGACAGGGTGGGAGCTGAGATCCACGATGAGGCGCATCATTTTTCGGAAGGAGACGTAAAGGGAAGCATCAAGAAAGGCTATGAATCGGATCGGATGAATGCCTGCATAAAAGTGCGATTTCTTCTCAAAAATGTGAAGGGCCTTACAACTCTTTTTCTATCCGCGACTCCCGCCGCGACAATAGAGAAGTGGAAGCGGGTCCGGGAGCGTACAGGGAATTTCGAGTTTTATGCGTTGAACCAGCAAGAGCAGCACCTTCCTGAAATCGTCCGTGAAAGGGTGGAACCGGCGTCGGATATGGCACAGGCAGCGGAAAATCTATTTTCCATCCTTGAAAAAATAGTCGAGCGTAACCCCTGGATTGTTGAATGCCTGGAGAAAATCCAGAGGGCCGGAAGAGATGGAAAAAGAAGCGGAACAAGACGCAGGAAACAGAAGGCGATTCCTTTCGAGGATTCGGAAGGAGAGGGGGACCAGACGGAGGTGGTGGAAACCAGAACCCCGATTATCGGAGCAAGGATGTGTGAAAAGCTCATCGCGCACGTCAGGGATTGCGATGACTGGAAGAAAAGGATATCCGCCGCCTATGAGTACCGGCATATCCAGCAACTTGCGGGTAATCTCACTACTTACGGCCGTTACCTTTTCCTTGAGGCAGTCGCCGCCTCACTGTTGAGGTTCCAGGCGGAAGGGAAGCCGCTCTATCTGTCGCGTTTACATAATGACCTGGATTATTGCAGTGCTGTCTTTAATGCCGCAAAGGGCACTCCATACCAGGCGATGTTTGATGTGTCTCGTGATGCGCTGCGAATCAATGTGAAAGCGGATGTAAGTGAAGAAACCCGAAAGGAATGGCGCCAGGCCCTTCTGGACGATGGTGTGAACGATCATCCGTATATGGCGAGGATGATCACGGTGCTGAACGACATGCTCGACGATAATCCCGGCGAAAAATGCATCATCGCCGCGGACCGCGTAGAACAAGCCTTATTCATACGCGACTTCCTGAACTCATTGCCGGACGCGAAAGGCATCAGGGCGGCCTGCATCACGGGGAAGCAGACAGGGAGGCAGAGGAATGAAGCGATAGAGGAGTTCGAAAAAGGTTATGCTGAAGGCGGAGTCAATGCGCTTGTTGTGACCAGCGCAGCATACTCCGGCATCGATCTTGAGACGGTGAACCGGGGATATATTTATGGATGCCCCGATGAACCTGTTGAACTCCAGCAGCTCCTGGGGCGCTTCGGGCGCACAAGGGATGCCCGGACATCGGGAGTAAAGAGTGCGCGCGTGCATTGTCCCTTGAATTCCCAGAGCCCTGATGAACTTTTCCTGAATCTCGGGCTGGGGCAGATGAGTAACATGAGGAGGAAGCTTCTGGAAATGAGCACAGTGGTGAATGACAGAGTTTAATTCGGAAAGAATTACCGGTCGTGAAGATCCGCAGGCAGGGGAACTGGCATCCGCTTTCTTAAGGCGCCGCAGAAATCCGCTTGCGGGCGAAAGACCGATCTCTGTCAGGGCCCCGAAACTCGAGGAGGCGGCGGGTTTTCAAGGGAGAGGCTATTCGCCGGTACTTTCACACCTTCTTGCCCAGAGAGGATTTCGTTTTGACGATCAAGGCTCTTTTGGAAACTTCATAAAGCCTCGTAAATCTCACCTTGCGGAGATGGCCTCGCGGCATTCCGTGCAGCGGGGCGCCGACTTTGTCGTAAAGGCTCTTGAAAGCGGAGGGCCAATGGCGGTTCTTGCCGACTATGACGCCGACGGAATAACCTCCGCAGCTCAGATTGCGAAACTGGCGCGGGCAGCCGGTGTTGAAGTCGTTCCTCTTATTCCTCACCGGATTTTCGAAGGCTACGGCATCAACGAGAGGATGATTAACGACGCAGTCGAAGCAGGGTGCGATTACGGCGTCGTTCTCGATCTCGGAAGCCTGAGCGAGGAGCTCGCTGAGACAGCGCGGAAAGGCGGGCTCGAACTGCTTGTTGTTGATCATCATCACGCCCCGGCCGCTTTTTCCGGGGATGATCCCGTTATTAACTGGCGCCTGACTCCTGAAGAGTTTGATGGTCATGCATTGTGCGCATCAGGAGAGGCGCTTCTTCTCTGCATCGCGGCAGCGGAGAAAAAAGGCCTGGATGTTTCTTTTGATTCTCTTGTGAGCCTTGCGGCTATTGGAACAATCTGCGATGTAATGCCGCTTACGGGACCGAATCGAACTATAGCGGCACTGGGGCTTGAAGCTCTTTCCGATCCTGCCGACCCGGTCCTTCGAGAGGTCGTTAAGAACTCTCTGAGCCTGTTCAAGCCCGGCAGGTACGACGTCACCCCATATCATATCGGCTTTGAAGTGGGTCCGAGGATAAATGCGGCAGGAAGAATGGAAGACCCGATGGACGCGTACAGGCTTTTGACCACGGACGACACGGCAACGGCGGCGAGTCTGGCCCGGAAGCTCACAGGCATCAATGATCGCAGAAAAAATCTGGAGAGAGAAGTTCTCTCTATTGCGCTTCAACACGGGAGCCCGGGGGATTTCGATCCTGTCATTTTCGATCATGATAATGTTCCTGATACGGAGAAGAGACTCTCGTGCATCGGCATAATGGGGAGGCTGGCGTCTCTCCTTTCGGAGAATTTTAATGTTCCAGTGCTTGTGCTTGTTGAGGATGAGAAGGGCGAGTTTGTCGGTTCCTCACGGTCTATTCCCGGGGTAAGCGCTCTGGATATTCTGAAGGAAGCTTCATCCGCGCTTTCGCGATACGGAGGCCATGAAGCGGCGGCGGGCTGCAAGGTCAGTCGTGAAAACCTCGCGGCGTTCCGGGATATGTACCGGAGAGCATGCCGGGAAAAGCGCGAGAATTATTCGCCCGAGCCTCTTCAGATTGATCTCAGGGTTTCCATGGATGAACTTCGCACTCTTCGCCCGGAGGAGGTATGTCTGCTCCGGCCTTTCGGAAAGGGCAATGAGCATCCTCTGTTGATCGTCGATGAGTGCAGGATATTGAGTGTCAGCGAGAGGCCGCAAAGGTACAGTGAGGCGAGATTCTGGGAAGTGGATTTGAAGGACGAAACGGCTGATTTCCGTGTTCTCGTTTCGGACCCCGAAATCGCGGCCGGTCTCGAAGCAGGCGGACCTCTCTCTCTTTTTGCCCGGCTCGGCGCCCGCAAGTCTCTCGGGAAACCGGTAATAGAGCTGGAAGTTCTCGGGATAGAGCGGTCCGCGGAATAATGCCGGGGATAAAAAGCCCTGCCGTCAGGCAGCGACTGCCGGCGCAGCTCCCTTTTTCATCTTCCGCCTGATCAGCCAGACCCCGCCGCCGGCGGCGACAACCAGCAGTATTCCCAGCAGAGGGCGGTGGAAAAGCCATGCAATCCCGATGGTCACGAGAGAAACGACAATCGAGAGAAGGAGCGATAGGAGGCCTGTTCCGACAGAAAGAAGATCCCCGACGAACGGCACAATGTCTCCAACAACCGAGATTATCCTGAAGATCATGATGAACCCCGCAAGCATCACGACGAATCCGGCGAGCCTCAAGATCCAGGTCAGCAGTTTGTTGGCGCTCTGAGCCTCCTTGAACATCGCCTTTGCAGAGTGTTTCCCGCTCTGTACGAGCTCAATCACCTCGCCGGACTCAAACTGATAAGGTTCGAGAGTATTCCCGCGCTGCCCGCTGATTACGGAAATTTCCTGCGGCCTGACGACGGAGAAAGTGATTTTCGCGTCTCCAATCCCGGGATGCGCGGGATCTTTTCCGATATAGTATCCCCCCTGAAAGGGTTCTGGCTTTCCCTCTTCCGCGTCTTCGCCGCCGGCGATCGGGAGAGGATCGAAGGTCCCGATCTGATCTATGATTGCGGGAGAGAGAGTAAACGCTCCCAGCGTCACGTTCTTCGCAGTAAATACGGCGCTTTTGTACGGCAATGCGCCGGGATTTTCGTGTCCTTCCGGGATTTTGAAACTGGATGAATCGATGAGATCTCTCGACCATACTTTTTTGTATGAGTAGGTTGTCTTTGTCTCTTCGCCGCCCCCCAGTTTTTTTCTTGTCTCGCTTTTCTCTTCCTGTTCCCACTGGTACATCTCAACCGACCGGCTGAGCTTAATGGCGTTCTCTGAAACGCCAAAATCGGAATCGGTGAGCGTTTCAATTGTGGTCGCCGCGCCCTCCATGTGGACGAGTCTTCCTTCGTTCGAAGGATCAACGGCGTCGGACTTTACGGAAATAACGGCGCCGGCGCCTTCCTTCAGCGTCTGATAACGCCTGACAGCCCGCCCCTCATTCCAGAAAAGCAGGACGATGGCTGCAAGAATGAGCGCGCTTCCAATGATAATACCCTTGAGCGAATTCGAAATGCGGCTGAACCACGATGTCGATGTCACTTCGGTGTACTCTTCGTTCGCCATTTTCCTCTCCAGTGATTGACCGGTTTTCCGTAACAGAGACTCTGCAATATCCTTCAAAAGGGCACAGGTCAAGCTCGAAATTCACTATTCGACTTCGCAGCCAGGTTGACGCATCGCACGGCTCACACCCGCACCTGGCCCTTCCCGAATACAAGATACTTGTACGTCGTTAATTCTTCGAGGCCCATCGGGCCGCGGACGCCTATCTTGTCGGTGCTTATCCCCATCTCGGCGCCCATTCCGAATTCGCCGCCGTCGGTAAAACGCGTGGACGCATTGACATAAACACAGGCTGAATCGACACCCGCGAGAAAGTCGTCTGCCTGCGTCCTGTCTTCGGCCACGATGGCATCGGAATGGTGCGAACCAAAAGAATTTATCCAGTCGATGGCCTCCCCGGTATCTCCGACGACCTTTACGGCAAGGACAAGATCCAGGTATTCCTCATGCCAGTCACTTTCTACCGCCGGCTTTATACTCGGAACTATCGCCCTTGCTTCATCGTCTCCACGCAGATCGACTTTCTTCGAAATCAGTTCATCGCAGACCTTAGGCAGAAACAAAGGCGCTATATCCCTGTGCACGAGAAGCTTTTCGATCGAATTGCACACCCCGGGCCTCTGACATTTCGCGTTCATCGTCAGTTTCACCGCCATATCCAGACTGGCCGACTTGTCCACATAAATATGGCAGACACCCTTGTAATGTTTTATCACAGGAACTCTTGCCATTTCCGTCACCGCGCGTACGAGGCTTTCTCCGCCCCTTGGAATTATCAGGTCCACGAGGCCTTCCAGTTGAACGAGTTCCCGCACAGCATCGCGATCCGTTGTAGCGACGAGCTGCACGGCATTTTCCGGAAGTCCTGCCTTCTTCCCTCCATCTGTGAGCGCCTTCACAAGAGCGACATTCGACTGAAGCGATTCCGATCCGCCCCGCAAGATCACGGCGTTTGAGGTTTTTATGCACAGTGCGGCGGCATCGACCGTGACATTGGGACGCGACTCATAAATTATTCCAATGACACCGACAGGAACACGCACTTTCCGGATAATGAGTCCGTTTGGTCTCGTTGTCTCGGATATCGTCCGGCCCAGAGGCTCGGGGAGCGCAACAAGAGTTCGAACAGCATCGACTATTCCTCCGACGCTGTCGGGAGTGAGGCGGAGGCGGTCAATCATCGCCGCGGAGGTTCCTTTTTCTTCCGCCTGACGAACGTCGCGGGTATTTGCTTCCATTATTGCCGCCTGCTGCGCAGTAATTTCCGACGCCATTGCCTCGAGAATTTCGTTCTTCCGTATGGCGGTAATACGCTCCAGCATGCGCGACGCAGCCTTTGCCTGTTTTCCCAGTGTGCGGACAGTCTGACTCATTTTCTTTACCCGATAAGGACAAGATTATCCCGGTGCACGATCTCCCGGTCTTCAAGAGGCCCGAGAATGGAGAGCATTTCAGAAGTCTTCTTCCCTTTCACGCGCCTCACCTCATCGCTTGAAAAAGAGACGAGGCCCCGGGCTATTATCTTTTTCTGTTCATTCCGTATATTCACGATTGATCCCTTGTCAAAAGTGCCTTCGACCTCGCGAATTCCGATTGGAAGCAGGCTTTTTCCACGGTGCCGGATCGCCTGTTCAGCGCCGGCGTCGACAATGATGGAAGCTCCGGGCCTGCTGAAAAAGGCGATCCATTCTTTTCTGTTTTTGAGGCTCTTTTTCCCGCCTCGTATGAGTGTGCCGGTATCCGCACCCTTTAACACCCCTGGAATTACTCCGGGCTGCCGGCCGTCAGCAATGACAATTGTACCTCCGGTTTTCGCGAAAGTCCGGGCGCTCTGCAGTTTGCTGAGCATGCCGCCTGAAGAAAACTCGGTTGTTTTGCTGTTCGCGAGGGCCAGGGTCTCCTCTGTAATGTCAGGAAGAAAAGACACTCTTTTAGTCCGGCCACCCGGCGCGGCCTCCCGCAGACCATCGGTGGAGGAGAGAAGGACCAGCAGATCGGCATCGATTAAGATCGACACGAGCGATGCGAGAACGTCGTTATCCCCGAATTTGATCTCGTCAGACGCTACGACATCATTTTCATTCACTATGGGAATTACTCCTTCCTTCAGAAGGCGCAGCATTGTGTTGCGGGCATTGAGATGGCGGGAGCGGTTTCGAAGATCATCGTGCGTGAGAAGGACCTGCGCTATTTTCATCCCCTCATGCGCGAAAAGTTCTTCATAGCGGCTTATTAGACGGACCTGCCCGACCGCAGCGGCCATCTGCAGTCCGGAGATATCCGATGGACGTTTCGGAAGACCGAGACTTTCAACGCCTGAAGCAATCGCCCCCGAAGTGACCATCACGATTTCTCTTCCCTCTCTGCGAACCTTCGCAAGTTCTCTGACTATGCTTTTTATGCTTCTCACATCGGGACGTCCGCTCCTGTTTACAAGGACACGGCTCCCGAACTTGAACACAATCCTGTCTGCGGCAATGAGAGATGCTCTTGCTTCAACTTCCTGCTGATTCATGAGGAAATCTTAACCTGCTCTACCCGGTTATTGCACGGGGTTAACGGCAGGGCGTTAAGGGTTCGAAGCGAACGCTAAGTTATGAAAAATTCTCAAAATAAAGTGGTATGACGGTGGAATGCGCCTGCATCAATGATGCATCAACAACCTCTTCCGCAACCGGCGCAGACCTGAGTTTCTGAGCGCTGAGACTTCTTCAGCGCTGATACCCATTCTCTTCGCCATCTGGGAAGGCGATAGGTTGTCGTAGAAAGTCATCTGGAGAACTTCGCGCTCTGCGTGGGGAAGACGGTTGAGGGCGATTTTGATCAGCCTTGAACTCTCGTCATTGAGCAGTACAGTGAGAGGATCGCTTCCATCTGATGCTATCACATCGGCCGCTTTTCCTGAAGGCGGGGTGGGCTGCTCAACTTCCATCCCGTCCATCCAGTCACCATCGTCTTCGAGTTGAGTGAACGGCAGAATCTCTACCGGTCTCCGGGGCTGTGCATTCCTGCGCAGCGACTCCATCATCGCTTCGCCGATGAACTTCTCGGCATACTCGGAGAACGGCATCGAGTCTTCATACCGGTATGTTCTCAACGCTTCTACAAGAGCAAGCACTCCGTTCTCGAACAGTTCCACGGATTCAACGCCAGGTTTCGTTCCTTTTGTGATCCGTTTCATGGTCCTGCGCACAAGAGGAAGATACTGCCTGATCAGATCTTCCTTCTGTATCTCATCGATTTTTTTTCCGGGGGATTGATGCCGGGACTTCATCATGGCGTTTACAACCTCGCGTACAGAAATTCGCTGAATCTCGCTTTTTGATTCGGGGGTGGCTCAACTCAGCGCATGTATTTAATGTCGGCGCGCAAGGCTTGCGCTTAATGATTCTGAGCAAAAAAAATGCAGCGCGGCCGGCTGCCTCAAAGAGAGGGAAGTTCTTGCGTGTTTTTCGGAGACTCCGCGCCTGGCGCTGTCTCTTCGGCTTTTACCTGGAACACCGAACTCGGTTCGGAAACTGCGCCGCCGTCAATCGACGATATGGATACGTAAATATCACGCCCTGGTGAAACGTCCTTGAGAACGTATCTGTATACCAGTCCGAAGTCGCGATCGAGAGTCTTCTCGATTTCGGCTGTCTCAACCCGTTTTTCTTCCGTAAGTGCGGCCGGACTGGTTCCGTAACGAATAACGAATGCCTGCGGCTGGCCGCCGGGCGCCTGCCAGATGATCTCTATATTGCCGGCGTTTTCCCTTTCGAGATCCCGAACGGGCACCCGGTAAGGAGGACCCGCCTCCGGACTCTCTGCGCCGGCCTGCGTTTCCTGTGCTTCGCCTGCCTCTCGTGGAGGAGACAATCCGGCGCATGAACAAAGGAGAACGGCAAGAGTCAGCGGGATAAGTGGCTTGAAAGAGGACATTTACGGGCAAGCTTAGCTTGAACGCAGCACGAAATGCAAGACGCGGGGATTTCTGATAATATCAGCAGGTTCGTCACGAGGGAGGCGTTATGTGCAGGAAAGCAGTCATCTTCACTTTTCTTGCGGCTGTTTTCGGGGCCGTCTTCTGCAATCCCGACCGGGCTGAGGCCTGACTGATGCTGCGTTCCTGCAAGCCGCATAGAGCGGCGAATCC
The DNA here is from genome assembly GCA_964421085.1 of uncultured Bdellovibrionales bacterium. Taxonomy (GTDB): domain Bacteria; phylum Bdellovibrionota_C; class UBA2361; order UBA2361; family CAYQVO01; genus CAYQVO01. Next base: position 81,074 of record CAYQVO010000003.1, on the reverse strand, counting down.
GCCCGGCGTCAGCCATCCATCCGGCTCATTACGCTCGAACGCTTACGGGATGCGCCCGGGGTGTTCAATAAAGAGAAAGGATTATTCTCGAACACGGAAAGCGCAAGGCGCACACCTTGCAGGGAAAACCGGCGGGGGATGCAACGCTGATTGCCGTGGGAAGGCCGTGACACAATGAAAAAAGCTCTTCTGCCGCTTTTCCTCTCAGCAGTATCAATATCTCTGCCGCAGGACTCCTTCAGCCTGGATTGCGGCATCTCAGCCGCAGAAAAGATTCCTCCGGTCGTGGATGTGGAGGGGAAGGTTCCGGAATACAGGCTGCGCCGCGATCTTGGAACAGACGAAATCCGCGAACTGGAGAGAGAAAAAGGGTTCGATAACGCGGACAGGACTCTGGGGTTTACAAGTTACGAAACCAGGAGCGAAATTCATTTCAATATCGATTTCGTTCATGACGCGAAGGAAGAAAATGAACCGGGATGTGCCTGGATCCGTCAGTTGACGACACGGTTTGATGTCACCCTGATCGATATTTTTGTTCCCGTCGAGTATCAGCCTGATTCATGCCCCTATAAGGAAATAAAAGAGCATGAAGAGCAGCACGTTCAAATTCTCCGCGAGGCTCACGCGCAGTTTCTGGAGAATCTGAAGCGGATGCTCGGAGCGCCGGGCGCGCTTCACGATGGCAGTTCACCGATTCAGGCGGCAACCATGGATGAGGCGAAAGCGCAGTTAAGCGATGAAATGCAGCGCACGCTCGACGACTTCATTAAGGATTTTTCCGATACGCTCGCCAGGCGCCAGCGTGAAATTGATACCCCCGAGAATTATGCAGCGATTCAGAGCAGATGCCCTGAATGGTGAGGAGAAATCGGCCCTGATTCTACAGAAATCAAAGCTCTTCGCCGATGATTCTTCGCGGAGGTTCCCGAATGCAGTGCTGGAGATGCGGTCAGCAGACGCCAAACCCGGACAAAATCTGCGATGCATGCGCGAAGGAGGCAATCCCTGCGCCGATTGACCGGAAATCAATGATATTCAGGCCGAAACCCCGGGAACCGATTGTCCCGATCGGCACTGCAATACAGCTCTCATTGATGGTTGTCGCGGGGGTGTTGATCTGGTACTGGCTCGGGATCAAAGAGCCTCTCGTTTACCAGGTGGCGGGGAATGACATAACCATCTCCAGCTCAAAGTCGAGCATTACCTACGGCGCACAGGGTCCGATTCGCGTATCGGGCAGAGTGCTGGATTCAGACACGCCGAAAATGCGGCTTGAAGGAGGCGCTATATCGTCTTTTGTCTTTTTTCTGGCTGAGGACGATTATATAAAGATGGAAAATGACTACAGGAAAAAGGGCAGGTGTCCCGCGTCATTTCTGAATCAGCATTCCAAAGCGGTGGCGCTGATCGGAGGGAGCGAAGCGGAAGCGGAAAAGCTGAGGAACATCGCACTAAAAGAGGGCGATCGTCTGACAATTGAGGGACAAAGCCTTTCGTTCAGAGATGGAACTTACCGCGGCATGCCATTGCGGTTTTCAATCGGCAAAGCGCAAATCATGCATCCGACACTGCTGAAAGTGAATTGAAAAAGGGGACGGTTCCTGTTTCCGCAGCGGAAACAGGAACCGTCCCCTTTTTCGTCTTGCCCCGGGCGGTTTCCTTTGACATCGTGAACGCAGGTAATTTTTCCGTCGGGGGGATGGTTCTATGAAAAAGCTATTTATAATCGCCGTACTCGCTCTCATGCCGTTTTCGGGGCTCAAGGCCGATCCGATTATGAGCTACAATACTTTCGATCTCGCTTACAGGCTGACGGATCCTGAACACGGCGAAAACTTCAACGGACTCGTGACACACCTGTCGATTTCGCCCGCAAATTATCTCTTCGGAGAGCTGGGGTATAATTACGATGCGGCCGAGCACGCCAATGTAAACAGCTTCATCTATGGTATCGGCGGGTATTATCCGGTAATCCCCGAGTTTCATCTTGTCGGAAGACTCGGCGGAATTTACGAGCGGGTGCACGTGGATCTGATGGGAACCGAGAACGAAAACCGTTTTTACATAGGCCCCGAGTTCCGTTCGCAGCCGATATGCGGTTTTGAGCTCAACGGAGGCTACCGCTGGAACCACAGGGATGATGACAATTTGAATGAGCTCTTTGTCGGGGCGCTTGTGAAAGTATTCGATCCCGTCGCCGTGCTGTTCAACGCGGACTTCCTCGAGCATGAAGCGCAGGCATACACGATGGGATTGAGGTTCGGGTTTTAGCCCGCCTCGCCACCCTTCGCCGCGCGAACCCAGTTAAAGGCGCTCGCAAACGCAATGGCCCATGGAGTTACTTCATGGGCCTTTTTTGCGTCTTCGCTCAGATAATACGGCCACTGCCAGGGCATGAATGAGCGCTCGAGATGAGGCATCATCGCAAGATGCCTTCCATCGGCAGAGACAATTCCTGCCGCGTTGAAATCGGCGCCGTTCGGGCACGCCGGATAGGCGTCCGTCGTGAACTTCAAGGCTATATCGTATGCTGACTCCCCTTCCGGAAGGTGAAAACGGCCCTCGCCGTGAGCAATCCATATTCCGAGCCTGCAGCCGGCAAGATCCTTCAATAGAACGCTCTTCGTCCGCTGCACTTCGACATTGATAAAGGTGCTTTCGAACTTGCACGACGTGTTCCGGCGCATTTCGATTTTGTTCGAGTGCTCAGGATAAACCATATCGAGCGCAGTCATCAGCTGGCAGCCGTTGCACACTCCAAGCGAAAGGGTGTCTTTCCGCTCCATGAAGCGTTTGATTGCCCTGTAGGCAGTATCGTTGTATCTGAGAGCTCCTGCCCACCCTTTTCCCGCGCCAAGCACATCGCTGTTGGAGAATCCGCCGGGGAACACTATGAAATTAATGTCATCGAGAGTCTCACGTCCTGCCATGAGATCGCTTACAGTGACATCCTTCACGTCGAACCCCGCGGCATACATCGAGAACGCCATCTCGCGGTCGCCATTTGTGCCCTTCTCGCGGATTATCGCAGCCTTGATCCCTGAAGGCTTTCCGCGCTCGAGATCCACACCCAGGACGGATGCTTTGCCCGTAAATTCTTTCGGGAAAACATAAGAGAGGGGGTATTTGCCGAGATTTTCGTACCTTTCAGCCGCCTTGTTGTTCTTTGTCTGCATGGAATCGAGAAGCATTGAAGGCTTGAACCACACCTTTCTCAGTTCAGCGACAGACTGGGAGAACGACAACGCGCCTGCCGCAACATCAATTGAAGGCGCGCCCTGGGGTTTTCCGAACTCCAGGACTTCCAGATTGGAGTTCCTGAAAATTTCGGAAACCGAATTTTTCTCTTTTTCCGGAACCTGAAGAATGACTGCAGGCTTTTCGCAGAAAAGGAAGTGAGCAGGATTGGAGACTCCTTCGACATTAATCCGGATTCCGAGATCTCCGGCGAATGCCATTTCGCAAAGGGCCGTGATTACACCGCCTGCGGACACGTCATGTCCTGCCAGAATCTTTTCTTCCTTGATGAGCTGCTGAACTGCTTCGAGCCCCTTCTTGAAACGGCTGATGTCGCCGACTGTCGGGGCCTCATTGCCGAGCTCGCAAAGCACTTGAGAAAGCGCGCTTCCCCCAAGCGGGGTCGAAGAAAGGCTGCTCAAGTCTACGTAAAGCAGAGAGCTTTCCACCACGGGCTTCAGATCAGGAGTGACGCATTTTCTGAACTCCTCCACTTCTCCGACGGCGGTGATAATCACAGTTCCAGGAGCGTTAACCTGCGCTCCATCGTCATATCTCTGCGTCATTGAGAGCGAATCTTTGCCCGTGGGCACCGGAATACCGATAGCTTTTGCGGTTTCCGACAGGGCCTCGACGGCGCGATAGAGGCGGGCGTCTTCCCCTTTCTGTTTTGCAGGCCACATCCAGTTTGCGCTGAGAGCCACCGTGCTCAGTCCATTTTTCAGGGGCGCCCATATCAGATTCGTGAGGGCTTCGGCAAGACTAAGGATTGAACCGGCGCGCGCGTCGATAAGTCCAGGAGCGGGCGCATGGCCGATTGCGCTTGCTATGCCTTTCCCGCTTGAGTAATCAAGCGCGACAACTCCCACGTTTCCAAGCGGAAGATGGAAGGGGCCGACGCACTGCTGTGCCGCGATAAGGCCCGTGACGGTCCTGTCCACTTTGTTGGTGAGCCAGTCTTTACACGCGACTCCTTCAAGCGAAAGCACATCACGGAGAGTCTTTACGACATCCTCACCGCTTTTCGGCTCGAATGAGATGGGCCTGCGGTTTACCTCCACTGTCTCGTCTTTGATGATCAATTTCGGGGAGCTTCCAAGAAGAATTTCGAGCGGGAGGTCGACAGGCTTCGAACCGTCCTTATCTTCGAACACGATGGCGCCCGAACCATCGATTTCCCCGATTACATAAAACGGCGAACGCTCGCGCTCGCAAAGCGCTTCAACAAGCGGCAGAGCATCAGGCGACACGACAAGACCCATTCTCTCCTGCGATTCATTGGAGATGATTTCGCGGACCGAAAGCGTCTTGTCGCCGACAGGAAGAGCGGCAATATAAACCCTTCCTCCCGCGGGCTCCACGAGTTCGGTGAGGCAGTTCATGTGGCCCCCGGCGCCGTGATCGTGCACCAGTTTTATCGGGTTCTCGCCGAGTTCGATTAGACCGCGGATTACGTTGTAAACTCGCTTCTGCATTTCCGCGTTTGCGCGCTGAACGGCGCTGAGCTCCAGTGCCTGTGAATACTGACCGCCGCCCACGGAGCTTACGGAACCGCCCGCCATTCCGATCCGGTAATTATCGCCGCCAAGAAGGACTATCTTGTCGCCTTTCTTCGGATGTTCCTTGATGGCATGCTTTTCATTTGCGTAGCCCACTCCGCCGGCGAGCATTATGCAGCGATCATAGGCGGAAAGCTCTCCGCCTGTTTCGCCTTCGTATGTAAGAAGCGAACCGACTATAACAGGCTGGCCGAACTTGTTTCCGAAATCCGACGCGCCGTTGGACGCCTTGATGAGAATCTGGGCAGGTGTCTGATATTTCCATTTGCGCGCAGCATGACGGTTCTGATACCGGGTCGCAGTTGATCCTTCCAGACGAGGGTATGCGGTCATGTAAACAGCGGCCCCTGTCAGCGGAATGCTTCCCTTGCCGCCCGCCATGCGGTCGCGGATTTCGCCTCCGCTTCCGGTGGATGCCCCGCTGAAAGGCTCGACTGTCGTCGGGAAATTGTGGGTTTCAGCTTTTATGGAAATTACTGAACCAATATCCTCGAGCGCGAAGAAATCGGGCTTCGACGGGTTTTTCGGCGCAAACTGCGAGATGCGCGGCCCTTTGAGGAACGCAACGTTGTCCTTGTATGCAGAAACGAGATTCTCTCCCGATGCCGCGGACGTTTCCTTGATCATGCCGAAGAGACTTTTCGGCTGCTGCTTTCCGTCAATTATGAAAGTGCCGTTGAATATCTTGTGTCTGCAGTGTTCAGAATTAACCTGGGCAAAACCGAAAAGCTCGGAATCTGTGAGGGGACGTCCCAGGCCTGCGCTTGTCCGCTGGAGATACTCTATCTCTTCCGTCGAAAGGGCGAGTCCCGCTTCCTGATTGAAACGGGCGATGTCTGAAACAGCAAAGGACTTCTCCGGTTCTCCCTCCACGACAAGAGAAGCGGCAGTGAGGCCTCTGTATACCGCCTCGGTCATGGGATCGATTTTTTCGGCTGCTTTCTCGTCAATCCGCTCGAAGCGCTCGATGCGGCTGATACCGTTTACGCCGATATTTTTTGCGATTTCGGCCGCATTTGTGGACCAGGGCGAAACAAGTTCTTTGCGCGGGCCGACGAACAGCCCTGGAACGGAAGAGGCGCTCTGCTTCTTTGCGTTCAGCATCCATTCAATGCGGGCTGTCTGTTCTTTGTTCAGAGACTCTTCGCTTTCTACAAGGAAGACTTCGGTTTCTCCGTTGAATATAGTGGTAGTGTTCATGCGTCCTTTTTTGTTTCGTTCGACCATCGTTTTTTCGGCCACAGAGACACAGAGGCGCAGAATGAGTGCGCGCCTGCGCGTCGCTCCGGCGCGGCACATGTCATCCGGAGTTCTCTCTGGTAGACGGAAATATACCAACTTCCGCTGGAATTTTACATAAAACCGCCCTATAAATTCCAAATGGAAAGCCTCCTTCGCCGTATTTTGCCGTCATTTGCAGTCGTTTTCCTGCCGGGATTCCAGCTTCTTCTGGTAATTCCGTTCCTGCTTTACACCGCAAATGCCGATGAATTCGCGGGGGGACCGCTCAACCTGCTTGAGCACATTATCCTCCGGGGCGTTCCCGCGGCCATTGGCGCTGCGCTTGTAATAAACCTCCTTCCTTCAATCATCTTCCGGTATGCGGCTGCGTTCCTTACAGGCATCGGAATCTGCCTTTACCTTCAGAGCAGTTTTTTTATCTGGAAAGTCGGGCAGTTCGACGGGAAGGAGATTGACTGGACTCAATATAACGCCCTCGTCTGGCGGGATTACGTGGTCTGGGGCTTGATCCTTGCGGGGTGTGTTGTGTTCTCGAAGCGGGTCGCAAAGAGCGTCATTCCCGTCACCGCCTTGATCACCGCCATTCAGTGCGTAAACATCGCTGCGGCGGCTTTTTCATACTCCGGAACATGGAAAACATCGCGGGAATTGAAAGGGCTTGATGAGTTTTACAGGTTTTCGCCTGAAAAAAATGTCGTCTTTGTAGTCCTCGACACATTCGAAGCGCCGACCTTTTGGCGGATAATGCGAAAAGAGCCCAAATACGCCGGGATTTTCAGAGATTTCACCTTTTTCAAGAATACGCTGTCGCCTTTTCCGACCACCCTTCCGAGCATCCCGGCTGTTCTTTCAGGGGTTGCATACGACAATGTCCGCACTCTCAAAGAGTATTTCAACGACGTACTGCCGCGATCGCTGCCGTCACTCCTTCACGAACAGGGATATCAGGTGGATTTGGCGACCATGACCCGGTACTGCAGCGGCATAAAGGCATCGACATGCACGTCTCTGCACGCTGCCGCCGCGGCGGATGTTTCAGGACCGGAGAAGGCGGAAGCGGCGAAGCTGTTTGATGTAGTTCTTTTCAGAAGTGCCCCCGGAACACTGAAGCGATGGATTTACAACGATCAGAGCTGGCGGCTCCAGCGGAGGTTTTCAAAACGAAAAGGGCCCAGCGTGCATGTGACTACCCTTGAGTTTGTTGATTCGCTGAAGCGACATGCGAGGGTTAAGCCGGGCCCTCCTTCGTTCAAGTTTTTCCATCTTATGATACCCCACCTGCCCGTAAGACTCGATCCGGAGTGCAATTACTCCACTGAATATCATCGTGTGACGCAGAGGGATTTTGGAGCGCAGTCGCAGTGCGCGCTGCGTCTGGCGGAAGATGTGCTGAATGTGCTGAAGAGACTGGGAGTGTACGATCAGTCCGATATTTTCATCTTCGGGGATCACGGTTTCTTTCTCAGGTATTTCAAGATTGAAAACACCAGAGCCAATATATTCAAAGCCCTGCCGCTTCTTCTTGTCAAAAAAGCCGGCCGGAAGGGGGCCGCGCTCGAGGTAAGCACGGCGCCTGCAATGCTGACGGATCTTCCTGCCACAGTGACTTCTTTTCCTCATGGACGATCTCTCTGGTCGCTCAAACCCAATGAGCGGCGCGAACGCCATTTTTTCAATTATCACTGGAAGAACGACAACTGGAATGCGTCTCATCTGCCTCCGTTGAAGGATTACACGATTCAGGGCGACGCATGGGACGGGAAGGCGTGGACAACCTCGAGTCTGTCCGGCCCCGAAGAATAGGTATTTTTGCTATTTTCGCCGAATTTTCACTCCGATTCATGAACAAAGACGCCAAAAAGGCGATAATACCGGTGAAAGACTTTTGGGGAAGCTCTTTTCATGTTCGATAAACCGGCACTCGCTGATCCTTTGTCCGCACCGGCATCCGCTTCTGTGGGTGAGGCGGGAGGGCATGCGTTACTTCCTCCAGTGCACAGATGGGCTCTGCAGAAGAGAATTCCCGCAGGATTTGAAGACGTTGTAAGGAACCGTATAAGAGCAGCCGTAATCCTGCACCTGAAGTCGCGGCATATGTGGGAGATGAAAGCCGGGGAGCGAGATACTATAATGGTTTCGCCAATATCACCGGTGCTTGAGGGTGAGATGTCCGCGGAATTCCGGAATCAGACAATTCGGATCGCAAGGACTGCGGCAATCTGCAATGCCTGGGGAGAAGCTGCGCTGATAGCAATAGCGGCAGGGAAGATAGGAGATTTCAGACTGCGAGGACATTTTTCAGCAGAGCTTGCTGGAATTGCGATGGGCCTCGGGCGCGTTCTTAAGGCTCACCCTGAACGGCGTGAAGCGGAAAAAGACATGGATCGATCCGGGAGGGATTCACCCGCGCTGGAGGCGATTGAAGCCGGTATTGACAGTGCTCTGGAGCAAATTACCGACGAAGACAGGGAGTGCCTTCTACGGAATATTATAGAGGACTTGAAACAGGGCTCTGATAAGGAAAGGCTTGAAGCCGCAGCTTTTGCGCTGAGAAGAGTTCCGCTTAGTGAGGAGCGGATGATGTCTCAACTTCAATCGAGAATTCTCTTCGATTTTAATCAGGCGCCCGACGTGGAAAGGCTCGAGGCGCTGGCGGATTTCTTCACAAAGCAGATTATGACGCACGCAAGAGCCGTTCCCGAGGATTTATCCGAACAGAAGGAGGTTTTTTCCCATCTTCTTGAAAGTGTTTCGCGCTACATGGGGAGCGAACATGCCGGCATCTGGTTTAAGGGGCTGAGAGACGATCTCGCCGGCGAAATCCCGGATGATCCTGAAAAACGGCCTTATTACACCGGGGAGACAGCAACAGTCGAGGCAATGGATAAGGCTCTGGAGGAGTTTGTCCAGCTTGAAAAAACACAAGGTCTCGATGACTTTGATTCTTTTCTCATGCCGGTTCTTGGGGATGGGCCTTACGAGTGCGATAACCGGACGGCATATTCGGTTGAACGCGCAAAGGTGAGCCCAAAGACCCCCGAACTTGCAGAGGCGCGTGTTCTGGAAGCAGAGGGAAGACACGAAGAGGCTGTTGCGAAACTGAGGGAAATCGCCGTCCCGTGGGAAGATGTCCGCCGCACGGAGGGGCAGTCGAAAGTCGCGCAGGCATATGAATTCATGTTGAATCATGATTTCGAGAGCGCAATCGCGACGGCAGCGGAGATTGAAGACCCGGACTACCGGGCGGACGTGCTTTCTCAGATAGCTTTTTCCGGAGCGAGACCGCTGGGGGCCGATCGAGCTGCGCTTCTTTTCCAGGAGGCGGCGGAAACAGCTGCGAATACCGAAAGTCTCGAGATTACAGCTCTGGCCCAGACTGCTCTCTTTGAGTCGCTTTCCGCGGAGGAAGCCCGAATGGATATCGGAGAGTTGAGAAAAAGAAGTCTGAACATATGCCGGAGGATTGGCGAACGGATAAGAGAAGAAGCGCTCGGAGGCATATTCCGGAGGCCAGAGGAAGTAAATGAATATTATTCTTACCAGCTTTTAAGAATCGCCGAACTGCAGTTCAGGCTTGGCGAACCCGAAAAAGCTTCGGATACATTGAAGCTCGCGGAAGAACTGCCGCTGAAATGCTCATGGCGTTACGACATCTCCGGACAAACCTTTCTGACTCTTGTTCGTGTCGGAGCGTACGCTGAAGCGATATCGTTGCTGGAAGAGCGGTACTTTGAAACGCTTTTCGACCCTTCATTCATGCCTTTAATATTTCCCCGCGATATTGATGAGCTGCTTCCATATCTCGATTCCGTTTCCGAGGCCATATCCCTGGTGACGCAGGAGGCTGCAACTATTGTCGGCCATGCTCCCCCTGCAGATTACAGAGGCGGCATGGCCGTATTTGAGCATTTTCAGAAGCGCCGATCTTATCTCGATCCCGTGTAATCGCCAGGAGTATTGCCAAAGTTGACAGGCGGACAGGGATCCGGGCGCAGGCAACCTCCGCCGCGGCGGTCACCTCCAAAGAGGATCTTCGCACCGGTCTGAAGCGCGAGGCCACCTATGCTCCAGCTGCTGCTTGAGCTGTTGTTATTGATTACGGGGTGGAAATTGATGACAACATTCGGAGTTCTGGCCTGCTGTTGGTGGTTCCGCAGGTGCTCGTCGAGTCGGCCCCTGTCCTCGTAAACTACTTTGGTAAGTCCCATGACCCACTCTCTGAGCTGATCAACTTCCTCTCTTGAAGCGCATCTGCCTATAGCTTCCTGGAGAGCCAGGTGTGCCTGATCGCACTGGCATTGAACAATGGTAGTAGTGGGTACCTCAACCTGAGTCGTGGGGCCAGGAACAGTGACGGTGTTAGTCACAGTAGTCGTCTCGTTGACGGTGTCTGTCTTTGTGTACCCGGTAAAGGCCATGACGACAAACCGACACGCCTCCTGTCGGATACAACTTCCAGTTGCATCCGCCGGACCGTCCTGACTGCCAATACGGAGTCCGTTATGCCTCCGAATTCTGTCTATGAATTGGGCATCTTCAACGGAGGGTTGCTGGCCGGACAAAATTCCCATTGATATACGGTAAAATCTTTCTATTTGCGCCCGGCTCAGATCATTTGGAAGATACTTCCTTACCAGATCGAAGGGGAGCTGAGTCTTCACCCATTGACCCTGGTCGACTGTGCGCTGAGAATCTACTGCCTCCGCGACTGCAGTCCTTGCCACCGGCTGTAGTTCCGGTGTATCCGCTGCCCTTGCCGGCGGAAGGGTAGCTCCGCCGAGACCTAACGTACCTATTAGGGCTCCAACTGCTGCTGTATTTGCATTTGCCATAGCTTAGCTCCTGATTAATTTATGCTCTACCCACGATTATTACGATTCTACGCGCAATGTATCCTTAATCAAACTTTAATTTGATTTTTACGCGATTTTCTTATTTTTGCTTCTAGTTGAATAGATACTGCCGAAATAATGATACGGCTCATCTTTTGGGAGCGATAACGTATTTGTACGAGTTATTCATTGAGAAGGAGTACCGAAATGACAACCAGAACTGCGCCGGGAACTGCCCCTGAATCAACAAGCGCAGATGCGCGACTGGCAGCGAACCGGAATGAGGCAGCAGCAGAACTCAATGAAATGAGGTCCCAGCTTTCGACAGCTGAGAGTGAGTTGAGAAAGGTTCTTGGGAATGTATATGACAAGGCAGGTGCAGAGTTCTGGAAGAATGCCCCGGAAGAAGATAGAAAAATTGTCGCTTCGCTTATGAATGAGCTTGGAGGCTCAGCCTCCAAGTTTTCAAAACTTTATCCGGCCGGCGCCGACATTTACACAAAGGCGGGATATGCACGGGCAGCGGTTGTCAGCGCAAAGCTCGCCGCGAATGCAATAGCAAATTTTCATGGTAGAGAGCTTCCTTATCCTTCACTTGCGGCCCGGTGGACAGGGAGGCCGGCTGGTAATGCGAAACCATCGGGGGAAGAGGCTATTACCCCGCCGCCGGTGCCACTTGCTGATACAACTCCTCCGAACGAGGAGACGCCTGTTGTTGCCGCAGCGACGACGTCCGAGCCGGTGTTGACGCCGCCCGTTGGCACCATGGAGACAACGCCTGAGCTGGTGTTGACGCCGCCGACGCCGCTGCAGCCCGTTATTACGGAACCATCGCCGATTGAGACTTTCCCTGTAACTCCCGAGACAACCCCTGTGACACCTGCGGAAGCCGCCCCAACTCAGCAGATCGTTGAGCCTTCTGCCCTTCCGGTGGAGACGGCGCCCGAGGCAGTGCAGAAGAGTCTTGCTGAAGCCGAGGCTGAGCTTAGAGGCATATGGCCGGGCGTTGCATTGAAAGACAACTATTTTGAGGGCATAGGGGATGACTTCATGAACCTCAAGTGCAAGCCGCATTACGACAGGCTTGTGGCATTCTACGGAGAAATTTCTCCCGAAAAATGTCCCGATCTTTACAGTGCAAGGCTTAAATTTGTAACCGACATGACTGCGCGTGTAGACGAGTTTCTGAAGAGTTCGGACCCGAACGCATGTCGGGAGGATTTCGCCAGAGAATGGTGGAGGCTTAACGAGGAGTTTTATGGTGTGCTGGAGAAGGAGACTACAACAGCGCAGGCCAATACAGAACAATGGGCTGCGACAGAGCCTGAGCCGGCGGCTGAAGAAGAAGGCCTGGTACCTGAAATCGAAGTCATTCCCCATCCGGAAACAGTGCTTCCATTTCTTGAACAGGATGGGATTAGAATTAATGCACTCGAGATGTTCGTTAATAACACCACTGTTGGCGGAAGGCAGCTCACCGCCCGAGACTTCTTGAGATACGAGAATATCTTCCACTGTCTTGAGCCGAGAATTGGCAGGCCAATGGGGACTGCTCAGACTCTCGATCCGCCTGACAGGTTTTTCGGGATAGATGCCTATTCAGCTCCGGCAAGGAAGGTGGAACTTCTGGAAGGCTACAGGATCTGGACGGAGCAGATTACGAATGCGAAATCAATGGCCGATGTCGACAAAGCTTCCGCCCGCTTCGAGTCCGTATTAAGGCGTCTTCTTTCTCAGCCGCCTGTTCAGTTTCCGGCGCCGCCGCAAACGCCGGAAGACGAGACTGTTTTTTATTCCACGCTCGACCTTACGTACGATCCCGTCGAGAAAACAAGCTGGCTCTCAGCAGCGCTTGCGGAAGGACGTCTCAGCGCGGACCAGCTCGGGATTCCGAAAACCAGTTTCGATGGCATAAAAGTGGAGCATGTCAACTGGGTTGATTTTTTCACTTCCTCGAAAGATGGTTACTACCAGCTTGCTCAGCTCCAGACCATGATACATGCCTCCAGCAATCAGTACAGCAAGGATTACCAGACCATCAGGGGCTGGCTGGATGTGGTGGAGAACCCGGAGAGCACGAAGAAACAGATACAGGATGCGTCATTGCAGCTGAACGCGACCTTAGGCAGGTGGGTCAATACCGTGACAACTAAAAACCCGCACAAGGACACAACTGTGGAAAAGGTTTTGAAGTTCGGCCTCGGCTTCTTCCTGGGACTCTGAGCCGCTGCGTACCATCGGGCGGATCAGTACTGAGGTGGAAGAACATCGAGTCCTGTAAAAACCCCCTCCGGGAACCCAATTGCCCGCTTAAGCCGGTAATCGAGTTCAACAGGATTCTTTATCTTTCTGAGCGAACTGTATTCCTCTGCGCTGATCAACCCATGAACCAGCCCTGCTGACGGAAATACAGCAACCGGCACATCGCTTCCATGTACAAGCCGGCTCACAAAAGGCTCCTTCAGCAGATGCTTTAGATACCTCGCGCGCACGGGAAGCATCATGCCGCTTATGTCTCCATACAGATTCGGGAACTCCTCAAGCATGCTTCTGAACATCCGCAGATGCCCGCCTGCCGGAGAAAAACTTCTTGCGCCGCAGTGCGCAGCGATGACTTTCACGCCGCATTCAAGAGGAAGGCGAAGCATCGAAGGACTTTCATAAGACCTGTTCACAACCGGCACGCACGCTTCGCTTCCTGTGTGCGCAAGAAGCGGAAGGTTTGCTTCCGCCATTCTTTCCCAGAAACGAGTGTAACGCGGACTGCTGCAGTCGATATTCTGGCTGCACGGATTACATTTCAGAAGGACGGCTTTTTGTTCGATGCATTTTTCCAGTTCATCAAAAGCGTCTTTGCGCGCAGGGTGTATTGATACCCCTGGAAGTATTTTTTCGTGTTCGCGCGACAGTTTGAGGACATAATCATTCGGGACATAAAAGTTCGAGACTCCTTCCATCACACGCCCGTTTTCGTCGTGCACTTCGTCCTGCGCAAGAACCACAGCAGCGTCGATGGAGGATGTGTTGATCATTTCAAGAAGATACTGAAGGTACGCCGAGTCGAGATCTCCTGAAAGGAGAGACTGCGGGAGACGAAGGCTCGCAAGGAGTCCCCGCGCGAATATCCGTTGAACTGGATTGCGAAGTGTCAGCCTGCAGCCCGAACCGGATGAGCCGTCTCCAATCGCGTGAATGTGGCAGTCGACGATCATTATTCCAGTGTACCCGCTGCGATTGAGATTGCCACGGGCTTGATTCTTCCATTCAGGATTGGACGTGGCGACAGAAACATTCTTACGGTTTCTCGACCGGGATTTTACCTGCTTTTCACGCTGATCCTCCCCCGATTTCATTGAGTCAAATGTGCGTGGCAATCAGACTCTTGTGCACTTTCCCGTTCCGGCTATTATACTTCTGAAAAAAAAGGTGTGGATGCCTCTATCCCCCCGTCCTGCTTGACTTTTTGGACGGATATAGGAGGATCCATGCACAATATTTCAAGCTTCATTGAGAGCACGGCAAGATGATTACAGTTCAGAATCTCGCGAAGTACTATGGTGAGGTGGCCGCTGTCCGCGGCGTCAGTTTCACTGCCCGGAAAGGAGAGATAGTCGGTTTTCTCGGGCCTAACGGCGCCGGGAAAACGACGACCCTTCGCATGTTGACCACCTATCTTCCGCCGTCGGAAGGCACGGCCTCAGTCGAGGGTTTCGACATTCAGCGTCAGGCAGACGAGGTGCGGAAGCGGATAGGATACCTCCCGGAGACACCGCCTCTTTACGGCGAGATGACCGTCGAAGAGTACTTGCGGTTTGTCGGGCGCATCAAAGGTATCGCGGCTTCGCAGCTTTCCGGGAAAGTCGATCTGGCCATGGAGAAATGCTTCCTCACAGAAGTGCGGTATCGTCTCTGTCAGCACCTCTCACGAGGATATCGTCAGCGCGTGAGTCTCGCCCAGGCTCTGGTCCACGAGCCTGATGTGATCATTCTCGACGAGCCGACGATCGGACTTGATCCGAAACAGATCATAGATATCCGCCGGATGATTGCCGGTCTCGGAAAAGATCACACGGTCATCCTGAGCACGCACATTCTGCCGGAGGTTTCAGTGGTGTGCCAGAAAGTCGTCATCATTAACGAAGGACGGATTGCCCTGGAGAGTCCGCTCAGTGAACTTCACAAGCCTCTCGAAGAGGTTTTCCTTGACTGCATGCGGGTCGAGAGCGTGAATTAAGGAGGAAATCATGAGAAACGCATTTGCCATCTGCCGGAGAGAGCTCCTTGCATTCTTTGTTTCGCCGATTGCTTACTTCGTAATAACCGGCTTTCTTCTGCTTGCCGCATACTTCTTTTTCATGCTGCTGGCGCAGTTCAACATGTTCCTGATGCAGTACCAGCAGATGCCTTACATGATGGGCGGGCAGCTTCCTAACCTCAACCAGTGGGTAGTGGAGCCTTATTACGGCACACTTCTCGTCGTCCTTATATTTCTCGTGCCTCTCCTTACGATGCGCGTATTTGCGGAGGATAAGAGAAGAGGAACATTCGAGCTTCTAGTCACGTCGCCGCTTTCAGTCGGCGAGATTGTTTTCGGAAAGTTCCTGGGAGTTGCGGCGGTTGTCATTATTATGATGCTTCTTGTCTTTTCCTTCCCGCTTCTTCTCTCGCTTTATGCAGGTCCTGAGTTTTATCCGATTCTGAGCGGCCTCCTGGGAATAGTGCTCTACACTTTCGGACTCGTTGCCGCAGGAATGGCGGTTTCAGCATTTACCGAAAATCAGATCGTGGCGGGAATTGTCGGCATGGTTGTGCTTCTGCTCCTTTACATGATCCACTGGCCGGCTCAATCGTTCGGCGGCAACACGGCGGAAGTTCTCAACAGTCTCTCGCCCGTGATGGAGGTTAAGGACCTTCTTCGCGGCGTGATATCGCTCAAGGCAATCGTCTATTTTATAAGCCTGATATGCGTCGGGCTTTTTATCTCTCTGCGCGCTCTTGAAGCTTATCGCTGGCGCTGATTAAGGGAACCGGTTTGGAGACAGGGGAAATAACATGAACAACAGCTGGATTAGATTTGCGGGCCTGGCAGGAGTCGTAGTTTTCCTTTTCGGAGCGATCGGAGGGCTCGTTGCCGGATTTTTGAATCCTCTTGTGCTCGTGCACATTGTCCTTGGCGCAGGCCTCATCGTCGCGTGGGTAGTCGGCTACGGCGTTTCGAATGTGGGCACTGCCCGCGATGTCGTAAGCGGCAGGACAAGCCGCTTTGTCTCTCTTGCCGTGGTCTACACTCTGCTCTTTGCGGCAATACTTGTTTTCGCAAACTATCTCGCGTCAAAGCACGATAAACGGTGGGATCTGACAGAGCAGGGTGTTTACAGTATCGCCGAGCAGTCAAAGAACATAATTGCCGGCCTGAAACTGCCGCTCAAGATCGTCGTGTTCAAGGTCCCGAGCGGCCCCGACCAGGAGCGGATCAAGGATCTTCTTGATCTGTACAAGAGCGCGAATCCTTCGAAATTCGATTATGAAATCGTGGATCCTCAGGCCAAACCTCATCTTATCGAGAAGTACGGCATGAAGAGCGGCAACCCTGTTTACATAGAGTATGGGGATAAGGATCCAAAGGCCATCACGAGGATTGCCGAATTCACGGAAGAGGGCATCACAAATGCGGTGCTGAAGCTCGCAAAGGGCCAGGAGAAAAAAGTTTATTATGTGCAGGGTCACGGAGAAGGGGACATCAAATCAAACAAGCCCGAAGGCTATCAGCACTTCGCGACGGCTGTCACTGACGAGCACATGCTGATTGAGCCTCTTATTCTGGGGCAAAGCAGCTCTGTGCCGGGCGATGCGGCCGCTGTGATTCTCAACGCTCCGCGCAAGCCTTTGCTGCCGCAGGAAAAGGAGATGCTGATTCAGTACGCAGATAACGGCGGGCGTCTCCTCATTACATACGATCAGCAGAGTCCTTCCCGGGATGTGAAAGACATGGCTGCGCATTTCGGCGTGAAGATCGGGACCGATGTCATAGTCGATCTGGTGCAGCGCCTCTTTGCCGGCCCGGCCCTTGGCGTGTCGCCGATTCTGAATCTGAATGGCACTCACAAGATTCTCGAAAAGTTCAGCGAGGCGGATTTGGCCGTTTTTGGCATGACATCCTCAGTGAGGGTTGACGAATCAAATGCCGACGCCAAAAAGAACTGCCAGGAGTTCCTGAAGACCGGGAAAAATTCATGGGCAGAGACAAATCTTGCGCTCCTGTTTGATCAGAGCAACCCGAGCGCTTCAAAAGATGAAGGTGATATTACAGGACCTGTTTCCGTCGGTGTTGTCTGCGAAAAGACTGTTGAAAAGGCGAAGTCCGAGGAAGGCGCAGCGGGATTCGATAAAGTGTCGCGTGCGGTGATTGCCGGCAATGCGGACTGGTTTGCCAACGCCAGTATCAGGAATTATTCGGCAACGGATCTTGCTCTCAATATCGTCAACTGGCTTGCCGGCGAAGAGGGCGGAATTTCCATCCGGCCGAAGCAGATGCGGGCGTCCGCCGAGCCGGTACAAAAGAGCCTGTTCATCAACATTTTTGTGGGCAGCTATATTATTCCTGAAATCATTCTTCTTGCGGGCCTGCTGGTCTGGTGGAGAAGAAGAAGCCTGAAATAGCGTGTTTTACCTCCGGGGGAAGCTATGACGTTGAAGAAAATACTGGTGCTTGCCGTTATTCTTGCGGGCATCGCGGCATACATCTTTCTCTATGAAATCCCGAAAGGGAAAGAAAAGGAGAAAGGGGAGCTTGTTCTCAAGGGGCTCGAACAGCAGCAGATTCAGAGCATCGAAGTAATCAAAGGTGATCGCAAAGTCTCTCTCAAGGACCGCACCTACAAGCCTGTTCTCGAAAAGAAGGAGGGGGAAAAAGAAGATTCAGGCTCGTCGGCAGCTGAATGGGAACTGGCGCGGATTCCGGGCGCTCCTCTCGATTACAGCACGGTCCAGGCGATGATCACTCCTCTTATGTCCCTTAAGCTTGATACGGCCGTTCCAAAGGAGGAGCAGGATGCGGATCTTTCAGTTTACGGGCTCAAGCCCCCGGAGCTTGCAATCAACGTAAGCAGCGCAAACGGAAATTCCGAAATCCGCTTCGGGAAGAAGAACGAGTTTGTTTCCAGACGCTACTTCCAGGTTTCGGGGGACGATCGAGTCTACATGACGAGCGATATGCTTTTCACTGCCGCGGACAAGCGTGAGATCGATTTCCGAAAGAGGAATTTTGTTTCGTTCACCGACTTTGAAATCAGGAAAGCGACAGTAGAGAAGAACGGCGGGAGGCTGGTGATCGAGCGGCAGCCGGAGGATAAGTGGAAGATTATCGAGCCCATAAAGGCTACGGCCGCAGATGAGAAACTGAACGAACTCTTCCGCGAGCTTCGGGATTTCAAAGCGGACAGCTTCATTGATTTCAAACCGGAGGATGCTTCAAAGGTTCTTCAGGAAACGAGACTCGACACGCCTGATATGACCGCTTCTCTCGAAAAGAAAGAAGGTGAGCCCCTCGTGGTGAAAGCGAGCGAGCTTTCAGAAGAGGGTGATGAATCGAAGAAATACACTGCTTTCAGAGCGGGAAATCTTCCCTTCGCCGGAAGGATGGACAAGAGCGTGCTTGGCAGGATCTCTCTGGATCCTGAAGATTACCGCGAGAAAAAGTTGTTCAGCTTCGGTTTGGATGTCGTAAAGAAGGCTGAAATCGTCAGGCCCGGCGAAGAACCTCTTGTTCTCGAGTTTGATAAAGATGTGTGGAAAATCGGGGGCAATGACGCCGATCAGACGTTTGTGCAGCAGTTCCTCCAGAACGCAGGCGATGTCGAAGCTGTCCGTTTCCCCGAGTCGTCTCAGGACTTCGGATTCGATAAGCCGATTTTGAAGATTACGCTCTGGACTGCAAAATATGGAAGCGATGAGAAGCCGGCGCCCATGACGCTGGTTGTTGGATCCGGAACGGATGATGGATACCATGCAGGAACCGGCGATTTGAGCGAACCGTTCATCATCAGCAAAGAAACGTTGAAGAACATATCTCCGGCAAAAGAGACGCTTGTTCCGCCGAAGCCGACACCAGCGCCGCCGGCTGCTGCTTCGCCTGCCGTTAAATGAACAGAGGCCGATCCGATGGATGAATTATTTTGCCGGTGGTCGGAGAAGTATGTCACTCGTATTCCGATCTTCGACGAAGAGCATAAAGAAATTTTTGAGATTATGAACGGGCTGGCTGCGGCTGTTGAAGGAGGCGGCGGAGATGTTTATGAACGCTTCGCCGCTCTTTTCAGCGCGTACAGGAAACACGTCAGGTCGGAAGAAAGCCTGCTTTTGAAACATAATTACATCGGTCTCGACAAGCAGAAGAGAGATCACGCGAATTTTCTGAACCGTCTGGAGACTGTTGATGCGGGGCGCAGGTCGAAAGAGACGACACTTACGATTGACGGCCTGGCCGGCATCCGCGACGAAATAGTCGAGCATATTCTCGGGGCTGACAAAGCATACGGAGAATTTCTGAAATCGGCGGGGTTTATGTAGATTGCGACGCGTAAAGAGAGTGCGCGGGCTTTGTTCCTCCTCCACTTGAATTCCCGGGCACTTCATCTGATAATCTGCAAAGCCGCCAACGGGCGCAACTCCGGACCATTTGATGTCTCCCCGTGATGTTTTGTTGCTGGACGCGCCATCTGAAGATTTCAGCAGTTTTCAAGAAATCTTTCGAATCGGTCGAGCCCCTTCTGTAATCAAACAAACGGGTGCGCCGAAGAAGTGCCTGAAATTAATGAAGAACTTGAAGTCCAGCCTCAAGTTTGTTTTTTCTTGAGGCTTCATATTCACCCCAGCCTTGTGGAAAAGCGTGGGGATTGGGAAAAGTGTTTAAGCGATTTTTCGAGGAATAGTCTGATGAGAATTGCCTTCCTGTCCTGGGAAAGCCTTCACTCCATTGCAGTGGGCGGAATCGCTCAGCATGTCACCGAGCTTGCCGCCGCACTCCAGAGGAGGGGCCATGATGTTCATGTTTTCGTAAGAACGGGGCAGGGGCAGAAGAATTACGATCTAATCGACGGCGTTCATTATCACAGGTGTCCAATACAGATTCATCCGGACTTCGTGACGGAGATGAACAACATGTGCAACGCCTTCATGTGGTTCCTGGGTGAAGTCGAAGCAAAGGAAGGTCCATTCGATATTATTCACGGTCACGACTGGATGTGCGCAAAAGGGGTTGTCCAGGCGAAGAACAACCGCGGAAGGAAGACAGTTTATACAATTCACTCCACAGAGTACGGGCGTTGCGGGAACAGAATTCATAACGGCCCGTCCGCAAGGGTCCGGGCATTCGAGGCTGAGGGGGCATATTGCGCAGATCGTGTGATTGCCGTCTCCGGTATTCTTGCCGATGAAGTGAAGTGGCTCTACCAGGTTCCCGACTGGAAACTTCGAACGGTGCGAAACGGCGTGCACTGCAACCGTTTCGATATACAAGTCGACCCGGAGGAAGTGCGCAGGCGCTACAGTATCGGCCCGCTTGATCCCACGATTCTTTTTGTAGGCCGTCTTGACTGGCAGAAGGGACCCGACCTTCTGCTGGAAGCCGTCCCTTATGTTCTCAAGGCGCGTGGAGACGCGAAATTCATGATCGTCGGCGACGGACATATGCGCCATGATCTGGAGAGGCGGGCTCATCAGCTTGGAGTAATGCATGCTGTCCGTTTCCTCGGCTCCATGAGCAGCAATGGCGATGGCTCTCTCATCCGTCTTTTCAGAAGCTGCGATGCGGTCTGCATGCCGAGCCGCAACGAACCTTTTGGAATAGTGCTGCTCGAAGGGTGGGCCGCGGGCAAGCCTGTTATCGCCACGCATAACGGCGGGCCGCGGGAAATAATTCAGCACGGATACAATGGATATCTTGTTTATGATAATCCCGGCTCGATTGCGTGGGGCATCTGCCAGATCTTCAGCGACTTTGGACATGCCCAGTGGATGGGCGAAAGAGGCCGGGTCAGCGCAGCCTATGGATACAGCTGGGATAAAATCGCCGAGCAGACAGAAGATGTTTACCGTGAGCTGGTCCCTCATGCGGAACGGAAACATTCGTCTGCGCAGATTGTGAAGTCGATCGTTACCTCGGCGGTTGAAGCATCTCTTGAAGTGGGCCACGTTAAGGGCGTCCGGAAAAACGGAAACGGCGTTAACGGCAACATGACCGGACAGCATCTTCCGAGGAAGGATGATACTGTCGCCGGCGAGGTGCAGTAGCCGGCGATCCGGATTGCCACGGGCTTGATTCTCAGAAGTTGTGCGAATGCGAAGCAGAGGAGCGCCCTCGCAATGACGGGTCTGGCGGGGCCAGTCTTTCGCCGATTCCCAGAGGAAGCTGCACTGTTCGGGGCGTTCGTTTTTCGCCGAGAACGTACGGCTTCATTTCCCCTGCAATCGCTTCAACCACAGGAACCACCACGGCGTTTCCAAACTGCCTGTAGGCGCGGGTATCGGAAACCGGTATCCTGAACGGCGCACGCCCGGGCATGTCGAACCCCATCAGCCTTGCGCACTCTCTTGGGGTGAGTCTCCGTGGATTTTTTCTGCCCCGTGACACGAGAATTTCAGAGCCGTCCTTGTAATAGCGGGCGGAAAGGGTGCGGGCGACGTCATTTGGCGTCACCAGGCCATACCCGAACCCGTTTCCCTTCATCCTGTGTTTGACGGCATATGCTTTCAGATAATCCCACAGCGCTTTTGAAAGCGTATACTTCCCATTTACCTCCGCCATCGGACCTGAAGTATAAGGTTCTTCCGGCCGTTCGGAGCCGTCCTCGCGATGAAGCACTGATGACAGGCGGGGACCGGATACGGGATCCGGGAGTTCGAGGTCGGCCAGATCAAAACCCGTGTCTTCTCTGAACCCGGCGATGAAGATTCTCTCCCTGTGCTGCGGCACAAATCCCTTTGCGTCAATGACGCGCCAGCTTATATGGTATCCGAGTTCATCACCGAGAGTTTCGCGAATTACGCGGAATGTGTTTCCCTTGTCGTGACTGACAAGGTTTTTGACATTTTCGAGAAGGAACGCTTCAGGCCGGTGGAACGCGATTATTCGCGCGACATCGAAAAATAAAGTCCCCTGCGACTCGCAGAGAAAACCGTGCTTTCGGCCGAGCGAGTTTTTCTTCGAGACACCGGCGAGTGAAAACGGCTGACATGGAAATCCGGCAAGAAGGACATCATGAGAAGGGATCTCTTCCTCCGGAACCATCGTAATGTCGCCCGCGACCGGCTCGTCTCCGGGAAAGTTTGCCCTGTATGTCAGGAGGCAGGAGGAGTCCCATTCGCCTGTAAAAACACATCTTCCGCCTGCAGCTTCGAATCCCATCCGCATTCCGCCTATTCCCGCGAAGAGATCGATAAAGGTGAAATGGGCGCTTTTGCCCGCTGAGACAATCAGATCCTGGAGTTTTTTTCTGAGCAGCTCCGTAACAGCCGTGCGCGGACTGGTCTCTCCGTTTTCCCAGCGATAAACAGTTCTCAGGTTATAACCAGTTATTTCAGCGACCTCCTCAGCGGAGAGGCCGAGACGCAGCCGAAGCTCCTTGAAACTATTCGTCTTTCCTGCAGCCATAGGTTCACCGGGGGGACATTTTTTGACATAATGGCACCAGTCGGCGCGTAAGAAAAGAAATTTCCATGGACAGTCTCACAAAAGAGCATCGCAGCTGGAATATGTCGAGGATCCGGTCGAAGCACACGAAGCCCGAACTGTTCGTCCGGTCGACTCTCCACTCGATGGGCTACCGTTTCCGTCTTCATCCGGGGAATGTCTTCGGTTCACCCGATATCGTCCTGCCCCGGCACAGGCTCGCGATTTTTGTGCACGGCTGTTTCTGGCACCGGCATAAAGGGTGCCGCTTTGCCTATGAACCCAAAAGCCGCGTTCACTTCTGGCAGATGAAATTCAGGAATAACCTCGAGCGGGACAAAAAGGTGAAGCGCGTGTTGAAGCGCGACGGATGGAAGATACTGGTCGTATGGGAGTGCGGTGTGCGAAAACAGAATTTTCCGGCAAAGTTGAGGAAGGATATTTCCAGACTCCTGCACCGTGAGTAGAGAATCGCGCCGATCCGGGGGATGGTCTGAGTCAACGACAGGGCGAAGCTACAATTCCACCTCAATCGGCCTGACTCCCCAGATATCACTGCAGTACTCCTGAATCGTCCTGTCAGAAGAAAAGCGGCCGCACCGCGCCGTATTCAATATGGACATTCTGGTCCAGCGCTGCTTGTCCTGAAACGCTTCCGCAACTTCATGGTGGCAGTTCACATAAGGCTGGAAATCCACGAGCGTCAGGTATTCGTCCCTCCACAACAGCGAGTCGACGATTGGCTTGAAAAGTTCCCGGTCACCTCTGGAGAACGTGCCGCTGGAGATAGAATCAATAACACTTCGTAATTCCGGATTTCGTTCGTACCATTCCCGCGGCTGGTATCCGCCCGCCTTGATTTCCTCAACCTGCTCTACTGTGAGGCCGAACAGGAAGAAATTCTCGGCGCCTACCGCCTCCCGTATTTCGATGTTGGCCCCGTCAAGCGTTCCAACCGTAACCGCGCCATTCAAAGCGAATTTCATGTTGCCGGTTCCGGAAGCTTCTTTTCCCGCAAGCGAAATCTGTTCCGATACGTCAGCTGCCGGATAAACCCGCTCGCCGAGCGAGACACAGAAGTTTCTAAGGAACACGACTTTGATCTGATCTCGGACATCGGCGTCGTTATTCACGACATCAGCGACGGAATTAATGAGCTTTATAATGAGTTTTGCCATCGCATAGCCTGGTGCGGCCTTTGCGCCGAAAATGAACGTGCGGGGCTGGATAGAGAGATTCCGGTGAGCCTTGACGCGGTTGTAGAGCGCTATTATGTGGAGCACATTCAGCAGTTGACGTTTGTATTCGTGCAGACGCTTGACCTGGACATCGAAGAGAGATTCTTCCGGGACGGAGATCCCGTTGTAGTGCTGAATATAGGCCGCAAGGTCTGCTTTGTTCTCTTCCTTGAATACCTGCCATGTCGCGAGAAATCCGGGGTCGCTCATGTGCTCTTCGAGTCTTTTCAGTTCTTCCGCGTCACGAACCCAGTCTTTGCCAATCATCTCGGTAATAAGATAGCTCATCTTGGGATTGCACAGCATGAGGAAGCGGCGCGGAGTCACACCATTTGTCTTGTTGCTGAATTTTTCAGGGCAGTACTGGTAGAAGTCCCTCAAGAGCCGGCGCTTCAGCAGATCGGAGTGCAGAGCCGCGACTCCGTTTACTGAATGCCCGCCGATTGTCGCAAGATGGGCCATTCGAATCCGCTTCGTTTCCCCCTCTTCGATAATGGACATTCGTCCGATGCGGGCATCGTCGCCCGGAAATTTCGCGCGAATGCCGTCGATGAACTGCTGGTTGATTCCATAGATAATCTCGAGATGACGCGGGAGCAGCGAGCCGAAAAGATCTACCGGCCAGCACTCGAGGGCTTCCGCCAGAAGCGTGTGGTTAGTGTATGCGAGAGTCTTTGTCGTTATTTCAAAGGCCTTGTTCCATTCAAGGCCGTGAACGTCGACAAGCAGGCGCATAAGCTCGGCAACCGCGACTGCAGGATGCGTGTCGTTGAGCTGAATCGCGTTGTATTCGTGGAAGTTATCAAGCGGGCCGATTCTCGCCCTGTGACGCCTTATCATGTCCTGCAGCGAGCAGGAGACGAAAAAGAACTGCTGCCTGAGACGAAGTTCCCGTCCCTGCACGGTATTGTCATTGGGGTAAAGAACCTTCGAGATGTTTTCGGAGAAAGTCTTTTCAGCTACTGCCCGTGTATAATCGCCCGCGTCGAAGATGTCGAAATCAAAGTCCTGGCTTGTTCCCGCCGCCCAGAGCCGAAGGGTGTTGACCATATTGGTGCTGAACCCCGGGACCATTGTGTCGTGAGGTATGCCGAGGACTGTCTGCGAAGGCGCCCACCTTCGTTTCGTATGTCCGTCTTGGGTGAAATCTTCTACGTGTCCTCCAAAAGAGACTTCGACCGTGAGCTGAGGTCTTATTACTTCCCAGGGGGTTCCGAAGCGCAGCCATTTGTCGGGCCGTTCCACCTGCCATCCGTCGACTATCGCCTGTTCGAATATCCCGAACTCGTATCGGATGCCGTAGCCTATTGATGGAATGTTCAAGGTGGCAAGAGAGTCGAGAAAGCATGCCGCGAGTCTTCCAAGTCCGCCGTTGCCCAGGCCGGGCTCCTTTTCCTGTTCGAGGATGTCGTAAATATTGATTCCAAGTTCTTCCAGGGCCTGCCTCGCGGGTTTGAAGCAGTTCACGTTGAAAAGATTGTTCCCGAGCTGCCGTCCGATGAGAAACTCAGCAGAGAGGTAGGCAACCATCTTTGCTTTCTGCGCCCGCGCAATGCGCGCCGTCCTGATCCATCTGTCCATGAGGCGGTCGCGTACGACGTAGGAAAGCGCGTGGTATATATCGATTAAGGACGCGTGTTTCAGATCGGTGCCGAGCGAACATTTCAGGTGATCGAGAAATGCGCGCTTGAAAGTTTCCGGACTCATTCCGGTCCGGTCATCCTCCACAATAACTGCCGGCGCCTCGGTTTTCCGGACGGATCCGTCAGCCGGCGCAAGATTTTCGTCGTAATAAGTTTTTGGTTCTTCCTGTTCCATATTCATGCCGGAGGGTGAGCAAATCGGGTAAAGCAGGGAATATAACCGGCTGACAATATCACGATTGTCAGATCCCTTCCATTCTTCGGGGCGCTTCTACTCTTCGTGAGAGGTTCGTGAGCTGAGAACCGGGGTTTTGCGGCGAATGCGAAGCGCGATGCCGGTTGGAGGCCATTACAGGGTATCCGCCGGTGCTTCGACGTCCTTTGCCTGTCCTGTCCTTTATAAAACCGGTCCTCAGAATGACGCCTTTCAGCAGCTCCATATCTGATGGATGCGATTCGGACGGTCTTGCCCCCGAATACTTGAGAATGCGCGAATAAGTATCTGCCGCCGAAAGGATCGGGATGTCGGGAATGCGAAGCACGGGAATATTCGAAGCAAACTCCGAATCGACATACTCAGCAGCATGCACTGAACCCTTGTTTCCCGTGAGATAGAGGCGCGTTCCCTTCGGAATGCCCTCCGGATACACAATCAGGCTGTCGGATGTTCCGTCAGGCCCGGCTCTGTAAACATTTCCGATTATGTTGCATCTGGTACCGGTCCGCCGGGGCCTTTCGCCGGAGACATTGAACAAAGACCAGCCCGAATCTCCGCCCCAGCCGTAGACCAGGTTGTTTACGAACTCCACCGACGCTCCCGGCATGATTCTGGGATTCCGATCGAAATTGTTCGCAAGAAGGTTGCGCAGCAGTGAAATTTTCCGGGCGCCGAAGTTTATCAGGATTCCCTTGCTGTGAGGGCCTTTCGGGTGAAGAGAGTCGTTCAATGCGTCGGCGATTATACAGTTGCTTATCGTGATGTTCGAGACTTTCCCGGAAGTGCTTACGCTTTCATCGATTGCCGCGGAGATCGTGCAGTGATCAATCACAATATTCCGCACAGCCTGCGATGTTCTCACAATGCGGATACCGTCACGGCACGCAGGCTTTGAATTGTTTCTGCGATCGCCCACGAAAATTCTAAGATGAGTGATTATGACTTCGCCTGCTGCAATCTCCAATGTGTCACCCATGACGGCGATGCCTGGTGACGGCGCGGTTTCGCCCGCGATCGTTATGAAAGGTTCTTTTATTATGAGAGGTTTCCGGAGGTTGACGGCTCCTGAAACGGAAAAAACAATAGTACGGGGGCCCCGCTGCTCTATTCCCGCGCGAAGAGATCCAGGTCCGCCGTCTGATAAAGTCGTCACAGTATAAACAGACCCGGTCCTGCCGCCGGGACCCTTTCCTCCTCGAGCGCGGGCGCCGAAGCCGTAGAATCTTTTCCCTGCCTTTTTTGCGAATGCCCTGACCGGTCCGATCTGATGAAAAAAAACAAGTCCGAGTACTGAAGCGCCGAGCATTCTGAGGAAGTGTCGGCGGGAGAGCGTTTTAGACATCAGGCGATAGTAACAGGCACAGGAGAATTGGACAAAGTGCCTGATATCAGGCTATGTTTTTCCTGAGCAGGGAGGGGAACGCCATGAAAAAAACACTCGATACAGATGACTTGAAACTCATATTTCAGGAAGCAAGGACATTTTCAGCCTGGCTGGATAAGCCGGTAACGGACGATCAGCTTCGGGCCATTTACAATCTGATGAAATTCGGCCCTACCAGCGCAAACTGCAGCCCGGCACGGATAATATTTGTGAAGAGTCCTGAAGCGAAGGAACGGCTGCGTCCTGCGCTTGCTCCCGGGAACGTGGAGAAGACGATGAAAGCTCCCGTCACAGCGATAGTCGGCTATGACCTCGAATTTTATGAGAAGCTTCCGCGCCTTTTCCCTCAAGTGGATGCGCGATCCTGGTTTGCGGGAAACGAGCCTCTCATTCAGGAGACAGCGTTGCGGAGCAGTTCGCTGCAGGGGGCCTATTTGATAATAGCTGCCCGCTCGCTCGGCCTTGACTGCGGTCCCATGTCAGGTTTTGACACTGAGATGGTTGATGCTGAATTTTTCCCGGGCGGAAAGATCAAGAGCAATTTCCTGTGCAACATGGGACACGGCGATTCGTCGAAGCTTCATCCGAGGAACCCGAGGCTGGAGTTCGAAGAAGCGTGCGAAGTGTTGTAGAGCGGCAGGCTGAAGTTCAGGGAAATTGTCAAGCTGCCATAGCTGGCGGCAGTCTCATCTGCTATCCTGATTCCGGCGAATGTTCAAAAAAATCTTCATAGTACTTTTCTTCCTTGCGCTCCTTTTCGGGGCGACATCCGTAGTCTTTGCCGTCTGGGGATACTATTACATCACCCGTGATCTCCCTGAACTGTTCAGCGCCGACGACTATAAGCCTCCGCTTGTATCGTCCGTGTACTCTGAAGACGGCAAACTGGTCGCGGAGTTCTGGAAGGAGAAACGTTACCCGGTAAAACTCTCCGAAGTGCCTCCGGTGGTCCGCAACTCGTTCATCGCCGCGGAAGATTCTGCGTTTTACAGCCACCCAGGTCTCGATCCTTTCAGCATAGCGAGAGCGTTCATCGCGAATATGAGATCAGGCGAAACCAAACAGGGAGGATCGACAATCACTCAACAGGTGGTCAAAAATCTTCTTTTGAGCCCGGAAAAAAAGATAGCACGAAAAATTAAAGAGGCGATTCTTTCCTACCAGATTGAAAAGCGCCTGACCAAAGATGAAATTCTTGAAATTTACCTGAACCAGATTTTTTTCGGCAACCAGGCATACGGAGTTAAGGCCGCCGCGAGAGCGTATTATCACAAGGAGCTGAACCAGCTGAATCTCGCCGAGTCGACAATGCTTGCGGGTCTGCCGAAGGCGCCGAGCAAGTTCTCCCCGCTCAAGAATTATCAGCGGGCCAAACGCCGGCAGCGTTATGTGCTGGAACAGATGGTAAAGGCCGGGTTTATAAGCGCCGGTGAGGCGGATCAGGCGCTTAAAGAGAAGCTCGAGATGTACAGAGAGTCGCCCCGGAAAATTTTCGAGGCTCACTACTATGTCGACGAGGTGTATCGAGTCTTTCTCGACAAATGGAAGGACTATGATCTTGAAAACGACGGACTGCGGATAGAGACGGCTCTGGATCTCAACGCCACTTCGGAAGCACGGGCGGCGCTGCAGGATGGATTGAAGAAGATAGACAAAAGAAGAGGATGGCGGGGTCCTGTTGCCGGCATGGCCGCGAGCCGCGATGAGTTCATAAAAAAATACGCATATTGGATTCGAAAGGAGCTGAAACAGGGAGAGATATATCCGGCTTTTGTCACACAGGTCCAGCGGGACAAGGGGATTGTGAAAATCGATCTTGGGTATTTCCAGGCCCAGCTTGACGTCGCGAAATCCGAGTGGGCGAAACGTTTCAGGGATAAAGAAGACAAAGTCTCAGGCCTCAGGCCGCAGGATGTTCTTAAACCTGGCGACGTCATCGAGGTTTCAGTATCGAGAGTTGAGGTAAAGGATCCAAAGACAAAGGCAGTTCAGGAGCAGGAAGTCCTGTCCCTGGATCAGACGCCGGAGATAGAAGGGGCTCTTGTTCTGCTCGACCCGAACTCAGGCAAGGTGAAAGCAACTGTCGGCGGATACAGCTATGAGAAAAGCGTCTTTAACCGTGTTACCCAGTCGTACAGGCAGCCGGGCTCCGCCTTCAAACCGATTGTCTATCTGACGGCGGTCGACGCCTTTGAATATACGCCTTCTACAATCGTGCATGACGAACCCAGGACGTACAGGGCGGGAGATCAGTACTGGTCGCCGGGAAACTTCGATGAAAAGTACCAGGGCCCGATTACTCTTCGCACAGCTCTCGAAAAATCGAGAAACCTCGTATCAGCCGAAATTGTCAGCAAAGTCGGAGTGGAGCCGGTAATTCGCACGGCAAAGAAGGTCGGAATCGAAAGCCCCATAGGAAAGCACCTCTCGATATCGCTTGGAAGCAGCGAGGTGACCCTTCTGGAGCTCGCCCGCGCTTACGGTGTGTTCGCCGCAAAAGGTCTTCTTTTCAACAGTATCTTCATTACGAAGATTACGGATCGCGCCGGAAAAGTCATATACGACTATGAAGCGGACAGGCTCAACTCCGCTCATCAGGCGGTGCCTGATACTTCCGCGTTCATCATGGCGAATATGATGCGTGGTGTCATTGATCGCGGCACAGCCACTGTGGTCAAACCGATCGGACGCCCGGCCGCCGGAAAGACGGGAACATCAAACGACTGCATGGATGCGTGGTTCATAGGGTATACTCCCGAATGGGTCTCGGGAATCTGGATAGGATTCGACCAGAAGAAAGAGATCGGAAAAAAAGAGACGGGAGGAAAAATCGCCGCCCCGATCTGGCTCGCGTTCATGAAGCAGTATCTCGAGGAGCAGGACAGGAAGAAGTATTCGAAGCTCGTGGAGGAGTCCCGGAAAGAAGCGGAAGACCTGGGTATTCAATATGTCGATCCCGGGACTCCGCCTGTGGCGGATTTTGTTCCGCCTGCGGGGGTTGAGGGCATCGCCATCGATCGGCCGAGCGGAAGAGCTGTTCCTCACGATTCACAGGGAGCCTTTCTCGAGTATTTCGTCAAGGGCACCGGACCAGGCGGAGTGGAAGAGGAGGCGGAAACGAATTCTTCTTCGTATCTTGAATCGCCCGATCTTTGACAGGGGAAGACCATGAAGCTTCTTATTCCACTGCTCGTTGTCAACACGGTGATTGTGGCGAGGGCAGTTTATCTCGGCCTGGCCGAAGCTGAACCAACCGCATATCTGGGAGAACACTCGATAGCAACGTGGTGGTCATTTTGTCAGTTGGCGCTGGCATGTGTATTTTGTTTCATAGCGTTCAAACAGAGCAGGAACAAGGCGGGTTCTGCTTCAGTTTCGTGGATTATTGTCACGTCAGGATTTTTCTTTCTTGCGCTCGATGAGGTTCTCCAGATTCACGAGCGGCTCGATCACTCAATGCATTATGTCCTTAATATTCAGGAGAGCGGGTTCACGGACCATCTTGACGAAATGATTATCCTTGTTTACGGGTTTGCCGGAGCGATAATCCTTTTTGCATACAGGGGCGATGTTCTCACTCGTCTGAGATATCCCGGCCTCCTTGCGGCCGGATTCGCCGCTTTTCTTATGATGGTGCTCTTTGATTTCCTCTCGAATGGCAGTGTGGCCGGGGACCTTCCTCAGGGCCTTCTCGGCGCATTTCAGATGCTCGAAGATTCCCTCAAGCTTTATGGAGAGGCTTTTCTGGTCGCTGCCTTCGCATTATTGCATCCCGATACAGCATCCGGGTAACATATGCCGCTATGAAATCAAAACGAGTCCTGGTAACCTCCGCCCTTCCTTACTCGAACGGCATCCTGCATGTCGGACATATAGCCGGAGCGTATCTTCCAGCGGATATTTATGTCCGTTTTCTCCGCCTTAAGGGGGTCGATGTCCGCTACGTCTGCGGCTCCGACGACCATGGCGTCGCAATCATGATCACTGCGGAGAAGGAGGGAAAAACGCCGGCGGAGGCGGCAAGGCATTATTATGAGCGGCAGAAGAAGGCTTTTGAGGGAATCGGGATAAGTTTCGACATCTACGGTGCCACAAGCCGCAACCCCTGCCACTACAAAACAAGCCAGGATTTCTTCCTGTCCCTTTATGATAAGGGATATTTCCATAAGAAAGAGACTCAGCAGTTTTACGACGCATCCAGAAAAGTGTTCCTTCCCGATCGGTACGTGAAAGGAACCTGCGGGTACTGCGACACGCCCGACCAGAACGGCGACCAGTGCGAGAACTGCGGAAAGATGCTCGATGTAGATACTTTGAAGGATGCGAGGAGCGTAATATCGGGACAGCCTGCGGAGGTAAGGTCGACAAAGCACTGGTTTCTCGATCTTTCCCGGTTTGAAGGAATGGTCAGAGAATGGCTCGATCGCGCAATCCTTAGAGATCACACCCGCAATTATGTGAAGGGCCTTCTTTCGACGGGCCTGGTCGAACGCTCCATGACACGTGATATAGAATGGGGAATTCCCGTTCCGCTCGAAGATCCCGATGCGCAGGGAAAAGTTCTCTATGTCTGGTTCGACGCGCCAATCGGGTACATATCCGATACTCAGGAGCTTTGCGCACAGCGGGATGGCGATCCTGACCGGTATTCAGAGTGGTGGAAGTCCGAAGAGTGCGACATTTATCACTTTATCGGCGAGGACAACACTATTTTTCATTCGGTGATCTGGATAGCTATGCTTGGCGCGGAGGGGAGCTTTCAGCTTCCGAAAGGCGTGATTGTGAACCAGTTTCTTAACATCAAGTTTGCGGGACGAGAGGCTGAGAAGATCTCGAAGTCGAGAGGCACTGCTATCTGGATTGAGGATTACCTGAAAGACGGCGGAAATCCGGACGCGCTTCGTTATTATCTCACAGCAATCGCGCCTGAGTCGGCCAGATCTGTGTACAAGCCGGACGACCTTGCAGCGCGGAATAACGGCGAGCTTGGGAATGTTATAGGAAACTTCGTAAACAGAATAATATCCTTTACCCGGAAATACTGCGGTCCTGCGGTCCCTGAATTTGCAGCGGATAAAGTAATCGAACGGGACCGGACGTTCGAGAAAGAAATGGCTTTCGCCCATCAGGAAATAACGGGGATGATCGAGCGGTTCAATTTCAAGGCCGCTCTCGAGCGCGTGATGGAATTCGGGCGGGAATGCAACCGGTATATAGACGAGAAAGCCCCCTGGACGACGAGAAAGACCGACATGGAGACAACGAAAGTCAGCCTCGTTTACGGGCTGAATGCCGTAAAATTCCTCGGTGCTGTTCTTTCGCCTTTCATGCCGTTCTCGTCGGAAAAGATCGCAAAGATGCTGAGTCTCGAATCCGACGCGGTGAAATGGAGCGATGCTCTCGTGCCGCTCGACGCCGGACATCCGCTTGCGGAGCCTGAGATCCTTTTTCCGAGAATAGAGGGGGATGGGTAATCAGGAGGCATTCACTCCCTCACGAAAACCTTCAAATCCCTTATAAGGTCGCCCTTCCGCAGGTTTCCGAGCACCTCCATTCCGTCGGTCACACGGCCGAATATGGTGTACGAATGATCCATCTTTCGGTTCGAATCAAGAAGGATGTGGAACTGAGTGCCGCTTGAGAGCCTCTGCGGATTTTTTTGATCCGGAAGGCGGGCCATTCCAAGCGTTCCCTCCTCATGCAGCATCGTACCGAACTCGGGAGGGAGCAGGTAACCGTAAACGGCTTTCTCGCTCTGATGCAGCGCCCCAGTCTGAATAATGTAGTCCTTATAATGCAGATGGAAGCGCCTGTTCCTGTAGAATCCTTTGTCGGCAAGATACTTGAAATTCGCCACATGCCAGGGCGCTTCTTCAGGATAAAGCTCGAACTCAATTTCCCCTTTGTCCGTAAACAGGATCGCCATCTTCAGTTTTGCGAGTTCATCCTCCGGAGGGAGAATGAACGGGATTTCTGCCGGGAAAGCGGCGGAAGCAGGAAAAAGAAGGAATAAGGTGAAAAGGAGAAGCGACCGCATATTACACAGTATAAGAGAATTACCTTCCCGTGGCACTCTCGACCTATTCGTACGCCGATGGAACCAGACAGATGAACACGAGCGGCTCTGTGCCGGTGTTCCTGTACTGATGCTTCTCATCGGGTAATACGAGCACAAAGTCCCCCTTTCTGACGGCCCTCGGCCCCTCGTCGCCAACCAGTTCTCCCTCGCCTTCGATAATATAGTTGACGTGTTCGAACGGATGCTGATGATGAGGGGTGTTGCCGCCGGGGGCGATGGTGAAAACCCGGGCAGAGAAACCGGGAGCTCCGTCGGATCTTCCGACAGGCACCTGGCGTTCGGCTCCCCACGCCCCTTCCATCACGACCGGAACCCGCGGGCAACTGTTTAAATCTGTGATTTTCATATCTGTTGTTATAAACCGGGGATCAATGAGAAGGAAGATCAATAGCGGGCGTAAAGGCGCGAGCCCGCAATAAACGGGCTATTAAGATTCATCGAAAACGTATTAGACTCCGAATAGACATTGTTTGGTTTATAAGCCGGCCGGGTTTTCCGCCGGCCAGTGTACATGGCGGATAATGCGCTTTAGGTCTGTTTTTTCAACAGCGTGGTTTTGCGTTGTCGTCGTTTTATGCGCGTCATGCATATCAATCGGCTTCGCCCAGGAAGTGAAGCAGCCTGCAGCGGGCGGCGAAGAATCATCAGAGAACATTGATGCTGTACTCATGCTCGACGCGTCGGGCAGCATGCTTATTACCGACCCTCACAAGCTGAGAAATCAGGGGGCCAGGCTTTTCGCCGGTTCACTCAACGATGGAGACCGTCTCGCAATTGTCGAGTTTTCAGAATCCACCAGGGTTATTCGCCCGCTTTCTCCCTTCAACCCGAAAGATCTGGACTCAGTTTCACACGACATAGACCGCATCGAAGCCACCGGGATGTATACCGATCTTCTCAAGGCTGTGAAGAAAGGGAAGGAAATGCTCGAGGTCGATCTCCGCGAGAACGCCACCCAGGTCGTTGTCCTTCTGTCCGACGGCAAATTCGAACCGAATCCAAAGGAGGGATCCACTGAAACATTGACGAAACACCTTCTTGATCATCTGGTGCCTGAAGCGAGAAGTCAGGGCATAAAGTTTTACACCCTTGCTTTCAGTGAACAGGCAGACCGGGAATTACTGAAGGAGATAGCAGTCGGAACGGGCGGTGTAAGCTGGTTTGCAAGAACCCCCGAGGAGATTCCTCAGTGCTATTCGGACCTCTTTCTTGTGGTGAAAAAGCCGCAGATGGTCTCAATGACCAAAGCAGGCTTTAAAATCGACGAGGATGTCAAAGAGGCCACGTTCTATATAAAGAAGGAGGGGAACGCGGTTCTTTCGCTTCTTGCCCCTGACGGCGGGATTATTTCAGAGGGCACAGACAATCCCGAAGTGCACTGGTTTTCAGAAGAGAATTTCGTGGTAGTGACGGTGAAAAAGCCTATGGCGGGGAGCTGGCAGGTGTCGGGAATATCCTCCCCTGACGGTTTCGCCACGGTGCTCACAAACCTCAAGCTCGTTACCGACTGGCCGCCGTCGATCAGCGCAGGGCAGACATATCTTCTTCAGGTGAGGCTTTATGACGCTCAGAAACCTGTGATGATCGCGGCGATGGCGGACGTGGTTCAATACTCATTCTACATTACCGCCACTGACAGGATAGCTGAGCCGGCTGCAAAGGGACCCCTTTATGACGATGGAACCCACGGGGATAAGGTTGCCAAAGATGGAGTTTTCTCAGCTGAAGTCAAAGTCGATGAGACCGGAGACTACAAGCTCAGGGTAATGGCCCGGGCGCCCACCTTCGAACGTAATCAACAGATGCAGTTTCGTGTGAAACCTCCTTTCATCGGACTCTCTGTCTATCGGAAGGAAGCTGAGTCACAGGCACTTCGGACACTGAGGGAGATGGAAGCAGGAAAAGGGAAAAAGAAGGGGCCGGAACCGAGGGGGGAGGATCCTAATATATACATGGACCGCGACATTATCCGGGCACAGCTGTCGGAAGACGGAAAGGCATTGAAGTCGCCTTCAGTGAATCTGCTTGCGACTGATCCGGACGGCCAGGAGGTTATTATTGCCATGAAGGTCAGCAGGGACAGTCAGCTCGCATATGAAGTCGACGAATTCGGTCTCCCGAAAGAAGGCCGATATCAACTCAAAGCGGTCGTTACCGGACTCACAAGACGAGGGAAGACGGTTCAGGAGATGACACCGCCAATGGTTTACGAGAAGATAAAAAGGGGCGGAGAGGAGTACGCTCAAGTGGTAGTCGTGGAGAAGGAGCGTAAAGAAAAACCTTCCAGCCCGTCAAAGGCGCTTCCAATCAGTGCGCTTACCCTGTTTAATCTCGCTGCCGGGGCCCTCGCGTTTGTTTTCCTGAGGAAAGCGCAGGAAGGTGCTTCCGTCACCATGCCGGTGTTCACTCCTGTGACGATATTCACGGACCGGGTTGAGAGCCTGCGGAGACGGCGCGGGAAAACGGAGGTGAGTTTCGATGATCCTCAGTTTGCCGGTGTGATTCCCGAAGGCCTTACAGCAGACGAGGAAATCGAAGAAAAGGAAGAAGGGGGCGGGCAGGATGCTCCGGGACCCGAAGCAGCGGCCGCACCTGAAGAAGAAGCCGGCGCTGAGAGTGCGGTGCAGGCAGCCGCGCCTCTGAGCGACATCGATGCGGAACTCAATAATCTGCTGGACGACACAGGCGCGGAAAGCGGGGAAGAAGATGTCGAAAGCAGCGGAGAAGAAGAAGAGGGTAAGTAATATGGCCGCAATCATCATTACAGGCATAGTCGAAGCCCTCCTCATCATAGGCGCCCTGTTTTTCCTTGCCCGCGGAAAACAGAACGTGGGTACCGGCATAATCAAATCGCTCGAAAGGGAGCTCGATGAGCGAAAGGCGCTCGTCACAGAGATCGAAGAGATCAACAAAGGGATGATCGAGCCGAAAGATATTGCGTCCCAGGTGGCGGCAGCTAACGCACTGCGGGATGCAGTTAAAGTCGAACGGGGCCGGGTGACAATTACTCAGGCTGAACTCGAAACGGTTGAAGAGCGGCTGAGAGATCTCGAAGAGATCGAGCGCGAACTCGAGGCAAGTGGAGTCGAGGCCAAAGAAGAACTCCGCATTCTTAACAAGAAAGAACAGGAACTCTCCAGAAAGAACGATCAGCTCAAGGAGCAGCTGGCCGAATCAATGGATCAACTCGACAATCTGATGAAAGAGCTGGAAGGCAACATCCAGGCTCAGACTCAGGTGGAGAAAATGCGGGGCGAACTGGTGCGGTCTCAGGAACAGATCACCACACTGCTTACCGAGATTGAGCAGATGAGCGAGCACTACTTTATACTGAAGCAGAGATATGACGCCCTTGATATCGAATACGCGCAGCTCTATGAGAAGTTCGCGGGGTGATGCATCCGGAAGATTATTTCAAGATTGAAAGCGCTCTCTCTCCGGCGTCTCTTGCCCGGGGCGCGAAGATTCACATCGTCGGAGTCTGCGGCGTGGCCATGGCAGAACTTGCCTGCGCGCTCTCCAGGGAGGGATACGCCGTTTCGGGGAGCGACACGGATTTCTGGGAACCTATGGGGAGCAGGCTTCGCGCCTCAACAGTGACGCTCCATAACGGTTACAATCCCGGTAATATTCCCGATGACGTCGAGCTTGTTGTAATCGGCAATGCAATCCGGGCCGACAATGTTGAAATTTCCGGTGTCCGGGAGAGAAATCTTCCATACTCGTTTTTCCCGAAACTTCTCGCCGATATTGCAGTCGAGGGCAGGCACTCGATAGTCGTGTCGGGTACTCACGGAAAGACCACTACGACTGCTCTTCTCGCTTATCTGCTTGAATCATGCGGCAGGCAGCCCTCCTGGTTCTTCGGCGGAGCAGCGGAACAGTTTCCGGAGAGCCTGCGTGTGGGGAGGGGCCCGTTTTCCGCAGTTGAGGGTGATGAGTACGACAGCGCGTTCTTTGCAAAAGTTCCGAAATTCACGTTCTATCTTCCCGATACGCTCGTGATTACTTCAATAGAATATGATCACGCCGACATCTATCCGGACCTCCAGAGCGTCATAAACGAGTTCTCGAAAAGAGTTGTGACAATGCCGGTTCACGGAAA
Organism: uncultured Bdellovibrionales bacterium; assembly: GCA_964421085.1. Taxonomy (GTDB): domain Bacteria; phylum Bdellovibrionota_C; class UBA2361; order UBA2361; family CAYQVO01; genus CAYQVO01. The sequence goes on along the minus strand of CAYQVO010000003.1, from coordinate 43,867 downwards.
GGTGATTGCATGCGACGAGACCCGTCTGATGCGCGAGCTTATCAGCAGATGGCGCGGTGAATGGAAGGGTGAAATCGTGACATACGGGACTGAGGCGAGCGACTTTGCGCTCAAACGCCTGGAGCAGGGGCGGCATTCACAGACATTCGAAATAAGAGATCCCGAAGGAATGCGGTATACAGCTTCAACGGAGCTTCCTGGCGCATATAACGCACAGAACGCGACCGCGGCATTCGCAGCGTGCAGGCTTTGCGCAATTCCTGCCTTTGAAATTCTCGAAGCAATGGCGTGTTTCAAAGGAGTGAAGCGACGCCAGGAGGAATGGGAAACCGGCGCAGGCGTCACTTTGATCGAGGACTTCGCGCACCACCCGACGGCGGTGAGGCGGACGCTCGAGGGGCTTCGGGAAAGATATCCCGGGAGACGCCTTTGGGCTGTGTTCGAGCCGAGGTCGAATACAAGCCGGAGAAAAATATTTCAAAATGACTACATCGACGCGCTTTCGGCTGCAGACTGTATAGCTCTCTGCGCAGTGGTTCCAAGGCATAATGATGCCGGACTCGATCTTCTCAATGTGCGGGAGGTATGCAGGAGCCTGATCTCCAACGGAAAAACAGCCGTAGAACTGCCGGATTATGATTCAGTGCGTGATTTTATCATCTCGTCGGCAAGGCCGGGCGATGTTGTAGTAATGATGTCAAATGGTTCATTTGGCGGGATAATTCCCGAAATTGCCGCCGCCACGCTGTTCCCAGGCTGAATAAGGGCCTGAAACCTGCCGGCCCGCCTTTTTCAGTCTGTCCTGGACTAGAGATTCTCTCCGCAGTAATCTTTGTTTCTCATCATACAGGAGGAGTAGAGATGACAGAGCTGAGACTGGAGGCACAGACACAGGAGGCACAGACACAGGATGAAGGCCTCGTTTTTGCGACGGCTTATTTTCCAACAAACGACGGGGTGGGAACGAGGCATGACCACTTTCTGGTTCCGGTAAGCTGCATCGGAGAAGATTATGAAATGGCAAGTCCTGAAGCCTTTGGTGAGTACCTGGCAGAGGGGTGTCTACCTGAAGTTTCGGAGGCGCATGCAGGGAACCCTCTGGTGCCGAGGTATGAAAAAGTGGCAATGGAATCAAATATGGCAGCGAGGCTTGGGGTTATGGTGGCGCTTCCGAAAGCGCAGAAGGGATAACAGGAGCGACTCGACACCGGAGGGCCGATGTCGGTCACGTCCATACGCTCACAGCATATCCTGCGGATCCATATCGAGAATCACGCGCGCTTTACGCCTGTTCACTTTGGTTGCGTTTAATATCTTCATGCAGTGATTAAGAACCGAGGGACTTCCGCTCTTTAGAAGCATATGCCATCGCCACAGGGTTTTGAGCTTTCCAATCGGCGCAGGCGCCGGGCCGAGAATGCTTATGTCGGCGTGATTTTCATCTCGAAATCTCGAAAGAACATCTTTAAAACGGAGAAGGATCTGCGGAGGGAGATGCTGTTCCTGAGAGGCGGCAATGACTCTCAGCAGCTTCGAAAAGGGGGGATATCTCAGACCTTTCCGGGCCGCGAGTTCACGCCCGGCAAACCCCGCGTAATCGTGGCGAAGCGTGTTGACGAGGCTTGGATGTCCCGGAACTCTTGTCTGAAGAATCACCCTCCCCGGCTTGTCGCCGCGGCCGGCTCGTCCCGATGCCTGGATCAGAAGCTGGAACACGCGCTCTGAACACCTGAAATCAGGGAAGTTCAGGCCGACATCGCAGTCCACGATTCCGACAAGTGTGACATTTGGAAGATCGTGACCTTTTGCAATCATTTGAGTCCCGACCAGAATTCTGGTGTCGCCGCTCCGGACTTTCGACAGAATAGTTTTGTAGTGGCTCAGATCTTCAACCGCATCGCGGTCCAGCCTTTCCACCCGCACTCCCGGAAAAAGCGATGCTATCTCTTCGGTGACTTTTTCCGTCCCTCCGCCTCTCTGCACGAAAGTTCCGGCCGAATCACCCGCACCTTCGGTCTCCGGGCATTTGCTGCAGTGCTCGGGCGGGAGCACTGAGTAGCTGCAGTAATGGCACAACAGAGAATTGCTTCGCCGGTGATAGGTCAGGGTAACGCTGCAGTTGGGACACTCAAGGACCGCACCGCATTGATCACATTGAAGGTAGGTCGCGAACCCGCGCCTGTTGTAAAGAATAAACGTCTGAGAATCATCGGCAAGCGCATCTTTTACGGCTGCCTCGAGCTGTGGAGATATGTTTTTCGACGGCATCTCCCAGGGCTTGATCTTATTCAGGTCGATTACCTCTACTGCCGGCAGCAGCGATTCGCTGTGACGGGACGGCAGTTCAAGGAATGTGTATTTTTTCTGTTCCGCGTTATGAAAAGACTCGAGCGATGGAGTAGCCGAGCCAAGTACTACCGGGCAATTGTTGAGTTTACCGCGCAGAACCGCGAGATCCCTCGCATTATAACGGAGGTTCTCCCCCTGCTTGAACGAGCCGTCATGCTCTTCGTCCACAATGATGAGCCCGGGATTCCGCACCGGCGCGAATATTGCGGATCGGGCGCCAATCGCGACCTGATTCCGGCCCTCGAGGAGCGCGCGCCAGGAATCCCATCTCATTCGTCTGGTCATGGCACTGTGGAGCACGGCAATTTCGTTTCCGAGTCTGGCCCTGAAGCGGTCCACAAGCTGCGGAGTAAGCGCGATTTCAGGGACAATAACAAGAGCTCCGTAACCGGCGTTCTTCACCTCCCGTATGATGTCGATATACACCTCTGTCTTTCCGCTGCCTGTTATTCCGTAAAGGAGAAAAGTCTCGAATTTCTTCTCTCTCCAGGATCTCAGAACGGCCTCGAACGCTTTTTCCTGAGCTTCGTTCAAAAGAATCTCGCGCTTGGCCCATTCAGGCGCGAGATCGGTTTCGATGTGGTGGTCAAGCATCTCTGAGCTCGATATTTCTATCACGCCCTGTTCCGCGAGTTTCTTCAGCGAGTGCGAAGCGCCCTTGAACAACCGAAGAAGCCTCCCATAGTCCGCACATCTGCCGTTCTGTTCCAGGAACGAAAGTATTGCCCGCTGGGTCCGGCCCTTCGCCTCCTTTTCCGGGCTGCCGGCGAGCCGCACTGTCCGCGAAAATTTCCGGGGAACTGCTTGAGGTACGGCAGTTTCTATCACCCGTCCCGGAGGATCAGCGTAATAATCAGCGACCCAGTAAAAAAACTGGAGCTGCTCTTCGTTGAAACACTGCCCGGAGGGATCCACCTGCTCTATGCTTTTGAGGTCGAACTCCTTTCCGCCTCCTCCAAAGTCCTCCTCCTTGTCGCTGATTTTGACGACATAACCAGTCGCCGTGCGCGAGCCGAGGGGAACCGCCACTTTCGAGCCGATGACCACGGTCGAAGACAGCTCCGCAGGGATCAGGTAGGTCAGCGGGCCGGGCAGGGGAGGAACTACGATCGATGCGGAGAGGAGATGCGGAGAGGACATGTACAGGGACCAGCTCGTCAAACCGAAGGTTCAGATTTCCGTTTAAAATAACCCCTTAACCGCATCGATTGCAACGAACGCCGGAAACAGGAAAGAAAAGGATTGTTCGATGGTTAGGCGGTGTCATAGCATTACTTATTGAAGAGGTTTTCTCGAACAATTTCAAAGAATGGGACTTTTCCGGCGAAAGAAAGAACCACTGGTCGGCATCGATATAGGTGCAAGCTCGGTAAAGCTTGTGTGCCTTGATCTGTCCGGGAGCATGCCGACACTCCAGAATGTCGGAGTTGCTCCTCTTCGCGGCGATATTTTTTCCAATAACATCATCACCAGCTCTGCAAGAGTCTCGGAGGCCATAATCAACCTTGTCGAGACTCATGGAATTTCAAACCGGCGGGTCACAACTGCGGTTCCTGGTCCCAGCGTTTTTACCAAGAAAATCAAGGTGCCGAAAATGACGCTGAAAGAACTGGATACCAACATCCAGTTCGAGGCCGGAAATTTCATTCCGCACAATATCAGCGCTGTCCGGCTTGATTATCACATCATAAGCGAAAGCGGAAAGAATCAGCTCGAAGTTCTCGTCGCGGCAGTCAAGAACGAGATTATCGACGGTTTTCTCAACGCGATCGAGATGGCGGGGCTTGGAGTTGCCGTCGTCGATGTCGACTCGTTCGCGCTCCAGAACATGTTTGAACTGAACTATCCGGAGCTCGTCGACAAGACTATCGCCCTTGTCAACATGGGATTGAGGTACTCTTCGATCAATATCTGCAAGGGCGGAAAATCGCTGTTTACAGGCGATATCGCGGTCGGCGGGAAGCTCTTTACGGACTCTCTGATCGATGTGTTCGGACTTACATATGACGATGCTGAACGCATGAAGATTTCCGGCGATAGTTCGAACCCTCTTTATGAATCGGCTGTCGAAATACTGAAGAAAAACGTCGAGCAGGTCGCGAGCGAGTTCAATCGCCAGTTGAGCTTCTTCTGGAACGCCTCAGGTTCTGATGAGGGTATAGATCACATATTTCTGACGGGTGGAGGAGCTTCCGTACCAGGACTCCTGGACGAATTGTCGGACAAGACCGGTATTGAATGCGAGATTGTGAACCCGTTCAGAGCAGTGGAAATTCCGGCTTCTATTGACGGAGCGTATGTCCGCAGCATCGCTCCTTTAATGGGGATCTGTGTTGGGCTGGCGTTGAGGGAACCCGGAGACAGGATGGTTCCGGTGCATTTGTGAAAATATGATAAAGATTAACCTACTGGGAGCAGAAGCAACGCCTGACACATCTGGAGCAATCCAGATCGTGATGTATGCCGGTTCGCTCATCCTTACTCTCGTCGTATGCGTGATCCTTTATCAGCTTGGATCGGCGGAAGTTGAAAGCCTCGAGACGGAGACTGCCGCGTTGAATACGCGCCTTGCGAAACTGAAAGAACAGACAAAAGAAGCCAAAGACCTGGAGAACAAGCGGATGGAACTCGAACGAATTTCAACCGCCATTGGACGCTTGAAGGTGATACAGGTCGGGCCCGTAAAAATGCTTGCCGCGATTAACAGCGCACTTCCGGCCAAGGCCTGGATCCGTCAGATTGAGGATAAGGACGGCGATATGATCCTTTCCGGCATCGCTCTTGATGATTTTTCTGTCTCTACTTTTCTCTCGAATCTCCATACCGTGCAGATTTTTAAAAGTGTCGATCTTCTGGAGAGTGTCACTTCAAACCTCACTGCGATTGCCCAGTTCAACGCATTCGAATCGGTCCTGGTCCGTTATATCGTGCCGTCGCCTGAACGGAAGCAGCTTCTCGAGCGGTTCAAGAAAGATGCTGACAAGCAGGGGCTCGTCTTCAGGGAGGAGCAGCCCCATACTGATGAATGGAAGCAGGATCGGCAGAGAAGCCTGGGCAGCGCCAATTCACGGGCCCAGAAAAGCTCCCTTGCCGACCAGGGAGAATACAACGCGGTTGGCGGGGGTCTTAAAGGACCTTCAAGGCTTCTCGGCTTTGGACTGCGAAATTACGCGAAGGACCCTTCGATATACGCATGGTCCGCGCTTGAAGAAACCGCCGGCAAGGTATTCAAGATCAAGATTGTCACTGACTTTCTGAAAGGCATGGAAGCGCCGGGAACTGGAGAAACGTCTGGTGCCGCCGTCGAAGGGGCGCCACAGACGCTTCCGGAAGCGACAGGGCCATCAGGAAATCAGCCGCCGGCACCGTTTAGACCGGGAAGGGGATAGGAATTCATGGCGTCACCGTTGATTGAGAGATTCCTCGAGCGTCCCAGGGGGCAGAAAGCGGCATTCTGGGCGCTCAGCATCGGCCTTATTGTGTTTCTCTTCTGGCAGTATGCTTTCGGGCCTGTCAATGAAAAACGCGAAACATTGACCAGGGATAGAGATTCGCTCAAAACGCAGATATCTTCGGAAGAACGAATCCTTCGAAATCTCCCCCGAGTGCGCAAGGAAATTGCGGCCCTTGAATCGCTTCGCCAGGTCGCTCTTAATCAACTCCCGAAGAAAAACGAGATGGGTAACCTGCTTTCTTCGGTCACGGGACTGGCAAAAGATTCCGGGCTCGAAGTGGTGCGTTTCGACCCGGGTGACGAACAGGTGCGTGAATATTATGTCGAAGTCCCCGTCCAGATCGAATTTCTCGGAAGCTTTCAGCAGATGATGACGTTTTTCGATGAGCTTTCAAGACTTGCAAGGATCGTAAGCATCTCGAGCATAGGTGTTCAGAACCCGAGAGGCTTCCAGGAACAGGCTCAGGTATCTGTCGAAGGCTCCTGCAGGCTTATCACATACCGTCACCTCGAGGAGAGCGAGATGATAACTGTTGCCGATGAGGATCAGTTCAGGCGCGGCAAGACCCCCCCGGCGGGCGCAAAGGGCGGCCAGAGGGCGAGGGTGAAGTAGGCAGCCGGGGCAGTCACCCATCCGTGATAACCCGTAACCTTTCCATAAAAATACCTTATTGACAGGCTGGACTATTGGCCCTATTTCAATGATGGATGGGTTTAGAACTCGGGCAACGTGTCATTCCCTTTCCCATGCACCGATAGGTTGTCTTTTCCGAGTTGCCGTGTAGTCAATGTTTTACAGTTTTAGGGGAATCCTCATGAGAGTCACCGCAACAGTAAGGCAGGCCCTGCTGAACGGATTGGCCTGCTCTTTTGTCCTCTGCACAGTGAGTTTTTTAAACGCCGGAAGTGCAGACGCCGCGGCGCCAGGCAGCACGGCAATGGACACATCGATGTCTGAAACAAAGCCATTGCTGCCGTCGGACTTCTCGAGCAGCAATGCGAAGGTAACTGGCCTCAGCATTGAAAAGGGCGCTCAAAAAGGGAATGCCGTCATTGCAACTCTGATGGGAGATGGACAGTACTCTTTCAAAAAGACGGCGCCCTCGGAGTATGTTCTCCTGCTGAAGGATGCGGCGATAGACAACAACCTGCTCTCCACTATCGTGGCGCCGCAAGGCAGCGGTTCAATCCGCTCAGTCCGTCCGGTGATTCAGGGAAAGGACGCACTGCTCCGGATTTTTGCCCAGCCGGAAGCTTCTCTGGAAGTAAAAGCTCAGGGCAGTCGGATAATCGTTGCGAACGCGGGAAACTTTGTTGATCCCGCTGCAGGAAACGATTTTCCGGCCGGCGGCGACGCCCTTCCGGGTGACGATATGCGCGCGCAGTTGAAAACGGAGAGCCTCGCGGCAAATCCTGCTGACGGGCCGTCCGCCGACTCAAAATCCCCGGAACCGGTCATATCGGACCAGCTTTCTGCCGGGAGAGAAGATATCTCTATCGCAAAATCAGAACCCGTGAAACCCGCGGAAAAGGCCGATGTAAAAGTCGAAACACCACAGACAACACCTCCTGATGCCAGGCCTGATGCCACAGCCGCCGGCGCGCCGGCCGGCGACCTGGAGGCGATCACAAATGAAGATTTGGGCAGTCTCCTGGGCGAAAGTTCGAGATACTCGGGGCGCTTGATCTCCCTCGACCTGCAGGATACGGACATCGACAATGCTTTGCGGATTATCGCCGAAGTCTCAAATCTCAACATCATCGCCAGTGACGACGTTACCGGGAAAGTGACGCTTCGCCTGATCGATGTTCCGTGGGATCAGGCTCTGGATGTCATACTCAAAACGAACGGCCTTGACAGCGTTCAGGAAGGAAACGTGATCCGGATTGCCCCGGTCGAGAAACTTCGTCAGGAACGCGAGCAGTTGAAAAATGCCCGCCAGGCGGAAGAGGAACTCGAGCCGCTGTCGGTGAAGTATCTCCGGGTAAGCTACGCCAAAGCTGCCGCTATAAAGCCGATCCTCGACACGGTGATTACCGAACGTGGTTCCATCGCGTTTGATGAGCGCACTAATCAGGTTATAGTCAAGGACATCGTAAGAGGGATCAGGAACGTATCCGAACTTATCGGAAAACTCGACCTCAGGACTCCGCAGGTTCTGCTTGAAACACAGATTGTCGAAGCGAACCGCACGTTGCTGCGCGACCTGGGAAGCGAGCTTGGATTCACATATATCCAGTCGCCCGAAACAGGAAATGCCACAGGCAAAAACTTCCCCAACTCCGTAAAAATCGGGGGCAGCATTAAAGATGCCGGAACGACCGCCGTGGCGTTCCCGGCCGCAGTCACCAGCACGTCAGGAAGCGCAGTGTCGATGCTTTTCGATAGTGCCGATGGTTCGAAGTCCCTGGCGTGGAGAATTTCGGCGCTGGAGCAGGAAGGCCGCATCCGTATTATCAGCCGGCCGGCAGTTGCCACAACCAACAACACAGAAGCCTCGATTGAAAGCACGGAAGAAATTCGGGTGAAGAAGCCCGACGGTGGTCTATCTGTCGCAACAGGACAGGGCGCATCAGCCCAGGGTAATTCGGGTTCTGCGACAGAAAGCATTGAGGCGGGAATAAAGCTCACGGTGACGCCCCAGGCTTCCCCGGACTATTATGTGCTTATGGATATCGAAGCCGAGTCGAGTTCTTTCAACTTTGGAAGACAGGTGGACGGAATTCCGAGCCAGATTAAGCGGCGTGCGACTTCCACTGTCCTTGTTTCAAGCGGCCAGACCTTTGCTATGGGCGGAATTTACAAGATCCGGGATGACGATGCACTTCAGGGCGTTCCGTTCCTCAAGGACGTCCCGTTCCTGGGCCATCTTTTCCGCGAAGTCAGAACGGACAATTCTGATGAAGAGCTCCTCTTCTTCATAACTCCGAGAATTGTCGAAGGCAGTTTTGATGATGCAGCAATGAAGTTTTCGTCATAAGGAGATCATTCTATGCGACGGTTGATTCAAGTTGGATTGTGTGCAGTGGTCCTCGGCAGTACAGGAGCGATTCTCTACGGCTGCGGCAGCTCAAACAACGATCAGGGCGTAAGCGTCACGGCGATAGCCTATAACGGCTTTAACGATGAAGATATGTGCGATCCGGAGATATTCATCACGGGCATGAGTGTCCCGATTTCCGGCGGAACAACCGGGGAAACGCTGGTGAATTCGGGCCAGGCCATCTATTCGTGCATCGGACTGCAGAACAACATGTACACGCAGTTCGTGCGGACCGAGCGCGTTTTCTACGAATTCTACATTGAAGGCGCCTCGATTCAACCGCCGAACAGCTCGTCGCCGCTGAGCGTCGTACTCGGGCCGCCGGAAAGAAGCAGCACGAGCAGTGGAAGCTCCAGCAGTACAAGCAGCAGTACTTCGAGCAGCACATCCTCTTCGACAGGATCGAGTTCATCTTCCACCAGCAGTTCGGGTCAGGGCACCCTTCGCGATGAGCCATCGTCGGATCTGCCCCGGGGAATTGACAATGCGAACATAGTGTCTGCGCCGTTTATAGCGGTTCCGGTCGAGATCATGGAATGGATCGGTCTCAACAGGACATCGCTGCCGGAGCCGCCCTTTACCATGGGAGTCACTCATTATGTACGGGTAGTGACGTCGTCTGGGCAGAATGTCAATACGAACAAGCTTACGATGTTCATTGTTGTCACTCCGGATGTCATTATTCCACCCGAAGAAGCCGCTCCGGTGCCGACAACGACAGCGACAGCGACGGCAGAGGATCTTGATGTTACGGACGACAATGTGTGAAAAGTCTGGAGGAAGCAGCGAAGGTAAAAATCTGTTTTTGGTAAGGATTTGATTCATGCGGACGAAATACTTTCTCGATTTAGTGGCGATTTCACTTCTTGTATGCCTGGCGCTTTTATCCGGTTGTTCGGGAGATACAGGCGGCAAGGAGGTTGACGATAGAGGGACACAGTTCGTTGCTTCAGACGCGGCAGCGGGCTCAATCAGCCTGAGCGTAAACAATCCCGTACTGCCTGTCGCCGATGTGTCCCCCTTCAGGGTTACGGTTCTGGATGCAAACGGGGCGCCGGTTCCCGGTGTGACCGTCGCATGCGACAGCGAGCTCGGGGTGGCAATTCTCGAGCCGACGACAGGCCGCGAAATCACCGACAGTTACGGCACGGTGAGCGGCAGACTGGGATGCAAATATCCGGGAAGTTTTCAGTTCGCATGCAGGCTTCCTCTCCTCTCGAACAAGAGAAAACTTACGGGGATCAAGTGTACCGGCGATGTTCCTGCCGGGTTCGATGGATTTCCGAATTCGGCGGGCGGCGGACTTGGCACCGGCGGCGTTGACACTGGCGGCCTGGGCGGTCTCAACCCGGATAATGTGAGAATCACCCGCATGATCGGTGATACTATCGCAGGGGCGTCTTACAACATCGATACTACGCGCGGGACATGCACAACGGGGTCCGAACCATTCACCAATGATAATGTGAACATCACTATCTCAAACAACACAAATTCACGGGTGAGTTTCACGTCCATGACATACGAAGTGCCCCGGGGCACTTCGTATGTCATGGACGTGA
>CAYQVO010000003.1:0-33448 GCA_964421085.1 uncultured Bdellovibrionales bacterium | reverse complement strand
CAGTTTCGTTTATATGCGACGTTCCGGGAAGCGGCGGTTCTGCGACGTGCAACAGCCTCTTTATTCAGGCAGACAGCGCGACAGGAACGAAAATCTTCTACGGAGGAGCCGCCTCGATAACGATGAAAGGTTTTGCCTCAATTACGTTCACCCTGCGGGGAACGATGGAGGCGACCGGCGAGGCGATTGAAGTGACATCACGCACGGGATTCTCGTTTGAAAACTTCAACAACTGTGACGTATCGGACGCTTCCTGATTTTTGATGTTCCCGTTGTTTTCATACCGCCCCGGGCTGCGGTGTGCCCGGGGCCTTTTTTATCCATACCGGGCCGCTGTTCACACTCGCTCCCCGGTCAGGTTTTCGCTACACTCTCCCTATGGACACAGAGGAATCCTACAAAGATCGGCTTTCGGAAGATCCGGGTGACGACTGCTTTATGGACTATGCGGAGTATCTTCGCATCAATGGACGCCATATGGAGGCGCTTGAGGTGTGCCTTTCGGGGTTGACCTCCAATCCGGCAGCCCTTCGTGGCAGGCTCGTTTTTGCAAGGACTCTTTACGATGCGGGTTATTTTCCATTCGCCGTCAGGGAAATCGAAGAGCTTCAGCGGGCAGTCCCGGACAATCCCGCTGTGACCCGGCTCAAAGAGGTTCTTCTGCGTGACAAAGCAGATGAAGAGGCGTCTGATGACGGTCCGGGATCGGCAGGGGAGGAGGTTGTAGCCGAAGCGTTCCTGGACGTTGAGGACCTGGAATAGCGCCTGAGTTGTATGGAGTTTTTTCGGAACAGGCATTCGAAAAACGGGCAAAAGTCGACCAAATTATTGTTTTTTCTGACATTTCGGGATTTGATTTCGTCGTGCTATACTCATTCGCCCTCAAGCGACCTCTTTCGGGTGCTCAGGTCCTGAGTTCAGGGGAGCCGGGCAGGGGGAGGATTCTTCACGCAGGATTGCAGTTATGGATACCAAGGAACTAGAGCAGATTCTCCGTATATTGAAGGAGAATGACGTCCATGAGTTTGAACTGGATGACGAAGGGGTTCGAATAAGGCTTTCCAGAGGAGCTAAAGAGGTAGTGGCAACGCCGATTGGGGGTGGATCCGCCGGGAGCGAGCCGATTCCGCTGTCCTCAGGCCAGCCTTACTTCATTCCTGCCGTGACAGGCGCGGAGGAGGCAAAAGAGGAAGAACTGCCGGAGAGTATTGTCACCGTCGAATCGCCTATTGTCGGAACATTCTACCGTAAGCCGTCACCTGATTCAGAACCCTTCGTGATGGAGGGACAACCGGTCAAGCGGGGCCAGACTCTCTGTATCATAGAAGCCATGAAGATAATGAATGAAATTGAGTCTCCATGTAACGGGAAGATCGTGAAAATTCTGCTTGAGGATGCTCAGGTCGTTGAATTCGGAGAGAAACTCTTTCTCATCGATACGACTGAGTGAGAACTCGTGAGAAAATTCTGAAGTTGGTCTAATGACAAATCCTCCTTTTCGAAAAATACTTATCGCCAACCGCGGAGAGGTAGCTCTTCGTGTAATCCGGGCATGCCATGAACTTGGAATAAAGACCGTCGCGGTTCACTCGAAGGCGGATGAAGATGCGCTGCATGTCAAACTTGCCTCGGAAAGCGTCTGTATCGGACCGGCCCCGGCAAAAGACAGTTATCTCAATATGTCTTCAATTATGGCGGCCGCGACCACTACCGGTTCTGAAGCAATCCACCCGGGGTATGGGTTTCTCAGTGAAAACGCGTCGTTTGCTGAAATCTGCAGCAGTTGTGGAATTACTTTCATAGGGCCGTCTGTCCGGAACATGAGGGTCATGGGGGACAAGGCGAGGGCGCGTCGTGCGGCCGACAAGGCAGGCGTTCCGACTATTCCAGGTGAAAGCACCGGATATTCAGATCCAAAAGAGGCGCTTCTGACCGCAGAGCGGGTGGGTTTCCCCATCCTCCTGAAGGCCTGCGCAGGAGGCGGCGGCCGGGGAATGAAGATAGTGGAACGGCCTCAGGATTTCGTATCCACATTTGTAACTGCACAGAGAGAAGTCGAGGCGGCTTTCGGTGACGGTCATCTTCTCGTGGAAAAATACCTTCCGTCGGTGCGCCATATCGAAGTTCAGGTCGCGGGGGATCAGGCCCGCAACGTGATCCACCTTGGTGTGCGCGACTGTTCCATTCAGCGGCGGTATCAGAAAATCGTCGAGGAGGCGCCTTCATGCGGACTGCCCGATTCAATGCGCGACGATATCGAGAATGCGGCTGTGGAAATGTGCAGTTCTGTTGGATATACAAGCGTCGGCACGGTAGAATTCCTCGTGGATCTTGCGGGCGGGAAGTACTACTTCATCGAAATGAACACGCGTCTCCAGGTTGAGCATCCGGTGACTGAAATGACGACGGATACGGACATCGTAAAAGAGCAGATTCGTATCGCAGCCGGGCAGGAAATTTCAGTCAAGCAGAAGGATGTCACCATGAGAGGGCATGCGATAGAGGCGCGCATCAATGCCGAAGATCCCAGGACCTTGATTCCAGCCCCCGGCTATATTTCCTCATATCATCCTGCCGGCGGACATGGAGTGCGTGTAGACTCAGCGCTTTACAGCGGATATCCGGTCAAGCCCTTCTATGATTCTCTGATTGCCAAGCTTATCGTCCGTGGGCATGACAGAAATTCATGCATCCGGAAAATGCTGGTGGCGCTCGATGAGTTCATAATAGAAGGAATCCAGACCAATATTGAGCTGCATCGCCGCATTTTGAACCATCCGGATTTCAGGTCGGGAAACTTCGACACGAAGTTCCTGGACAGAGCGAATTTATTTCCCAGGGAGAAGGCAGTATGAAATGCTGCAGAATTCTTATAGTTGTGATTCTTGCCGTACAGGCGGCTTTCGCCGATGAGCCGGGCAGAATATCCGTTTCGGAACCGTCTTTTGATTTCGGAACAGTGCAGGAGGGAGCGACGGTTGACCATGATTTTGCCGTCAAAAATACAGGAACAGGTCCGCTCACGATTTCGCGCGTCGTGGCATCCTGCGGGTGTACAGCTTCGGCTGCATCAAAACCCACTCTTCAGCCGAATGAAGAAGGAGCAGTAAAAACCCGCTTTGACACGGCCGGTTTCCCGGGAAATGTCACAAAAACCGTCACCCTGTATTCTTCCGATCCGGACGCTCCGATGGTTGTGCTGACAATAAAGGGCACGATAGAGCCGGGCGTCACAGTGAATCCTCAGAGACTTGCTTTTGGTGAAGTGATTAAAGGCGCTGCGGCTTCTCAGGAATTTGCGGTGGAGGTCCGGGGCAGTTCACAGTCAAAGATAATCAGCGCAAAGAGCTTCTCGCGATATATTACTGTCGAAGAGAAGTCGGCTGATGAAAGAAAAAAGGTGTATCTTGCGACTCTTTCTGAGGACCTGCCACTCGAAGAGTTCAGGGCCCGAATCTCCGTTACGGTTCAGGGAGCGGACGGGAAGCAACGCGAAATCAATGTTCCTGTTTTTGCGTCTGTCAAAGGAGCCTTGAGGTTGACTCCTCCTGTCCTTGCTCTCGGTATTCTTGAAGGGGAGGATCCAGTTGAAAGAAGCGCGAAGCTTGACTATGTGGGCCCGGGAAGGGTTACCATAACAAGCGTGAACAGTACCGATAAGGCCGTGACAGTGGCCGTAAAAGAGGTCAAGAAAGGCCGGAATTTCCTGCTCCAGGTCAAGGCTGACCCCTCAGGCGTGACCAAAGAGCTTCGTGCCGCTGTGACTGTCACCGCGATCGACGGGGAAGGGGAGGAAAATACGGCATCACTCAATGTTTATGGCATGCTTCCGCCCCGGTAGACCCCTCACGTTGGCCGTTTCCGGAGTGCCTTGAGCTATGGTATCGTCCCGTAACAGGGGGACATTCTGCCTTGGTTTCGTTCTTTCACCGCAAACTGATATCGTCTGCCTTCCACCAGGGGCGATGCCTTTCGTGGTTTATCATTCTCACTTTCCTTGTGGCGCCCCCTGCCCCTGCGGATTCGGTCGATGTTTTTGGCGTAAAGGTGAAAGTGGACGCAGCCGAGGCTCTTTCGGGAGGCGCGGTCCGGATTAGAATCTCCGGAGCTGAGCAGGTGGTGGCGCAGGATCAGGCCGCGGATTTTGTTCTTGGCGTGCTTGCTTCCCGCAAATCATCGGCTTCCATCAAGGTTAATGATCTCAAGGCGATTGTTGAAACTGCGACGGAGAAGGACAGTGTTAAAACCGCCACTGAGGCGATGATTCTCCTCTTCAATCACCCGGATTTCGATACGGGCCGGGAAGAAGCTTTCCTGTGGAGACTATCGCACATTCCGCAGTCCCGGCAGGTCATGAGAAACTGCGTCCTTGCCGCGATTTCGGACGAGGGCGCGCTCCGCAGGGATCTCATCCCGCCGCTCCTGTTTTACGCCGGTATTCACGATGTCGAGTGGATGAGGCAGAACGGCGTGATACTGGCCTACCGGAATTTCCCGCAGGTGAAAGAGTATATCCGAGGACAGTTCATAAAGATTTTTTCGGGCCCGGGAACAGGAAGCCCGGAAGAAGTCCTCGCGCTTATGTCCGCCCTGTTAGGCGAGAACGATCAGGATCTGAAACACATGCGGGGGGTAAAAGGAAAAATTGAAACTCTGCAGGGGGCTCTCAAAGCGCGAAACTTGACCGAAGTTCTGTCAATTCTCGGACAAAAAGGGAGCCGGCGAAGAGTTGACTCGGTGACGGGTCCAATCGTAAGAGATCTGATTTATCAGGAATCAGAAAGGCTTCTGGGCGATGGTTCCTTTACCCAGGTCCTTCTTCTTTTGAGCCGCGTAGATGTGTCCACAAGAACGCCGCGCGCTCATGAGCTTGTTCGCGCTGCACTCAGAGGACTTGGAGAATCAGGCGGCGACTATGACGTGCTTTCTGGCGGGGAAGTTCAGGAAATGCTGGCGTCATATTCAGCGGACGATCCGGCCGTCCGGGCGGAATACATTCGCCTGCTTGCAAAAAAGATCGGGGATCTGTTGTCCAAAGGAGACCCGTCTTCCGTCGATGACGTATTCGGCCGGATTTTGACTTTGAGATCCGATCCCAGCCGGGAAAACGACAGGATCCGGATCGCGCAGACGAAAGCTTTTCTCTCAACAGGCCAGGAAGCTGCCGCAATCGAGAAACTCTCGGGTGTTCATACAAAGCTCACGTTTTCAGATCGCGCATGGTTTACGTTCTACCGCTTGCTTCACAAAACTCCCCTGATCATTTATGTGCTTATTCTCGTTGTTCTTGCGGCTATGATTGTCAGTTACCGCATTCTTTCGGTCCGCGCCGGAAAACGGCTCGCAAAGAGATGGCACGATCTCGGGTGGAACGGGTATTCAACCGGGGCGGGCTCAGATGGACGGCCTTTTGTGGTGCGGGAACTGCGGGAGCAGATCGATCCTGCTGTGCAGGAGTATTTCGAGTGCCTGCGTGTCTTCAACCTCAACCCAGGGGCCACGGTGAGAGAGATAAAGTCGGCATACCGGAAGAGAATGAAGGAGGTTCACCCCGATCTGCACGTTCGTGATGAAGGAGTGAGCTCAAAGGAGTTCGTGCGTATTCGTCAGGCATACGAGGCCCTTCTGAGAATGGAGAAGGGAGCCGTGCCGTTGCAGTTCAGGAAGTAGAACTGCGCCTCTTTTCTGCGTCGACTGCGAGAGTCACCGCCTGAACAGGTGCTGCTGATGCCCCGGTCTTCCAGATAAAAACCTCCGCCGCCATTCCGGAGAGGCCGATAACAGCGCACAGAAGAAATGTCGATGGGACGTCCGTATACTCGGCGAAACGCCCTCCGATAAGAGGACCCACTGCGCAGGAGAGTCCAATAAGCATTTCATGGACTCCTGCATTTGCAACCTTTCCGCTTTCAGCAGCAATCCCGTAATAGAGGCTGCAGCAGTATGTAAGACCCCGCCCAGTCCCCATCAACAGCATCGCGATTGTGAAGGCGATAATACTGTTCGCAAAGCCAAGGAGTGCACAGCCGATAATCGCGAGAAGTTGAAAGAACAGCATTGGAAGGAACCGGTAATGCCATGATGTTGTGCGGGATATCGTGAAGAAGGCGACGGCCTGTCCCGCCATTATAAGGCTGATAAGCATGCCGCTTGTATGGTCGGGAACGAGGAGCGTGCGGCAGAGTTTCGGGAAGAGCGTGTTTACCGTTCCTGCTGCAAACCACAGGGTGAAGTTTGCGACCCAGGCGATGTAAAGGTAAGTGAGGCGGACCTGGATGGGAACCGGCTCTTCGAGCAAAGTGTCGACCGGGACATGCTCATGATGGACGGTGGAATGTGGTGCGCGGAAAGCAGAAAATAATACGACCAGAGATACAGCGATAAGAGCCGCAAGGAGTGTCAAAGCCTGATGAAAACCCCATTGAAAAAGGAAACCACCGGCCGCAAAACCGCTGCCGATTCCAAGCGTCCATCCCAGGTTGAATGCACCCATTCGCCTGTTTGCCGTCTCTTTGTCCTCGTGGGAGATAAGGACTTCGAACACCGGCCAGAAAAGCGAGCCGGCGACACCAATCCCCGCGTTGACGAGCGCAAGAGTGTGAGGCGAGGGCATCCACTGGGCAAACCAGATCATAAAGGCGCTCCCAGTCAGGCCTGATGTCATGAGAGCTTTGCGCGGGTAACGATCCGCGAGACGGCCCACCATCATGCAGCCGACCATGTAGGGAAGGCCCCACGCAAATCCCAGAAGTCCCAGATCAAAAGGTGTCGCATTCAGGTCCTGCGCACGGAAGTTCATCACAATCCCGGCGGCGGAAAGCGCGAAATCAACGAGGAAAGGGATTATGAAAAACGCCGGGGAACTGCGCATGAAAAACGGTAACATGGGGGAGGGCCGAATTCAAATTTGTGTGGGTCGATGCGACGTGAGAATGCCGCATGGCCCGGCGGCGCGTGACGTTTGCCGCTGACGAAAGCGGCGATGCCTGTCCATACTGTGACATCCGGGAATTATGCGCTTTGGACATTTTCGGCACTCAGTCTCATTCTTTGCGGCCTGTGCCTCGAAAGGAGGGATCGTCGCGAGTGTCATGCCGCGATCGAGAATCATCTTTCGAAGATCCTCATGAGAAAATCCGGCGGGGAGCGCTTCTGCGGCTTTTCTTATAAGTGCAGCCCTCAGTGGATTTGACGGTTCAAGGTATTCATTGGCCCGGAGAATGGCCCAGAGGGGGCGTCCCCGGACAATGTCGTTCGCAATTGAGGAAAGAAGCCTGGGTGAGGAAGCGGCGCTTATCATGCCGGTCTTCAAGGGCAAAGAGCGGGCCGGATGAAGTTCTGAAGCAAGGGTGCGATTACGCAGAATTTTCGGGAAGGGGCCGTGAATCGGCTGAGACAGTTCTGTCCCTTTTGAGGGGCGTTAATGTCCCATAAGGAAGGTGAGGTTTGTCAGCGTCAGACGTCTTTTCAAGAATCCGCCACCCCATGAATTTCAAAAGATGCCTTTCATCGATGTCGCTTCCGAAGAGATCCGCGCGGCAGGGTTGATTTTCTGAAAGGGGGCGGCTGCTTCCTCTTCCGCATCTCCTCTGATAGTATCGCTTTCAGAAAGTTTTTCGCGCAAGGCTTTCCCCTTCGCCAGGGCTTCGGGGGACAGTGCCGCGTGAAAAAACTTTTTGGACACGACACTGGTGCTTTTGTAGAGCGACCTGGGCCCCGCGCGATAAATTTCTCATGGAACCGGCAAGGAAACGCAGACTTTTCCTCATACTTGCCGCAGCTGTCACTGCGGGTGCCTGCGTCTTATTCGCAGGACTTCCGGGAGAACCGGCAAGAGGCATCGATAACGTCATTTTCGTGGTTTTCGATACGCTCCGCGCAGACAGGCTCTCCCGCTACGGCCATAACGAGCCGACGACTCCTTACCTGGATTCGCACCGGAACGCGTTCGTCCTGTTCAGGCAGGCACGAGCCACTTCGCCGTGGACAGTGCCATCGCACGCGTCGATGTTTACCGGCAGACTTCCTGCGGATCATAAAGCCGACTGGGGCCGCATAACGCTCGGCGATGAGCATGAGACGCTTGCGGAAACGCTCTCAGCGCAGGGCTTCTGCACATCGGCGCTCGTTGCAAATGAAATTTTCAAGACAAAAAAGGTGAATCTTCTTCAGGGATTTCAAACCACTTATTTTCCTCATCCTGCCAGGCGGCAGGAGCGGGTATTGAAGAAACTCGACTCTGAACTGGACAGGCTTGAAGCTTCAAGCTGCCGGCGCTTTATATTTCTCAACTTCATGAACAATCATCTTCCCTACGATCCCGGAAAGCACGGCGCTGCCTTTGGAGTGGAAGGAGAGCCTTTTCTGGATGAATCCACCACAAAATGGCAGGTTAGCGCAGGGAAACTGGCATTCCCCGAAAGCGAGAAAAAGAGAGCAGGGCGCCTCTACGATGCTTCTGTCCGTTACTCAGACGAGATAATCGAGCGTATTGTTGCGATGCTCGAGAAACGCGGCATGCTGGACAACACCCTTCTCATAATCACCTCGGATCATGGAGACGGTCTCGGATTTCATCAGGAGGTAGGTCACGAGATCAGCATATGGGAGGAGCAGCTCGCTGTCCCGCTGCTTGTTCGATTCCCCCATGCCGCGCACGGCGGTCGTGAAGAAGCGGAAATGGTAAGCCTGGCCGGCCTGCATTCATTCATCCTGAACCTTGCTGTGAATGGAGTTTCGTACACAGACGCGGTCACCGACCTGAAAAAAGTCTTTCGTGACGTTGTCGCGGACTATCGAAGCTATTTCGGTGAAAAAAACCGGCGCTACAATCGCAGGTATGCGCGGGAGTATCCGGAACTTGCAGAACGCGTAACTCACATGCACGCTCTTTACTGCGGATCGTTGAAGCTGCACTCACGCGCCGATGGTTCGTTTGCGTTGTACGACATCGCAGCCGACCCCCAGGAGCAGCAGGATGTGCAGAAGACCCGGCCGGAAGCGTTTGAAGCATGCGTGAGCCGGTACCGGGATCTTCGCACAAGGAGGCTCTTCACCCCATTCGACTTCGTGCATCCCGGTGAGGGCGAGCATCTTATGGGTGAAGATGACGTGAAAGCCCTCAAAAGCCTCGGATATTTTTAGCCCCGAAACGGCGTGAAATGAAATTTCCCGCGCGATTTTCGCGTGCTATTGGCTATCGCCGCACGATCCGGTCTATAATAGCCCTTCGGCGGCTGGGTTCGTGCGAGAAGCTCTGTGAACCCGGTCAGGCCCGGAAGGGAGCAGCCGCAGCAGATCCTTCTGTGATACGTCCTCCAGCCGCTTTTTTGTGAACTGACATATGTCCTATCTTGTTCTCGCCAGAAAATACCGCCCCGGCACTTTCTCTGAAGTATCTGGGCAGGAGCATGTGACCCGAACCCTTGCAAACGGAATAACGCGCGGAAAAATAGCGCATGCTTTTCTGTTTTGCGGACCTCGCGGGGTTGGAAAAACCTCCGTCGCAAGGATTCTTTCCAAGTCTCTTAACTGCAGGGAAGGACCGACACCAGAGCCCTGCGGAAAGTGCACCAACTGTGGTGAAATAAGCGCCGGATCCAGTCTTGCCGTCAGGGAAATCGACGGGGCGTCTCACAACAGCGTCGACAATGTCAGGGACTTGATCGACAGTTTCAGATCTCTCCCTGCCCCCGGATACCGGTATAAAATTTACATCATTGACGAAGTGCACATGCTGAGCATCTCGGCATTCAATGCGCTCCTCAAGAGTCTGGAGGAACCGCCGCCTCACACCATTTTTATTCTTGCAACGACCGAAGCACATAAGGTTCCGGAGACTGTCATATCACGATGTCAGCAGCACACGTTCCGGGCAATCGCGATAGATGCAATCGAAACGCGTCTTGCGCACATTGTGAAGAAGGAGGGACTGAAGGTCGAGGATGGAGTGCTCCGGATGGTAGCGAATCAGGCGGACGGATCGATGAGGGATGCGCAGTCGCTGCTGGATAAGGTGCAGTTGTTCTGCGACAAGAACGTCACCATGTCTGAGGCAGGCAGGCTTCTGGGTGCTGCCGACAAGGCGAAGCTTTTTGAGCTGTCCGAGGCAATTCTTGCCCATGACACGGCCCGATGCCTCAGTGTCGTTTCGCAATGCTTCGAGACAGGAGTAGATGCATCACTTTTTCTGAAGGATTTCATGAGACACTGGCGGGAGATTCTTCTCGCTCAGCTCGGCGGCGAATCGCTTCTGCATGAGGCAGGTGTGAGCTCTGATGATGGAAAACAAATGATGAAACAGGCTCAGTCTCTTCGCCCGCCTGAACTGCAGAAACTGGTCGAGACGGCGAGGGAAGGGGCAGACAGCGCGCTTAGAAGCGCATTTCCGAAATATGCGCTCGAAGCTCTCGTGGTGAGAATGGCACTCATCGACCGGACCGGCGATGCAGGCGAGCATTCGACGAAGCAGGGTAATTCACAGAAAAAAACGGCGTCACTCGCAAACTCGGCAAAAAGCGCAAATTCGCCGTCCGGCCCCCGTTCATCCGGCAGCCCGAAAGCCTGCGACTGGAAGGAGTTCGTTCATTTTGCGTCGCAGCGAGGGCCGAGATTTGTCTATGAGCATCTCAAGCGGATATCAGCGGTGGAGTTCGGCGGGGGTGTTCTCCGGGCGGCAGGTCCTCAGTTTTCCATACAATATCTCGACCGGCCGGATGAGAAGAAAAAGCTATGCGAACTTCTCGAGGAATATTCGGGAATCCCGGGCTGGTCCGTGAAGTTCGCTTCCAGCGATGAAAAAACGGAAGCAGAAGGAAGCATTCTTCACATGGAGAAGATGCGGGCGAAGCACAAGCGGGAGGAGCGAACGAGGGATATTTCGCAGCACCCGAAGATTCAGAGCCTGAAGAAAGCCTTTCCCGGAACAGAAATTGAGCATATTAGAATAAAGGAAGAGGAATAATGGCGAAAGGATTTGGCGGAATTCCCGGAAACATGCAGGGCCTGCTGAAACAGGCTCAGAAGATGCAGGAAGATCTGAAGAAGGCCCAGGAAAAATCGGAGCAGATAACGGCCGAGGCCCAGTCAGGCGGCGGCATGGTGAAGGTGGTCGTCAATGGAAAGAACCGGATTGTCGAACTGCACATTGAAAGGGATGTGATAAATCCCGACGATGCCGAGATGCTCCAGGACCTGATAATAGCCGCGGTTAACGAGGCGGCAAACAAGGTGCAGGAGGCTCAGAAGGCGGAACTCGCAAAGATAACGGGCGGTATGAATATACCTGGCCTGTAACCCCTGTCTGGATTTACACTTCAATCATGGACGAGTATCCTCAACCGCTTCAGGCTCTAATCAGAGAGCTTTCAAGGCTGCCTTCGATCGGCGAAAAATCCGCCACAAGGCTGGCTTACTTTCTGATATCGCACGGGCGCGCGAACGCCCCTGCTCTTGCTGATGCGATCAGAAAAGCCGCCGCGGAAATGAAGCTTTGCGAGCGGTGTTATTTTCTTACCGGAGAAAAGCTCTGTTCAATCTGCAGAAACCGGAATCGAGATGGTTCTCTTGTCTGTGTCGTGGAAAAACCGATGGATGTTGTCGCAATGGAGCGTGTTGGGGAGTACCGCGGCGTTTACCATGTTCTTCATGGCATCTGGTCTCCCCTCCGGGGACAGGGGCCTGAGGATATAAAGATTCACGAACTTATCAGCAGAGTTAAGCAGGGAGAGATAAAGGAAGCGATTCTTGCGACAAGTTCCACGGTTGAAGGCGATGCCACTGCACTTTACATTGCGCGCCTTTTGAACGAACTCAATATTTCTGTCACGAGGCTTGCGCAGGGAATGCCGAAAGGCGGGGAACTGGAATATGCAGATGATGTCACTCTTTCGCGCGCTCTCGCAGGCCGGAGCAGGATAAGCCTTTAGACCCGCCCAGCCTCGCCGGGCAGGCTCGGGTCGAAGTATCTGCCCGCTGACGCCGCATCTGCAGGAAGGCCCTGAGTCAGGAGCGGATCTTCGAAAGGCGATTATTCAATGACAGGATCCGCTTTTTATCAGGAGATGTTCAAAATGGCAGAGAAGGGGCAAGTGCTGTCCGAAAGGGTCCAGGGAGCAAGAGCGGGTGCAACAGCATGGATTGAAACGCCTGCCGAGGCTCTCAGCGGATCAGGTTACACCGCCCTTCGTCCAATACGTTTTAATTCCGACGACGATCTTCCCGAGTATCTACGGATGCTGCATTCGGGGATGACGGTTGCAGACACCCCGGGAGAGGGAAGCGTATTTTCCCTTTATTTCAGGCTTATCGACACTCCGGAATCCGGCGGATAATTTCTGCTTGCTTAGCATTCCCCTCACCGGTAGCATCTGGCTGCCTTTAGCATGGAGGGTGCTTATAATTCATCAGACGTCCGGAAACCGCGCCGTATTCGGAGAAACATGTTCGCGAATTGCATGTGAGTTCGCTGAAGCCTCGCCTGAAAGAAGGCAGGAACTCATCCTGCAGTTTGGAGATTTTTCGCTCGGTCGTGATGAGATGGCCATCATTCTTAAAAGCAGAAACAGACCTGTGCGCACGCCCCTTCTTTTCGAAGAGACTGCACGGAAAGCGAAAGATCTGGAAGGTGTTTCAGAAACAGTGCGGAGTGCAATTGCCGATTTTTTTCATGCAAAGGCGATAGGCCTCGAAGAGCCGGAAGTTCTCGGAGTCCTGCACGCAAATCCCGCCGAAGCCAAACTTGCTCTTGCCGCCTTGATGCAGTTTGCGTCACAGAAGAGCTCTTTTCATATTCCCCGGCAGCCGGACACGAGTGATGTGGGCCACGGCCTTGCATTATTCAGCTGCGACGGACCGGCCAGGCTTTTCTCACAGTTCCTCGAGACAGAGGAAGGGGCGCGGCATATCAGCATTTCTGCGCGGATCGGACTTGTCGAGGATCAACAGAAGGATTGGCATGAGCTGTTTCTGAATAGAGGATTTTCGTTTTTCAAATATACCGACCTGAATCACTACCTTCGCTGCATAGGAAGCGGGCAGGCCGTTCTTCACGATTTACCTCCGCGCAATACCTGGACGGAACTCAAGGGGGCTGATAAAACGGCGTTCGAATCGCTTTTCATGGGGAACGACAGGGATTCTGAATCGTTCGGGCTTTTCAACAACTCTGATAATGCAATAACTGAAGTATTGCAGACGGGACGATGGCCGGACGTCTGGCTCATCGACATAGAGCAGGAAAACTCGATGAACGGCATCCAGCTCGCGCGGTACCTGCGCGAGGTGGCACTGTTTGAAGGCAGGCAGCCTATCCTTGTCATTTACAGCAGCAATATTTCGAAGTACCAGGCTGAACTCGATCAGATGGTGGAAGACGGAATAATCGACTTTTACTTCGACAAAAGCTCATGGGAAAAGGCGGACGAGATCGTAGGACGACTGGATGAGCTGCTCATCGAGAGAGCAAAATCTCCGAAACATGCCTGGCAAAGGCTTCGCGACGGGTATTTCGAATCCCTGGAGAGCCTGGACAATCCGGCTGTCATTCGACGCATGGCGCAGGTGGAGGATTTGGCTGCCGGCGGCGTCAGGAAGGTGAAGACAGCCGAAGAAGCCTTGCGCGCGCTCAAGCCATGGATTGAGGATGTGGAGACTGCAGCGGGTCGGGCAACCGGGATTGAAATTTCTGCGCGTCCCTGGCGAGAGGCGCGCTCGGCGTACGGAGTGGCAGAATTGACCGGCGATGCGATGCTCAGTTCCATTCAGATTGACCTTGCGCGAAGAGCGCTTATGGCGGCAGCAAGAATGAGCGACATCGACATTCAGAAATTCGGCCAATTAATGAAGTTCGTCATCCAGTTCATGAATTCCTGCCGGAAGAATTCAGTGGTCCCGGCGGGTGGAGGAACCAACGCAATTGAATTTCTCGTCAATGGACTCGCTGAAGGCCGCCCAGAAGCAGATGCTGAAGACCACGACCCCGGGATTCTGTATCATGAGGCAATTGCGGAAATTGCCCAGCTTGCAGCAAAAGGCGTTCATCCTGATGCCGTGCTGAACAGCGATCAGAAGGAAGCGGTCGAGCGGCGCTTGTTCTCCATTGCCGGAGAGTGCCGGGATCTGAATATGTGTTCCGTTTATGCTCTTTCGATTGCGGAGTATATAAACGAGTGCCCTGTGCGATTTCAAGCACTGAAGAATGAATAGAAATCAGCAGCCGGTTCTGCTGTGTCCGTGACACAAGGAGCTGACACGGGCGAACCCTGATCAGACATTCGGCGGCGCCGTTTTTCCCGCGGCATCGGCCCTTTCTACGTTCACAATGCCAAAGAGGTATTGCATCACAAGGAAGACGCTTACTCCCCCCAGAAGATGCCAGAGAAAGTGAGAACCCATCGGAAGGAAAGACCTTCCTGCAGCACCGTCATAGTATCTGCAGAGGACTGCGCCCATAAATGCAGCAACGGCGGCCGCAAGAGTCCCTGCCCCCTTCCAGCCTCTCTTCATCGAAACAAGCAGGGCAGGAAGGATGATGGCAGCAGCAAGCATCGAATAGAAGGCGTTTATCCTCAGACCCCTTTCGAGAAATTCCGCGCGCAAAATCAGATATCGTGAGACGATGAAAAGGCTTGCCACAATCATAAATGCCCATGCCATCCGCGAAGTGAGCATGTTCCAGAAGTATATCGAGGCAATAAGCGACAGGAAAAGAATCGGCATATAATCCATGACAAGCCACACATTGCTGCTTCTTGTCGCATGGTACGCCGTACCGCCGATGAATCCGACGAACATTATCGGAAGACAGAGAACGATAATCCACGGCCCCTTCAGCCCGGTTTTCCACGCCCAGTAAATGATAACGAGGAGAAAAATTAGGTTGCTGTACGTGCTCCAGGGCTCGACGGGAAATCTGCCCGCGAGAGTCTCGGCGTATACGGGTCCATGATCGTTCGGGAACATATGGATAATATGCTATAGATGGCGGCGTAAGGGAACGCAGGCCGGCAGCATGGCCGAAGGCTGTGCCGATATCGGGTGTGCTGCCGGTTCGGCACGCAGCAGACCGGTCATCCTCCTGAGAGAGAGAGAATTTCGGCAGCCGAATACACTGTGAGATCGGTTCGAGAACAGTCCTGAAGTGTAACCAGATGCGGATGGACAGCGTTTTGAATTACCTGCTGATTTGCGCTTTATTGCGCCATTGGCTAACCTATATCAATTCTGTTACAGCCTTTTGAGATGACTTCTTCTTCAGACAGAGGTGCAAATAGCGTCGGTGCCCCGGCGATATTTCCCGCGACGGCAGGATCCATTTCCAGAAATGTCATCGACGCTCTTCCCGATCCAATCTGGTTCAGAGATCTGGAAGGACGTTTTCTATTTGTCAATAAGGCATGGAGCACGCTGACCGGCGTGGCGGAAGAGCGGATTCTGAATTCGACGGGGGAGGGGATCTTATTTGATGAAGTGACTCTGAAAAGATTCTCAGCTGAGTGCGAGGAGGTATTCCGAAAAGGAGAAGTCCTTCGCCGTGAGGAAGAGTTCGCGGATTGGGGGATCTGGTTCGAGACAATCAAAACGCCCGTGAGGGATGAGAACGGATTGATAATCGGTGTTGCAGGAGCACGACGCGATATCACAGCCCGTAAGCTTGCTGAACAACTTCTGGCTGAAAGCGAAAGGCATCTTCGCGAGAGCGAAAAACGGTATCACGACCTGTTTTCACAGGCGCCGATATCCTTGTGGCATGAGGACCTGTCGGAAGCTAAGACCGCACTGCGTGCGCTTGAGGATTCAGGAGTCGGAGATCTCGATGGATATTTTGCTGAGCATCCCGATGAATTGATCAAGTTTGCATCGATGATCCGCGCCATTGATGTTAATCAAGCTTCAATCTCTCTCTTTGGTGTGAATTCGGTTGACGATTTGATTCGAGACATCGGGCAATTTTTCACCAGGGAAACTCTGGAGGTGTTCGGTCGTGAACTTCTGGCGTTGCATCGGGGAAGTGTCAGGAGTGAATACGAAGCGCCGTTCCGGGATTTTTCCGGTCGTACGAGAACCTTCATTCTGAGTCTCCATGTGTGGCCCGGATGCGCCGACACCCTTTCCCGTGTGACCGTGAGCATGCAGGATATTACGGAGAGAAAGCAGACAGAAAAAGCCCTCGAGCTTTCCAATGAAAGACTCCGGACAGCTTCATCTGAGATTGCTGTTGCAGAAAGCAGGGAGAGACGGAAGATAGCGGATCTTCTTCATGACGATGTGACGCAGCTTCTTGTGATCTGCAAGATGAAACTCGGGGTTCTCAAAGAAGCTCTCCAGGCTGATGAGCATCTTGCTGCCATCGACTGGATGCGGACGGAGCTTGATCGCGGTATACAAACCACAAGATCTCTCACTTACGCGCTCAGCCCTCCGGTACTGAATCAGCTTGGTCTGGGAGCTGCGCTCGAAGCTTTAATAGAGCGCCTGAAGAGGAGCCACGAAATAGAATTCAACCTGAAATGCTCCGGTGATTTGCAGCATGTCGACGAGGATTTTCTTTCGATGTTGTATGCTTTCACGAGAGAGCTGATTGTAAATGTGATAAAGCACGCCAAGGCCCGATCCTGCAGCATTGATGCGGGATGTGTGAATGGGAGAATCTGCATAGTTGTGAAAGATGACGGCGCCGGATTTGACCGGGACCCGATGGGGCAGATTCCATCGCATGAAGGCGGATTCGGACTTTTCAACATACGGGAGCGGGTTGCGTATCACGGCGGCGATTTCAGGATAGAGTCGAGCCCCGGCTCCGGCGCAAAGGTTACGATTGAAATGGCAGTTCCGCCCCCATGAGATTCATGCGGGAGAGAGATGCGGAGGTATTGACTCCCGCTTTGAGCACCCATTCCCGCAGCTCGCTTATGTCAACAGGCTTTTCCATGACTTTTGCATCCTCAATCCCCGCCTTCTCATGGCGGAGGCAGGCCGTTTCCGGAAAGAATGGCAAAGAGAGACAGAACATTTCTTTGCAGAAGAGCTATGCGAAGCGAGCAGCCGTCAACTGGAGATCTCGAACCTTTGCATGCCTCAGTCTTCAATAATTTCAGGCCGTTTTTGTTGAGTAAGTTTGAAAAAGAAACTACTATCGTTTAACAGGGCCGATTGTTCCTCTCCCATCAGTGGTGCATTCGGGATCCCTGAAATCTCCAACGTTTTTAACATAAACGGGCTTTCCATGAAGCTAATCAACTCAGTATGTATCCGGACCCTTATTTCCTCACTCCTGTCATTTGGAATCCTGGTGATGCCTTCGTCCTTGATGGCACTTGTACAGATCACCGACAACTCGTCTTCCGAGAGTAACATGGATGCAACGCTCGATCCCTCCGGGAACGTGCATGTGGTCTATGAGAGGGACGGCACCGTTTATTACCGCGTTCGCACGTCAGCCGGCTGGCAGGCAGAGGAACCAGTCAGTCCGGGTACCGCCCCTGCTGTTGCCGCAGCGTCAGATGCAGTGCCTCAGGTCGTTTTTATTTCGTCAGGAGCTGTCCTTTATACAAAACGTCCAAGTACGGGCTGGCAGACTCCCGTTCAGATTTCATCAAACTACTCCGCCTATACTGTTGATATCGGGGTAAGCGGCGCCGGGGTAGCTCACGTAGTGTGGTCGTGCAATTACCAGGGGGAGGACTCCTACACCGATTTGCTTTACAGCAACAACTCAGCTGGTTCCTTTCCTGCTGATCCTGTCAAAACCTGGGACGGCTGGTACGAGTCCTCCGGAGGAGGACGCAGCGCCAACTATTACAGTTCTCCTGTAATCGCAGTAAACAGCAACGGCGATTACGTTATTGGATACTGGTTCAAGTGGATTTATGGAGCGATGGGGTGGACTGAATGGGGCACTCGGATTCATGTCTATCGTTCTGCCACCGACGATGAAGTCCCCTCATCTGACTGGGTCAAGAAGGGATACCCGGAGATTCGGAGAAACGCAATTGCGCTTACCGATTCCGGCACAGCTTACGTCGTCTATGGCAGCACATTCGCGAAGATAGTGGGGGGTGCCGGCGCGGGGACCTGGACCACAACAGATCTTTCCGGCGGATCCTCTTTTGCAATAGATACTTTCGGAGAAGATATTGTTCACCTGCTCCACGTTAATTCATCCGGCGGCATCAGCTATCAGAAAGACGAGGGCTCGGGATTCGGCGTTCCTGCCGATCTTGATCCGACAACAACCGGCCGCAATCCTGTGGTTGTCGGAGGTGAGGACGCATACGCCCTTTATGAAGCAAGTGACTCAACAGACTATGAGGTCTGGTTCGCAAAAACGTCAAATGAGCCGCCGGTACTCGATGCTATTGGAAATAAGTCTGTAGACGAGGGAGAAAGTCTCTCCTTTGTAATTAACGCAATAGATTCGGACGGCGATCCTCTTTCATATGAAGCTTCGGGACTGCCTTCAGGCGCATCATTTGATCCGGCGACAAAGACATGCACCTGGACCCCTGGTTATGATCAGGCCGGCGCATATCCCTCTGTTGTTTTCTCTGTTAATGACGGGGAAGCAACTGATTCAGAGACGATCATCATATATGTGAATGATGCTCCCGCTCCCACTCCCACGAACACGCCGACGCAAACTCCAACTGCAACTCCGACGGAGACGGCCACAAGTACGCCGACTTCAACGGCTACCAATACCGCAACACCAACAGCTACGAACACGCCGACAGTGACATCAACAGTGGGCAATTCATCATCGGTGAATATTTCAGTGAAGAATGTGCGCGCGCCTGCCAGGGGAAAGATCGGCAGAAAATTGAAAGTGTCTGCAACTCTCGCAAATTCCGGCGCAGCAACGGGCGCCTTTAAAGTTGTTTTTTACCTTTCAAAGAAGAAGGCCTTCGTTTTGAAGAAATCCAGCCTGCTCGGCTCCATGTCAATTAACAGCATGTCTGCTTCCTCGAAAAAACTTTTTTCGAAAAAGTTTCGTCTCTCGAGAAAGCTCAAGGCAGGACGTTACTATATCGGAGTCCTGGTCGATCCCGATCACAGGACTCGTGACGCGAACACAAAGGATAACTGGGGTGTATATCGGAAGAGGGTGGTCTTGAAGCGGTAATTGACAGCCTGGACTGCTTTGTCAGGAAGTTGTGCGTGAAGCTGCGCGAACCCGCATGCCTTCACGCCCGCCATTCGTCTCCATCGGTATCACTAAGGCAAAGTTCAACGGTGCCCCGGCAGTCATCGCATTTATCGATGATGAGCTTCAATTCCGGCTTTCGTCCGGTTTTCCCCGAAACGGCCCTTCTCTTTGTGCCATCGTGACAGGGAACCCGGTTCCTGAACGCTCGTAGACCGGCTCCTTCCGCCCGGGCCTTTCAACGCGCTGAAACAAGCGGCCGTAACTAATGTTTTCTCCGCAAAGGCCGATATTACCCAGGTGAAATTCCGAGTCTTCCTCCCGTTATTTCTATTCGTTTTTCCCTGGTCATCAACAGCATTCGCAGTTGATGCTTCAGAAATCATGGCGGCCATCTCGAGTCTCCACGCTTTGACTCTCAGTCAGGCGGTACAGCAAAACATCTCAGACTATGTCAGCCTGAGCACTAACCCCATTGTGCATGAAGGGCTGGAACGCCTCCTCGAAAAAGACAGGCAGGCGGAGTTTAAAAGGCTCAAACACGCTGCAAAGCGCATTAAAATAGATGGCAGAGCGAAAGACTGGAGCACGAGAACCTTCGCAGTCGGGGACCGATGGAACGAATGGTATCCAATCAAGGCCGGCAGAAAGATTAGAAAAAAAAGAGCCGCGTTTGATACCACGTTGTACGGGTTCGCGTCAGACGGGCGCTATCTCTACGTGATGTCAAAACCGCGTGTTATGCCGCGGAATCAAAAATACTACTTTGCGATCAATCTCATGAGCAGCGCATCGAGACCCTTCTATTCAATCGCATGGGCAGACAACGCAAGTTACGTCAACGTGTTCAATGAAGCAGACGGCTCCTGGAAGAAATCTTTCGTGCCGCGCGGCATGAAAAGCGCAAAAGGAAGGGTTTTTGAAGCAAGGGTTCCTCTCCGGGCGCTGAAGAAGCTCCCGGGGTATTATCACCCCACCTCAGTCGCCTGGGACGAAGCATATAACGCATACAACTACATCACTGCTTTCACGCCCCAGTCATCGCTGCCCGAAAAATTCAGGAATTATGCGCTCGAGCTTTTTGCGCGTTACGCGGAAAGGAGATCCTTCACGCCTGACAACCCGCTTCCAATAGCCCAGGCGCTGGCTGATGCATATATTTATCGGATGAGCGAGGACCGAGTTCGCGACACGGTCGTCTCAGACGGGATTCTGATGCTTGAAGAAGCGGAAAAAACAGAGAGCTATTCTTTTCCAGACCAGCAAAAGCTTTCGAAGCTGGGTCTCAATCAGATTATTTCCTGGTCGAACCGGGCGTCTCTTTACGGGATTGAAAACAACACCTGGAGATTCCGGAAAATATTGAGCAGGAACGGAGGGAAATTCAGTGAGGCAATATATAAATTTCTCTTTCTTGACCCGGCAGTCTTTAATGACGCGCGCGCGCTCATCAGCAGACACGATCTGATTGTGCCCGGAGATCTCCCGGCAACTTTGTGGAAAATCGAAGAAACCTTCGCAAATAACCAGCACTATCGCGCTTCACTCGATTTCCTGAGAGCGCTTGCTGAGCTCCTCGGGACAGAATACTGGCGGAAAATGTACGAAGAGGCCAGATACGAAGAAGAAAACAATCTCCATATCATTACGGAGGTTGATGGCGTGCCGGTATACAGAGGCTTGAACTGGAGTGCGGGCTTTCAGGTCAGGTACTTCAATGAGAACGGCACTCATTACGGAAATTGCGGCGATGTGACAGCGATGAGTCTGGCAGTTGCCAAAGCACTTGGAATTCCAGCCCTGCACATTCACTACGATGTGATAGACGACTATTTTTATCGAGAGATCCACAGTTTCCCGGCCTACTATTCGTCGGCTGAAAATCGTTACATGGGCTTCAGGACCGGATACAACATGGTCTGGGACTGGACAAAAAGCGGCAGAGAAGGGCTGAAAGTTCTGTACCGTTATGAACTTCCGGTATATGAGTGGTTTTCCCAGTTCTACGACAAGCCGCTTCCAGGCACGAAAGTCTGGAGCGCAAGCAATTTCAAGTTTGCCCTTGTAAGCCTGGAGGAGTGGGAGAGCTTTAATTCCGGGGGATTCTCAACGGCGTCCGTGCGGGCGCAGATTCATGATGTAAAAGAGATCTGTTGTCCGCTTGAATGAGCTTCGGCAAATCAGAATCAAGGCGTGTGAAACCCGGCCGGAAGTTCTTCACTGTGTTCGGACTTTCATGGAGGCGGTGGGCGGAAATAACGAAATGGATCATATCAGGGCAGTTTCGCAGATTGTTGAGACTGCCCCCCGCACAAAGGCTCCTTCTGTTCTGCGCGGCGTGGAGATTGCCGTGAGGGCATCCGGAGCGTCCGTGGCAGCGGGGAATGTGCTGACAATCGGCAAATTGTTGAACGAAGTCAGGGATATCATCGATGACGGACACGCCAAGTCTATTCCTGGCGACGGGTTTTCGCGTGCCGTGCCGGCAATGGGAGGAAAGATTCCACTCGACAAATGGAAGAAGTCAGGCCTTGCGCTTGATTCTATTGCATGCGGAGGCCATTTCTTCCATATCTCGGAGCAGGGGGCTATAAGCCTCCTGCCTGCTGCCATCGGATCTCCCACGCTGGAGAATCGCGGCGGCAGGATTGGGAAAGAATTGACCATCGAAATCGGCATCATCATCAAAACAGCGCAGGCCGACAAATTGAGAGCAGGCGAAATTCTCAAACTGTTTTCGAAGAGGATAATTCATTGTCCGGGAGACGAGATGACACCGGAACAGCGGCGAGATGCGGGACTCGCTTTGAACGCCGCCGCCGCTCATCGAGAGATCCGCTCTTCGAAGATTTTGTCAGAAATTACCGCATTCGCTCCGGCCGGGAGAGTTGACATTCGACGGAAACGGCGACACAAGCAGGACGATTGTCCCGAAGACAATCCGCGGAGGTGAATTTGTCCCACTGGAGCAGCCCCGGTGAGCGAGACGCCGGAAGGATGAAGAAAGTCCGGGCAATTCCCCGGCAACCCGGGCAAAAACCCGGCGCGAATCTTTGCCCATTCCTGCTGCGACCGGCTTGGCGACAAATGCGGGTAGTCCCGTAATTGAGATTGCCGCGGGTTTGACCCCGCGCACTCATTACGCTACTTCACGACTATTCTTCGCTTCACGGTTTTGCTGCGCTTCTTGCCGTTTGCGACGGTCAAAGCTGCTTTAAACTTTCCGCGGGATTCGTAGGTGTATTTAACGCTCCTGCTGTTTGAATCAACAGTGCCGTCACCGTCAAAGTCCCAGTAGTATGTCTTCTTGCCGGGGCCGGAAGCATTTCCTTTAAACTTCACTTTCAGCGGCGCTTTGCCCGATGATTTATTTACGGTGATTGCCGCAGTCAGTCGCTTCAGGACTTTCAGATTCGGAATCTGCTCCGCTCCGCTTTTCCGGAATACATACACCGACCCGCTGTCGGTACCTTTGTCATCATCATTGCACGCTCCGGCAACCGCAGTCAGACCATCCCCACTCAGGCCGCTTTTCCCATAGCTGTCATCGGACTGTGTGTCGCTGCCGATGAGCTGCTGTCCTGCATCCCAGGCTCCTTTGGTGTATGAATAGGCATAAACCACACCGCTCGCGGAAACCAGCATACTTTTGCCGTCATTGCTTAGAGACATGCCGCTTCCGAACCCTGCGTATGCCAAAGGAGTCGCTGCGGTCAACTTCTCAGAGACCCAGGTTCCGCCCTTCCAGCGGTAGACATAAGCTGCTCCGGCATACGCGGCTTTTTCAGAATCGTTGGCCGCGCCGACCACAGCCGTATTGCCGTCACCGCTCAGGGCCACATAGAGCCCGTAATGGTCGCCCGCTTTAAGACCGTCGACGGACAATTTGTACTCGACCCATGAACTGCCGTTCCAGCGGTAGGCATACGCCTTCCCGACGAGCGGGTGATAAAAATCTATTCCTGATGAGCCCACCACCAGCACTGTGCCGTCCTTGTTTACCGCGACATCGTCTCCGAAACGCATTTTGGCCGTTCCATCGCTCGGCTCGAGCTTGAGAACCTGGCTCCAGGTTCCGCTGGATTTTCTGAACAGATATACGCAACCGCTTTTTTCTCCCAGATCATTCCTGTTGCGTGCTGCTATTACGATGAGACTTCCATCATTGCTGACTGCTGTTTCTGCTCCAAACCAGTCCCCGTCAGCGCCATCACCTGCGACCAGCTTCTGCCGACGCCAGGCGCCATCACTGCGACTGAAAACGTATGCAGAACCATTGTTCTTATCGGCATTCGAGTTCCAGCCCGGGGCGCCGACTACAATCGTATTTCCATCGCCGCTTATCGAAACATTTTCTCCGAAAGAGTCTGCCTGTTTGACGCCGTCCCCCTGCAGCCGGGTTTCTTTCCATGCTCCACCTGAATAATCCCAGAGATAGGCGGAACCCGGGGTCGAACCGGTATATATCGACCCCATTGCGCCGGCCACAATGCTTCGTCCATTTGAGTTTGTTGCGACACTCCAGCCCAGATTATCCTGTGCGGCTCCCGTGGACGCCGAGAGTTTAGCACTCTGTTCAAATCCCTCCTGGGCTGCTGCGCATTCAGCGAGAACGCCGCTCATCAGGAATGCAAGCCGGAGAGACTGCATGATCAAAGACATCTTCATTTTCCGAGCGAACATGTTCATCTCCTTCTTCATATCACCATTGGTTCATCCGCTATCCGAAACACGACAAACAAATACACCTGCAGGCCTGGAATTACCATCATGTTGCGATCGGCCCGTAACTCCCTGTTTCCGCTGCTTTTGTGAGATTTGCCCGCTGCCTGCCCGGGTGTTTCAGTCTCGACATTATTTTCGAGAATCGCCATAGCAGGCCTCAGTAGCTGCCGGACGCGAAGAGCATCGCGGATGCGCGGGAATATCATGAAAAGCAGATTCCTGTGGGGAGCGGATGCCCTTCGGGAAAATGGAATCGGATATCATCCCCATGTATCTGAATGCGGAACTATTGGGGTTTACGTTCCGGTTGAACCTGAATTTACCAGGAGAAAAGAGACCATATCCTCGTAAAGCGCATTTGCAGGAGGATGTCCGATGCCCTGATAAAGCACAAACTGAGTCGGAAGTCCCAGCTATCCCGCAACGACAGGATCTCCATCGCTCCAGTTCACTTGAACCTATGGCAGCCTTTCCAAACCTGACCCTCAGTCCTGATTCGCGTTTTAGCCTTTAATGCGCATTTAAAATCACTCTGTTCAGAACGAGTTACCCCAACACCAGCAGCCGCCTTGATTAGCTCTCCCGGCCTGTTAGCATATTTGCGGAGGTAGTATGCCCGACGGCGCGCCGGACCAGGATACACAACAGGCACAACCCGAAGCCCTGCGGGAAGCTGCATTATCAGACGAAGCGGGCCTCGCCCGTTCGGTAGTGCGCTTCGAGAGAATCCGCTCTGCGGTCTCGGCGGGATCGGAACGGATAGCGCAGGCAGCTCCGGGCAATCTTCCGGGCATCTACGATCAGATTTTTGGAGAGATTGCGGAAGTGGTGGGCGAGTGTGATCGCGCATCCCGTTTCCTTCACGCTCTTCAGTCCCCTCTCTCCCCGCTTGAATACGTTACCCCGCCGGAACTGGAGCCGCATTTCGACAAGCTCGTCGCATTTATCAGGTCGAGAGAGCCCGTCCAGAGGTTCCCCCATTCGGGGTTCCTTCTCCACGGCCCTTCGGGAACGGGAAAGACACAATTCCCGAGGCGCCTCGCGTCGGAAATTGGTGATGACGCGATTTTCGTCTCAATCGACGCGGGCAGCATCCGTGGAGAGGACAACCCGTCTCTTGCGCTGGTTGAAGTCCTTCAGGCTCTCGAAAAGCGCGCAGTTCAGGATGGGCGGACAGTTGTCGCGCTCATCGACGAGTTCGACATGCTCATCCTGGCAGGCGGAAAGACTTTTTCCAGCAGGAAAACAACCGTGCAGAACACCGCGAGTTCGAACCGCTCGAGTGAACACCGGGTGGACGAGGCGGTCGACTCGATGGACCTGAGCGAAAAGGGCATGACTCTTCTCAATACCCTCAAGTCCCATGCCGGCGAAACACTCACAAAAGTCTTCCTGATAGTGACTTCCAACCTCGATGAGTTTCCCTCGCCCCTGATGCGGGGAGGGCGTTTCCAGGAGGTCTACCTGGGCACATTTGCTCTTCGAGCCGGGAGGTTGAAGAGCGAAAACATCCGTAACCGCAGGTTCCCGATTTACGATGATTACCGGTACGTCTTGCCGCGGATTGTTCAGCTGCTCCAGACAGCCCACTACAGGCTTCATCACTCCTCCAGCAAAGTCCTCGAGACCCTCTCGGCAGACATATCGAAGTTCTTTTCCGAGCAGGAGACGCTGGAAAGCTATATCAACGAGACGCGCAAGGTTGAAAAGCACGGATACAGGCAAAACGAATCCATATTTCCTGAAAAAAACTTCGAGCTGTTGAAAGCAATGGTGTCTTTCTTCGGGCTGAACTGGACACCGTTGTATGGCGGATCCATCCGGGGCCAAGACAGGCTTGAATTTTCAGGCGAACTTGACAGCGCAGGGAGGGCTTACCAGGCCTTTAAAAGTTATCCTGAACTTCTCTTCCTCGACAATCTGACTCCCGCCCAGCTTGGGACTTTCTACGGAAAGCACGAGGCGCTTTTTGCGAAAAAAAGGAGCGCAAGAAAGGTTTTCGGCGGGATGATATTTCCACAGCTCCGAACGGACCCCTCTTTGAAGGGTGTCGACTGGGATGACTTCAGGGATCCGAGGCAGGGGAACAGTTGATGGCTCTGAAAGCCTGATTGGTGACACAGAACGGGAGGGAAATACCTGTTCCTCTTCCGTCTCGCCAGGCCCCAGAGCTTCGATTTCCCCGAGGCTGCCCTGACCTGTGGAAACGAACGTCGGCGCGCGCCGGGCTGCCGGCATTTCGTTTCCAACTTCCTCGAAGGCCTTACGGGCGGTTTTGAGGCGGTTCACCAGTTAATCAGGGATCAGAGGGTGGCGCCGGTTTGCGGTCACGACGGGGTGGCAAAGCCTCACATCCCAACCGCAGGTAACGTGCGGAGATCGGAGGTCTTCATCCCAGGCTCTACCTACTGATTCTGCTGTTCCGTTTCAGCAGGCGCATCGCATGAGTCGCCGGTGCATCCTGCGGGTCCTTCCACCATGCCCTCTCCCTGAGGAACGCATGTGCAGGAAAGATTATTGCCGTCACCAAATGTCACAAGGACCTGTCCTTCCGGACAAGACTCGGGACACTGTGCGTCAGCCATGGCAATGGATGCCGTGCAGAGCATCGCAAGGAAGATCACAGACAGAATCTGCAGAATTTTCATAGCGTAACCTCACTATTTCAACGTTCAAAATCTCTCATAAACAACTCCTGCCGGAGGTAGACGAAACGCGGCGTGATTGGCGGAAGATTGGCTGCGTTATTGAATGAAGTGTCGTAGTTCCAGTCTCTGACAGGGGGATTGTATGACTGATTGCTCCACGCTCCCGTAACATGCCTGGGTTTTCCCAGACTTACGAAGGAACCCCTGTATGTCAGTGTTTTTCCGGACCAGTTCTCATGAAAGCGGGGATAGTTTTCGAGACCGCCATTATAGTTGCCCTTTCCCTGGCCGCCTGTTCCCTCAGTGCCTCCGGTAGTGTCCGTTCCGGCGAGCAGTGCGGTGTTCACGACGGTATTGGAGGCTATGCGTGAGCCGAGTCCCGATTCGCTGTTTGCATCGTTCCAGTTGTTCGAAAGAATATTGAGAGAATCTGCGAGCACTGCAGCCGGCTTCTTGTTTGTGGAGTTGTAACTTCCTCTGATATAAAACGCCTGATCGCTTATGATGGTCATGCCTCGGACCGCGGGTGCGCCGTCAATTGTTGATTTCAGTTCTGCTCCCTGGTATGCCCTTACCCCGTAAGGATTTGCGTCGCTGAGAGATTGAGGCCCCTTCACGGTAAAGTGAAAGACAAGCCCTCCTTCAGTGGAATCGCCCAGGGTTTTTCCGGTTCCGAACCAGCTGGTCGAGTGGAGGCAGTTGAGAAGGTTTTTTATGTCCACTTCGAGAAGGTAGACTGTCTTAGCCTCTCTTGCATTGTACATTGTGACGCGGTCAGCAACCTTTCCGTTCACGTCGCCGGCGCAGCCAAGAAACGAAGCGGTCTCCGCGGCATTGCCTGTATTGTCCTGATTCATGATCTGAATTGAGAGCTTGTTTCCGGCCGCGTCCACATTCAGCGCCAGACGCAGGTCGGCCTTGTCCCAGTAAAGCGCGCCCGGCGACGCATCGAACAGCTCCGACCCCGGCACTGTAACCGGGGAAACCCTCGCCTGGATCATCCCATGCCATGGTCCAAGAATCGCAGGATCAACCCTGACTCTTGCGGGACAGGACGGGATCAGCGCGCGTGGATTCGAAGGATCGTATACACTCACAGTGTTGTTCGTGCAGGCAGAGTTGTTCTTTCGTCCCCTGTAGATATCTCCGGCTGATGTCACCTGCCCTGAAATTGTCAGGGAATTTCCATCGCTCATCAGGTACAGGTCTCCATTCGTATGCACCGGGCCGGACAGTGTCATAGTCGGGCCGGGGAGTATCTCGAGGTCTTTATTGTAAAACGCAGCGAACTGAAAGAGAGGAACAAGCCGGCTTTTGAATTTAAGCTCCAGAATGGCTTCAACATGCGAAGTCGAGGGCGCTTCAGACCTGGATGCTGCGGTATATCTGTACTCCTGGGCGTTCAGATTTTGATACCTTTCACCGGGTGGAATCGTAAGAATGATCGGATTCCCCGCCTCCTCCATGACATACGACTTGACGCTCCTCTTGTTGATATCAGTTGCCTGGCAGACGTAATCGCCGCTTCCGTTATTGCCGCCGGCACAGGGATTCTCAGCTGTCGGTGATGTTCCTGTCGGACGGTTGTATCCGACAAAAATCTCCCTTATCTTTTCTGCCCGGGCGTTGAGGCCCGCTTCCGCGGCATAAAAACCCGTGGTGGTGTTTCGTGAAAAGTGGGTGGAGGCCGAGTCGAACCGGGTTGTCATGGCATAGGCCGCAAGTATTGCTGCGAGCGCCCCAAGCAGACACATGGTGACCATCAATGCGAATCCTTTTTCCTTCACAGGCCTCTCTCAGAAAGACAAGACATTTCTCGGGAAGAAGCGGGATTTCAGCGAGCGCTGGATTACCTTTCCGCCCACTGTCTGCTGCGCTGTAATTGCTGCCTCGACATACCGCATGGACGTCCAGTCGTCTTCGCCTGTAAACGAAGACTTCACGGATCCGTCGGTCATTCCCACTGAGATCTGAAAACTAATCACATCAAGCATCACCTTGAAGGAAGTGCTTTCGTCGTCACCCGCAACGACTTCCAGTACTCCATCCTTGACCCGGTACCGCCATTCTTCCAGCAGATAGACTGCGCTGGAATCCGCATCGTAGTCATTTTCCCATTTCCCTCCGTCTCTCCAGATGCGGTATTTGTGGCCGGTAATGTCCTCGTCCACATAATTGAAAAATTCTCCGAGGCCTGTCGTCATGTTAACGATGTACGCACGGACAACGCCCCCCTGGCTCTGCCTGTATGCTTTCCATGTCTCGTAATTATGCGTGTTGTCTCCGAAGATGCATCCGGGCGTGACGAAGTCGACGGCGAAATACACATGCGGTTCGGCGGTGTTTCCCGTGATCTTTTCGCAGACCTTCAGGACTTCATCGAGAAGGCTTCTTCGCACAACCAGCTCATTGGACGTCGGTCCGCCACCCACGACTTCGAACGCAGGAAACGCCATCGGAAGATTTTCTCCACCTACCCGAATATCGGTCCCTATGATGTCCAGGGAACCCCTCAAGCTTTGATTGATCTGTTTTCGCGCCGAGTCTTCGGAATAGAGCTTCTTGATGACAAGAATTGAAGAAGCTGTGAGCGCGCCCAGTATAAGGAGCAGCGTGGCTGAAACGAGCAGCTCGATCAGGGTAAAACCTTTTTCGTCATCAACGAAGCTGCGCATATGCCGTATCCACAACATACCAGACTTTTCCTGCCATGCTCACAGTGACACGAATCTGCCGGATACCCGTTCCAGTGCAGAGGGAGGCTTCTGTGCAGTAGTCTGGAACCACCTGAAAAGAGTGCTCTCCGATTGTCACACTTTGCGCTGTTCCTGCCCCGGTCGACGGCAGGTTTGCCGGATTGATCGAGCGAAGCTCGTCCAGAACGTACTGAGCAGCTCCGGCCGCTTCCGTTCGAATCTGGTTATCGCGGCTCGATTTTATGTACTGGAGCACCTCGCTCATGGAGGTTGCCATGATGACCTCGAATATGAGGAAAGAGACAAGAAGTTCCAGGAGAGAGAAGCCGCGGTTCTTCATTCCAGCTTTATTCCACCTCCCAGAACCAGGTGAAGGATTTTCGTAGTGGCTGAATCCTGAATCGAAAGGTCCACGCTGTTGTTTGCAAGGCCCCTCGAGTTGTAGCATGTTGCCCAGTCGGTCTGCACAAGATGTGCCCCGTCGGGAAGCCTGAAACGCAGCTGGAGGTCTTCGGTCTGGTCTTCGCTGCTGCAGGCAGTGGCCGAGGTGGCGCGAATCTCGGTTGAGGAAACAGCGCTGACCGTGTAAGTGCTTGTCGTAGCCATGGCCTTTCCCTGGACGGTCTTGAAGTATGAAAACATCGCACGGCCGGCGCTTGTTGCCGGGCTTTCCAGCTCTTTGAAATTGAGCGCCGCAAGCCCCGTGAGCACGGCTATGAGCGAGGCAACGACAACGACTTCAATAAGAGAATATCCGCGCTGGGACACAAAGGAAGTCAAAAATGGCCGGTGTGGAGAACTCACGACAGGTTAGCATGCAATTCTTATA
Source organism: uncultured Bdellovibrionales bacterium (assembly GCA_964421085.1). Taxonomy (GTDB): domain Bacteria; phylum Bdellovibrionota_C; class UBA2361; order UBA2361; family CAYQVO01; genus CAYQVO01. The sequence goes on along the minus strand of CAYQVO010000003.1, from coordinate 3,409 downwards.
CCTCTGCAACATATCCCCTGAAAGTCCATGGTGAAACTGGTGAAAATCAGAGTGACAAAAATTGTCCGCTCGACAAAAAGAATGTCGGTATCTGCGGGAAACAACAACGGCTGCTTGATTCTGCTCCTTATGCCACGCCGCCGGGCAGGATGCAGCTCAGGCTGCAACCCCGGGCATGAAGAAGGTCTTTGAATCGTGGGGCCGGTTTCCAAAAGCGGCCCATCGGGAGGCTATACAGCTCCGCCGAGTGGAAGGATTGAGCCGTATTCCCGCAGGCATGGGAAGCATGGAGTGAGTACGTGAAAGAAGCGGCAGGGAGGGAAGCCGCCGGGGCGTCTTTCCAGAAAAGATCAAAGAAACAGATTGTTACTCGGCTCGCGGCCGCGCCCGGCTGCCCGACCTCGGGAACTGAAACTGATCCAGTCGCAGCAACAATCAAATCGGCAAAGAAAGCCAGTCGATTAATGAAGGCGGATTCCTGGCTTAAGGCGCCGGCTGAAGGCCTGGTTAAGGCTGTAAAGAAAAAGCGTCCGGCTTTGCCGGTGAGTGTTTACGGTGTGCAGGCAGCCAATCCCTCGAAAGCTGAACTCGTTCAAGATCTCAAGGAATTTCGCCTGCCCACAGCGCGCGAGTGCCGTGAACAGACAGCTGGACGGATTGCCTGAATTTTTCCTCTTTCTTCCGAAAAAAAAACCTTCACCAGCATGTTAAAAAGTTTGATTGTCGCTGTGATAGGCGAATATGATTCGCCTCAATGTGAATTCTCCGCGGAGAGATGCGCATACAGGGCGCTCGAAAGAGCGGGAGAGTCCTGTGATGCTCACAGTCTGCTTTGTTATCGAGGAGGCATAAATGCTCAGAGGACATCATTCTATTTCGCTGTCTACGCTGACGGCTTTGTTTTTGTTGTCAGTGGTATTCATTCCTTCCCCGGGCCTCTCCTCGGATCTGCGCGCGGTCATCCATGCGAATGATGAGGGCAGCCTTAAAGGTGAGGTGATTGAACGGAATGGCGGCGGGGAAAGCAGGACGATATTGACATTCGCCGCGCACAGCGAATCAGAAGGGGAAACGACAGTCTCGTTCCGTCTTCCGGCAAGCGGAAAGATCATTACCGCGAGGGCGGACGAGGCAGACATCGTCAGATCGGTAGATGTCAGGTTCAGTCACGGCGGACTTGCTCCGATGACACATGACGACAAGAAGCTCCTCGCCCCTCTCGGCCGTCTGCTGCGCGGACGTGTCGATACCGATGGGCGCATCCAGTCAGTTTTTGCGCGAGTGCTCGGGTATATGGTTGAAATGGCCCCTGAAGGACTGCCGTTTGAAATGAGTTTTCCAGAAGGAACCGGAGAACAGTTTGCCGTGGAAGGTGCAACAGCGATGAATTCCACCGGCGCAAATTATTCCGGCGCAAATTATACGATGGCAGCCCAGAATGACCCATCCAAGTGCTGGGAGATTGGAGCTGTCGCCAAGGGTATTCTGGGATTAGATTGGTCCACCTATCTTGGTCTTGATTACTATAAGGACTGGCTCAAGTCTCATGGATGGACTTACGGGACTGCAAAAAAATACCGGCAGAAAGCGATATGTGGTCTCAGCAACACAGATATCTGCTCCTATCTCGGAACGATCTACACGGGGAGCGACGGTTGTACCTCGACCCAGTCCTGGCCGAAAAACCTCGTGAATTCTCCGGTTGATGTGTGTAAAGCCCCGGACGGCAACACTGTCCGCGTGGGCTTTCCGGGAACGGCGGAGAAATCTTTCTGCCCCGGCCGTTGCGGACCCGGGTGCTTCGGCGAGTTCCATGAGGATATGCATAATTTCAGCCCCGTGACTTACAGCGCTCAGTGCTTTGCGCACGATCTTTGCACAGGACAGGTGGCCGGATCGAACCCGAAACCGAATATCTTTGTCGGAGAAGGTTACGCATGCGTCGATGAGCTGATAAACGCTTCATGGGCCTACATGAACGGGCCGAAGTGCAGGGGAACCGGCGGTACAAAAGATATGATCGGCTGGTGGCGCCTTAACTTCAAAGGGAAGAATCGCTTCTTCAAGCTTAACAGGAAGATTGCATTCGAGGCGAACAAATCTCCTGACAAACTGAGGCGGCTCGGCGAGTACATCACTCTGAAAAATGTGGAAGGCAACCGGGTGCTTCAGATTGCTCAGGTGGACAAGGGGTGGTTCTTCAAGAGCAATCAGGCAGTATTCAGCGCTCTTCTGAAAGCCCGCAGTGGTTACGAGAAAATGCTCGAATTTCAGGAGGGGGCGTCGACGGGAAATAATTCAAAGACTGCGACCTTCACGGGAGGCAAGTACTTTTATGCAGGTGTTGTGAAGGATTCCGACGGAGCAACGGTTCCAAATGTCAGCTTGAGGCTTTTGGCTGTCAATGGTGACCGCGCCGGGCGTATCATGAAATCGAGCACCAACGCGGATGGAAAGTTCTACTGGGGTAGTGTCGAGCCGTACACCAAATACAAGGCAAAGTTCATGAAGGACGGCTTCAAGGCCGCTGTGTTCAAGAATGTTACAGGCTATCTGAGCAGCGGTGCTCTCCACGAAGTAACGCTCGAGGCGGAAGGATACAGGATTACGACCAGTGCATCTCCGGCGGCAGGCGGCAGTGTGGAAGGCGGAGGCGTTTACAGGAAAAGGGCAACTGTTACACTTACGGCGCGCCCGGCGGCCGGTTACACTTTTGAAGGCTGGACAGGCGGGCAAGGATCTTCTTCCGCAAACCCGTGGCAGTTCAAGGCTTCCAAAAATGTGAAGGTGACTGCAAACTTCAAAGCTGCACCTACGGCAACGCCGAACAACTGCACCTACGGCATGCCGGAAACCTCTGTTCCAAAAGCGGCAGGCTGCGATTCGTCGAGTACAGAGTGGACGCATTTTATCACCATCACCGCATCTTCGGCGAACTGCAAATGGACCGCCACGTCCGATGTCTCCTGGCTCAGTATCTGGTATCCGAACGGCACGAACGGCTCAGGCGGGGGCCAGCTTGTGGTGAAATACCAGCGGAACATGAGCTGCACCCAAACTCGCGTGGCCCATATATCGTGGATGGGAAAAACCTTCACTCTGACGCAATACCCTTGTGACTCCAAATCGATATGCCCGTAAGCGGTCATTGGGAGCACATGGAAGCGCGACGCTCAAGTCAATGACGGGTCTGCCCTTTTTTCTTCCAGGTCGTCATTGCGAAGGCGTTCCCCTCGCACTTCCCGGGCCGGCTTGAGCGTGTCGAAGGGCCTGTTCAGGGGAGTCGTGCGATGTTCGGGATATCCATTGTCATCAGGCAATACCGCCGCTGTTTACCAGAATCTCGGAGCATCGAGGTGATCTTTACCCGTTTTTGTTGAGTCGTTAGGCGGCAGCCTTCCCTGAATTT
>CAYQVO010000002.1:173446-199391 GCA_964421085.1 uncultured Bdellovibrionales bacterium | reverse complement strand
GCCAACTTCACATTTTTTCGGAAATTATAGTACCCTTGATCAGAGCTTCCCTAATGAATAAACGCACCATAGCGCTCACCCTTCTGCTTCCTCTTATCTTCACTTTTTCATCCTCCCCCGCAGCAGCGGATCCGGCAGGCGAAACACGGCCTCTCCGGATAGGCGTAACACTTCCCCTGAGCGGATCTTTCGCGGATTACAGCACATCGGCAGTACGCGGCCTTCGGCTTGCAGAAGAAGATGTAAACGCGGGAAGGATTGCCGATGTGAGGGAAGTGCGGGTGTTGATTGAAGACAACAACGGAGACACGCGTAAAGCCGTCGGATCCGTGCTTAAACTGATTTCCAGCGACCGAGCCGACGCCATTATTTCCGCTCATGCATATATAACTCAGGCAATCAAGCCCACGATCGTGAATGCGCGGAAAGTCCTTCTTTATCAGGCAACTCAGCCCGAAATAGCCGGGAAATATCCACTGGTATTCATGGATTTCTGGAGCGTGGAAGAGGGCGCGAAACTTCTGGCACAGAAAGCGGCGCGGGAAGGCAAATTAAGGTTTTCTGTCCTGATTGAACAAAGAGACCAGTGCGTCTCGTCCCTGAAGGCTTTTCGGGTTGCCGCGCCGCAGATTGAAATCATCAGAGAAGATTATTTCACACCCGACGAGAAGGACTTCCGAAGCCCGCTTCTTCGCGCCGGCATGGACCGTCCTCAGGCGCTTCTGCTCTGCTCCATCAACAACTGCAATCTGATCTTCAGCCGGATGAAGGCTCTCAATATTCTCGATATCCAGGTCTTCGGGCACGCAATTCCTTTCCATGCGGCCTGCGACACTCCGGAAATGCGGGCTCTTTACGAAACAAACGGTACTATTTCGAGCTGGTTCGATCTGCACCGGCTTTCCCTTACGGTCGACAGTGAGAAGCTCAAAAGAACTTACATTGAAAGGTTCGGAGAAAACCCTCGACCGGACTTTTTCATCGCCTATGATGATGTAGTCTTTCTGGCGCGAGCGGGCGCGGGTTGCGATCTCAATCGCTCAACTTCCCCTGCGTGTCTGGCCGCCCGCTTAAGCGAACTGAAACTTCCCGGGTCGGCTGCGCTTACTGTTTTTGACAAAAAACACGCCGCCCGGCGTTCGAGCGGTCTGGTTCGTGTGAAAGGCGGCGAATGGGTACCCATCGAACAAAAACTTCCGGCAGTTCAATAAGTTATGAATACGGTGAAATACTCTTTTGCGGCCATTGCACACAACCACCGGGTGTGGTGCTATTGACTACTTGCAGGGATGGACGATAAAAGAAAAGTCACTTTGCTTAACAATTGATTGACTGCGTGGAATTTGGCTGCGCAAGTCGGAAGACGGTGTGGTCTTCAAAAGGAAGGAGTTAATACACATGGCATCATCTGAAGAGATTTCTGAAAAGGTTAAAGGCATAATCGCAGAGCAGCTCGGTGTGAGCCTCGAAGAAGTTCAGCCATCTGCGTCGTTCATCGAGGATCTCGGCGCTGATTCGCTGGACATTGTTGAGCTTATCATGGCTCTCGAAGAGGAATATGACATTGAGATTCCTGACGAAGACGCCGAAAAGATTCAGACCGTCCAGGATGTAGTGAGCTACATCACCGAAAGGCAGGCTTAATCGGCGCTGTCTTCGGGCCGGAAAACCTCCGGTCATAATTTCCACTGATGAAGGGCACTCTATCCGGGTGCCTTTTGTTTATCCTTTTTTCTTCCACTGCTGTTTCATTCCATTATCGTTTTATTTCATTTTCAGCCGGATTTCTGTAGGATTTGGCTGTTCCCGCCTCTTTTATTTTTAAGATTGAACTATGAACAATACCGCTAGAACCCTTCGCGAAACCGACCCGGAAATATTTGATCTCATCCAGAAAGAAACTGCCCGGCAGGAATACGGACTCGAAATGATTCCAAGTGAAAATTTCGTCAGCGAAGCAGTACTGGAAGCGGCAGGCTCTATTCTGACAAACAAGTACGCCGAGGGGCTTCCCGGCAAAAGATACTACGGCGGCTGCGAATTTATTGACGGTGTCGAAGACACCGCCAGGCGCCGCGCAAAAGAACTCTTTGGCTGTGAGTTTGTGAACGTTCAACCCCACTCAGGCGCAAGCGCAAACCTCGCCGTGTTTGAAGCAGTTGTAAATCCAGGCGATACCGTGATGGGAATGCGGCTTGATCAGGGCGGACATCTCACCCACGGAAGCCCGGTTAATTTCTCGGGCAAGCGGTACAACGTGGTTGCCTACGGCGTGTCTGAAGACAAACATGTTATCGACGAAGACCAGGTACGGGATCTCGCCCGGCAGCATAAGCCGAAGCTTATCATCTGCGGCGCTTCCGCGTACGGCAGGATCATCAACTGGAAGCTCTTTGCAGAAATTGCCGAAGAGGTCGGCGCAGTAGCAATGGCGGACATCGCGCACTATGCGGGTCTCATTGCGGGTGGAGTTTATCCAAGCCCGGTCCCACACTGCCATATCGTCACAACCACAACCCACAAGACCCTCCGTGGTCCAAGAGCCGGTCTTATCATGGCAAAAGGGGCGTTCGAAAAAGCGCTGAACAAGAGTGTCTTCCCCGGTCTCCAGGGCGGTCCACTCGAGCACATTATTGCGGCAAAAGCAGTATGCTTCAAGGAAGCGTTGCAGCCTGATTTCAAGCAGTACGCAAAGCGGATAATCGACAATGCCAAAGCGCTTGCCGAATCATTGACGGCAAACGGCATGGCAATCATATCCGGCGGCACTGATTCTCATGTGATGCTCGTAGATCTGCGGCCAATCAACATTTCCGGCAGGGAAGCGCAGGAGTGCCTCGACAGCGTGGGAATTACCGTGAATAAGAACACGATTCCCTTTGATCCCGCGCCTGCTGCTGTCTGCAGCGGCATAAGACTTGGAAGCCCCGCTCTTACGACACGCGGCATGGGTGTAAGCGAAATGAAGATTATCGGCGGGCTGATTGGGGACGCTTTGAAGAACAAGGATAACTCCGCAAAGCTGAAGTCAGTTGCCGACGATGTAAAGAGCCTTGCGTCCAGGTTCCCAATGTATCGCCATCGGCTTGTCTCGTGAGGATTATGCGCTGCACGAAATGCAACTCAGATAAACTCTCCGTCGTCGATTCGAGAAGCGACGGCCAGACCATCAGGCGGCGGAGGGAGTGTCAGGACTGCGGCGTGCGATTTACGACATACGAGCGGCTCGAACTTTCTCTCCCGATGGTCATAAAAAAAGATGGCCGCCGGGAACCGTTCGACAGAGAGAAGATTCAGACAGGCCTCCGCCGCGCATGTATGAAACGCCCGGTGAGCATGGAGACCATCGAGCAGACAGTGGATTTGATAGAAAAACGCATTGCCGAGCTGTGTGAAAAGGAAATATCAAGCGGAGACATCGGAGAATTCGTGCTGGAAGCGCTCAAAGATCTGGACAAGGTCGCCTACATCAGGTTCGCCTCGGTGTACCGCGAATTTTCCGACGTGAATCAGTTTATGGAAGTCCTTAAAACACTCACAACGAGCAGGCGCAGAAATCCTGTAAAACAGGCTGAGGTGGAGTAGGTGTTTTCGGGAATCGTGGAAGAATCAGCAAAGGTCCTTCGTGTGGAGGGCGGCAGTTCTTTGAAGACCATTGCGGTGGAATCCTCTCTCGATCACACCGGCACGAAGATCGGAGACTCAATCTGCGTCAATGGAATCTGCCTTACCGTTGTGAGGAAAGACGGAAAAAATGTTTTCTTCGAGATATCCGCCGAATCTCTCCGCCGGTCGACGCTGGGTGATCTGCGCCCCGGAGACAGAGTCAACCTCGAGCGCTCTTTGAAGCTCGGCGATCGCATACACGGCCATCTGGTTTTCGGCCATGTGGATGGTGTCATTACGCTTATCTCGCGGAGAAGAGACGGCGAGTCGGAAAGACTTGAGTGGCGTTTCCCGGTTGAATTCAAGAAATTTATCACATCCAAAGGATCGATCTCGATTTCAGGCGTGTCTCTCACTGTGGGGGAAGTCGACGGCGACAAGTTCTCTGTTTACGTGATACCTCATACTCTTGGAGTCACTACGCTTGCATCACTCCCAGTGGGGCATAAGGCCAATCTTGAGGTGGATATGCTCGCAAGGTATGTGCACGCTGCAGCCGGTTGATTTACCTCAGCCTCGGAGGTAAGCTCTACTCCTGCCTTGACGGAGGAATAAAATGAGACAAATCGAAGGAATGCTCAGAGCGGAAGGTTTCAAGGTCGCTCTTGTCGCCGCGCGCTTCAATGATTTCATGGTCGAACATCTTGTCGGCGGAGCTCAAGACTGTTTCATACGCCACGGCGGTAAAGAAGACGACATTACACTCGTCCGTGTCCCCGGAAGCTTCGAGATTCCATTCGTATGCCAGGAACTCGCGATTTCGGGAAAATTTAACGGCGTCGTCGCTCTCGGCGCAGTAATCCGCGGATCGACCGATCACTATGAACTTGTCGCCTCCGAGTGCGCAAAAGGAATCGCACAGGCATCTCTTTCGTCAAAAGTTCCAATTGCCTTCGGAGTCATCACGACAGACACGATTGAGCAGGCAATTGAACGCTCAGGCTCAAAAGCTGGAAACAAGGGCGCAGAAGCCATGGGCGCCCTTATCGAGATGATGGATGTTACCAGGAAGATCCGGGCTAAGTAGCCGGGATTTCAGCCGCCTCAATCGTGTTTCCTGGAAAATGCGCCTGGAATTAAGCTTCCTGTCCCTCAGTCAGCCCCGCTGCAGGCCGGGAAAAGGGTGGGATGAATCAGAGTATAGATCTACTCCAGGCTTTTTCGGATCTTTCGAAGAAAGAGCAGATGACCGCCTTCTTCGATATAGATTGCGATCTCGGCCCGCATCTTCACGGACTTGGCATCATTTCAAGGCCGCTTCAATCCGGAATGAACTATATCGGCATGCTTCTGATTGTCGATACGCCGTCCGATGGAGAATGGTCAGCTGCCGCCGATCTCAAAAACCGCCTGAATGAAAAGTCTCTGCGGCTTTCGGATTCGTACATAGAGGATGAGATCATCCCCGCGCTTATGAGTGTCACGTCTCCTCTTCAGGCAGGAGGTCTGTCCTTCTGCAAAAATGAGATCGAAGTCCCGTATAATCCCACCAGAACGTGGCTGGAATGTCACATTCCAAAACCATTGATTGACTTCATAGGGCGGCTCAGGCACGACGCGAGATGGGAATCACCCCGCCGGCGCCGCATCTTTCCGCGTAAGAAAAAGCTCGAAACTGTCGACCAGAGCCTGGCTGCTTGCCTCGATAATATTCACGGAGCATCCGACAGTGCTCCATCGATTGTCTCCGCATGCCGCTTCGATAACTACCCTGGTCAGGGCCCCCGTAGCCGACTCGGGATCGAGTATCCTCACTTTGTAATCAACCAGATGAACGCCTTCCAGGGACGGGTAAGCAGGCACCAGAGCTTTGCGCAGAGCGCCATCAAGAGCGTTAACCGGCCCTGTTCCTTCAGCCGCTGTGTGCATGAGTTCGCCGTCCACACGCACCTTGACCATTGCTTCAGCGCCGAGGAGTTTCCCTTTCCGTTTCTCGGTCACCACCATCATATCCACTATCTCGAAAGGCTTTTTGTACTCCGGGTTGTTTCTCCGAAGAAGAAGCTCAAGAGAACCTTCCGCCCCTTCGAACTGAAGACCCTCGTTCTCCAGACGCTTTATCTGATGGAGGACTTCCTTTTCGTTGCCGTTCAGATCGAGTCCAAGCTGCTCGCTTCTGGTGCGGATATTTCCCCGCCCCGACAGCTCGGAAACCAGAACCTCCCGTCGATTTCCAACGGATTCGGGCGTTACATGTTCATAGCTCTCAGCCACTTTTGCAACTGCCGATACATGCACCCCTCCTTTATGCGCAAAGGCCGATGCTCCGACGTAGGGAGATCTGGGATCCAGCTCCATATTCGCGCACTCGCTCACACGCCTTGCAAGTTCCGTAAGTCCGGCCAGGGATTCCTGCGGCACACACGAATAGTCGAGTTTAAGCTGAAGACTCGGGATAATGGTAATGAGATTTGCGTTTCCACACCGCTCCCCGTAACCATTCATAGTCCCCTGCCCGCGTTGACGGCGGCAAGCGCGTTTGCGACGGCGAGTTCCCCGTCGTTGTGAGTATGAATGCCGATACGTGTTTTTACGGCGCCTGCAGCTGTATGAACGGTCTGAGATATCCATTCAGGAAGGCTGCCCCCGTTTGTATCACAGAGAACAAGCCAGTCCGCACCTGCCGAAGATGCCGCTTCGAGAGTTTTCAGAGCGTATTCCGGATCAGCGCAGAACCCGTCGAAGAAGTGTTCAGCATCGTAGATAACCTCACGCCCCTGATCTTTCATGAATGCAACGCTCTCGCGGATCAGGCGGAGATTCTCTTCGAGAGTAGTGCCGAGCACATCGGTTACGTGGAGTGTCCAGCTTTTCCCGAATATCGCAACGGCAGGAGTGCCCGCATCGCGCATCGCCTGAAGATTCGGATCAGCCGATGGGCTGAGCTTCACCCGGCATGTGCTTCCAAACGCGACGACCTTTGCCTGCCTGAGCTCCTTTCGGGCCACTTCCTGAAAATACTTCGAGTCTTTTGGATTCGAGCCCGGCCAGCCTCCTTCGACATAATGGATGCCGAAATCGTCGAGAAGCTGAGTAATTTTGAGCTTGTCAGCCATCGAGAAACTGATTCCCCGGCCCTGCGAACCATCGCGAAGCGTGGTATCGTAAAGGAATACGGTATTGTCTTCATCCTGTTTCATTGTCTCTTCCCGCTGATAACACTGACACATTTGCACAAAAAAAAAGCCCCCGCGACCTTTTTCGGTGCGGGGGCTTTCCTCAAGCACACCACCTCGTTTCCTGAAGAGGCGGCCCGCACCGGTATCCGGTAATAATGATGATGCCGCTTCTCACTGTATAACGATGCATAGAGCGCCTTTAATATGCGGGAAAATTGTAGAGGTTTTCGGGAATGCGGTAAATCCCCCCACCTGCCTCCCCCGGAAAACCCGTTCTATCTCTGCGAACATCTTCGACCTTGCCCGGTTGACTATCAATTCCGGCTCCTGTACGGTATTCAAAAGCATCTAAAAATCATGCCGGCTGCGTGGTTCTTTGGAAATTAAAAGAGATGATTTCGCCGAAGGGTCTAAACCTCATCCTTATCAGTGTGGTGCTTGTGCTCCGCATGAGGTGCGGGACCTCCTGACTTGCAATCAGGGATCGGTTGAAGAAAACCCCCGCACCTCTGAAAAAGGAGCGGGGGTTTTTTTGTTGAATCTGCCGCGTCATTTTGGAGAACATTTATGGGAAGAACATATATATCCGACAGAATCAAGAAAGGGGCGGAGAGAGCGCCGCACAGGTCGCTTTTGAGAGCCACGGGCGTCCGCGAAGAAGATTTTGACAAGCCCTTCATCGCTGTAGCGAATTCTTATACGGACATAATCCCCGGGCATGTGCATCTCCAGGAATTCGGCCGAAAAGTCAAAGAAGCTGTACGGGCTGCGGGAGGCGTCCCGTTCGAGTTCAATGCGATTGGCGTCGATGACGGAATTGCAATGGGTCATGCCGGCATGAAATATTCCCTCGCCTCGCGCGAGCTTATCGCCGACTGCATCGAAACGATGCTCAAAGGCCACTGTTTTGACGGAATGGTCTGCATCCCCAACTGCGACAAGATCGTCCCGGGGATGCTCATGGGCGCCCTCCGCTGCAATATTCCGACGATTTTCGTTTCCGGCGGACCCATGAAGGCCGGCGTCCTTCCGTCGACCGGCAATGCAATTGACCTCATGACGGTTTTTGAAGGTGTCGGAAAACTGAAAAGCGGACAGATCAATGAAGCCGCCCTCGAAGAGATGGAGCGTTATGCATGCCCCGGATGCGGTTCATGCGCGGGTATGTTTACCGCCAACTCCATGAACTGTCTTCTCGAAGCTCTCGGTATGGCGCTGCCGGGAAACGGTACGGTTCTGGCGATTGATCCGGAGCGTGAGACTCTCCTTAAAGAAGCGGGGAAGCGCATTCTTGAACTTGTGGAAAAGGATATTAAACCGCGCGATATCGTGACTGCGGAATCGATCGACAACGCCCTCACACTCGACATGGGAATGGGCGGCTCCACAAACACAATCCTTCATACGCTTGCGGCCGCATATGAAGCAAAAGTCGACTATCCAATCAGGCGAATCGACGAAATATCACGGAAAGTTCCCTGCATCTGCAAAGTCGCTCCATCTTCTGCGTATCACATGGAAGATGTGGATCGCTGCGGAGGAATATCGGCAATCATGAAGGAGCTGTGGCGGGCCGGGCTTCTCAATCCGAACTGCATCACTGTCACCGGAAAGACAATCGCTCAGAATACTCAGGAAGCTTCCGCCCCGGACGGCGAAGTCATTCGTCGCTTTGACGAGAACCCTTACTCCAAAGAAGGGGGCCTCGCGGTCCTCACCGGCAATCTTGCTCCAAAGGGCGCCGTCGTGAAATCTGCGGGAGTAGCCGCTTCGATCCACCACTTTACCGGAACAGCCCGGGTATTCGATTCGATGGAAGAAGCAACGACTGCCATACTCTCAGGCGGGATAAAGGAAGGAGATGTCGTAGTGATCCGGTATGAAGGCCCCGCAGGAGGACCCGGGATGCAGGAAATGCTGACGCCGACTTCGGTCATTTCAGGAATGGGCCTTGGAGAGAAAGTGTGTCTTCTTACTGACGGCCGTTTCTCGGGCGCCACCCGCGGACTTTCAATCGGACACGTTTCTCCCGAGGCAGCCGCACGAGGGCCAATTGCCGCTCTGAAGGATGGAGATATAATTGAGGTTGATATCGCAAAGCGCTCTATAGAGGTGAAACTCTCCGCCGAAGAAATCGCCGCCCGCATCAACATGCTTCCGCCTTTCACGCCGAAAGTGCGCACGGGATGGCTTGCCCGTTACGCATATTTTGTTTCATCGGCGGATACCGGAGCGGTAATGCCGGCGGAAATTGCAGGTTCATACAAAGGGGATGGAAAATGAGTGAAAATGAAATGATGAGCGGTTCGGAAGCAATCGTTCAGTCCCTCATAAATGAGGGAGTGAAGGTTGTTTTTGGATATCCCGGAGGCGCGGTGATTCCTCTTTACGATGCGCTCCGTGCAGTGGAAGGAAAGCTTCACCATGTGCTTGTGCGGCACGAACAGGGAGCGGCGCACGCTGCGGAAGGGTATGCGAGGATATCGAGAGGTGTCGGCGTCTGCATTGCCACTTCCGGTCCGGGCGCGACCAATCTTGTTACGGGAATTGCGGATGCAATGCTCGATTCAATCCCGATTGTCTGCATCACCGGACAGGTCGGCAGCTCTCTTCTCGGCACAGACGCTTTTCAGGAGACGGATATCATAAGCATCACGATTCCAATCACAAAATGGAATCATCAGGTGACTGAGGCTGAAGAGATTCCTTATGCGATAGCAAAGGCATTTCATGTCGCCCGTTCTGGAAGACCCGGGCCTGTCCTTATCGATATCACAAGGAACGCCCAGATAGAGCGGCGCAGCGACTTTGTGTTCGAACCCTATGTAGACCCCAGGCCTGAGCGGTATTTTCCGAAGGTTGATGAAGCGAAACTCGCCGAAGCTGCCGGGCTTATGAATGCCGCAAACAAGCCGCTCCTGATTGCGGGCCATGGCGTAATCATCTCGGAAGCTGAAGAGGCCCTTCTGGCTGTTGCGGAAAAAAGCGGAATTCCCGTGACAAGCACTCTTCTCGGCCTTTCGGGCTTTCCTTCCAGTCATCCACTTTATGCCGGAATGGTCGGTATGCACGGAAACTATGCGCCAAACATGCTGACAAATCGGGCCGATCTTATTATTGCCGCAGGAATGCGTTTCGACGACCGAGTTACGGGAAACCCGAAGACGTACGCTCCAAACGCGAAGATAATTCACATTGATGTCGACGCAGCGGAACACGGAAAGAACGTGCGGACAAGCGTGTCGATAGTCGCACATGCAAAGGAGGCTCTTGAAAAGCTTTTGCCCCTTCTCGATGAAAGAAAGCATACCCTCTGGCTCGGCGAATTCGAAGAGCTGAGAAAGGTCGAAGAGGAGCGCGTTATAAATAAAGACTGTCACCCGGGAAACGGTGACCATATAAGAATGGGAGAAGTTCTGAGAATCCTGTCCGACACCTGCCGGGGAGAGGCGATTATTGTCGGCGATGTGGGACAGAACCAGATGTGCAGCGCGCGCTACTGCCGCACTGTCCGCTCAAACAGCTACATCACCTCGGGCGGACTGGGCACCATGGGCTACGCTCTTCCCGCCGCAATAGGCGCTAAATTCGCCGCGCCGGACAGAGAGGTCATCGCGGTTGTCGGCGACGGCGGTTTTCAGATGACGATTCAGGAACTGGGAACGGTGATGCAGGAGGGGATTCCATTGAAGGTCATTGTTCTCAATAATTCCTTCCTCGGAATGGTGAGGCAATGGCAGCATCTCTTCTTCGGAAAGAGGTATTCGAATGTTTCGATGAAGAATCCGGACTTTCAGAAGATATGCGAAGCGTATGGAATCACCGCCGAAACAGTTGATAGTCGCGACAACCTGCACGCGGCAATCGAAAGATTCGCTGCCGGCAGGGAAGCGCGGGTTCTTGAAGTGATTGTCGAGGCGGAAGCGAATGTTTTCCCGATGTTCCCGGCAGGAGCTTCGATTGACGAGATGAAGCTTGAAAGATCGGCGTTTGCAAAGAGTTAATCAAGGGTGGAGTACTGAAATGGACCGACATAGTGAAAAGACTGAGTGCACTTTTTCGATTTTCTCGGAAAACAGCCCGGGTGTTCTGCACAGAGTAATCGCGCTTTTTACCCGGAGGAAAATAAATATCGAGAGTCTCACGGTTTCCCACACGGAAACCGAAGGCGTGTCGAGATTCACAATTGTGGTGAACTGCCGGCTGGAACTTGCGCACCTTGTCGGTCGCCAGCTTCGCAGGATTGTCGAGGTGCTCAAGGTGAAGGTCAGCGAGAATTCGCAGCTGATTTACAAGGAAATTGCCTTCTTTCGTATCGGCACCCCCGATGCCCGCGCGCGACAGTTTGCGGCAAGTCATGCCGTGCGCCACGGCGCGAGCATCGTTTCAATCGATGCCGAAGCTCTGGTTATAGAGAAAACGGGCACGGAAGAGGAGATTCAGGAGCTATTCAGCAGCTTCAAGACGGCGCCGATTCTCGAGTTTATCCGTTCAGGGCGTATTGCCGTTCGAAAGCAGTTGATTGAAGAGGATGAGGTTACACAGTCCTTTGGCGCAGCCGACAGCGCGGATGTGATTATGTAAAAAAGGGGACGGTTCCTATTTTCGCGGCGAAAATAGGAACCGTCCCCTTTTTTACAGATACCCAAGACTTCTAAGTCTCTCGACCTCTTTTGGATCGAGGTCCGTCCGCTCGCGCGGGGAGGTCTCTACCCTCGCCTTTTCCACACGCTTTATGCTTTCACGCATAATTTCCAGTTCAGCAGGAGCGGCTTTGTCAATGAGATTGCTTCGCTCAGATGGATCGTCGATAAGATTATAAAGCTCAAAGGCGCCATCGTCCCTGTCGTGGATGAGCTTCCACTGACTGCGAATCACCGAAGTCTTATGAGAATTCCTCCTCTCTTCACGGCTTTCAAAATCAAGCTCACTGATAATGTCGCGCCCTCCTTCGGGGTTCGAACCCGTTTCAAGCACCCTTGCCAGTGACTGCCCATCTGTCTTCCACCCTTCTGAAAGATCGAGAAAGTCGAGAATAGTGGGAGCGACATCGAGAGTGGAAACCGGAGTATCACAGAGCTTTCCGCCCCTGATTGACGAATGCCGGAATATCAGTGGAACATGAATCAGCTCATCGTACAGATGACGCCCATGACCAATCCAGTCCCGCTCGAGGAACTCTTCTCCGTGATCTGCCGTAAAAACCACCAGCACATCTTTCTCCAGGTTCAGTTTTTTAATGTGCTCGAGAAGCCTTCCTATGTGGAAGTCCGTATAAGCAATCTCCTCGCGATAAAGGTTCACCATATACTGCACATCAGCCGGCTGCATCTGAGGGATCATTGTACGCAGCTGGCTGACGCTTTTTATATCCTTCAAAGGGCCGTCATAACCCTTTGTCATGTCGAAATCCGGATGATGCTTGTAGTTGAAGTGCGGGTCGAAGTAATGGAGCATAAGAAAAAACCTCTGCGGTTCTCTTCCCTCTGCCGTCAGCCCATCCAGCCATTTGACGGCGGCGGCGGTGACCATTCCGGACGAAATCGCGTCGTTTACCGGCCCTTTACGAATGATCCTGTAAGACTCAAACCCCCGCCCAAATCCGTGCTTTCCCCGAAGCATTGTATGACTTACAAATGCGGCAGTCCGGAAGCCGTTTTCCTTCAGCCGTTCAGCAAGTGTGGGAATTGACTGAGGGATCACGCTGCCTACAGCCTCAACGCCATGCGACGATGGCAGCCGCGAGGTCAGGACGGAAGTTATAGATGGCTTCGTCCACGAGCAGGGGGAATACGCGCGGGAAAAAGCGAACCCTTCCAGCGCCATCCTGTCGATAGCAGGAGTGGGGTTCACGCTGTTGTTAAGAAAGCCGATGTGCTTTGCGCCAAGAGTGTCCACTATTATGAGCACGACAGAAGAGGGACGCGCGCTGGTTTGCTTTAAAACAACATCTGTGACGAAAGCGGCTGCAGCAAGGACCGCGATTATCACGGCGATGAAGAGACTTTTTCTTTTAAAATACGGGAACATAACAATACATTATGCAGTCATGCATAGCTTGAGGCAAATCCCGCATTGTCTCAGAGAAGTTGTGTAACTTCAGGAGATTTTTCCGCTTTTAAATTGAATTATCCGGCAAGTTCAGCGAAAGGCAAATTGCCCGTTGAAAAGGCTGTTGATTTTTTACACAGCTTTCATCAGTCCCGCAATTCCAGCCTCGCGATAGAAACTGTCGAAGTTGAATATCGCTTTTGAAAAATACTCGAAGGCTTTTTCGTTATCCCGTCTGTTGAGAGCATCGAGACCGTCTTTCAGATCCGTATTGATCGTTTCGAGGTCACTGGGCGTAAATGTGAGGTAATGCTCGCCGTCATTTTTCTTTCTTCCTTCATACTGCTGAAGACTTGAAACCATATTCGCGACAGCCTCGAGCGCCCGTCCCTGAGCGGCTGCAATTATGCCCCTGAGAGCAAGAAGCCTCGGGCTGTCCTCGAACTGCTCGCTTATGTTCAGGCACTCGCGCGCGGCATCAAAGTCTCCAAGCCGCATGAATATCGCGGCAAGCGAATGGTAGCATGATGAGAGGCTCTCCTTTTCATGTTCTTTCCACGCGTGATTCGGATATAGCTCTTCGATGTTGCATTCAGCTACTGCGAACCTGATCAGACTTGCGATCTCATCATTCTCCAGAATGACGGCCGGAGCCGCCTGTGCGCGGTTGTTTGAAATCACGCTGATTTCCTCGCCGCTCCCGAGCGCGGCAATCATCGCGTAAACAGCAAGAGCGCCTCTGGATATCAGTCGATCTTTCGGTATTTCGTCAATCAATGACGACGGCACAGAGAGCATGGGAACAAAGTTGAAAGATTTCTGCGTGATGGAAGAAATCAGAGCTTCGACGGTAAGTTCTGATGGGTCAAGCAGCTCAGGATCTGCGCACGGACACACAAGAACAAGTCCTGAGCCCGTTGCCGCAATATCTTTCGCAAGACTTGCCGTTTCACCTGCGGACATTTCGGAAGCGGCGCAGATCAAAGTCGTCCGTTCGTTATTGCCTGCAAGCTCAAGAGCATCAATCATGGTGCCGCGTGACGGCTCCTGGAGATCAATGCGGCGAAGTGCTTCCGCAACTTCGTCTATTCTTATATCTGCAGCGTCATCCGTGATAATAATAATCGGTTCCATCTTCTTCTCACCTCTCGTTCCCTTGAGTTGTCTCAAGTGAGCTCTAAACCGAAAACGAAGCTTCCATCCCTCTAATTTAATTTGATGCAGTCAAACGGCCAAAGGCTCTCGAAAATTCAGAGCTTTAAATAATTCGAGGGCCAACTCGTTGATATTTCAGCGAAATCTGCGTGAAGCACGGCTCCTTCTGGTTTTGCCGCAGACTCAGAAAAGCGTCCCGACCGTAAAATAAAAACGGTAAGTGCTCTCTCCCGGCTCGCGGTCAATCGGGAAGCCAAGATCAATTCCAATAGGTCCGATAGGCGAAAAATACTCAGCACCAAACCCCGCGCCCTTCCTCAGGTCGCCAAGGTCGACACCACGCTCCTTCAGAAACACATTACCCATATCCAGGAAGGTATGAACCGACAACGATTCAGTCACGAAATAATTGAGCTGGGCATTGCTGACTGAAAGGAAATCGCCGCCGATTACGCTTCCGGAAATCCCCGTCGGACCAAGTTTATTTTCACGGAAACCGCGCACTGACGTCCGTCCACCCGCGTAATACCTCTGAGTTATCGGCACCTCGCTCGTGCCATCGAACGTCCATGCAGATCCAATTCGTGTCGCAAACGCCAGTCCGAACCGGTTGTTCAGAATCGGCAGCGGCACAAGCCAGGACGCTCTTCCACTTGCCGCGATATAGTTCGCGTCAGAACCGATGGTATCGGAAGACAGGGTTGAATCCAGAGTTAGAAGATATCCTTTTTTCGGTATCAGAGCAGAGTCGCGTTGATCATACCTCAATGTCGACCCGAGAGAACTCAGCGTCACAACTCCGAAGTCGAGCGGGCTTATAATCGAACCGGGAGACACATCGCTGAGGTTGTCCTGGAAGATCGTATGCCCCGCCGAGAAGGTAAGCCCGCTCGATGCCACCCTGTAGAAAGACGTTGAAAGGGAAACCCTGTCCAGATCATATTCCATTGTATTCAGCTGCTGCTTGATGTAGCCGATATCTTCGGCAAAACTGAAACTGGAATAAAGGAAAGCAGGATCGAGGTACCTCAGGTTCGCGCTGCCCTGGCTTATTCGCGTGCTCACCGAATCATAATAGGCATCCACACGAAGCGACAACGAGCGCCCATCGGCGAAAAGCTCGCGGTCGGTCCCTTCAGTAAAGAAATGAAGTCCATATTCCGAGTTAAGACCCGTTCCAACCTGCAGTTCCTGCATGGGGCGTTCTTTCACCCTGAACAAAAGCTTCCTTTTCACCGGAGAAACTTCCTCCTCCGAGATTTCGACCTTGGAGAAAAGCCCGAGCCTCAAAAGCCTGAGCTTGTTTTCCTGTATTTTCCGGGGACTCCACGGATCACCTGGATGAATATTCAGACTGTCCAGTACGGATGAATCTGGAACGCGGATATTTCCTGTAATATCGATCTGCGCAACATAGGTCTTCTCTCCCGGAATGATTTTGACTTCCATCGGAGAGTCATCGGAAACCTGTGTGATTTTGAATACAGGAGACATGTAGGCTGCATCATTAAAAGCCAGGGTCATCTCCCGCATGTACTGATCGGCCTTCTCGAGCGAATATGGCACTTCAGGTTTCTCGGGGAGAACTACATCCTGCGGTGCGTCGTAAATATGTATCCAGTCCCGCCTCTTTGATACCCCTTCGTTGACGATGTAACGGATGTTCACTTCATCCCCTCCGTCAGAGTTCTCAATCCGGGTCTCCACCGAAGCTTGAGGATAACCCTGCGCGGCATACCATGACCTCAACGAATCAGCATGAGACTGGATATTTTCAGAAACGGCGTAATCGGGGGTGAACATATCCTGGTACGCATTGTCACCCAGATTCTCCTCAACGGCGCTCTTGATCGCATCCTCGCTGAACGAAGTGTTCCCTTCAATCATCACCCTGGCGACCGGTATCTTCCTTCCTTCATCAATCCGGATTGTGTAGATTATCCGGCCCGTTTCCGGATCCTCCTTTTCGTCCTTTGAAATCGCCGCATTCAGATACCCTGCGCGCCTGTAAAGGAGCGTCATGTTTTCAACGAGAAGATTAGGCGTATTCCGGCCGAATGAAATTCGCCGGTTGAAAAGATTGATGGTGTCCAGAAATTCTTTCGGCGTGAAACGCGTATTGCCTTGAAAGACAAAGGTCACGGGTTTTCCCACGAAGCTTGTGACCGCCATGAAAACCTTCCCGGGCAGGGTTCCCGGCGCATAATGTGTCTCGATTCTCGCCGAGATGTAACCTTCATTTCTGAGCGCATTGACCAGGCTTACTCTGTATTCCTCAAGGTAAGCGGCAGTGGCCGGATTCCCCTTTTCGATGGTCGGCAGCTTCTCACCGAGCGCAAGCTCGATATCAGCTCTATCGAATACAACTCCTTCGACTTCAAACCTCCGGCCTTCGTCGATCCTGAACGTCACTTTTGCGCAGGTCCCCTCTTTTTCTTCGCTGCACTCGGCGGAAACTTCTGCTTCCCTGAAGCCTTCCTGGTGGTAGTAATTCTTCATCGAGTCGGCGATTTCCTGGAGGTTTTCCTCTGTTATGCTCACTGCTTCATTCAGCTTGAGCGCTTTTATGAGCTCCGTCCCGCTTTCGTACCTGTTCCCTTCGATTTTTATTTTTACTGCCTGACCGAGCCGGGAATACACAGTGTACCTGAGATCCACACCGGCAGAGGTCTTCTGATTCGGGTTGCCGGCGTCAAGAATGCCGGCGATATTGAGTCTTGGTGTGAGGTCGTATACGAGACTTGCCCGCGACCTCGACCTGGTCTCTCCAAGTCCGATTTCACCTATGGCAGTAAATCTGTTCGTAAGATTCTTCGTTGCTATCGCCACCGGTTCGACGAGACCCGTTGCCGGATCAAGTTCCGGCTCGACGTAGAAGTTGTCAATTCTCGTCAGTTCACTCAGAAAACCAGGAACAGGAAGGAACGGTATAAACGAAGCAAGATCGACGCCTGTGCCCGGCTCGAGTGAACGCCCGATGGAATCAACAACAGTCGGATTCTGCGCGCCCTGCCCTGTCGCAAGCAGCGTGAATATGTCCTGCTGAGCAAGGCCCTGATCCGATGCAAGTTCAATAACGGGATTCGTCACAGGGCCGCGCGATTCAAGCACAACGGTCACCGGGTTTCCGACTGCCGAATAAAGTTTTGTCTCGGCGACAAGATCGATATAGGGGACCGGAGACGGCGGCTCGAATATAAGCCTTCCTTCATTCACCACAAACCGCCGGCTTCTAAAACCGAGCCACCCGCTCAACACTGAAATACCGCCCTTGAGTTCGGGGTCGGCAACACTTCCCGTCACGGAAACATCGGCGGCCAGTTCCGCACCGAACCAGTTGGTGAAGATGAACATATTGCGCTTTCCGATCACCTTCAGATCAAGCGCAAGATCACCGGAGCGGCGCGCGGTTGCTTCATACATCTCTTTTCGACCAAATACCGCATCGGTGAAAAGCGCGAGCATTCCTCTGATGTCGATATTTTTCTGGTATTCGGCGCTTTCTATTTCAATTAAACCCCTCACGAAACCGGCGCCCGACTCACCAGCGCCTGCCCTGAGGTCTCCCGACAGTATTACTATCAGGTCGCCGACAGGCTCGAAGACCACCTTGTCGAATTTGAGCGAGAGTTCGGAATTCTCGGGCGCCATCGGCACGATGTACCCTCCTATTTCGAAATCCCCGCCGTTCATCTCTCCTTTCAAGTCCGAGAGCACAAGCCTTTCACCCTGGAGATCAACGGAACCGCGTATGGAAGCAGCCGCCAGGCTTTCCGAAGCGATTGAAAAATACCCCCCCAACAGAGAAGCATTACCGTGGAGAAGAGGGGCATTAACAGGACCCTCCACTCCCGCATGAATGTCGACACGCCCTCCGAGATCGTCAAAAGTGGGCACAAACGGGAGAAATACATCCAGATCGATCGAACCTCCCGCCGTGAGGTTGAACCCCGTCTCGATGGATATCTCTCCGTCGACATCCAGTGACGTCTTTCCCGACCTGAGCACAAATTTCGAAAAACCGATGCTTCCCTCTTTCACCGGCAGCAGAGCAGGCACAGAGCCCTCCACTCTGCGTTCTCCGCACCCTGCAGAAAGCGAAGAGAGCGCTATTGTTCCCGAACCCCCGCGCGGGTCGTCAAGCGGGAACGCGTATTTGAATTCTCCTGCCACATCAATGCAGGAATCGCCGGGGAGGAGCGGGTCCAGAGCCTGCCGCTTGACAAGCACCTGGAGATCTCCCTGTTTTTTTACCATGAAGTCGTCAAGCTTCAACGCTGCCGTGAGAAGCGACTGTCTGTCACGGAGGTTGAGAGCTGCGTCCCCCTCCTGCGCGGTCAGTTCCGCCTGCAGAGCATTTTCTTTCTCAAAGCCTGGAATCTCAATTACTCCCTTACCCTTCACCTTCAGGCCCTCAACCTCGAGAGGACCGGAAGCAAGAGCCTCGCCATTCATCTTTACAGTTGTACTGCCCGACCCCAATGCGTAATCCACAGCGGTTATTTTTCCATCCTGCAGAACTACGTCCGACCCTTCAGGAAACAATAGCTTTCCGGCCGCTTCTACCCGTCCCTCTGCTCCCTGGTGAGAGGCTGACACGTCGAGCTCGGAACCGGAAAGTCTCGAGTTGAACGATATATTTTCGATTCGGAGGTCTTCTCCCTGCTGAATCTCTCCGGCATCTCCCGCGAACTGAAGGACAGGCTTCGCAACTTCGCCGCTCATACCAAGAGCGCCTGAAATATTCCGGATGCGGCTTTCCCCGATTTCAAGCGATTGCATCGATATATCGATTTTTCCGAGAATCTTTCCCCCTTCCAGTTCAAGGGCTCTTTCTCCGTGCACTTTGAGGTTCTCATTATCCGCCTTCAGAGAGAGAACCTCGACTTTGGCTCCCGCAGTGCCGCGGGAGACTCTATAAGAAGCGGACAATCCGGGGAATCTCTGAGCAGGGATTCCCGGATATGAAATCTCGAGCGGACACATCAGGGAACCTTCGAGAACAGGACTGTCGATGTCCCCGCTCAAAGACGCACGACCCTGTATCATGCCGCTCAGCCAGTCAGGAAGCTGAAGATATGAAGTGGTAAGCTGGTAGCCGGCCTTGGCGTCAATCACGTCCGTCTTATCGACATATTCCCCTTTAATCTCCGCCCAGATCCTGTCGTGCGCGAGACGGATCTGATCAATCTCTGTCCGGTCTTCTCCGCTGATTATCTTTGCCTGAAGTTCTCCGATCTCGGCGATCTTCTCTCCTTCCTTCTGAAGATAGAGCCTCTTGAAACCGGGGATCATGGTGATCACGTCGTGTTCGCCTTTCCGGAACGAGAGATATCCACCCTCTCCGTGAACATAATTGCCGTCGAAATTCTGAACGAATGAAATACCGCTCACATTCATGTTCATCAGCTTGACGCGCCATCTGTCGGGACGGTCGCGTTCCGGCGGGATGGGCTCGGCGAGATAATATATGAACTTGAATGTCTCGCTGTCCGGGGTGACCCCGTCGACCTGTCCGTCAATCAGATCGAGATTGAGAGGAAACGCGTGCTCGAAGATTTTCGCCAGGCTGAACGATGCGTGAATTTTCTTCACGATCATCTTCCGCTTCCCGTCGCATACCATCGCCGCGTCTTTCGCATCGGCCTTGAGCTGAAGAAGCGACACTTGAAGCGAACCAACCTCGAGATGGCATGGGGTAGATGCTTTAATCTCTCCGTCCAGAAGATCGAAAAGTCCTTTGCGGGCGTACCCTTCGGCGGAAAGACCTATGTAAATTCCTGCTCCAAGTGCAGATAAAACAAATATCCAGACGATAATTCTTTTCACCAAAATGCCGGACAATAATCTCAAATGAGGCTGGAATCGTTATAAGGGAAGTTTTTCAAAAGCCGTTAATATCAAGAGACGGTTTCCAGCGTCATCATACTATTCCTCGATGCATTGCAATAGGGAATGAAATCAAAAAGTTAGCTATTCCTATATGGTGCGATGACCCCGGGCTGTCATGCAACCGCTTTCAAGACAAATTCAGTTAACTTTGCGGCTCCTGAACCCCCTCTCCATCATCTATAACAGTATCAATATACTAGTGGCTGCGTCCGATGAATTTTTGCGCTGTTCTCGCGGCACTATCCCCCGTATCCGTGCGTGAAGGGGGATCTGAAGCTGCAGGAGCCCGCATTTTATGAACTTACCGGATGCACTATCAGCGAGGCACGAGTGATGGCAGACGCCGGCGGCAGAGAAGACCAGTCTTTGAACAAGTCACTTGAAGAGCTCTTCAAGGAGGCGATTCAGGCCGACGCTGATTCGATTACGTTCACATCGGGTTCTTCGCAGATCCGGGCCGCTGTCCTCAAGAACAGAAGCGAGCTGAAAACTTGCCCCCTCGATGCTGCTCTCATCAAACCTCTCTGCCTATGGTTCTATGATCATTACGCTCCTTTATGGACGCAGGATGCAAGACCCTCAGAAGGTGAGGCTGCATGGAAATTCAAAGCTTCTGTGCGTCTTGAGCAGACAATAATAAAATTCGACGTGTCGAAAAGCCTGAGACTTAACGGCAGTACGCATATCAGTCTTTCGGAATTCAGCATTGTTCCAGTCAAGCAGGCGCTGGAATGCTTCTACCAGGAAGAGCGGCAGTCTCTTCTGGAAGCTCTCGATTTAAAACACGGAATATTCCTGCTCTCGTCCCCGACAACTGATGGTCTGAACGTGGCGCTTGGAGTCGTAAGATGCCTCGCCGGCTTCAACGATGTGAATATCATCATGGACCTTCGATCGCCGGCCCAGCTTCCGGTGGACAGGCTCAACGTCGTCTGCATGAGAGCGGACGATCCGGCGGACGCCATCCTCAGGACAAAAGAGGCAGGAGCTGATTTTGAGAAAATTCCTCTTCTTGGTTCGCTCTGTTACGCGCTGGTCAGAAAGATATGCGCTTCATGCGCCAGAGAAGCAGCAATTGATCCGTCTGTGGTGTCTCACCTGCATCCTGTTCTCAGAAACAAGCTTCACGGTGCTTTCCGTATCGGCCGCGGATGCACGAAGTGCGGCCATTCAGGATACGAGGGATTGACTGGCATCCGGAGTTTTATCAGAGGCGGGACTGAGCTGGACCAGATTCTGAGTTCCAGTCCCACTCATTCGGGACTCGTCGACTTTGCGTACAAACAGGGTGCAGTCTCACTTTTTGAGGATGGCCTTGAAAAAGTGAACCATGGAATCACTTCACTGGAAGCCCTCTACAACGGCGTCAAGGTTCTCCCCGAAGTGTATCTTAAGCATATTCACCACGAAGCGGGCCGTAAGAGTTCCAGTGAAAAACCCCTTGCCCTGCCTGACGACTTCTTCGTATCCCAGAAGGCTCAGCGGCCTGTGACTGGAAACCAGGCCCTCGCGAAAAATCCCGATGTGATTCCGCTTCCCCTTGATGAACCTGTTCTTGATCTGAACGAAAAGATCGTCCGGGACAAGCGCCTCATTCTGATTGCCGAAGACGACGCCGACCAGCGAAGCATACTGGAAATGCTCTTCAGGGGTGCCGGATATGATGTCGCAGTGGCATCTGATGGCGTGGAGGCCCTGGAGAAACTCGAAGAGATGGAACCTGACATTATCATTTCCGACCTGATGATGCCGCGAATGGACGGTGGCCAGCTTGTCAGGAAGATTCGCACAAGCGGAAAGTTTACCAGACTGCCGGTACTGATGCTCACAGTGGTTTCCGATGTTCAGAAAGAGTATGAACTCCTTGATCTCGGCGCCGATGATTACTGCGAAAAGACTATTCAGCGCAAGATTCTGCTCAAGCGGGTTGAAAATCTGCTGAAGCGGGCCTGAAGTGTTTCGAACCATCAATCCGGCACTACTCTAGAGCGCGCTTTGTGATATATTACGGGTTCAAGGAGAAGAATTCGGATGGTGGGCGACACTGCTCTGGACGCGACAGCTTATGAGGTGCCAAAGCATGAAGGGCCGCGTCCTCCAGCCAGATCCCAGGTCTCCCGCCTTGCTGATACCAAATTTCCAGACCGCGAATCTCTGAAAGCCAGTGAAGCTGCCGCGCTTGCGGTTTTCGGAATAATTTACCTTGTCATCGTGCTTCTTCCTGCTCTGAGCGCTTTATACGCATGCATTCTCCTTGCTGGAGGCGCCGCAGTGATGGCCCTTGCGTACCGATATCTCCGAATTAACAACAGGCGGATGGCACATCTCTCGGCGTGCATGCTCCTTGCCAGGATGGACAGGGAGTTTCAGATGCTCGGGGACTTCATTCATTCTTCGCTTCTTCCTATTGAGCGGTTGATGGACTCCGGGACATCAACAAGGCTCGCGCCCCTGCCTTCTGATAAACAGAGGTACTATTTCATGCTTGTTCAGATCAAATCGGAAATTGAAGATCGGAGAAAAAAGATTCAGGGATGTCTGGACGATCCCGAGATGGGGAAGCTCAAGGCCTGTTTCCACCGGGTCCGCAGGGAAGTTTCTCTGCATCAGAGCGTGGATGCACAGTCACGCACTGCAGTTCCCCTGGAAAATATCGAGGATTTCACACTGGCACTGGTGAACGATCTTGATCCCGAATGCGTCGGGGAGGAGTTTCCTGCACAGAGCCGGGGGTAAGGATTGCCGCGCTCCTCTGGTTTGAGCCTGTCCAGGCCGGGCTTGCCCGCAGGGAGCCCGCAATGACTGCGCACGGCGCAGTCAGCACCGTCGCGAAAACGCTCTTCTCCTGAACGTTGACGATGCCCCGGATGTCGAAACTTTCTTCCTTTTCCCGCCGTTATGATTCCGCCTGCGCCGTTTTCGGCGGAACCCCGCATCATCGTCGAAGATAACGTCAAACACCTCGCCGATATGCTTGACAGGAATAAAATCTATCTGCCTGCGCTGTTCGTCGGGAATATCATCGAGATCCTTCATGTTCTCGTGAGGAATGATGACGACAGGAATATTGTACCTGAGAGCTGCCAGCGCCTTTTCTTTGATGCCTCCGATTGCGAGCACATTTCCACGGAGGGTAATCTCGCCTGTCATCGACACATCGCTTCGAATCTTCTTGTTAGAAAGAGCTGAAACAAGCGCAGCGGCAATCGTAATGCCCGCGGAAGGCCCGTCCTTTGGAATAGACCCTCCCGGTGCATGGATATGAATGTCGTACTTTTCGTGAAAATCGGGATCAAGACCGAGATGCTCGGCGTTCGCTCTTGCATAAAAGACCGCGGCCTGAGCAGACTCCTGCATGATCTGCCCCAGGTGTCCCGTGAGACTCAAAGCGCCTTTTCCGCGCGCTATCGACGCTTCAACGGGCAAAAGTTCACCGCCGGTAACCGTCCATGCAAGCCCTCGCGCAAGCCCTACTGCCGGGCGTTTTTCCGTCGTATCGGGATCGTATCTCGTTGGTCCCAGAAATTCTTCAAGACGCGCTTTCGTTATTACTCTGACAAGCTTTCCGCTCTCTGCAAACTCGCGCGCCACCTTGCGGCAGATGGACCCGATTTCCCGCTCCAGGTTTCGGACTCCGCTTTCCCGCGTGTACCTGTCTATGAGAAAGAGAAGGAGCTTGTCAGGGAACGTCATGTTTTTCCCCTTGAGCCCGTTCTCGAGAAGCTGCTTCGGAATAAGGAACTTCTTCGCAATTTCGAGCTTCTCTTCATTCGTGTAGCCCTGGATATCTATTACTTCAAGCCTGTCGAGAAGTGCGTCCGGAATCGTGTCGACTGTGTTCGCGGTCGCAATGAAGATTGTTTCGGAGAGATCGAAGTCGACATTCAGATAGTGATCCCGGAACATTCTGTTCTGCTCGGGATCGAGAACCTCAAGAAGCGCCGATGACGGATCTCCGCGGAAATCAGCTCCCACCTTGTCGAGTTCGTCAAGAACAAAGACGGAGTTCCTGCTTCCGGCCTGCTTGACCCCCTGAAGTATTCTGCCGGGAAGAGCTCCGACATAGGTGCGCCGATGCCCTCTGATTTCAGCTTCATCACGCACTCCACCAAGCGACATCCGGAAAAACCTTCTGTTCAACGCCCTCGCTATCGATCGGCCGAGCGACGTTTTTCCAACACCGGGAGGGCCGACAAAGCAGAGAATCGAGCCCTTTGAGTCAGGTTTGAGTTTCCGCACGCTCAGGTATTCGAGAATTCTCGATTTCGCGCGCTCAAGTCCGAAATGATCCTCCTCGAGCATTTTGGATGCCGCCTTCAAGTCGACCCGGTCTCTTGTCCGGACACTCCAAGGAAGCTCCACCATCCAGTCAAGATAAGTGCGGAGAAGCGCATACTCGCTCGATTCCTGGCCCATATGTTCCAGCCTCTGCAGCTGCTTCATCGATTCCACGAAGGCAGGTCTCGGCATCTTCCTGCCCTCTATAGCCCGCCTCAGCTGGGTCAAATCTTCGCTTCCGGCTCCCTCTTCTCCAAGCTCTTTCTGGATCTGTTTTATCTGCTCTCTGAGGTAATATTCGCGCTGATCCTTGCTGAGTTCTTCGCGGGCTTTATCACGTATCTGCTCGCTCACGAGAAAACGGTTCACGTCTTCCTGAATAAGCGAATCGGTAATCAAGAGACGTCGCATTGGATCGCTCTCTTCGAGAAGGTTCTGCGCAGCGTCCACGGCGAGCCGGTAGTGAGCGAGAATTACATCTGCAAATACGGCCGGGTCATCAATTTGCTCCGTCACGACGAGTATTTCTTCGGGCAGCGATTCATGTTCGACAAGAAGCTGCAGATTCTGGCGTACACGGGCAACTATTTCATTTATTTTCTTCGCCCCTTTCACGCCGTTCTGCGGCGCAACAGGTCTTATCTTTGCGATAAGGGCGCCCTGGCTGCGTCTCATTGCGCAAGCGTGCGCACGCACAAGACCCTGAATGAGAATTTTAGTGCCCTCTTCCTTCGGGGTGAGAACCTTGAGTATGTGAGCTACCACACCTGTTTCATAAAGGTCCTTTGCGGCCGGGTCTTCAATTTCGTTTCTCTGCGCGACAACGAAAACAAGGTCATCTGTTTTCTGCGACAGATTCACGGCTTTCAGACTGCCCGGTCTCCCTATGAGGAGCGACATCATGACAGAAGGAAACGGGACAAGATCTTTTACAGGAACAACCGGAAGCTCTTCGGGAATGTCATACTCCACCATCTCTTCAGGTTTTTTCCGGCTCTCTCTGGAAATCCGGGTGTCCTGCTTTGTGGATTTCGCCATCCTCGCCATGCGATCCCTTCTAACAATAAAAAAACACTTTGCCTGCATTTATAAGATGAGCTAAGCCGCGAAAACGAGCCATTTTTTTGATTCTCCGGCGCCTGGGCAAACGAGACGCTGGACTGCTATTCAGCCGAAAATACACATTAAATACGCCGTTTGATTTTTAGTTCGAGCGGATTACGTAAGGTGTCTCGGAGGACGGCTGGGTCCGGAATATTTCTCTCCTTTTCTGCAGCTCATGGAGCATTGCGGCATTTGAAGAAAGTTCGGACAGTCTTCCCTTCGAGAAAACCATTACGACGTATTTCCTCTGAATCTCTCCCGAAGGAAGTACAGAAAGCGTTCCGGTAAGTCCGCTGTAGGAACCGATCGATTCAAGAGCGCCCTGTATGCTCATACGATCCCTTGCGCTGGTCTGTGCGACAGTAATCATGAGCATCGCAGCGTCGAATCCCTGCGCAGAAAGAAGATCAGGAGCGGCGTTGTAGGTTGAACGGTAGCTTTCGACAAACTGCCGGACAGCCGGATTGCCGCTCTGCGCGAAGAACACTGTCGGAAATATAGCGCCGTCGAGTGCCGTGGCCGAATTCTTGAGCTGCCTGCTCTCATCCCAGAACGCGGTACCAAGCGGACTTATCCTGCCTCGGACTGGTTCCGGAAGATTCATGAAAAATCGCGACGCTGTCGCTATATTATCCGGAAAAAAGATGCCCTGCGGGTCGGCATTTGCCGCTTCTTCCGCA
>CAYQVO010000002.1:89969-173436 GCA_964421085.1 uncultured Bdellovibrionales bacterium | reverse complement strand
GTGTACGCCCTGTCAAAGACCGGCTCCAGATTCACCGCCCTGAGAGCCCGACGAAATTCATCCGCGAATTCGTTTCCCGCTGGAGTTTCCGGATAAACCAGGGCAAGGCGCGTCATTCCCCCCTGGTTAACGGCTGCATCGACAAGCGATTCCATCTGGCTTCGGCTGGTTGCACCCAGCCTGTAAACACCACCGCCTGGAATGAAACTGTTGCTTTTCGAGAAAGTAATCATCGGCATTCCGCGAAGCCGTGCTGCTTCCGCGGCGACAGGCGCCTGTGAACTCAGCAGAGGACCAATCACCATGTGTGCTCCGTCTGTAAGCGCGAGCGATGATACCGCCTCTTCTGTCTGCGGGGTGCCAGATCCTGTGTCTTTGTCAATCAACTGAATGATATTCCCGTAATTGTTCGCGTTCACGGCGAGATTGATGCCTTCCTTCGTCTTCTTTCCAAATGAAGCATTCTCACCCGATAGCGGGAGGAGAATTCCGGCTTTGAGAGATCCTCCCTCACCCGGCACCGCTGCCATTTGAGTCCCCTCTGCCGGGGGAACGACAGCAACTTCCGCCGACACTCCGGGTGCCAGTCCACGGGCTCTGAGCTTCCGCTCCTCACCAATAAGCGGACCCGCAAGCGAATCTCCGGCCCAGGCAGTTGAAAGCGATTCGAAACTCTCAGGGGAAGCATTACGTAAAACTTTCCTGATTCCGTTTCCGGCAGTCTGACGGTATTCATCCCTGCTGCCCATGCCTTTCTCGAACTGGACGAACCAGGCGACACTCTGGTTCAGATCGTTCTGCTGCGCATACGCATATGCGAGAATAACCGCGAAAAAGGGATGTACCTGGTCTATGCCCTTCCCTCCATAGACCCTGCTGACAGTTGTGAGAGCATCCTTTGAATTCCCGAGCATCAGCTGAGTGCCTGCAACACGGACACCTGCGCTTTCCCTCTCGACCGGTGTGAGTCTCTTCTTAATCACCCGCTGGTATTCATCCAGCGCTTTTTTCAGATCCCCCTTATCGTGCAGAGAATCCGCGTGCAGCATCCCCTTGTCTTTTGCGCGGGAGCCGTCAACAAGACGTCCATATGACCAGAGGTTCCAGGGCGCACTTTCCTTCTTCACCCGTTCCGGTGCGACTCCAGCTTCCGTTCTCGAGGAAGGCGCTTCGGCGCCGAAAAGAACATCACGCAACGGGGCAGTCGAGCATGCCTGGAGAAAAAGAACCGCAACGACGAGCGTCGCTGGAAGACGCGTTAGAGTGGGGAACATGGGCAATGACTCCATTTTATTCTCAGCCACGCCTGTGGTGACTCAGAAGATCATAATCCAGTGAACGGGCCGTTCACAATGAGAGGAATTTCGGAGCTTTCGGGGTGGAAGGCAATGACACCGTCCGAAGCATTTTGCTCAGACGCTCGCGGGAGAGGTTTCCGTGGTAGACCGCGCCCCGAATGACAAACAACGCTTCAGACGAGGCCGCCTTTGACTGCGATTTCTTCTCCGCCGCAAAACACTCTGAGAAAGAGACACTGACCATCATTACTACGAACAGGGCAATCAGTCGGGAATCAAACATGGTGCAAACCGTGAAGCATTTATCTTAAGATCGCTCCCCGGTCGAGTATTGGTTCAGCAAATCTGTCTTCTGACGACAAAGAAACCTAATGCTGCGGATCTCTTCCGAAATGTTCCGGCAGGCATGACGCTCGGGACAGGAAAGACATGACACCATGCTTTCAGCCGGGCCGCAAATCGTCAAGGCGGCGGCGGCCAGTTAAACACTTCACCAGTCCCTTTCGAGTGCGAAGCAATGCCTGTGAAAGTTGCGCTGTCTGCTGTAATTGCCAAGTTTATTCCGGGGGAATCGGATCCATGTTCGGCAGAAGGGTTTCGCAGCTGCGTCGAACGCCTTGCCTCGATAGCTGCTGTGCTGCGGAAGTGCGATGGCGCTCAATACTCCGGCTATTGCCACTTTCGTCAAAAGCTAATTCAGCGTGAATCCGTATTATTTCTTCCGCATAATTCAACAATAACTAAAAAGCCCGGGAAGGAAAAAGGAATACGCAGAAAGCCCGGAGGGACTTACTCGGCTCTCTGCGTACTCCGTCACCTGTGTCTTCCAGTCCAGGTCCCTGCCGATGCATACAGGGTACTGCAGGAACCGTGCCTTGCGATCTGATCCATCCTCAAAAGAACTCAGCGGGACAGGAGGTCCCGGCTGGGAAGCGGGTTACTCTGATATGCGCAGGATGTTGCGGCGCCGGCTCATGTGAACATCTCCTTCACCCTGTCCAGAAACCCTTTAGCCGCGCTCCCTTCTGCTTCTTCAATTTCCGAAAGTCGTCGAAGCGCTTCTCTGTAATTCTCAGAAACTTTCCTGGGAACGTTGATCACCACCCGTACATGGAGATCTCCCCTCCTGTTCGAACCAATGACATGAACCCCTTTGCCGCGCATACGGAAAACTTTCCCTGATTGAGTGCCCGCAGGTACTTTGAGTTTATCCAAACCTTCGAGAGTCGGTACCTGAATCTCGCCCCCAATCACCGCAGTACAGTATGAAACCGGGACCTCGCAGATAAGCTCACTCTCCTGCCGCTCGAATATCTTGTGAGGACGTACGGAAATCTGCACATAAAGATCTCCGTTTGGCCCTCCCACCATTCCAGGTTCGCCTTCTCCGCGAAGTTTAAGCCGCTGACCTTGATCTATTCCGGCTGGAATCTTTACCGTAAGCTTGCTTTCGGCTGTCTGAAAACCACTCCCTGAACATGCACCGCACGGGGAACGCACCATCTGTCCTTCTCCCTGACATACAGGACAGGTTCTTGTTATGGAGAAGAAGCCTTGTGACATCTGCACCTGGCCATGCCCGCCGCACTGCCTGCACGTTTCCGGGCTGCTTCCAGGGGCGCACCTGCTGCCCTGACATTCTTTGCACACCACTTTGCGGCGAACCTGAATCTCCTTCTCACCGCCAAATACAGCCTCTTCAAATGAAATTTCAAGGTCATACCGCAGGTCCCGGCCGCTGCGCATCCGGCCGCTCCGTCCGCCGCCGCCCATTGGTCCACCGCCAAAGAACGAACTGAAAATATCGCTGAATATATCTTCAAACCCGCTGAAACCGCTGAATCCTCCACCCTGCTCGAAGGCAGCGTGTCCGAACTGATCATATTTGGCTCGATTCTCGGCATCACTCAGCACAGAATACGCCTCAGATGCTTCCTTGAACTTTTCTTCAGCTTCTTTGTTTCCTGGATTCTTGTCGGGATGGCACTGCAGCGCGAGCTTGCGGTAAGCCTTTTTTATCTCGTCAAGACTCGCATTCTTTGAGACTCCAAGGACGTCATAGTAATCGCGCTTGTCTGATGGCATTGAGAACTTCCCGGGCACAATGTGAGATCCTTCGCTCCACTCCTGCGGCGTTTCGCTCAGGATGACAAAACGGAGTCAAAACACCTCCGTTTTGTCATTTATTATCCCTTACTTCTTCAAAATCCGCATCCACTACATCCGGACCACCCTGGCTTGAACTCCCGCCTGAAGCCGCACCTTCGGTGTATGCTCCATGTCCATCGCCGCCTGCCGCCCCGCCTTCAGCAGATGCCTTCTTGTACATCTCTTCCGAAAGCTTGTGAGTTTCTTTAGTAAGTTTCTCGTAAGCCTGTTCGAGTGCCGGGATATCGGTCTCGTTCAGCGCTTTCTTCGCCTCGGAAATTGCCGTGTCAATCGAACCTTTCTCCGCCGTACCGAGCTTTTCGCCGAACTCGCTCAGAGCCTTCTCCGCAGAATAAATCAATGTATCGAGTTTATTCCGCGCTTCTACAAGCTCTCGTTTCTTCCTGTCTTCCTCGGAGTGGGCTTCGGCATCCTTCACCATAAGCTGAATTTCCTGCTCCGAAAGGCCGGAACTTGCCGTGATGCGAATTGCCTGGCTCTTTCCAGTTCCAAGATCCTTTGCCGAAACATTCACAATGCCGTTTCCGTCGATATCGAATGTGACTTCGATTTGCGGCACTCCTCTTGGCGCCGGAGGAATTCCGACAAGCTCGAAGCGTCCAAGTGTCTTGTTGTCACCCGCCATGTCGCGCTCGCCCTGGAGCACATGAATCGAAACAGCAGGCTGATTATCGGACGCTGTCGAAAATATCTGCCCCTTGCGGGTGGGTATAGTGGTGTTCTTTTCAATGAGCTTCGTGAACACGCCGCCGTAGGTTTCGATACCCAGGCTGAGCGGAGTGACATCAAGCAGAAGAACGTCTTTGACTTCACCCTGAAGCACGCCGCCCTGAACCGCAGCGCCTATCGCGACTGCTTCATCAGGGTTCACGTTCTTCGAGATCTTGTCCCCGAAAATTCTCCGCACCCGTTCCTGAACAGCGGGCATTCTTGTCATTCCGCCGACAAGGATAACCTCCTGAATATCGCTTGTGGAGACACCTGCATCTTTTATCGCGGTTTCACATGGCTTGACCAGTCTATCCAGAAGAGCGGAACACAGTGACTCGAGCTTACCGCGGGAAATCTTCATATTGAGGTGCTTCGGCCCTGAGGCGTCCGCGGTGATAAACGGCAGATTGATATCTGTCTCGAACGCTGTAGAAAGCTCATGTTTCGCCTTCTCAGCAGCCTCCTTGAGGCGCTGAAGCGCCATCGTGTCGTTCCTCAGATCGATCCCCTGATCCTTTCTGAATTCATCAGCAATCCAGTCCACGATCGTGAGGTCGAAGTCCTCGCCTCCGAGAAATGTATCGCCATTAGTGCTCTTGACTTCGAAGACTCCGTCTCCCAGTTCAAGAATCGATATATCGAAAGTGCCGCCGCCCAGGTCGAAGACTGCGATGAGCTTTTCGTTCTTTTTCTCGAGACCGTACGCGAGCGATGCGGCAGTAGGTTCATTGATTATCCTGAGAACATTGAGGCCCGCGATTCGGCCTGCATCTTTTGTTGCCTGGCGCTGGGCGTCATCGAAATATGCAGGAACTGTTATGACAGCATCAGTCACTTTCTCTCCGAGATAATCTTCCGCGGTCTGTTTCATCTTCGTAAGAATCATGGCGGAGATCTCCTGCGAGCTCTTGGGCTCGCCTTTCAGGCGAACCCAGGCGTCGCCGTTCTGCGATTCGGTGATCTCGTAGGGGAGAACTTTCTTTGCTTTGCCGACTTCGGCTGAATCATATTTACGTCCAATCAGACGCTTTACCGCAAAAATAGTGTTTTTAGGATTTGTGACCGCCTGCCTTCTGGCGACCTGGCCTACCAGTCTCTCACCGGATTCTGTCACAGCGACCACCGAAGGAGTTGTCCTCGACCCCTCGCTGTTCGCAATTACTGTCGGAGAGCCGCCTTCCATCACGGCCACACACGAGTTGGTTGTGCCGAGATCAATGCCTATTACCTTCGCCATTTTAAATTTCCTATCGCAACATCTTTAATAAAAACAAATAGTTAGAGGATCGGGTCCCGCAAACCTGATCCTTCTTTCTTAGCTAAACATCTCTATCCAAATATTCAAGACAGCCCGGCCTTATTTCTGTCAGGCGTCGAACTCCTCTTTTTCTTCTGCACTGCCATCCCCGGACTCCTGCGCGGACTCGGGAGGCATGCCCACTATCACCTGTCCCGCCCTGAGCAGCTTGTCTTTGTAAAAGTATGGCTTCTTGAGCTCTTCAATAACTGTGCTTTCAGTAACGTCCTTCATCGGTACTGTGCTGAAAGCCTGCTCTGTATTCGGGTCGAAAGCCTTCCCAACACTTGATTCGCCGCGAATTTCCCATTTGCCGAGCACATCGAGGAAACGCCTGTAAATCAGTTCCACGCCTTCTTTGAGCTTTTCCGGGTCGGCATCGGCATGCTGCAGCGCCCTCTCAAGGTTATCCACAACTTCAAGCAGGTCGAGTATGATATTCTCGCCCTGATATTTGAGCAGATCCGAGCGTTCCTTGAGGACTCGCTTTTTGTAGTTATCAAACTCGGCAAGCACGCGAAGATATTTGTCTTTTGTCTCTAGAAGCTCGCTTCTAACATTCGCCAGTTCATCCTCTTTCTCAGATGAACCGTCTGTCGAATCGCCGGAGCCCTGAGAATTTTCGGCCTCTTCCGTATCAGGGACATCAAGAAGCGAAAAATCAGCGTCCCTTATCTCCTCACCTCCCTGATCGTTTTTCCCGGCTTCTGATTTTGCCACTTAAATGCTCCTGTTGAATGTCTCCTGTT
This sequence comes from uncultured Bdellovibrionales bacterium, assembly GCA_964421085.1. Taxonomy (GTDB): domain Bacteria; phylum Bdellovibrionota_C; class UBA2361; order UBA2361; family CAYQVO01; genus CAYQVO01. Next base: position 167,212 of record CAYQVO010000002.1, on the reverse strand, counting down.
GTTCAATGGTCTATAATCACCGGCACGGAGGTTTGCAAGCAAAGTGGCTGCGACAATTGTCATTAATTTCAAGGGCATCGTCATACAGAAGTATGACAGCGGTGAGACGGACCTTGTGCTCCATATAATGTCCCCTACACAGGGAAAAGTCTCAATACTTGTAAAACATGCAAAGAGAACTAAAAAAAGCTTTGGATCGAAAGTGGATATTTTTGACTCTGGTGTCTTTCAAGTGAGACAACGTGCCGCGGGACTTTCCGTCCTCTCCTCGTTTGAACCGGAACAGAGCTGCAGGACGATTAGAGCCGACATCGACAAGCTAATACTTGCAAGCATGCTCTGTGAATCAGTGGATCTGCTTGTGAAGGAGGAATCTGCGCATGATTCCTCCGTTTATGAAGCTCTTCTTCTCGGACTTCACGCTCTTGATGAGTCTTCGGGCCCTGGTGAATCACTGAAGGCTGCGTATCTGAGTCTTTCGCATATTCTCGGACATTCGGGGATCAGTGATATGGAGAAGCACGACAGGGCGAGTGTGAATTCTTTTGTGCACATTCTCGATCAGCTCGAGGCGTTTCTGGAAAAGCCGCTCCGGAGCCGGAGCGCGGTGATGGATGTAATTGGGCGGTTCAGAGAGATGGCGCGGTGAACAGCTCCGAGGTCCTCTTCTCAGCATAAAGGAAATCCTTGACTAACCTTAAATGCCCCTGCAATAATCAATCTATGATTTTCAAGGTCTTTTCAAATTCCGTCTGGTCCTTCTGGTGGGCGTAAGCGCCCGGAATACCCATCTTCCCGCATATTTAATCCCTCTTTATTAACCGTCTGATAAAGGCTTTTTTCAATGAAATCGCTGACCAAAATCCGCTGCCGCTGCAGAAGGGAACTCGCTGACACCATAACACCCGTCAGCGCCTATCTCCGGCTTCGCGACATTTATCCGGGCGCGCTGCTGCTCGAAAGCACTGACTCGCGCGCAGCCGTAAATTCGTTTTCCTTTATCTGCGCAAATCCTGCGGCCACATTCACATTTGATGGTTCCCCGGACGGCAGCACATCCTCCCTTGTGGAAAGACTTCAGGCCTTCGTAAACAGCTTTACTCTGGAGCACGAAGGCGATTCTCATCTGGTGCGCAACGGAGTTTTTGGAATTACTTCTTATGACGCGGTGCAGTATTTCGAAGATATAAAGTTCAGGGAAAAGAAACACGGAGGCCCGAAGGTTCCCCTTATTTCGTACTCTCTTTACGAGTATATTGTCGCAGTCAATCACTTTCAGAATGAGATGTTCCTTCTTCACAACTGTGTTGACGGGAGCAGCGCCGAAAGTTCAATGTCGAAGCTCGAGGCTCTTCTTACACTGATTAGAAACCGTGATTACGCGGTGCACCCCTTCGAACGCTCGGGCAGCGAGTTCTCGGAGATGGCCGATGAGGAACATCTGGATGTCATCAATCAGAGTAAAAAACACATTGCGCGCGGCGACATATTCCAGATAGTTCCCTCACGCCGGTTCTCCCAGAGTTTCCGGGGCGATGATTTCAACGTATACCGCGCCCTTCGTTCGATTAATCCATCCCCGTATCTTTTCTATTTCGACTACGGAAACTTCCGTGTTTTCGGTTCTTCGCCGGAGGCCCAGCTCGTCGTTGAAAAGGGCAAGGCCTCCATCTTCCCGATTGCAGGAACATATCGCCGTACCGGCGACGAACAGTCCGACGCGGCGACAGCGGAAAAACTCATGGCGGATCCAAAGGAAAGCGCCGAACATGTCATGCTTGTGGACCTTGCGAGAAACGACCTGAGCCGTCACTGCGATACTGTGGAGGTCGAGCGTTTCAAGGAAGCTCATTTCTATTCCCATGTCATTCACCTTGTCTCCAAAGTCAGCGGCAACTTGAGACCCGGAACCTCGACCGTGCAGATAGTTGGAGACACTTTTCCGGCGGGGACGCTGAGCGGTGCTCCGAAATACATGGCGATGGAACTGATCGACAGATTCGAACCCTCACATCGAGGGCTTTACGGCGGATGCATCGGATTTTACGATTTTGAAGGCGGGTGTAATCAGGCGATAATCATCCGCTCTTTCGTAAGCCACAACCACACACTCTATTACCAGGCCGGCGGCGGAGTAGTCGCTGATTCTCAGCCTGAAACCGAGGTGCAGGAAGTGCGGAACAAACTGGCCGCTCTGAGGCGCGCCCTTGAACTCGCGGAAAGGATACGGCCATGAAAAGACTTCTCGTTCTCGACAACTACGATTCGTTCACTTTCAACCTGGTGCATCTCGTGCGGCATCTTGGCTACACCGATGTCGAAGTGGCGCGAAACGATAAAATAACACTCGACGATGCCGGGCAGTACGAAGCCATTATTCTTTCGCCCGGGCCCGGTATTCCTTCCGAGGCGGGAATAATGCCTGCTCTTGTAAAACAGTACGCCCCTTCCCGGAAGATTCTTGGTGTGTGCCTCGGCCATCAGTGCATCGGAGAGTGTTTCGGGGCGTCTCTTTACAACCTCACCACCGTGGTTCACGGCAGGGGAACTTCGACAAAGATATGCGACCGGGAAGATCCTGTTTTCCGGGGGCTGCCTGAAAGCTTCGTTACCGGCAGATATCATTCGTGGGCCATATCCAGGGAAGGCTTTCCCGCAGACCTTAAAATAACAGCCGAGAGCGAAGATGGAACAATCATGGCCCTCAGGCACAGGACGTATAACGTGAGAGGTGTGCAGTTTCATCCCGAGTCTGTTCTTACAGAGCATGGAAAAGAACTTATGCGGAACTTCCTGGAGGATCTATGAAAGAACTTCTCGAGAAACTCTCGAACAGACTGCCGCTCTCGTCCGGAGAAGCTCACTCGCTTCTCTACGGCATAACTGACGGCACGGCAGACCCCCACCAGGTGGCGGCATTTCTCGGAATTTTCCGGACACGCGCTATTACAGTCGACGAGCTTGCGGGATTCAGAAGGGCGATGCTCGAACTTGCCCCGCCGATAGACCTCTCGGATTTCGATCCTGTCGACTTGTGCGGAACCGGCGGAGACGGGAAGGATACTTTCAATATCTCCACACTCGCAGCCTTTGTGGTTGCGGGCTGCGGTGTCAAGGTGGGCAAGCACGGTAATTACGGTGTTTCATCAGTCTGCGGTTCGTCCAACGTGCTTGAACACCTCGGCATCAGGTTTCCAAAGACCGCAGACGCCCTCAGGCAGGATATGGAGAAAGCCGGAATATGTTTCATGCACGCCCCCTTCTTTCATCCCGCTATGAAGAATGTGGGGCCTGTAAGGCGCGCTCTCGGGTTCCGCACCTTTTTTAACCTGCTTGGACCGCTTGTGAATCCCGCCCGCCCCCGGCGGCAGCTTATCGGTGTGATGAACCTTGAAACACAGAGGCTTTTTGCGTATTTGATGCAGCGTGAGGAGATGAAATTTGCGACAGTAACATCACTGGATGGATACGACGAAATTTCACTGACAGGAGCTTTCAAGGTGATTTCAACCGCAGGCGAGCAGACATACCTTCCGGAGTCTCTTGCGCTGCCGCGGCTGGATCCCGGGATGCTTTCTGCGGGAGGATCTGTCGAAGAAGCAGGAAAGATCTTCATGAATGTGCTTTCCGGAAACGGCACGGAGGCTCAGAGGGCGGTAACAGCTGCAAATGCCGCTCTTGCTCTCACGTGCGCCCTTCCGGAGCGCACGCTTGAGGAAGCGCTTCCAATGGCGTTCGAAGCGCTCGATGCGGGGAAAGGGATGCTGGTGTTCAGAAGGCTGGCGGGGTGATGGCAATACTTGAAGAAATAATTTCGAAAAAAAAGAGCGAGGTTTCCCGGCAGAAAGAACTCGTCCCTTTTAAGGCGCTTGAAAACTCCATTTACTTCCGGACACCTGTCGTCTCGCTGCGGCACTACCTGACAAGACCTGGTTCCAGCGGAATCATCGCAGAGATTAAAAGACGCTCCCCTTCAAAAGGAGTAATAAACCAGTATATCTCTGTTGAGCAGCTGTCCATTGGATACATGCAGGCAGGAGCTGCAGCTCTCTCTGTCCTCACTGATTCCGGGTTTTTCGGCGGGTCTTCCGACGATCTCAAAACAGCCCGCAGATTCAATTTCTGCCCGATTCTCCGGAAGGAATTCATAATCGACACTTACCAGGTGATAGAAGCAAAGTCCATCGGCGCTGACGCGATACTTCTCATCGCAGCAGTCCTTGAGCCCGCGGAAGCTGCCTCCCTGGCATCAATCGCTCATGAAACAGGCCTCGAAGTACTGCTCGAAGTCCACTCGAAGGAAGAGCTCGAGTCTCACTTCTGTGATTCAGTCGATCTCGTCGGAGTCAACAACAGAAACCTCGATACTCTCGAAATATCGCTTCAGACCTCACTGAATCTTGCGCCTCTTCTGCCGAAGGACAGGATATGGGTCACTGAAAGCGGAATCAGCACAGTCGCTGACATGATCACTCTCAGAAACGCCGGCTTCGCAGGTTTTCTTATTGGAAGCCAGTTCATGAAACACTCCCGCCCGGAGACGGCGTGTGAGGAATTCATAAAAGAGGTGAGGACATGCTGTCGGAGCTGAAAGTGAAAATTTGCGGGCTTTGCGGAATCGAAAATCTCCTCGATGTCGCAGCTCAGCTTCCGGACTTTATCGGCCTTGTGTTCGCCCCCGATTCGCCGAGATTCGTGAAGGGGCGACTGGATCCGGAAGAACTGAGAGAAGAGAGCATCGTCCCGGACCTGATTGGCGTGTTCGTAAACGCGCCGAAAGAAGAAATTCTCGAAGCCGTGGACGAGTTCAACCTTCAGGGTGTGCAGCTTCACGGGAATGAACCGGCTCAGTCCTGCGCTGAACTCCGCGTATCGGCTCCGCGCCTGATTATCATCAAAGCCTTCCAGGTCGACGACTCATTCGACTTCCAGGAAACAGCCCCGCATTCCCGTTTCTGCGACTATTTTCTGTTCGATGCTCCGGAAGGCGGAAGCGGGAAAATTTTCGACTGGCGGCGCCTGACTTCATATGAAGGCGCAACACCATTCTTTCTTGCGGGCGGACTCGGAGTTTCGCAGTTGAAGGATATACGGAAGCTCGCCGCAACGCAGCCGCGAATGGCGGGAGTGGACGCAAGCACAAAGCTCGAGCGCGCCCCGGGATTAAAGGACGGAGCGCTTGTGCAGAGTTTTATCGAAGGAGTTCGACAATGAATTATGATTCCGATTCCAGAGGCTATTTTGGAGAGTTTGGAGGAGCATTCATCCCAGAAATGCTTCAGCCCAACATAGAAGAGCTGCAGAAAAGGTATCTCTCCATAATCGCGGATCCCGGCTTTCAGGCCGAATTTCAGGGACTTCTTTCCGAATATGCCGGAAGACCCACGCCTCTCTTTCATGCTGAACGCCTCTCGGCAAAGTACGGTTTCAAGGTTTACCTGAAAAGGGAAGACCTTCTTCACACCGGCGCGCACAAGATAAACAACACGATTGGACAGATACTTCTTGCGAAGCGACTCGGCAAGAAGCGGATCATCGCCGAGACCGGTGCGGGCCAGCACGGCGTGGCGACTGCCACCGTATGCGCACTGAAGGGACTTGAGTGCGTTGTCTACATGGGAGCTGTCGATGTCGAAAGACAGAACCCGAACGTCATGCGCATGAGGATGCTTGGCGCCTCTGTCGTACCTGTTTATTCCGGTTCGCAGACACTTAAGGACGCGACAAACGAAGCGATGCGCGACTGGATTGCAAACGCGGACTCAACCCACTACATCATAGGCTCTGTAGTAGGCCCACACCCGTTCCCCGATATGGTCAGGAGATTTCAGGAGGTGACAGGCCGGGAAGTCAGGGAACAGCTCCTGAAGAAAGAAGGGCGCGAGCTTCCCGACTACGTTCTTGCATGCGTAGGCGGCGGAAGCAATTCAATGGGGATATTCCATCCCTTCCTTTACGACACGTCGGTAAAGCTGGTGGGAATCGAGGCCGCCGGTCACGGCATTTCGAGCGGAAAGTCCGCTGCCACGATTGCGCTTGGAACTCCGGGAATTCTTCATGGAAGCAGAACGCTTCTGCTTCAGACAAAAGACGGGCAGGTCGAGGAGGCGCACTCTCTCTCCGCGGGTCTCGACTACCCGGGAGTCGGGCCGCAGCACTCCCATCTCGCGAGGACAGGAAGAGTAAAATACACGAGTGTTACTGACGACGATGCGCTTGAGGGAGCGTTTCTGCTCTCCCGGCTCGAAGGGATAATTCCGGCTCTCGAGTCGGCGCATGCCGTTGCCTGTCTTGAAAAGCTGGAAGCCCGCCCGGGCGATACGGTTGTGGTGAATATCTCAGGGAGAGGCGACAAGGACATGGCTGCATACATTAAGAGCATTGAAGAGAGAGGACTTTGACATGAACCGCATTGATGAACTTTTCCGCAGAAAGAAAAAAAACGTTCTCTCTGTTTTTTTTACGGCCGGATATCCTTCGCTTGATGACACTCCGGAAATTCTCGAAGCGCTCGATTCAGCGGGTGTCGACCTCGTAGAGATCGGCATGCCTTTTTCCGATCCTGTGGCGGACGGCCCTGTAATCCAGGATAGCAGCATGCAGGCTCTGAAAAACGGCATGTCTCTTGAAGTTCTTTTCGGGCAGCTGGCTGTGTGCAGACCGCGGGTGAAGATTCCTGTTGTGCTTATGGGATACATCAACCCGGTGCTTCAGTACGGGATCGCACGCTTTTTCAAGGATGCGGAAAGGGTCGGAGTTGACGGTGTGATACTTCCCGACCTGCCGCCTGAAGAATATCTCGAACAGGTGAAACCTCTCGCGGAAAAGACGGGCATAACCGTCATCTTCCTTGTGACCCCGCTTACTCCGGATGAAAGAGTACGTATGCTTGACTCTCTCTCGAAGGGATTTCTTTACGCTGTATCCTCATCCGCAATTACAGGCGCGACCCTCAATGTAAACGAAACAAGAAGGGCCTATTTCAGGAGGCTCGCGGGCCTTGGTCTCACCAACCCTGTGCTTGTGGGATTCGGGATTTCCGATCGGAAAGCCTTTGAGGAGGTATGCACTGCGCTTTCAGGCGCGGTAATCGGCAGTGCGTTCATAAAGGCCGTCGGCGGCGCGAAGGATGTGCGCACTGCAGCGCGGCAATTCGTGGCAGGCATTCGAGAATGATTATCACCCTTGATCTTTCCATATCCTCCGCTCAGAAGCACGGTGTCGAAGCGCTTCTTTCGTCCGAGCGGTACAGGACCACCGAGGTTCGCACTCATACCGGCCACTATCTAATTGCAATCGGCGCCCGCGAGATTGACATAAGAAGGATAGGACACATGCCGGGTGTCCGCGATGTTCATCAGGTGTCGGACGCGTACAAGCTCGTGTCGAAAAAGTGGAAGGTGTCTCCGACTGTCATCGATCTCGGAGACGACGTGAAAGTTCAGGCTGGGTGTGTCCAGTTCATAGCGGGACCGTGCTCGATAGAGGAAGAACGCGTAACGGCACGAATAGTTGAATTCCTGCACGATCAGGGAGTTCAGATAGTCAGAGGCGGCGCGTTCAAGCCGCGCACGTCTCCTTATGCGTTCCGGGGCGGAGGCATCGACGCTCTGAAGTGTCTTCATGCGGAGGCGTCCAAATTCAGGATGAAGGTAATTTCCGAGGTGCTCGAAATTTCCCAGATAGAGGAAATGTATCCCTTTGTGGACATATATCAGGTTGGGGCCCGCAACTCACAGAATTTCAATCTCCTCGCCGAGCTTGGAAAGGTCGACAAGCCGGTGCTGATAAAGCGGGGCATATCCGGAACAATCGACGAGCTTCTGCAGTCCGCCGAGTATGTATTCTCGAACGGAAACGAAAAGATTCTTCTGTGTGAACGGGGGATCCGGAGCTTCGAGACTTCATACCGGAATACTCTCGACATTAACGCAATCCCGCTTCTTAAAGAGAAAAGTCATCTCCCTGTCATCGTCGACCCGTCTCACGGCACAGGAATCCGGCGCTTTGTCGAACCGACCGGTCTTGCGGCGATTGTAGCAGGCGCCGATGGACTGCTTTTTGAAGTGCATCCGGAACCGGAGAAAGCGACATCAGACGGGGATCAGACGCTCAACTTCGAGGAAGCAGGGGCGCTTATCCGGAAAGGACGGGCTGTCCAGGCTTTGACGGCAGGAGGGAGCTCATTGAGCGGGCCATCCGAAAAACAGGGACACGAGGATAATAAACAGGGCGACGACTAATCAGCAGATGCGGTCGCGGTCTTTGTTTCGCTGCTTTTGCTCTCCGGCTTTGATTCTTCTTTTTTACCGCCTTCTGTGTCCGGGCTGCCTTCCGCCGGCTTAGAATGAGAATGGTGATGGCCGTTTGAACTCGAACTGGAACTCGAAGCGTAATCAGTCTTGTACCAGCCGCCGCCTTTTAATACGAAAGCCGACGCTGAAATAAGCCTCTGGACTCTGCTTTCTTTTCCGTTCTTTGCGCATTGAGGACACGCACTGAGAGGAGGTTCGGACATCCTCTGGAACACTTCAAACTGCCCGCACACGGGGCATTCATACTCGTAAATGGCCATTTATACTACTTTTTTGCCTCCAAAAAACGCTGCACAAGGCGCGCAACACAAACCTCTTATTTGTTCAATAAGGAACCAGCTAATCACGAATGGGATTTTAGTCAAGTTTACAGATTTGGCGGCAAAGAACCAGCCTTGAACCATCCCGCATATTCGATAAGAAGCTGCGGAAGAAAATAGCTGAGGAATATCAGTGCGACGAGCACAATCATCGGGCTGAAGTCTATCTGGCCGTATACCGTCCCGGGGAGGATTTTCCTCGTGAATCGGTAGATCGGAGCAGTTGATGCGTGAAGAATCCGGACAATTGGATTGTATGGATCCGGGTTCACCCAGGAGAGCAGGGCCTGGATGACTATCAGCCATGTCAGGAAAGTGAAGATCACTTGAAAGACCATGGCAATGGCGAATAAGAAGTTTCCGATGATTAACATATGATTGCTCCAGATACCAAAAGATCCCTCTCATCTCGGCCCAAAAAGCGCGGTGCCGATTCGCACTTCAGTTGCTCCTTCTTCAACTGCGACATCGTAATCATCCGACATCCCCATGCTCAGTTCAAGCGAATCGGTTTTAAGCACATCACGCATACGCCCGTCGGTCATAAGGCCGTCACGCAGCTCACGAAGCATTGCATAATCTCTTCTCGAGGCTTCCTCGTCGCCGTAAAGCATGAGCACCGTCATCAGACCTTTTATACTCAGACAGGAGAAAGATGCGGCAATCTTTGCCACAAAGTCTCCCGCCCGGGACTGATCGAATCCGGCCTTCTGCTCATCGTTGGAGATATTTACCTCCACAAAGATGTCGATTTTTCTGCCCTGCTTCAGCGCCTCATCATTGATTTTTGCGGCAAGCTCCAGTGAATCGACTGATTCAATGAGATCAGCATAACGCACGGCATCCCTGACTTTGTTTTTCTGGAGCCGTCCAATCAGATGGAACCGGCTCTGTTCCATGACGGGGCGTTTCTCGCGAAGCTCCTGAACGTAACTTTCCCCGAAATACGGCACGTCGCCCCGTTCCAGAAGGATGCTTTCGAGATACCGCATTTTTTCCACAGGCTGGTGCTTTGAAACGGCAAGAAGGCGGACGACTGGAGAAGAGCGGGGACTGCGCGCTCGGGCTGCGGCGATCTTTTTTTCGATCGCCGATAGTCTCTGCTTCATCGAATTCCTGCCCATCAGATTAAATTATACAAAGGCGGCAAGGAACTCAAATGACATCAATTTCAGTACAACAGCGGCTTCCTCGCCTGCCGGGGAAGGGGTAAGTTGCTCAGTGATCCTCCCCCGATTTCATTGAGTCATTAAAGAAGGGCCGGCCTCCCCCCGGAAACATGGGCAGGAGAAGACGGATACGACAATGTTGTGCAGGCAGTCGGTCTATCAAGGGCGATCTGATGGCGGGAATGTGCATGGGGAGGTCATTCTCGAAAACAGAGTTGTCAAAAGGCGGCTTGATTTCTGTCGTGATGTCGATTGTTTACTAACGAGAAGCTCGAATTTCTCTTTCTATCTGACCCTCTTTCGCCGCATACTCTCAGGAAAAAGGCAATTCACTATGGGAACTCCCGATGATCTGCTTTCAGTCCGTCACGGTTCTTTGACTTTTGAAAATCCTTTCGTTCTCGCCTCAGGTCCGCCCACGGCAAGCGGAGAAATGATTCGTCGTGCCTTTGATGCCGGGTGGGGAGCTGCTGTGACAAAGACTATCACGCCTGATGACATGGTGATAGAGGACCTCTCCCCAAGATTCGCGGCATTGAAAAACCGGAAAAACTCCCTCATCGGTTTTGAAAATATCGAGCTCTTGAGCAAACGAAACACTTCTTACTGGATAGAGGAAATCCGTTCCCTGAAACGTCATTACCCCTCGAAAATCCTGATTGCCAGCATAATGGCGGATCCAATGATTTCGAGCTGGCAGAGAATTGCGCTCACTTTTGAAAAAGCCGGTGCTGATGCTCTTGAGCTGAATTTTTCGTGCCCTCACGGAATGCCTGAAAAGCATATTGGAGCTGCAATTGGACAGAATGCGGATCTTGTGCGCGAAATCACAAAAGGTGTTAAGGAACAAACCGGTATTCCTGTGATAGTCAAGCTCACGCCTAACGTCACTGAAATCGGGCATATTGCAAAAGCGGCTGCGGAAGGAAAAGCAGATGCAATTTCCGCCATCAATACCGTCCAATGCCTTCTGGGTGTGAATATTGAGAACTTCAACCCTCTTCCGGATGTTGCCTCATTCTCCACTTATGGAGGATATTCCGGTCCGGCGGTCAAGCCGATCGGTCTTCGGGTCGTATCGCAGATTGCTTCGGCGGTGGATTTGCCGATTCATGGAATCGGCGGCATTTCGAATTTTGAAGATGCAATAGAGTATATACTTGTCGGTGCTACTGTCGTTCAAGTTTGCACCGCTGTTATGTGGGATGGATTTTCGATTGTGCAGCCAATGCTTCGAGGACTCCGTTCATACATGGAGCGAAAGAATATCGGCTCTGTCGGCAGCATGCGCGGCCGCACTCTCGCAAAACTGACCGCACATAAGAAACTTGATCGCAAAACAAAATCCCGGCCCCGGCCCGCCCGGGAAGATCTCTGCATTGGATGCGGCCGCTGTGTAAGCTCCTGCAGTGATGGCGGCTACGGTGCAGTCAGGCTCGAGGGAAAGCGCGCAGTCTTTGACCATGAGCTTTGCGATGGCTGCTCGCTTTGCAGTCTGGTCTGCCCACAGGGGGCAATCGAAATGACCATGCTGTCAGGCGAATGAAGAAGCCGCTTCGTGAATGCCGGCAGTTAATTGAATTGGCGAAATTTTTCGAAACTGCCGCATTATCCTTCTCTCGAAAATATTCCATGCGTTCAGGAACGCGTATCCGGGAATCACCGAGGAGGTTATCAATTAAACAGGAGATCTTTGAGCACTTCAGATTAATTCGAGACAATCTTCAATGGCATTTTGAGACCCTTAGATGTCAGATCCTGCGTATGGAAGATCGCGGTTCAATATTGTTTGTGAACCTGCCGTTAGAAGGCCCTGTCCGTTTACACCTTGAATCTTCCCTGCTTAATTATCTTTTTGCTTAGCTGCCCCTCCTGTAATAGTCTTTGTCCGTATCAAACGAGCAGAAGGAGGATGCATGGATCCCTTACACGAGAGTCCGGCTGGGGCAGCAGAGACGTTTGTCGATGTCCTGAGAGAAGTGGAGATCCCTCCTGAAATGCGCAAAGGCCTTCCCGATCTTCATCAACTGCGCGAGCTGCTTGGTAATAGACACAGGGTAACAGGGAGGCGTGATTGCGGACTCAAACCGCTTGTGGATGGTTTCCTTGCTCAGTCGTTTTACAGATATGAAGAAGCGCTTCAGTTTCTTTCAGAAACCGAATCTCCTGATCGGATATTCGAAGCCCTCGAAGGTCGGATTCGCGACATTAAGTCAGCCTCTGCCGGGTACTGCGTACTCGGAGAATATGAAGAGGCTTTCGCTGTTCTTGACAGTCTGTCGCATCTTCCTTTTGAGAGCCCTACAGGGTGTGATTTCCCGACTATTAAAGCTTTCATTAAACAGACGCAGGAAAAGCTCATGCCCTTCTATCAGAGTGCTGCAGATGACCCCGAGTTTGTGCGCTTGAGGGTCGAGGCAATAAAATCAGTGCAGGCAGGCGAGCCATTTTTCCCACGGGATGACTTCCGAAAAATTATCGAAGAGCACCTTTCAAGGGCAGGAGTAGCTGACGAATACCTGGCAATTCTGGGAGAATACTTTACTGATGGCTTTGCCATAGCGACTATGGATCAGAAGCAGCAGCTCAACAGAATCAGGCCAGAACAGATTCTCATTGGTGTGACCTCGAGCCGTAATGGCATGCCGACCCTCAAGGGAATGAATTCGGGAGCAGCTGCTGTGGAAAGTATCAAGGGATTTTCTGAAGCAGCTGCAGACGCAGTGGATTACTACGGCAGATGGCCCAATGATCATTTTGTAACAGCAGGAGAGATGTATGAGAAAGACGATCTGGCTCGGATTGTCCGCGAATTCTCACATGAGCTTTCCGCAGAGGCAGCCCGGATTGCGGTAGCTGCAGGGAGGGGGTTCATAGAAGAAGGAGACGTCATCAAGGCTTTTGATTCGATTAAGAAGGGAGATTCGCCCGAGGTACATGCTGGATACAGAGCAACTCTTGCATTCGGCGCTATTCTTGATGAACTCGGGCAGGCGGATGATTTATCTCCTGAGCAGTTTGCCGTGGGGGTTATGGCAGCAGCTTCTGCGCCTCATCTGCCGGGAGGAGCAGATCAACCGGCAGAGAAGACGCCTGGTAAGTAGATGTCAGTGTAAGTTCAAAAGAAGCTCTGCTGCATTTGTTTCAGTCGTGTTGATTATCTCGTCAGTGTTGTCCATCTTTGCGTCCCTTTTCCGTTTCATAAGTTGAACGTACCAGAGAACGCTCCATAGGCTTACCCCCCTTTTTAACCCCCCGGCCGAGCACCGGAGAATCTCGGGCGGGTTCCTTGCCCGCTCGCCATTTACACAGTTGAGGTCACAGATCCCCTTTGGCTGACGGATTGAAGGAGCAGATTGCCGGGCCAGCCGCCCAGAATGGCAGTGCAGGGTAATCCCGCTGCAGAGAAAAGTCCGGGCCCCCTGAGAGATAAAAGAAATGAACATGCGGGAAGCGACGACCCCTGATGCAGGACCAGGCCTCCTCATTCCCACGACTGTCAGAATGCTGATGACCGGCATTATCGTCACATCAACAATGCGAAAGCCGGGATTACCAGTCCATCCGGTTAAAAGGCCGAACATAATGCAGATCAAATGGAGGTGGAGTCCGGATCAATAATCAGAGTATTTTCCGGTCGAAAGATTAAACATTCTCCCTCCTGTAATCTTCTTCACACAAGCCGGGATTATCATTTCTCCTGACGGGTCAGCCGTTACTTTTCCTGCATTTAAATCCATTGAACCGGGGGATCTAAGTCCGTCAGCAAATGATTTCGCATCCTTCCCTTTTGCTTTCAAAACGATTTCTGCAAGGTCTGCCCCAAGCTCAGCAAAAAAATCAGGAGCAGCGCCGTTATTTGCCGCCTTGAAGGTTTTTACGAATTCAGGATCGGGGCCATCTGTGCAGAATGCAGTGACTTCAACTCCTTCAAAGAGTCCGCCTGCTTTATCTATTGCCTCGCGCGTTGCGATTGTGCCAATGGCAAGCAGGGGCTGCTTCAGGCCAAGCTGTCTTACCTGGGCAGCAAGCCCGATAATCTGAAAGTCGAGACCCACAAGATACAAGGCATCCGGCGAAGCATTCTTGATACGCAGAAGCTGCGCACGGATGTCATTGTCCCCATGGTTAAATGTTTCCTGAGCGACAATCTTTCCACCTTCCTTTTCAAACTGTCCGGCAAAGACGCGCGCGTAATCAATGCAGAAACGATCCTGAAGGTTCACTATCGCCATTTTCCTGAACCCGCGCGTTTTGAATGCATGGACGGCAAGAACAGGAGCATCCACATCAGCGTTAGTGAAATACCGGAAAGCGCCTTTACCGGCATCCGCAAGTCCAGAAGCGGATGCAATTGTAAAAACCACAGGAGGACCTACAGATGTCACAATGTGTGATATCTGCTCAGCGCCGGCGCCTGCAACCAGGACCAGCGCAGGATGCTGTACATCAACGAGTTTCCTGAAGGCACTCACCGCATCGGTACCGCTCCCCTTGCTGTCCTCAAAGATTAAAGAATATGAAGAAGTGAGTTCTTTACTGCTCATCATCCCCTTCCGAATCCCTTCCCCCATAAAGGCAAGCTGTCCTGATAGCGGACCCACAATACCTATGACCGGGCGGGGCGGCTCTGCATACGCAGTGGTCAAAACAGCAAAAATGGCTGAGAGCTGAATGAGGATATTTTTCATCCGCCGACACTATATCGGCGGATGAAATAAATCAAAGGGGAATTACTGTCTTGCTGTCGAATTCAAACCATATCGAGATCGCAGGCCGTTCAGACAGGACTGCCCTGGTGAGGCTTAAACGAAGCCCCGCACAAGTTCCAGATCAGCATCGGCTGTCTGCGTTATCGTCTTCAGATCAATCTGAGCGGGTTTGTAGCGGCCGTTCTTTGGCAGATCCCTGAGAGGCGACGCGAGAGCATCGAGGCTTCTGTATGAAGCGTCTATGCGGGCGTCGACACTTGGAGACCTCTGCAGCGCGGGCTTAACGGCAGCGAGATCCATCAGCACTTCTTCTTTCAATTCTGGTTCTATGCGCCCTGCGGCCGCCTGTTGCCGCAGCGTATCAAGTCTCTTGTCCAGGCGCTGCATTGCGTTCAGAACTTTCTGAGAGAATCCGGGGAGTCGGGCCCCGGCAACGTTGGTAATGCCGGCCGAGTCGCCAGGAGCTCCGGATATTTTCGTCGCGGGATTTGGCAAAGGAAAAGCCATAACAACCTCCAAATAAACAATAACCGGGGCTCAAAGATTACATTTCGCTGCCCCTTATACGATCCGGCATGGAAGTTTTACGGACGATGTCTCGATCGATTTACTGCTATTTCTCCGGCCGGTTGCCCGAAGGCGCCGGAGTAATGGCCCCCAGGTCAAGCAGAACCTTCACCAGCGCAGAAAGTTCAAGTCCAATCACATTGCTGAAGGAGCCGCTTATCCTTGAAACAAACGCGCCGCCCTTTTCCTGAATCGCGTAACCCCCTGCCTTGTCCACAGGCTCTCCGCATGCAGCATAGGCTTCCGCTTCTTTTTCCGACACACGGCGCATTTCAACATCAGTAGAGTGCACCTCGATATGCTCAATTGACCGGCTTTTATTGATTACTGCAAATCCACTACGACCGGATGGACAGTTCCCTGCAGTTCCAAAAGCATCCGTTTTGCATCGGCAGGGCTCTCGGGCTTTCCATAAATGATACCGCCAAGCACGACAGTGGTGTCGGCGCCGATGACCCAGGCGTCAGGATATTTTGCCGCGACGATCTCCGCTTTTTCTTTCGCAACCCTTGCGGCATACGCAGCTGCTGCTTCCCCCGCCAGAACTTCCTCGGAGTGGCCTGGAACTTCTATTTTCAGATCGATACCGAGATCCGACAGGAGTTCTTTCCGCCTGGGCGAGCCTGAAGCCAGGATAATCCCGCCCGCTGCTCTGTAAATGCTATGACTGCTCACCTATCCGGTCCAGCTGCTCGACTGTGGATGTACCGCCCTCAGAAATCGTAAGTTCGGAAACTCTGGTCAGCACGGCATTTTCATGAAGCTCACGAACGTTCAGGACGCCAAGATTGCACATCGTTGCCTTGACCTTCGCAAGCGATATGTCGAGCTTGTGTGCAAGAGGGCCTGCGTATGGCACGAAAGCATCGACACCCTCTTCGAAGATCAGATCCTGACGCTCCGACTGTTTGTACCTCTGCCAGTTCCGCGCGCGGTTTGCTCCTTCACCCCAGTACGGTTTGTAGAGCCTGTCTTTGTAAACGAACTTCTTTGTCGGGCTTTCTTCAGCCATCGCGAAATATTTCCCCATCATAAGGAAATCAGCGCCGAGAGCCAGGGCGATGATGATATGCGTATCGTTGTTGATTGCGCCATCCGAGCACACCGGGATATAGGTTCCGGTCTCCTTAAAGTACCGGTCCCGTTCCTCGACCACATCAATGAGGGCCGATGCCTGGCCCCGGCCTATTCCTTTCTGCTCGCGGGTTATGCAGATCGAACCGCCGCCAATGCCGACTTTGACGAAATCAAGTTCCGCCTCCTCCACAAGATAGCGGAAGGCTTCGGCAGTTACGACGTTACCCCCGCCAAGAATAATATCGTTTCCGCAGGTCTTCCTTATGTGTTTCGCAGCGTCAGCCTGCCACTCCGTGTATCCGTCCGATGAATCAAAGCAGAGGCAGTCCACGCCCGCTTCAATCAGGGCCTTTGCGCGCACGGCGTAGTCGACCGTGTTGAGAGCAGCTCCGACAAAAAGCCTCTTTTCTCTGTCGGTGAGTTCATCGGGATTCGACTTGTGATCAAAGTAATCACGCCTGAAAACCAGCGCTTTAAGATTACCTTTCTTATCGACAACCGGCAGGCACTCTTTCTTGTACTTCCAAAGTTTTTCGGTTGCTTCCTGCAGGGTCACCCCTTCTTCGGCGAGGACGAGCCTTTCAAGCGGGGTGTAAAAATCAGATACCGGACTGTCGAGATCGTCCTTGAACTCCCAGAAGTCTTTGCTTGTGAGAATCCCGAGAAGCTTCGAATGGAGTCCGCCATCCGCTGTAATTGCAATGGTGGAATGCCCTGTCTTCTGCCGGAGAGCAAGCGCATCGCGAAGCGTTGCTTTTGGCGAAAGATTCGAATCCGACTCTACGAAACCCGCCTTGTGCTCTTTGACCTGCCGGACCATCTCAGCCTGACGCTCAATGGGCTGAGAGCAGTATATGAACGCGCATCCTCCCTTCCTTGCCAGCGCCACAGCAAGCTGATCCCCCGACACTGCCTGCATTGCGGCCGATACAAGAGGGATTTTCAGCGTGACGCCGGGGCCATTGTCTTTATTGAAGCGCTGGAGCGGTGTCCTCAGACTGACGGCAGAAGGCGTATGCGCTTTTTTAGTCAGCCCGGGGAGGAGGAGGAATTCGTTGAATGTACGGGAGATATCGTCAATTATTCGAGCCATGGGGATTCCGGAAAGTATAGGGCGGAATATTACATATTTTCCGGAAAATGCTCAAATCTTTTTCCGGGCCGCGGCCGACAAACCCGAAGAACCTAGTACCTCTGTCCCTTCGGCTTCGGAACAAATTCGCGCATCAAGGCTATATCTTCAGGCTTGTTTTTCTGGAGATAGAGAATCTTGTCTATATAATTCGCCAGATCCGCAAAGTAGTAAACATAGGGGATATAAATCTCCTCGTCGGGCATCATGAGAGGCTGAATGCTGAGCGCTCCAATCTTTGCCAAAGCGAAGAAATACCCGGGCGAAGTGCTTTTCACTTTCGCCACTTCCGTCCAGAACAGAGATCTCTTGCTCTTGAAATGAGGAAGAGTGAACACAAACCGTATGATTCTCCGGTCCGTGATGAATGCTTTTGTATGCTTCATATGAAGCTCGCCCCACCACGCGCCGATCAGGACGATCATGAGCGAGATAATCGCGGAAAGAACAAGGAAATACTGCCGATCGACCGGTGCAAATTCCGGCACGAAAATCATGCCGGCAAAGAACACGAGCGCTATAATCAGGCTCGAGGCGAAGTTGACAACTCTCTTTACCGGATGGAGCCTTATGGTCCACAGAACCCGCTCGCCATCCTGCTGACCGTCGAAGTCGTGATGGGGCAGTTCGGGTGTATTTAACTGCATAGAAGGCAGAGTCTGCATTTTTACTTCCTCCGCAGGCTATGATAACAGCGGGTGGAACCACAATACAATATCATCACCTGCCGTTTCCGTGCACATGCCTGGCGTAAATAAATGCCCATGTTTTTGTCACACTATGCCTGTTCCCTGGGTATCCATCATTAAGAGGTTTGGGAAGGAGGTTTTTTTTATGGAAGAACGACTCGCAGGTATTGCAGAGGAAATGGGTTTCAAGGGTGCTCAGCTGGCTTCTCTGGACACAGCATCCGCCGCGCCTGAGGCAGGACAAATCGCCCGGATGGAGCGCGATTTCAAAATCTTCAGGACCCTTCAGGAAATCAGAAACCGCTCCGGCACAGACAAAGAAAAATATATCCAGGGGACGGCGCAGGAAGCGTACGAAGCTGTACTGAGGAATAAAGATGATCTCATAAAAATCAATGAACTGAGAGCGGAAGGCACTCCCGAGGCTCTCAGCAAAGTTCAGGAGATGTTCAAGGCTAAGCCTTGACTTATTGAAGCGAGAGCGAACCTTTATACTTTCAACACCAAGCTCACAGCAGAGACCTTGCCCGAGGGATACAGCGATCCAACCATACCGGGTGCATTCAGGCCGAGGGGACGGAAACTTGTGGCACTGGGTGGAGCTGCAGAAATTATGAACTCTGCAATGAGAGCAGCGGGATCCGCCATGGTGAAACAGATTGCCAATACCGGTCGGAGTGCCCAGGCATGGGCTTCTGCCCCCCGCTCAGTGCTTCGTGCTGGAGGTAATGCGGCAAAAATTGCGCCGGCAGGCAGGCCGAGTTCCAGATCCTGCTCGAGCAGAGAGACTTCATGGAAATGTCTTATGAGCCGCTGACTGCGTTACGTAAAGGGCTGAAGCTGCCCTGTTGAATGAGTCAAGGCGGACAATTGCCTCAAGCGCTGCAGGGGATTCGCAGTTGGGCATATCAGTTACCCCCTCATATGCGCGAACCTTCTCATCGCCACGCCAAGAATCAGTCCTATCGAAAACATGAACGAAACAATGGACGAGCCTCCATAACTGAACAGCGGCAGCGGAATTCCCACGACCGGAAGAAGACCCACGACCATTCCCACATTAATGGTCATATTGCAGAAAAGCCGCGCGGTGACACCAAACACGAGAAGACATGAAAACAGATCTCGCGTCCGCTGCACGATCTGAAGAAGACGCGCAAGCAGAAGAAGATACAGAAAAAGTATGCTCATGCACCCCAGAAATCCCCACTCTTCCGCAAGCACGGAAAAAATAAAGTCGGTCGTGTGTTCCGGAAGAAACTGCAGCTGCGTCTGGGTCCCCGAAAGAAAGCCCTTGCCGACAAGCGCACCTGAGCCGACCGCAATTTTCGACTGCGTGATATGGTACCCGCTTCCTTTGGGATCAGCCTCAGGATTGAACAGCACCTCGATTCTCCGCTTCTGGTAGTCGTGAAGAAGAAACGTGTACGATGGAATTACCGCAAACACCCCCAGCAGAATAAGAATGGTCAGCACGCGGATCCTCACCCCCATGAAAAGGATCATGCAGGCGCCGACTGATCCCACGACAAGCGCGCTTCCGAGATCGGGCTGAAGCATAATGAGGGCCATAGGCAGCAGCACGAGAAATCCCGGGCCGAACAGGCCGCCAAGTCCGTACCCTTTTTTAGGCGGCGGGCGACGCGAAAGATAACGCGCAAGCGCAAAAATAACGCCGAGCTTCATAACTTCAGAGGCCTGCAGATGGACGGGACCGAGATCAAGCCATCGCCTGGCGCCGTTCACCACTACGCCGAACTTCGCCACAAGCACAAGAAGAATGAGGCAGAGTATGTAGAATATGTACGCATATTTCTGCAGAAACTGCGGCGGTATCAGGAGCGCGCCGATAAGAACCAGAAGTCCGATTCCAATGAAGATAAACTGCTTCACGAAGGCCTGGCTGTAAAAAACTATCGGAAGCCAGTCAAGTTCAATCGGCGCCTCGGGATTGTATCCGGCGCTGTAAAGAACAATAAGCCCGGACACTGGCACGAGCATGGTAAGCCCGAGAAGAGGCCAGTCGAAATTCGCAAAGACTCTTCTATCAATCGCCATCTGACTCTTCCGTGTCTCCCTGCACCCTGGCTTTTGCCTTCTTCGCGGATGGCTCCGCCGGAGTCGGCGTCGCGTCCGGAGGAGGCGGCACATACCCGAAAAAGGCCTCCATAACCTGCCTCACAAGAGGGGCCGCAATGGATCCGCCGTGGCCTCCATGTTCCACAAGAGCAGAAACAACGATCTTCGGATCTTCCGCAGGAGCAAACCCGACAAACCACGCATGATCCCCGGCAGTGCGCACATTCATCGATGCAACCTGGGCAGTTCCCGTTTTCCCGCCGACTGCAATCCCGAGTTCTTCCGGAAGCCGGGCCTTGCGGCCGGTTCCGCGCGGATCGTTCACCACGCTGACCATTCCATCGGCGACTTTTTTAAGAATCCTCTGATCGACGTCGATTTTAGTCACCTGCGGGTTGAAAGCAGTATCAAGGAACAATCCGTCAGGTGATTCTATCTTCTTGACGAGCTGCGGAGTGACAAGCTTCCCGCCGTTGACAACTCCCGCCACTCCGCGGGCTATCTGAAGAGGAGTGGTAGTTACTGCGCCCTGTCCAATTGCGACACTTATCGTTTCCCCCGGATACCATTTCTGCTGGGCAGGATTCTTGAAAAAGGTGCGTTTCCAGAGCGTGGAAGGAACCACGCCCGGATTTTCATGAACAAGCTTCAATCCCGTCACCGACCCCAGTCCGAACTTCGCCGCGTACTCGTGAATACGATCGATGCCGAGCCTTTGCCCGACAGTGTAAAAATATACGTCGCAGGAGACTGTGAGTCCCCGCATGAAGTTGACGGATCCGTGGCCCTGGTGCCTCCAGCACCGGAATCGTCTTCCGCCGAAGAAATAAAAACCGGGACAGTTGAAGGAGTCTCCCTCACGGACGACACCCTCGGAAAGCCCGGCCACGCTCATGAAAATCTTCCATACGGACCCCGGCGGATAAGCTCCCTGCACTGCCCTGTTGTTCAGAATTTTCCCTTTTCCGGTCGTCAGCTCTTTCCATAAGGCAGGAGACATGTCGCCGGTGAAGATATTCGGATCAAACGCCGGCGCTGAAGACATCGCCAGTATATCGCCCGTGTTCGGATCAAGCGCTGCAATCGCTCCGCTTTTTCCTTTCAACGCCTCATCAGCAGCTTTCTGAACTTTGAAATCAAGGGTCGTAGTGAGATTATGGCCCGCTCTGTCGGGCTCGAAACGGAAATCTCCCACTTTCGACCCGGTCGCATTTACTATCACCTCCTGCCTGCCGCGTTTGCCCTGAAGAAAGGATTCCCATTCCGCTTCGAGACCGTACTGACCGATCTCATCCCCCATCTGGTACTGGGAGAATCGCGGACTGTCCAGCTGATTCTTCGTAATCTCCCTGATATATCCGAGGACATGGGCCGCCAGCGTCTTGTACTCGTAGTCGCGGGTCGGCACCACATTTATGACCACTCCGGGCAGGTCCCATCTGTGCGCAAGAACAACGGCGACCGTGTCCCGCGAGATATCCTTGAGAAGAAGCCTGGGTTCGAAACGGCGCCGCTTGCGCTGCTCCTTGAGACGTTCCGTCAGCATGCCTTCCTCATACTTGAGCATGTGCGCAAGTTTCTTCACCGTGCCCTTCGGATCGGGACAGTCCTCCATGATCAGCTCAACATTGAAGGAGGGGCGGGTCTTTACAAGAAGAGTGCCGTTGCGATCGAACACGAGGCCGCGTGGAGGAGGCATGAAAATGGTGCGAAGCCGGTTGTTCTCCGATCGATCGCGAAAGTAATCACCCTTCAGAATCTGCAGGTACCAGAGCCGGAGGGCTATGACAAAGAAGCAGGCAAGAACGGCTCCGAAGGCCAGAGTAACCCGGAGAGAGATATTCATCTGAGTTTTCTCCGCCGATATCGCCATTCAACCACCCCCTACATCACTGAACTTCCGCGCAGCGAATAAAGCGCCATCCTGTGCACCAGCAGACGCTGGAAAAAAGCCAGAACAAATGGAGAGACAGCTCCTGTGACGGCGGCTTCCACGACGAAGTCGCAGATGTCGAAGGCCGCCGGCTGAAACTGATAGAGAAGACCGGTATAAATGAAGGTGGAGAAGAGCGTGGTGATGAAAACCACGAGCATCGCTGCCGGAAACGAATCGACAAAAATTCTTTGGGAAAGAAGAATAAGCACACAATAGCTCGCCGTGAACGACGCGCTCCACGGACCAAGAAGCACTCCGGAACTCACATCGAAAGCAATCCCTATGATGAAAGAGAGTACGGCACCAACCACGCTCACTTCATAAAACGCGAGGAATACGAGAAAAATAAGGCAGAAATTAGGAACAAAATGATATGGAAGCAGGAACTTGAGGGCGGTACTCTGGAGAAAGAGCGCCGCGAGGATCACGGCTATTCCCATCGTTATCTGCTGGACAGTCTTCACCACGCCTTATCCCTTCTTCTTTTCCGGAGCCGGGGTCATTTTTGCAAGAACCAGAACCTCTTCAAGCTTCGAAAAATCCACTGCCGGAACAGCTTCCACCTCCTGGAAGAGGCCCATACTCTGTCTTTTTATTTCAGCAACTGATCCGATCAGGAGCCCGCTCGGGAAAATTCCGCCGATGCCTGACGTCACGATGCGATCTCCCATTTTGACATCCTGATCTCTCGATACGAACTTGAGAACATAACGGCCCTTCCCGGCACCGCTGACAACGCCCCGGGCTCTTCCATCCTGAAGGAGTCCGTCGACACCGCTGGTTGGATCGATTGCGAGGAGAACATTCGTCGAATGCGGGCTCACCTCCATCACCTGGCCCACCACGCCAAGTCCGTCGATGACCGCCATATCGACTGCGATTCCATCCAGAGATCCTTTGTTCAAAGTCACAGACTGCACCCAGTTTGAAGGATTTCTTCCTATTACCCTTGCAATCACTCCATCGAGTCGAGTCTCCTCGACGAAACGGAGGATGCGGGAGAGGCGTTCATTTTCAGCCCGCACTTCACTCAGTTCCACGACCTCCGATTCGAGGCTGCGGAGTCTCTCCTGAAGGATCTCGTTCTGCCTCCGGACGTCCAGAAGACTGACATATCCCGACCAGAGATTCGCGACGCTGTCATAGACTTTCTCTGTCATGACCTGCAGAGGTCTTTCCACCTCTCCGACTGCCCAGTACCCCACTCGCGCAATCTGCGGGTTCCGGGCGCTGTATGCCGTGAGGAAAAGCGAGCAGCAGAAAAGCGCAAACGCGGTAAGAATTACTTTGGTCCGAGAACTTACTGTTGCTGCCATGCAGAAGAAGCCACTGTATCAGCAGTGCCGCCTTGTTATTGAAATACCACGTCTTTAAGCAGTTCCAACTGGTCAAGAAGCGCGCCTGACCCCATTACTACTGCGGAAAGGGGATCATCCACCAGAACGACAGGGAGTCCTGTTTCTTCAGAAATAAGTCTGTCCAGGTTCCTTATGAGTGCGCCGCCGCCCGCAAGCGTGATTCCCCGCTCCACTATATCTGATGAGAGTTCCGGCGGAGTCTTTTCAAGCGCAACTCTGATAACCTCGAGAATCTGGTTCACCGGCTCGATAAGTGCGTCACGAACTTCCTCCTCGGTAACCCCCATCGCCTTCGGAACGCCGTGCACAAGATCGCGGCCGCGGACTTCGATTGACAGGTTCTGTCCTGTGGCCATCACGCTTCCAATGGCGATTTTTATCTGCTCTGCTGTGCGTTCGCCGATAAGGATATTGTACCGCCGCTTGATGTAGTTGGAGATGGACTCGTCCATCTTGTCGCCGCCGACCCTGATCGATCGCGAATAAACAATGCCCTTCAGGGAAAGAATCGCAATCTCGGTAGTGCCTCCCCCGATGTCCAGAATCATGCTGCCGCACGCTTCGGTTACAGGCAGGCCGGCCCCGATGGCGGCTGCCATCGGCTCTTCAATCAGGTAGACTTCCCGAGCACCCGCCGACTCGGCAGAGTCGCGAACAGCCCGTTTTTCAACTTCGGTGATTCCGTGAGGGACCGAGATTATGATTCTCGGACGCACAAGCGAGCGGCCGTTCCGCACCTTCCTGATGAGGTGGCGAAGCATCTGCTCGGTGACTTCATAGTCGGCAATCACGCCGTCTTTGACGGGACGGATTGCCTGAATGCTGTCGGGCGTACGCCCGAGCATGTTCTTTGCTTCCGCACCGACCGCGAGAACTTTCTTCCTTCCATTTGAAGGGTCGTTCTGCACCGCCACCACTGACGGTTCGTTGCACACAATGCCCTGACCTTTCAGATAAATCAGAGTATTTGCCGTGCCCAGGTCGATGGCAATATCGTTAGAAAACAGGCCCTTCAGGATCCCGAATACCATGGCTTCTTCTCGTCAATGTTTCTATATAGCCGGCTGTTTGAAGTCGATAACTCTGCAGCCACGCCCCGCGCTTTACCTCCTGCCCCCGAGAGTATCAGAATCCTCGTAGCATGAGTGCGGGATCAAGATCAACAAAATTAGTTTAAGTAACTTAAACCTGTCCGCCCTCCTGCGAAGCTGCGTTCATGATCTTCGCATTCATCATACCGTTAAAGAAGATGTGTTGAAAAGCGAAAGCAGCACAGGACGCAAATCGTCGGGTATCTCATCCAGCTTCTGTTCATCGAGCGAAAGACCTGTCTTGATGAAGCACTGGGCAAGAAATCCGATCTGATCGTCTATCGAACTCCTTCTGTCGACAAATATCAGCTGCTCATCAATCTTTCGGCAGCTCCCGTTAGACACATTCCAGCCGGATCCTCTCTTTAACTCTTCCCGCCGGACTTTGAATCCATGCATTGAAAAAAGGAGCGATAATCCCCTGAAAATACGCTCTTTATCCTTATCCGGCTTCCGAGCCGCGACTTTTCTTTTCTTTGGGTACTGCGCCATATTCATACTCCCTCAATGCCTGAAATCGTAGAGCGGACCCCCCAACTTGTAAACATTCAAAGTTAATGATATTGTCTCGGGCCTTACTTATTGAAAATCATTCACGATACAGGAATTCGCGATGTCTGCCGCCGATACTAAATTATCGCCCAATAAACTGGCGCAAATTGAAGCCTCAATCATGAAAAGCGATGTCCCGCAGTTCCGGACAGGGGACACTGTGCGCGTCCATGCCCGTATTGTCGAGGGTGCAAAGGAAAGAATTCAGGTCTTTGAAGGCGTGGTAATAAAAAGAAACAATGGCAGCGGACCCTCCTCGACATTCACAGTGCGAAAGGTGTCCGCGAACATAGGCGTAGAGAGGACCTTTCTTGTTCACAGTCCTCGTGTCGAAAAGATAGAAATTGTCGCAAAGGGCCGCGTGCGTCGCGGCAGGCTTTTCTATCTGCGGCCTCTGCGCGGAAAAGCTGCCCGAATCCGCAGGCGTTTCCTCGGAAAGAAGGAGATGAATGCGATTGCCGGGGAAGGCGACGCGACAGAATAAAACCTGTACAGAATAAAACCGCTACTTCCGGAATCCCGTCGATTGCTGTGGGGTCGATGGCTGTGGGGTCGATGGCTGTGGAGACAATTGCTGCGTGCCGCCCTGCAGCTTTGCACCCCCCTGCTGCTCCTTCGGCGACGGCTGAGAGGCTGGTTGAGGCCCCGTTTTAGCTGGTTGCGCGGCTGGTTTCTGTTCCTTCTGCGGCATTCTGCAATCGCCGTTGAAAGCGCACCCTTTTTCAATAATCAGGACTGGAGTGTTCACAGTGCCTTCCAGGGTCCCGCCTGAATAGACTTCCACTCGATCGGCGGCCGTTACGGAGCCTTTCACCGACCCGAGTACAACAAGCTGGCTCACTTCAACAGTTGCGTCAACAATACCGGCTGGACCAACGACAAGCGCTGCCGACGAAAAAATCTCTCCTGAAAGCCTTCCGTCGATACGGACAGGGGTGTCAAAGGTGAGCTTCCCCTGAATCACAGTGCCTGTTCCAAGTGCTGACCGCACCTTGCCGAATTTCTCGAGCACCGCGTCGACATCAATAATACTTTCCGACTTTTTCTCGAATAAATTTCTTATTTCCTGCTTCGACTGAGGAGTAAATATCTCGGGAGCAGGTTTAGATGTGGAAGCCAATCCGCTTTCGCTGCCTTCCATCCCCGGTTTTTTGGTCCAGAAACCCATGATTACTGTTCCTTTTGTCAGGTTGTAAAGAACGGCTTGAATAATACTCTCGATATACGAAATAATCCAGTGTAACCGCTTTTCTGATAGTGCCGCGTCTGAATGCCGGAGTCGTGCTATCGGACACAGTTTAGATAAAGGCAAGCCGCCGAAAACGTTGTTATCATGCCCCTTATGTATTCAATCCGTATTCTGCTCATATTGATCCTGATTATTCCACCGGTTGTTAATGCGGCTCCTCATGCGCAGTACAAGACAGGCTCGCAAAAGAAATGGAGTTCGGTAAAAAGTACCACGAAGATAAGCAAGACTTCTTCGAAGAAGAAAACGAGTTCTGCAGCGCCGCCGGCACCGAAATACCGCCTGGCCCTGCCTTCTGCTCCCCTTGAGCTCAGTTACAGTCAAAGCGGCAGACCTGTGCTCAACCATGTTCCGCGTTTTGCCCTGCCCCTCAAGAGCAGGGTCACCGGCGTGACGAACCGGAACGATTTTATTTATTACACGATGGATCCTCAGATGCAGACGCTCGCCCAGGCGTTGATAGATAAAGCGCGGGCCCCGCACATCGCCATGGTGGTCATGCAGCCCTCAACAGGAAGAATCATGGCAATCGCGGGGAAATCCCAGACATACGAAAACCTTCCTCTTCATGCGGGGTTTCCGGCTGCTTCTCTGTTTAAAGTCATCACTGCTGCCGCGGTGGTCGAGAAGGCGGCTATTAATCCTATGCACACGATAAATTTCCGCGGGGGGATCTATACACTCAATCAGCTCAATTTCCGCCCCGATGCGCGCCGGGATCAGCATTCAATGACGGTAGCTGAGGCTCTGGGCAAATCGTGCAATCCCGTTTTCGGGCGTCTTGGTCTTGATTACCTCGATGTGCCTGCAGTGCGGCGGTATGCCCGCTCTTTCGGATTCAATGAGCCCATATCCTTTGAAGCACCATTGCCCCAGAGCACTGCGTCGATCCCGGAAACTGATTTTGAATTCAGCAGAACATGCGCAGGTTTCGGCGCTGTCACACTGAGCCCGGTGCATGCCGCGATGATAATGTCAGCGATGGCAAACGGCGGTCTGATGCCGGTCCCTTCTTTTGTGGAGCGGATTGTATCGGCGGATGGACGGGTTGTGTACGAATCCCGTCCGACCCTTTTTAAAAAATCGGTGTCTATGGAAAGCGCCGCGACGACGCTTCAGATGATGGAGTATACAACCACTGTCGGAACCTCGAAGAGAGAGTTCTCCGGAAACAAAGCAAGCCGGCTGCGGGGGATCCGGGTTGCGGCGAAAACAGGTACGCTCCGCGGAGACCGCCCGCCCGGTCTGAATCACTGGTTCATTGCGGCAGCGCCGCTGGAAAAGCCGGCAATTGCAGTGGCAATTATTTCAGTCAACAGCAGCACACTCGATTCGAAGCCCTCCCACCTCGGAAGGCTGCTGATTGAAAAGTATCTGTTATAATTGAGAAGCGCGGTTCAGGGCATGAACGCTCATTCAGACGCCGAACGGATCTTTGAAACGCGCAGCATTCTAAAGTTGAATCTTTTATGAACCCTTCCGTTGCGGGCTGCTTCAAAAAAAGGTGCAATCAAATCGCACCTTGCATTTTGAAGGTCTGACGTATGAGGAATCACTTTTCTGCTTTTGAATTCGCCGGGACGACGACAGTAATCGCGCCGGAACTGGGAGGTTCTGAAGGCAAACTCACCCCTGAACAACGCCTGCTCCTTGCCGTCATGGAACAGGCGATCCGTGACGTGCTCGAAAAAGACAAGCCGCATTCGAAGCAGGCAGAGAGATGGTTCTTCGAAGACTGGGGCGGCGACTCGAGTCTTCCATTCTCTCTCTCCTGGATCTGCCGGCACCTCGATCTTGATATGGCACAGGTTCAGGGTCGCGTGCGCGAATTCATCGAATGTGGAATTCCGCGGCAGATGGCGTGGGCGTTCAGGAGATAGGCGCCGGCGTTATCCTGCAACTCTCGCCATGAACCTTCGATTCTGCCATGATCTGATCATGCCCGCTATGGGCGAATCTATCGCGAACTTCCGCGTCTGAACTATCGCGCCTGCGGTTCCTGTGAAAATGAAATCTCTCGACAAACTCGAGCATTCGAAGGTCTCGAGTTTCCTCCCTTCAATCCATCTCTTCAGGTTGCGATAAAGAAGCGGCCCCTGAAGAATGCTTATCCGGGCAGTGCGGGGGTAATAACATCCTCCGCAGGACGTTATTTCACCGGCGCCGAAAACGAAGGTGTGCGATACGCTCTGCAGGCTGTCGCGAATCTGCATGAAACCGCAGGAATCGGTGGCAAGCCCGGCCGCGGCCGGCCATCGGGCCGCAGGTTCAGCTCGCGCCGCCCAGATAATTACGTCGGTTGGAAGCTCGAGTCCTGATTCGCAGATAATGGAATCTTTGTTCACCTCCGTTACATATTCGTCCAGGTGAATCACGATCTTTTTACTTTCAAGCACACGCTGCGCGATTTCTCCTGTCGCCGGCATGTGATCTTCGAGGAACCTTTCGTTCGGCTGCACTATATGAAGTATCACGTCGGACAGGAGCCGTTCGCGCAGACTGCATACAAGCTCAAAGGCGTTTTTTCCGCCGCCTACGACTACGACTGTTTTCGTTTCGCCCTCCCGGTGCGCGGCAATGAAGGCCTCCAGTCTGTTGAGGAAGATTTCAATGGGCTTCAGGGGCCATGCGTGTTCGACCACTGACGGATCATCGCTGAAGGCGGGCCTGCTTCCGATATTGAGAGACAATAACCGGAAAGAGATGGTGGTACCGCGATCAAGCGAGATGAAACGTTCGGCAAGATTGAGCCCGCACACGTTCCCCTGTACGAATTCAGCGCCTGCATCCCGGCATATCTTCCTGAGATCAATAACCGCATCCTCGAGCTTCACCTTTCCTGTGATCACCTCAGGGAGCATTCCGGCAAACGTGGCATGAGTAACATCTGACACAAGTATTACCCTCGCTCCGTAAAGCGGCTCTTTCGCCATTAAACGAAGCGCCTCCATATGCGCATGGCCGCCGCCGACAAGAACGATATTGGGACCTGTGGCGGTGATGTTCGAAGCGTTCTTCATATTAATCGGTCCTCAGCCGTATATTCCTCCAACAGGAGGCCCGGGGGAAGCATTTTATTGAAGAGACGGAAGGTGACGGGCGGGCGTCACACAGCTGAAATAATCTTCACCGCTTCAGCAAGATCAGCCGCGATGTAATCCGGCGTCACCTCATACTGCCCGTCTTTGCCGGCGGCGCCCGTCCCGACAAGGATGGTCCTTACGCCCGCATTTCTTCCAAGCTCGATATCGCATGTCCTGTCACCGACAACGAAACTTCCGCCGAGATCAATGTTCATCTCTTTCGCTGCGCGCTCGATAAAATACGTGAGCGGCTTTCTGCATCCACAATTGTCGGCCTGCGTGTGGGGGCAGTAATAGATTCTGCTGACTCTCGCGCCTGCTTTACCCGCCTCTTTGAGAATTTCCTTGTTCACTCTGAAGAAATCCGGCGCCGTGTAATAACCAAAACCTATCCCGGGCTGATTCGTCACGATGATAAGTCTGTATCCCGCGCCGGTGAGCTTTCCCATTGCCTCAGCCGCGCCGGGAATCATCTTCATGTCCTTTGGATCGCCCAGATAATCCACTTCCTCGTTTATCGTGCCATCCCTGTCGAGAAAGACTGCAGGCATTTTTTTGTACCGGACCTTCGGCCCCGCTTCCGGAAGCTCATCCAGGTGAGATTCAAGAATGCGGTTGATTATTCCAGTCGAGGAAAATCCTTTCTTGAATGGAACAATATGGACCCGTCCGCCGTAAGACTCCACGATGCTCCCCGATGTCAGAGCGCACGAGGAGTAATCGCCGGCTTTGATATAAACATCGGGCTTCAGAACATCGACGTTTTTATTGTTGTTCCGCTCGTCAAAAGTAAAAACAAGATCCACACATGCCAGACCTGCCACAACCTGAACCCGGCTCTTCTCGGAGCAAATCGGGCGTTTTTCCCCCTTCAGTTCGCGCGCGGAGGAGTCCGAATTGACACCGACCACAAGGCGATCGCAGTTCCCAGCAGCATCTTCGAGGTATTCGACGTGCCCGGCATGAATAAGGTCAAACACACCGGAGGTGAAGCCGACTGAAGCTCCCTCTTTCTGCCACTGCCTTATTATGCCTTCGGCTTCCTGCCTTGATTTAATTTTCTCTGCGGATCCGTTAGTCTTCATGTGGGGAGTTTAGCAGCAAATCATGAGGGAGTCTTCTCAGAATAATATTCTCGACCTTCTTCAACAGTCCATTGTCGAGGCGTTGCTGCCGCCCGAAGCCGCAGCTCAGCTGAGCACGGGAGCTATTGGAAACGAATTCCTTCTTCCTGCAGCGGGCCGAATCAGGACGCTGTCGGAACTCTATACCAGCCGGACGGCAGGTTCTCCTCCCCTCCCCGAGTTCTCCCACGCGGACGCCTCAGCGTACGCTCTCTACTACCTCCCCATCAATTTCTTCAAGTTGCGCACCCTGTTGCTCGATCTTCCGTCTTCGTATCTCAGCAGACAGTTCACCGTTCTCGATTATGGATGCGGCCCCGGAACTGCGACTCTTGCGGCTCAAAGCGTCCTGAGCGGCGAATGCAGGTACACCTGCATTGACTCTTCTCCGGAGATGCTCAAAGTCGCAGAAAAGATACAGTCCAGGTCACCATGGCCCTCGGCTCAGGTTGATTTCATAAGGGGATCGAAGATCCCCGACGGACAGTTCAATATCGTCATTGCCGCAAATGTTGTTTCCGAGATCGGCATGGGACCCGGTCTTGAACTCGTTGAAGTGTTCCGTGAAAGACTTGCGAACAAAGGCGTCCTTATACTGCTGGAGCCGGGTACACTGAGCATCACGAGAGACCTGATGGTTCTCCGGGATCTGATTCTTTCACGTTTCAAAGATCTCGTTGTTCGCTTTCCATGCACGCGATGCGGCAACTGTCCCATGCTTTCGTCATCCGGGACGGACTGGTGCCACGCGTCAACGGGCTGGAACGAGCCTTCGCTTATCCGGCAGCTCGATGCCCTTACTGATTTCAACAAGCACAGGATGAAGTTTTCCGCGTTTGTTTTCATACGAAACGGCGAAATGCGGAAAGGATACCGGGTACTTCGTCCTGCCGGGAAAGCGCGGCAGGGGATGGTCTTTCCCATCTGCGGACCTGACATGTACGGACTGACTGCGGTCACAAAAAAGCTTCCGGCTGAAACCAGACATGCGGCGAGGCATTTGAGGCAGTACGACCTGGTTGAAATATCCGCTTTCGACGGGAAGGGAAATATCGCCGAGGGTGCGGAGATAAGGAAAGCTGCATCGATGAGGCCGGGAGGCGGGACTTGAGCGGGCGCTCAAGTCCGTGTCAGCCGCCCGGGGAGTTCTCTTTCAGGACTGCTTCGGTTTCCACGTCACGCATGGCCGAAATTCTCTCTACCAGTGTCGGATGAGAATAATGAATGAAACTGTACAGCGGGTGCGGGGTCAGATTGCTGAGGCTCTTTCTCGAAAGTTTTATGAGGGCGTTTGAAAGAGGGGCCGGGTCTTCGACAGCACGCACTGCGAACCGGTCGGCCTGATACTCGAAACACCGGGAGATTGCCGTGCCGAGCGGCGACAGGAAAAATGAAAGCGGGCTCAGTGCGAACATGAAAATGACAAGCACCGCGTGCGCGCTTTTCTGTTCGAAGCCGAACGCCTGATAGAGCGGGAGGAAATCGACACAGATTCCCAGGATGAAAAAACCGGCGAGCGACGCGATAATCGATAGAATAAGGCTCTTTATCACATGCCGCAGTTTCTCGTGCCCGATCTCATGAGCAAGCACTGCAATAAGTTCCGGGACTGCAAGCTGCTCAATGAGAGTGTCATAGAGGACGATCCTTCTGTTTCTGCCGAATCCGGTGAAGAAAGCGTTGGCGTGGGAGGATCGTCTGCTGCCGTCCATCAGATACACTCCTTCCATCTGAAAACCGGTGCGGCGGGTGAGAGATTCCACCTCCTGTTTGAGCGCTGCGTCCTCGATGGGCTCGAATTTATTGAAGAGAGGTGCAATCCATACCGGATAAATGAAGATGAGAAATATCTGCACGGATGTAAGCAGAATAAAGGCATAGAACCACCAGTAATTTCCCCCTGAATCAATCAGGAAGAATATCCCGTAAAGAAGCGGCACTCCGATTGCAAGGCTGATCAGTCCCTCCTTGACGAGGTCCGTAATCCACACCCTCGGAGTTGTCTTGTTGAAGCCGAACTTTTCCTCGATGACAAATGTGTATACAAGGCGAAAAGGAATCTCGATCAGAAAGAAAAGGAAAGAAAGCGCAAGAACAAAAAGGACACCCTGACTGTCCGGTCCGAGCTGCGGAATGCGGCACCGGGAATCGAGGTATCCAAAAAATCCGCATGCCACCATGGCGAAGAGAGTCAGCGTGTCCACAGCATCCTGCGCCAGTCCGAGCTTTTTTCTGCTCCTCATGTACGCGTATGCCCTCTCCTGAAATGGCCGGTCGAAATGCGGCTCAAGCCCGGGCGGCAGCTTCCCGATCCGTGACTTTGCATGTTTCAGGTTGACGGACTCAAGTACGGTACTTGCTGCCCATTCAAGAAAGAGAGCCGCAAAATATAAATAGCGTATCAGAAAAGCCGACATAACATTTTTTCGCACTAATCGCGCGTCATTTTCTTTTAGGAGGGAAAAAGGATAGTGTAAAAAGCTCAGGGATACACTGTTTTCTATCCTGACTTATTCTTCTTTTTCAAAAATTAACCGGAAAAATCAAGAGAGGGAGATTATGAGCGTAAAGCTGCCTGTGAGGAAAGCCGTCATTCCTGCCGCTGGTCTGGGCACCCGTTTTTTACCTGCAACAAAAGCTGTTCCCAAAGAACTCCTCCCAATCGTCGACACTCCCACGATTCACTTTATCGTGGAGGAAGTTCACGCCGCGGGCATGGATACTCTGGTTCTCATCACAAGCCGCGGAAAGGACTCGATTATCGATTACTTCGATTTCAATTACGAACTGGAAGACAAGCTGAAAAAGGATGGAAAGCTGGATCTCGCCGAAAAGGTGCATTCTGCGTCCGGGCTTGTCCAGGTTGTCTCGATCCGTCAGGAACATCCCCGCGGACTTGGACACGCCGTGCTCTGCTCGCGAATCGCGATCGGAGACGAACCCTTCGCGGTACTGCTTGGAGACGATATGGTCGACTCCGAAGTTCCCTGCATCAAGCAGATGGTGGACGTGTACGAGAAGTACGGGAAATCGGTCGTCGCCTTGATGGAAGTTTCCGAAAAAGATGTTTCAAAATTCGGTGTTGTCGGCGGGAAACGGATCAGCGACAGGATAGTCGAACTCGATCAAATGGTGGAAAAACCAAAAGCTGAGGACGCTCCTTCGCGCCTTGCGATAGTCGGCCGTTATATACTGACTCCCCGCATCTTCGAGATTCTCTCCGGCACAAAACCCGGGAAGGGGGGAGAAATTCAGCTTACCGACGCAATGGCGCAGCTCATGCGCGAAGAAGGCTTTATCGGACTCCGCTTTGAAGGAGACAGATATGACGCGGGCGATAAAGTGGGTTTCCTCAAGGCTAACATCGCATATGGTCTCAAGAAACCGGATGTGGCGCCTGAACTCGTTGATTTCATGCGGCATCTTCTGGAGTTCAGAAAGTGAAAAACATCACGTACTGGGTCAGGACCTACGCTAATCCCGGTATCACTGATCAGCGTGCTGTTGAAACATTTATCGACTGCGAATCTGCCGAGGCTTCGAGAGGACTCCGGGCTGAGCTTACGGCGATAAGCTCGGGGAATTTTCAGGAACAGAGCATGGACCTGACAATCGGCAAATCGCGCGCGCTGAAGCACGGAGACTATCAGGGGTGGGCGAAGATGATGCTGTTGTGGATGGCGAATTACAGGCCGTATTGAGGGCAGCTGCGGCGAGGAAAAGTGAGACTCGCACCTGCAAACGCCCTCCGCGAGTTCGCGCTACCTCGGCACCTTCTTCCGTTTCAGATTCGCCTCGCGGAACTCACTGTGGTGCTTAGAAATAATCTCAAATGCCTCTCCCGGGCTGTCCACTATCGAAAGAACGGAGAAATCCTTTTCCGCAACGAGCTGCCTCCTCAAAGGTTCGGCCCGCATCCAGTCGATAATTCCGCTCCAGTACGATTTGTCCAGAAGGACGATCGGGCGGGGAGGGATATGCTTAACCTGTATCAACTGCCACGAGAAAAAGAACTCGAGCAGCGTTCCGATTCCTCCCGGAGTACAAATGACGGAATGCGAGAGCCTCATAAAGTCATCAAGCCGGGAGGAAAATTTGAAGTGGTGCCGCTTTATGTCGAGGTGCAGATTCGGTTCGACCTCGTGTGGCAGCGATACGGACAGTCCAAAGGAGAGGCTTTTTGTCCTCCTCTCTTCCTTTCCGTGGTGAGCCCCTTTATTTGCCGCCTCCATAAGTCCCGGGCCACCCCCGGTTAGAATATCGATGCCTTCCCATGCCAGGTATCTGGCGAGCTCAAAAACGTCGTTATACTCCCCGCCCTCCCTCTTGATTCGGGCACTGCCAAAGATGCAGGTTCTGTAAAACCTGTGGTCTTCAAGCTCCATAAGTTCATGCTCGAGCATGAGTGCCCTTTGGTGAAGCATCTGCAGCCTCTCATCAAGATGCCTTCTCTTTTGTCCTCGAAGACCGAGGTCGCGCCGTCTCTTGACGGCAAGGGGAGGTATGGAAGAGACCCCCCGGGCATGCGTACTTCGTCGCCCTGATGCTTTTCCACCGCCTGAATCCTGTTTCTTGCCCATAACTCGCTTGTTCCTTCTACAACTCTCCGTATATTAACTCTGATCTTTGCCCCCTCAATAGCCTGCTTATTTCGCCACGTCAGCGAAGCTGACATTAATTTAACTCCCTTAAAGCAGCAACTCCCGCCCCAAATTCTCGAATACTAAGCAATACCCAATTTCAATTTTTTTCTGCGCAGACGCTGCGTTTTTCAAATAATGTTTCGGAAACGGCATTTCGTTAGTAACTCTCCGGTGTCTTGTCTAGTCTCGGCTATCTGTATGTTTTGTAGACACCCCAAAAGGGCCTCTGGCAAGCCAAAAACTATACTTTTGCCGCCCGGCTGGGAGAAAATTGAAGCAAAAGAATCATTGAGGCCATCAACGATAGCGGAGCAGAGAACTTTAGGATTGATATGAAGGAGTCACATTTCAAAACCTTATGCCGCGCATATGTGAGCAGCCTCTTTGCTCTTGCACTCGCTATACCTCTCATTACAGATGCCGGTTTCCGCGGAAGGTTCACTGACAGCCTTCGCCAGCTCGTCCTGCCCCGGGATGAGGGACCCCGCCTTTATGATGAACTCGAACGAAACAGAGTAAGACTCGCATCGGAAGCTCAGGAAGGCCGGAGGGCGTACAGCGTGAGCTCGATTGTGGTCCGGGCAGCTGTAAAGCACCGGCTCGACCCGGCTCTTGTCAGGGCCGTCATTCACGTGGAGTCACGGGCGAACACCGTTGGCGTCTCCCCCAAAGGCGCGAGGGGTATAATGCAGCTGATGCCCGGCACTGCGCGAAGGCTTGGCGTAGTCAATATTCATGACCCTGTCCAGAACATAAACGGCGGAAGCAAATATCTGCGGGTCCTTCTCGACATGTTCGGCAACGATTTAAAGCTTGCTCTGGCAGCGTACAATGCTGGTCCTGCTGCAGTCAGACAATACCGGGGTATCCCCCCCTATCCGGAAACCCAGAAGTATGTCAAAAAAGTCATGACGGCTTACAGAGGCTTCCGGGAATTCTACTCTTAGCGCTCCTGATGTCAGACTTTCAGGTGCAGGAAAGTAACATGCGGATTCTTCTATATATTATCTGGTTCGGCATGCCCGTGTTTTTCTTTCTTATCGGTCTTTGGGCTCAGCTCGAAGAATGGGGCAAAAAATCACGGAAGGAAAAGCCCGGGGACTTTTTCAGGCAGGGACTGTTTGTGCTGGCTGCTGCTGTACTGTGCCTGCTCCTGGACCAGTACGTGCTGTCAGAAATAACAGAGGAGGATCTTCCATGGTGGATCCCGCTGCTTTTTATACAGATCGTTCTTTTCCCTATCGTGATCTACCTGCTTGCCCTCATAGTCG
This sequence comes from uncultured Bdellovibrionales bacterium, assembly GCA_964421085.1. Classification (GTDB taxonomy): domain Bacteria; phylum Bdellovibrionota_C; class UBA2361; order UBA2361; family CAYQVO01; genus CAYQVO01. The sequence continues at coordinate 130,845 of CAYQVO010000002.1, read as the reverse complement.
GCCCGTCAAAGCCTGTGAGGATAGAAAAAGCGTTTCGCCCTTCCGAGAAGCACAGGAGATTTCGATGCGTGTAGCGGGAGTTGATGAGGCGGGCCGGGGTCCGCTTGCCGGGCCCGTTGTCGCCGGAGCTGTAGTATTCCCTGAAGGCTATGAGAACCCCCAAATTAAAGACTCAAAGCAACTTTGCGCAAAAAAACGCGAATACCTTGTTGATGTGATAAAAAGCGACGCACTGGAATGGTCCGTGGTAGCTGTCGGGCATCGAAGAATAGATCAGCTCAACATACTGAGGGCATCGCTTCTGGCCATGAAGCTCGCAGTCGCAAAAGTGAACGCAGATCTCGTTCTGATTGACGGCAATCAGCGGATCGATACTCACATCCCCCAGGAAACCATCATAAACGGAGACACGAAGGTTGTTCAGATTTCCGCGGCCTCGATACTTGCCAAGGTCTGGCGTGATCACCTCATGGAGGCGCTGGACAGGAAGTATCCCGGCTATTATTTCGCGAAGCATGCGGGGTATGCCACTTCGCTCCATCGGGCGGCGATTGAAGAGCTTGGGCGCTGCCCGGTTCACCGCAGAAGCTTTACGCTCCTTCCTCCGGCGCCTCCGGAAGAAGGCGTTATCGTTCTTTAACACGGGCGATTTCATCTTCACCCTCTGCTTTCACGGTGGTTTCGCCTGGTTTGCTCCCTTTGCCCGACGAAACGCCGGCATTCTCGGCGAAGAAATCGCATCGAGAGAATTGAGAAGGAAGGGCTTTATAATACTCGACAGAAACTGGCGTGCCGGACGGTGTGAGTTCGATATCGTCGCCTTTTTCCGGCACACTCTCGTTTTCTGCGAAGTCAAAACACGAAAGCCGGTTCCCTTTTCACGATGGACTGCCCTCAATGCTGTTGACCATTCGAAGCGGGAGCATATGCGCAGACTTTCGAGCCGGTACCTGAAAAGAAGAAGCGCTCTGATTCGCCCGCTGCGGCCGAAAGGAATCCGGTTCGATATTGTCACCGTGCATTATAAGGGTGGTCTTTACTTTGGAAAGGCTTCTGTTAATCATTATCCTGACGCGTTTCGCATCAATAGATGGGGAGGAGAAGCCGGATTATGACGACCTGCTCAAAAGAAAAGAACCTCAAAAACTGCAACTGCTCGTATCCGTGCGACAAACGCGGCCTGTGCTGCAAGTGTATCGCCTACCACAGGGCACGCCGGGAACTTCCGGCATGTTATTTCAACGCCGAGGCGGAGAGAACTTACGACAGGAGCGTAGAGCACTACCTGAGGATTATGCAGGGAGGCACCTGACGTAATAATGTCAGATCATCGTGAGAAGAGAGCCTGCCGTCCGAAAGGCAAGACCCCGGCCGGCAATCCAGTCGATGAATTTCGACATCTCTGAAAGCATGTCCGGTTGATTGTAGGTCGAGAGGTGAAATAGAACTACAGCGCCATCGGCATCATCAAACTGGCGAAGTTTGTTCTTAAGCGTCTCAAAGACGCTCTGCGGGGTACACTTCATGGAATTAAGGGAAGAGCCTATCCTCCAGTCGTTTGAATCGTGCGACCAGAAAACGTGAGTAAATCCTTCTTCCATCGCCCATTTGAGAATCTCCGCGTTTCTTGCTCCGTAGGGAGCCCGCCAGAGTCTCGACATCGTGCGCCCTGTCGTTTTGAAGAAGGCCTCTTCGGTGGAATAAAGCTCTTTCATGAGAAAGTCTTTGTCCACTCCCTGCGCCGGATGGGGATCGTGCAGAAAGGACAGCCATGGATGATTGTATGTGTGGTTTGCCGCTTCATGCCCCTCATTCGCGATGCGACGCGCATGTTCAGGAAAAGAGGCTATCGACCTCCCGGTCAGAAAAACTGTGCATTGCATCCGCCTCTTCTGCAGAAAATCGAGAAGGGCGTCCGAAGGCGGTATTGACGCTCCCGCGTCGAATGTAAGCGCAATCCCTTTCGATCCCGGAACTCTCGACACTTCGACAGGAGTCATGGTTGAGGCTTCTGCCGTGGTTATTTCAAAGCTTCGCCGTTCAGATTCCTCCGAAATCCAGAATTCTCCTTCCCGGACAATTCCTGTCTCCACCGTGTATGTCCCGGGTTCAAGGCCCGAGAAGTCAAAGAGTCCCGAGATATGGTACTCCGATCCGGGGAGTATCCACTCAAACGGCATATCCATTCTTTCTTCACGCGCTGCCGATGTGACTCCGGCTTCCTGCTTAAGCACGCGCAGTCCCGCTCTGTCCACGCAATCGGGATGCGAATCCCTGCCGAAGAGCGGCACTTCACCTTCATTACGGAAACGGACAGACACAAACAAAAGACCGGAGGGGAATAATTCATGAGCGGTTTCTGTTATCGATACACGCGGGCGTCCTTCGAGCTTCAGGATGTCCTTCAAAGGAAGGGAAGCGCCGCCGAGAACTCCACAGGAAATCTTTCTGCTTCGCATGCTCGAAGGTCTTTCGCAGAAGAGCCTGGGGCCGGGCGAGATGACAAAGTCGTAACCACTGCTCCTGTTCCCCCGCCCTTCTGCATCCCCCCGGAGTTCGTAAAATCCTCCCGGATACGATTTATCAATGGGAACGTATTCAATCTCCGGCGCGCCCGCGCGTATAAGCTGGAGTTTCCCGGGCGGAGGAGAAAACCCGGGAATCTTCCGGATTGTGTTATAGTCCAGGCCGAATTCGTTCATCGTGCTGATCGTTTCAGTCAGGCCCTGATAACGGTCTATGCTCCTGCAGTTCAGGCAGAAAGGAGGGAGTTCTCCTTCGCCGTAACATCCCTGCCTGAGCGCCGTCATGAACGGCCCGTGCCATATCTCCGCGACAGACTGAACTGCAAGATCGGCAAACGGTGGTCCTTTCCAGCTGCAGCAGGGGAAGATCCCTCCGTCCGCCTTCACTTCAAGCCTGAACCAGGGGGCGGTACAGTACGGAATTACGAGCGCATCCCTGCCCCGCCTTTCTATTTCACTCCGGAGTTCATGCAGCCGTTCCTTCAGCCTGCCGGTATCGACCGTGACAGGTTCCATAGAAGTGTCTTCATGGACTCTTTCGATCTCCGCTTTTCGAGTGGATTCGAAAGACGCGGCTTCCAGTGTGAAAAACCGGTGCAGGGACGCAGGATATGCGCCGCACTCAATCTTTGCGAGCCTCGTTGTCAACTCTTCAATATCGGGCGGCGCGCCGGCAGATGGAGGGATAAGCGACTCGAACACCCTTAAACATGCCTCCTTGTTCAGAGGTTCCGTCTGATCGGGGAGACCGTCCAGAAAAGCGTAATCATACACATCTACGCCGCGCTTCGAGCAGATTCTTTCTGCTTTCTCCACTTCCTCCCGGTAAAGAGGAACGTCCTGGGCCGTTAAAGTGACCGGCCGCAGTGACGGATGAATGGCCGACATGAGACTGAGGCAGACGGCCTGAAGGCCCAGATCGCAGGCTAGTCCGGCTATGCCGGATATTTCATCTACATTCGCCCGGTGTATCGTCACCAGAAAGTACATGAAATTGTCCGGATTCCGCCGGCGAAACGCTTTGATGTTTTCGATCACTGTTTTGAACCGCAGCCCTTTGCGGACGGCGTCAAAGGTGCGTTCGTTGTCTGAATCAACGCTGATTCCAATCTGGTCTACGTCTGCCAGGGGACTATCCACCCCAAGAGTCGAGCCGTTTGTAAGCACATGCGTTCTGCAGCCGAAGCTCCTGCAGACTTCGCACATGGCGGTGAAATGCGGCGCGAGAGAGGCTTCTCCATAAGTGTGCAGTTCAAGGCACTGGACATACGGAAGAACGGGCGACAATTTGAGAAACACCTGAAAATCGAGATCTCTGTATGCCCTGGCGGGATGGAAGAAGTGCCCGCATATTCTGCACCGCGCATTGCACCTGCTGGTTGATTCCACCTGCATGTTCGGAGGAAAGGGAGCCGGATCGGTGCTGCCAAGCAGCATCTCGCAGGCGAGGATCTTTATATTGAGTTCACGAGCCTCGCTGAAATTACTGTTTTCAATCCGGACCACGGAAGGTTTCTGCTCCGTCATACGGTGTCGCGTCGCCATCTGTGTCACATGGGTTTTGATTCCACGCAGGATTTCAGAAAGTTCCGCGACTGAGCGCCCCCATTCTTCCAGCCCGGAGGATATTTCAGCAGTATTGGAACGGGAATCCTGAAGAATCAGGTTCAAAACAGCCGCCTCACGTTCCAGGTCGGGAAGCAGACAGGATCTCTGCATGAAAAGCCGCAGTATATTTTCCCTTATTGCGGCAAGGAGAGGATCGGATTTTGTTTCCTGCTCCAGAACGTCTCTCAAATCACGGAAGATATCGAGAGCATGAACAGCGGAGGTGTTTCTGTTACCAAGTTGCTTTTTAAAGTCGATTATCAGCCTGTTCGGATCCATTCTGAGCTCCAGCCTTCAGTATGCCGATTTCTTGCGGGGGCGTGCAATCCCACGCAGCAGATCACCTGCCCGCCCTGGCCGCGTCTTTGCCGGAAAGAAGGTTGTTAAGCGCCAGATCGAAGAGAGCCGGATTGAGAACCCAGCTGTTGTGACACCCCCGGTGTACCGGTTCCATCGAGAGAAAACTGTTCCCGAGAAGATAGCCTATGGAATGTTTTCGAAGCGACGCGAGCTGCAGCGGCCAGTCCATTACATAAGCTGGTTCGCTCATGGCTACAATGACGCAGCCCGGCCGGGTGAAGACGGCATTGTAAAGACCCGCACCGACGGGACCGGCAATAATGCGGGCATTCCGGAAAATTCTTACTTCGTCTTCAAACGAAAGCTCGGAGGGGGTGACTATATGGAATCCGTTGTTCCGGGCAACATCAATGACCTGCTCCTCGTTGATGAAACGCCGCATACCCCTGGCATCCATTCTGGATACATAGATTCTTTCAGGTCCTTCCTCTCCCCGATCCACTTTAGATATGATTTCATCATAGATCGTCATGTCCGGTGAAACGTCGCTCTGCGTGTACGACGCATAGAGTTCACGGAACTTCATCGGTTGCGCCGGATCGCGCACAAGTATCCGATCATCGCCTATTCCGAGTGCTTTCAGGGTGTCCCGCTGATATCCGGCAACTGCCGGGAGAACAAGGAAAAAGTCGGGGGCAACCGACGCATCCCTGAAAATCTGCACTTTAGGCAGCGCATGAAAAAGCCAGTGAGAATGATTTTTGCCGCACGCGATAAGGGGAGACAGGATTGCCGCGGAGCAGTCGCGGTATTCCGGCTTCACAGTTTTGAATCCTGCGATTTCACTCCCGTCTTCCTGCCGGGTTACTTCTGCCGGCTTGCGATGCCGTCCGGCAAGCGTCGAGAGATCATGCAGAAAAACCCCTCCTCCCGTCACTATCCCGCACTCCCCGTATACCGAGCCGCCGGGAAGTTTGACACAGTACGACGGATCGATGCTCCATGCCTGGCGGTACAGGAGGCTGCGCGACACTTCAGGTATGGCCTCATCTGCATACACAAAGAGCGGTTCTGCATTGGGATACTGTGTTGCTTCCCGCAAAAGGACAAGGCTTTCTCTTTCGGGCTCATCACTCATCGACGAAACGCGTTCGAGCGTCAAAAACGAATCCTCCGCCCTGAATTCCACGCTGTTCAATCAGAATCTCCTCAGTATGCAGAGAGTAAATCCCCCAAACGGACAAAGCGGCTCGAGTGTTGATGTCCAGACTCTCGAAAAGCCGGCCGCATTCTCAGGAATCTCGCCGGAGGGAACCGTCATGACAGCGGTTCCGCCGGAACTGAGAGAATCAGCCAGAACGGGAACTAATTCCCGGGAAAAAGTCTCCTGTCCGTTCGAGATCAGAGAAACAAGGCCGAACGACGCTTCAGGCTCCTGTAACAGAAACCCGGCCGGAGTCCTGTTCACCACTTCGAATGTCTTCAAATCGTCTTCCCGGCCTCCGGAGATGATCTGTTTCGCTTCAGAAACACTTGCACTCTCCCCTCCGGGGGGAATCGCAAAATAAGCCCGGAGAAAAGGGACCATCCCGATGAGAGAAGCCGCAAAGTCGGTATCTGAAAGACCTCCCGCAAAGAGATATCGTTCAGTGGCGGGCATGAATGCGCTCCGGACCGACAGCTGCTGAACGGCGAAGTTGAGAATGCTGAAGCGGACGAAATCGGCCGGAGACACTCTGCGGACTGCTTTGAAGGCGCTTCCAAAGTGGGCGTTGAAAGAACCGCCGGGAAGCCGTGCGGAACCAGCTCCTCGCTCTATTCCTTCTGCAAATTTAAAAATGTCCATTCTCCCGGAACTTTACAATGTTCCATGGTCCTTTCATAGGAAAAATTCCTGGTCCTTTCTGACAAGAAACTTTTAAAGATGCGGATCTTTTCAGCCGAGTATTCTACTGAGGGAACTTCAGCGCCTGCGCGTTGTGAAGTTGCCCATGGATCTTTTGAGCAGGGATGCGGAATGATTGAAGCTGTAATATTCGATCTCGACGGAGTTCTTGTCGACGCCGCTGAGTGGCACTACGAAGCGCTGAACAAAGCGCTGGGGACGTTTGGATTTACCATTTCCCGCAAAGAACATCTTTCATTCTATAACGGTCTTCCTACCCGGAAGAAGCTCGAAGCGCTGTCTGCTCACAAAGGCTTCCCTTCGGCGCTTCATAAGCCGGTTATTTCCCTCAAGCAGCGATACACTTATGAAACAATCTGTGCGCGCTGTCGTCCTGATCCCGCAAAAATCGAAATGCTCGAACTGCTGCGGAAGTCGGGATTTACACTCGCCGTGTGTTCAAACGCTGTCAACAGAAGTGTCGAGTTGATGCTGAAGAAAAGCGGCATCTTCGACTGCTTCTCTCTAGTGCTTGGGAACGAAGACGTGAGACTGCCGAAGCCCGATCCGGAGATCTATTTTCGCGCATTTCAGCTGTTGAAACTTTCTCCTGAACAGTGCGCGATCGTGGAAGATTCCGACCACGGGAAAGCCGCAGCCCGTGCGAGCGGGGGGTTCCTTATTGGAGTCGATTCGTACAATGAAGTGAACAAGTCTCTCTTTACTGAATTTTTGTCCGGAGAGCTCATGGAGGGAATGGAAGAATGCCGATCAACATTGTAATTCCAATGGCAGGCAACGGGAAACGTTTCGCGGAGGCGGGGTACTCCCTGCCCAAACCTCTTATAGACGTAAAAGGCAGGCCGATGATTTCCCATGTCATCGATAACGTGCGGCCTGACATCGATCATAAGTTCACCTTTATATGCCGGCGCGAGCATTGTCAGCAGTTCAATCTTGAAGAACTTCTTGACGCGCTGGCCCCCGGATGCAACATCGTCACTGTGGAAAAAGTCACGGAAGGCGCAGCGTGTACGGTTTTGCTTGCCGCCGACTTTTTCAATAATGATTCCCCTCTGGTCCTTGCAAACAGCGACCAGCTGATAGATCTCGACATTGACTCCCTCATATCGGATGCACAGGAACGCGGACTGGACGGAGACATTCTCACATTCCAGTCAGCCCATCCAAAATGGTCTTATGCAAAGTTATCGCCGGAGGGGCTGGTGGAATGCGTCGCGGAAAAGGAACCGATAAGCTCTCATGCGACTGTCGGCATTTACTATTTCGAGCAAGGTTCCCTCTTCTTCGAGGGTGCGGTATCGATGATAGAGAAAAACATCAGAGTAAACGGCGAGTTTTACGTCTGTCCCGTCTATAACGAGATACTGCTGGCGCGGAAGAAGGTGGGAATTTTCGAAATCGCACCATGGGCCATGCACGGTCTCGGAACTCCGGAAGACCTGCAGGCTTACGAGGCCGCAAATGACGTCACCTGTCATTGATCGTATCTCTCCACCCTTCATAGTGACTCACCGGGGGCTCGAGCCGGACAATGCGGCGTTCCTGCACCGAGAGTCGTCCCCCGAAGCTTTCAGGAGCCATCTGACGCGGGGGTTTGGAATCGAATTCGATGTCGTATTCAGCCGCGACCTTCAGCCGTTCATCTGGCATGACTGCGACATAGCGAGAATATCGGCTGAGAAGGACCGAAGGAGATTTGACGACCTTATGGCGGACGAAGTGCGGGACGCCGCGCCGGATTTAATGACATTACAGGACATCCTCGCTCTGATACGGACCGTTTCATCATCGGCGCTCAAGGCACTCCACCTCAAAGGACATCATCAGTCAGAAAAAAACCTTGAGGTTCTCGCAGACATTCTTGGGGGGTTCGAAGAACTGCACAAGAACATGCTTGTTTTCGATCTCACCATTGACGCCGCGTCATGTCTGAGAAAAAAACTTCGGGATATTCACCTTGCACCTTCGGTTGCGCACCCGTTCGATATCGAGAGATACAGCAAGTGTGTTTCAGACACGCTCTACAGCCTCGATGCTGTCCTCCCATACAGACATGTCTTTGACTGGATATGGCTGGATGAGTGGGATCGAGCCGATGTCAACGGGCGGAAGAAGGCGTTTTACACCCGGGACATCATCGAGTCGGCCCGGAGCGAAGGGTTTTCCGTGGCCCTCGTCAGCCCGGAACTTCATTCATCATCCCCTGCCCTTGCCGGTGGAGAGGCGCACGAGGATGGAGGATCAATCGAACGTGTGTTATCGCGGGCAAAGGATCTTGTATCAACAGGCGCGGACGCGATCTGCACGGATTATCCTGAAATGTACAGTAAGCTGATACGGTGATCTCAAGCTCAGCGGCCCGCTCTGACCATTCCGTCGAAAGGTTTCCCCTGGATCCTTACACTCCTCCCCCTCGATTCGGGGAGATCTTCCAGGACAAAGGGCGCATCCGGAAATCTCTTTTTGAGCCTGCGGGCGAACTCTATCGCATCACTTGAAAGGTAGAGCGGGGACTGGCCGAATCTCTGGAAGGATTCAAAATCCGGAAAGCTGTCCACTGCTTCCATGAAACGGTCGCGGAACACATCATGCTGAAAATCTCCGTTGAGGCAGGGGGCAACCCATGCGTCATCAGACCCACCCACGGCGTTGGCAGGCCTTACCACATAGCGGAATGAAGGCCCACATTCCAGCATCGGGTCAAGGAATTCCGGCAGCGAGACTCCTGCGAATTCTTCCGCTGCCTGCAGCGAATGTCCTTCGCTTCGCTCGAAGAATCCGACCCTGTAATACCTCCGGAGAAGCATCAACCAGGACGCGAGTGTTTTCAGGAAAAATGGTTCGTCGAGCAGGAACCTCACGAGATCGCTCGCCATCTGAACGCTGTGATGTACAAGGCCCGGATTGATCCGGAAATACTGGAAGAAGAACTGAAAATGGTTCCGGAAGGGTGCAAAATGAAAAACCTGTTCGGGATTCATCAGCAGAGAGCATAGTTCCGGCTCCACTGTGAATGTAACAAGCTTTTTAAGATCGTCTCTCAATCCATAGAAGTAAACGTCCCCGATGAAAAATGGCTGAATGGGCAGGAAGGTGCCCACAACAACTCGCTCATTGAAGATCTGCGGCCATCCGGGATCCGGCGCAATGGCCGTATCCACCCGCCCTTCCAGCACCTGCTTTATACCGGGGAAAAAAGAGAAGAGATCAGCCCTGAGCTTCAGTACATGAGCGTCATCCGGGCACGATTCCAACCCGTATGCGAGCGTCTTCATCTGATGGATCCTGTGACCCGAAAGGATCAGCTCCGGCTCGAGGCTCTCCAGAACAATGACACCTTTGTCGGCCAGGCTCTTCGAAAGGCCTTCATAAGCATTGAGTTCTCCGAGCCAGGTGGAAACAACTGTCTCTTCGAGAATCCCCTCCGACCTCCACTGTACGAGAGAATTGATCTTCTCCTCGAAAGCCCTCCTGTCTCTCACCAATCCGCAGATTATCGCCCAGTTTCTCATTAGTCAGTTTCCGGAAGGATATTGATAATGTAAGTATAATGGGAGAACCGTTCAGCATCAACGCGTCTCTTTTGCCCGGACGGACGGACAGACCCTGGAGGATTTCTTTGTGAGAAAACGGATCTATGCCATTGTGACTGGTCAGATACGTGACTCACTCGAGTTCATGGTAACCATCACGCGGCTGCTCCAGTGGCGATCTGACGGTCTTGTCGATGAAATTATCTTCTCGACATGGAAAGAGGAGCTTGTCGGAAGACCGCACCTGCAGTCCGAGCTGCGAAAATACGGCATCACGACTGTTTCTTCAGAGCCAGTAGACCTTCTCCCGATGCATGCATATTTCATGCAGCAGCATGCGACCCTGTTTAATGGGCTGTCGCTGTGTCCCGATGACAGCCTCATTTTCCGTATCAGAGCCGACAGAGATTCCCCTTCCATGAAGCAGCTGTTCCCCGCGCTGAACAGGCGGGAAGTGCCGCAAATCACCCCCTTTGGTTCCTTCCCGCAGATATTTCAGGGAAAAGTTCACGTCTTTCCGGCATGGCTGAGCATGCCTTTTTTGATGCACGATAATGTCATTTACGCTCAAAGGCGCGATCTCGAAGCTCTCACGCATTTCAATGTCAAGCTCCAGTCACTCTGCCGCAGTGCCCTCTTCGGGGGTGAAGCAACCACATACACAGTCCCCTTCCTCCTCTACTTCAGGGAACTGCTGGTTCTTTTCCGGGATTTCGACCTGTATCTCCTTTCGAAAGCGTTGATAACGGCTGCCAGGATGTCCGGAAGGGATTTCGTGATGCCGGAATTCCTGAATGAGGTGTTCGCTGTGTACTTTGCCGCGCTCCACTCGCAGTTCTCGATGATACCTTACCGGAGTATCGAGAGCGATTTCGAAATCCGTTTTGACGAGCTGTTCGCGGGGCAAAATGCTCGAAATAAACCTCTTGAATACTCCGATGACCGGTGCATTGGACCAGGGCTTAATGACTCTCATATCTCGAAAATTGCGGGAGGCGGCCTTATCCCCTCTCCTGGGTATGAGAAGTTCATGAACACCGTGTCCCGGTTGAAAAAGTGCGGAGATTCCTTCGGAATATGTCTGGACGACACGCGGTTCCAGCTGAAGAAAGAGAGCGAGAATGAAATCGCTGAATTTCTTCACAGTGTGAATCTTCCCGAAGCATACATGCCGAGAATTACAATCAAACCTGGAAACAGAGCCTCTCCGATAGAATTTCCGATGTTCGATGCGGAGGAGTTGTCAGCAGATTCGCCGGACCTCTCCCTGCACACTGGCCGGATAAAGGAGCTTTGGATGAAAGGTGTCAAAAGCGGTGAAGGAATCCACGAAATCCTCCGGATCGTCGCGGAGGAACTTGTCTCCTCTCAGGATCCTTCGGATGCCGTGACGGCAAAGGCGCATTATGAAGAAGCCACAGCCCGCAAAGCGCCGGATTTTGTTTATCAGAGGCTCGCCCTCAGAAAATAAACAGGAACCGTCCCCATTTATTTACGCAGTCGCTGCGCAAAAAGTTCATTTTCGTATACTTCCGGAAACAGCCGGCAGCCCTTCTCGTACGTAGCGAGCGCTCTTCGGCGCAGCCCGAGGCGGACAAGGGCATGTCCACGGGTCGCAAGCAGCCAGGGATGATCTCCGAAACGTTCCTCAGCCTTATTGACAGCGGATAATACTTCAAGGAACTGACCACTCGCCATGAATACATCTCCAATGCCAAGATACGCATCGAGGCACCAGGGGTCGAGATCCACAGCCCGGAGAAAGCATGCGAGAGACTCTCCAGGATCGTTCCGCCGGGAATACTCCCGCCCTTTTTCGAGCCATTCACGCGCTGTTGTTTCCGACCTGCTCATCATTCCGCAGATCTCCGGAATCTCCCCGCCACGGTGAATTTATCGAGGCTTTCCGTATACGAGTCCAGCACCTTCCGTATAATCGTCTGATCATGACAAATCGAGAGAAAATTAAGCCGGTTCGTTCCCACATGCACGCCCGATGCGAGAAGCGATGCATAAAATTCTTTCTGCACCTCCGGATTTACTTCGGCAAAATCCCGTTCACGGCGGGACCTGACGGAGCGGCTGCTGAAAACGAGCCGAAGCATCGATCCGGCTCCGGTCATATATGCGGGAATATTTCGTGCTTCGCAGAATTCGTTCACACCGTTCTTCAACAAAGCTCCGTTCTCATTCAAACACGGATAGATGACCGCTTCATTTTCCCGGAGATACCTCATCACCTCCATCCCTGCCGCAACAGAGAGCGGATTTGCGGAAAAAGTCCCTCCAAGAAACACAGGAGTGCGATTCTCCGCGGCGGAGGGTCGAATGACACGCATTACCTCCTCTCTTCCACCGACGATTCCTATTGGAAGACCTCCCCCAAGCACCTTTCCGTAAGTCGCGAGATCCGCATGAATCCCGTACAGTTCCTGAGCTCCGCCCAGGGCGAGCCTCCCGCCCGTTATGATCTCATCGAAGCAGAGCAGTATGTCAGTTTCCTCCGTCACCTTCCTCAGATCGCGAAGAAACTGAACGACGTCATCCCGTGGGTTGGATCCCTGGGACGGCTCAATCATGATCATTGCGAGTTCGGATCGATTTTTTCGAATCAGCTCGAACGCGTCAGGATGGTTGTAAGGAAGGAAGACGATGAGATCTTTGATCTCCTCCGGCGTGCCTGCTGATTTCAGAACCATCCGCGGCTCTGCTTCCGGCCCCGAATAATCCTCCTCCACAAGAACCATATCGTGCGAACCATGCCAGCCGCCGCTGAACAGTCCAATCTTCCGCCTGCCGTTAAAGGCCCTTGCAATGCGGACAGCCCGCATCGTCGCCTCCGACCCGGTGCTGCAGAAAGCGAAATGCGAGAACCAGGGCATCGCTTCATGCAGAACTTCGCCATACTGATGCGCGATGGGATTTGGGACTGCGTAAATGGCGCCGGACTTAATCCGGGAAATGATACGATCCGTGACACAGGCACCGGCATGTCCAAGAATCGCGGTACCACCTCCAAGCGCCATGTCGATGTACTGCCTGCCGTCGATATCTTCGATAAAACATCCGGATGCGCTGCGGATATAGAGGGAACCGGGCGCCTTCCCGTAGCTCTCATTCAGGATTCTATCGGGCATGGATTCCATCAGATCCCGCGTGAGTGAGGCAGGAGGAGATGGATCTTTCAATTTATCGTGGTTCATTCGCCGGCATTTTCCCGTAAAAAATCCCCCATCCGCGCGCATGATTCCTCCCGTGCATCATTCCATCAGCGTTGCACTCTGAACAAGGCTCGATTGCGCGCCGCCCATCTGCAAGAAGCGTCCGGTATTTCCTGAAAGGCGGAGACGTCCATACCTCCAGAAGCGAGCTTGTCGTGAGGTTTCCGCAGGCTTGCTTCCGGTTCCAGTCCTGAGTGCACAGGTACACACTGCCCTCCCAGTTTACCATCATCATATAGTGCGGGTAAAAGCATGCCCGGCTCTCATCGACAGGGGGTTGATTCCCGGCAGAAACGGTCCCTGCGCGGTTGGTCAGTTTGAGACCGAAATCTTTTTCCGCCGGATACCATCGGTCTCTCAGAACGTAGAACACGGACGGGGCCCCTGCCTCCGCGAACATAGAGGAGAATTTCTCGATTTGATGGGGGCCGTCGTAAAGGCTGACGATGAGCCTCGAAGCTCCGGCGTTCATCAGTTCCGTGATCAACCGCGGTGTCAGGGGATCGCCGTTGGTTGTGATTTCAGTGTTGCAGATTCCGGCAAAGACACGTGTCATGTCCACTATATTCCGTGAAAGAAGGGGTTCTCCGTATCCTGCCAGCATCACAGTTCCACAGTATCCCACCGCCTCGAGCTCAACCGCTATTTTTTCATACAATGCTTTTGCCATGAAGTGGCCGGCCTTTGACTGAGCTGCCGGATGCGGACAGAATACGCACCGTCGATTGCACGAATCCGTCGCTGTGATCTCCAGCCAGCTGAAGAGCGGATAACCGTCGAGAATCCGGAGGCTGCCTTCCACTAGTTCATCTACCCGTTGCAGATTATCCGCGATTGTTTTACCGGGATCGGGCGGCATCATCCTTCCTTCCGCGCCACGACGACACAAAACCCTGTGTTCTCATCGAGAAGAGGCGTGAAAACGTTCTGTTTCTGGTGAAAGAACTGAAACCCAAAACCCGGGAGAGTTTCGACGAAAAATCTCAGGAGCGCATCTCTTGGCATTTCGTTGATGTGGTGAGGATTCGTGATGAAAGGCTTTCCGTTTTTGTAACGCAGCATGGGAGATGACGCTATTAGAACCCCCCCGGGTTTGAGCAATCGCCGGACTGCTCTCATGAAACTCCTGCACAATTCCGGTGCGAGATGTTCCAATGTTTCGATGCATGCTACACCGTCGAACTCTCCGTCTTTACGTGTGAACCTGGCCAGATCTTCGCACAAAAAAGTTACGTTCTTTCTCTGATATGTCGCGAGGGCAAAACCCACAGCCTCGCCGGATATGTCGACACCGATTACTGATCCTGCCTTTGCTGCGATTATCGCGGAACCATACCCCGCTCCACATCCCGCATCGAGCACAACATCACCCTCGCCGATAAATTCCGCGGCGAACCTGTAACGCGCAATGTGACGTTCGACGTTTTCATCCGCACACCTGCCTTCAATCGACGACGGATAGATGCGTTCCGGAGAAAGCTTCCCGCTGAGCTCTCCAAGGAGCAGCATATCGACATGGTCTGCATCCGCTTCCTGAACAGACGCGCCTGCCTCGATGGTGATGTCTCTATCCTCCACAAGCTGTCTCATTTTCAATACTTCAACTTCATCTGCAGTTGATCTCTGCATTATTTATGATGGGAAATGATCCGGGGGCGATTCGGAGCATGACGGCGGCCTGTTCACCCACCCTTGCCATGCCCTTTTGCCGTCATAAGCACCCCAAAAAACGCGAAAATAACCTGCCGGCCAATCCTCCGGCTTCCTCCGGGGGATCGGCGTCATTCGCCGCCTGTCCCTGAACTAATTGAGCCCTTTAATGGATTTACTGTCACGACTTACAGCGGCGCCGGTATCGTCCGCTGCCGCGGACGGCCGCCTCCTCTCTATGCTTCTCAACGGCCTTGCCTCTATTTTTCTCGTTGCCGTTTATGCCGCGATTATTTTTTCTCGTGGAAAAATGGAAAGGGGGTTCCAGCCCGCCGGAAAATTTTGAAATGAAAACTCTGAGAGGTCTGACGCCTGCTTCAACCCCGATGTGACACCCCGTTACCCGGTGCTGCACGAACCGCAGAGGGCTTCAACAGAGTAGGACCCGGAAGCGCAGCCATCTATGACGGACTGCCGGTGTGCCGGGTTCAGCCACGTATCCACGTTTTCGGGCGGAGGCGAAATCGCGCAGGCGTTCACACATTCTCTGCACGCCCCACGAAGACCAAAATACTTGACTACGGGAATAACAGCCATGGCGACAAAACTGAGGAGAATAACGTATTCCATAAGACTCGCACCGCTTTCGCCCTTTCGCCTGCCCGACATGCCGCCTGCCTCCTTATTAAACCTACTTTATTATTATAGCAAAACGGAGATCCGGTTTCACCTCTGAAGATTCCGGTTTTTCCTTCCAAAGTCCAAACACAGCAAGGGCCGGAAGATATGCGGCACGAATATTGACCAGCCCCCGCGGGAGGGCGGCTCTCACGTTGCACCCTTCCGGATTTCCGCATGCATCGCGAGAGTTGATATATGTCATCAGCACAGGCGCCGGAGGTGACGGGGCCGTTTCGAGCTGGATATTCGAAGACTCGTTCAGCAGAACGCCCGCGTACCGGTAGCCGAACTCCATCGCGTTATACGTGACAGCGTCAAAGCGGATATCCGCTTCAGTAAGAGGCGCCTTTGCCCATCGATTTACCATGTCAATGTAGTGCGACACGCTGTACTTGACCTCGGCGCGCGCATGACCCGGAAACCATTCGAGAGCATGAGGCTCGGGGCGGAACGGAAATTCCGGAGATGCAAGGACATCGGGATTGATTTTCGCCGCGTCCCAGACCAGCCTTCCCCGGATTGAGAGACCGGTGAAGTCGGGCACCACAAGCAGAAAAGGATTCGCTATCCCGAGAAGTTCCGCCGGAGTTCCCGGGGTGACGGTCTGCGATTTGCCGGTAAAATAATATCCTTCAACCGACCACCAGGGTTTACCGCTGACCGCGCTGATAAAAAGCAGATCGAAATTCCGGTACGGCTTCGAAAGGAGGGCATCGTGCTTTTTCGCGACATCTCTTCTGATGCGCTGAAGCTCGCGGACACTCGCCGTGACCGGTCCCGCTGCCCGGTAAATGGGGATGTTCAGACTGACGGCCTTTGCCTCCTGTCCAACCGCAAGCTTGTTCTGAGTGGACTCATATTCACTTTTTTTCGGCAGCACAAAGTACCAGACCACTTCCAGGGCAAGCAGGACGAGAATCGCTCCGGCCATGACCGCCCGCCACGAAATCGAAAGCGGTTCGGTTTTCTCAGCAGCTCTGTGCATCCCCCATGAATCATGACGTCCGCGATTTATCCACCTGCCCATAGTACTCTGCCCTTTCTGATACGACCGGTTTATTTTCGCAGCTTATCAGGGATTGTGGAAAGCATCGCTTTTAGAAAGTTTTTTCATATAAAGCCCGCCCCTCCGGAAAACCCCCGATTGCGGATATAAGCCCTTTTAAAGGGCCCCCAAAAGCACCTCTTAAAGTGATCCGGATCATTGAACGGCTGAAGGCTCCGGCTTATTACTTCAAACAGTTTAAACCTGCGTAACGGAGACGAAATGAACGAGGCCCGCATCATTTACACTGTCGATTCATTTGCCGATGGAGTGGCTGTTGGCGCGCATCGACTTGCTCCTGAAACCGACGCGAGAGAGCACTTTCATCTGCGGTTGAACGATGAGGGGGCCGTTCCGCAGCTGAGAAGCCGCTACCTTTTGAACAGAAAGGCGCCCCTAACACAGCTCGAAAACCATATGCTCCGCCTCTCGAGGCAGGGTAATCTCAGAGAGATATACATTTACTTCGGAGTCACACGCGATCCTTTTCATCCATTTGAAGGAGGATTTGACGCGAGCATGAGATTCCTCGATCTCTTTTCCCGTTACACACCCGCAAGGCTTGTCGTTCAGACAAGAAGCCCCCTCATAGTGCTTGCAGTGCCGGTTCTGAAACGCCTCGCTTCTCATGCATCTGTCACAATAGGACTCGAGACTCCCCTCGAGGAGAGTGTCGCAAAATACACTCCAGGTCTGCCGCGGATTGAAGAACGGCTGAGAGCCGTTCGGACTCTCCGCAAACTTGGGATTCCGGTGACTCTTCAGGCTGCCCCTCTCCTTCCGTACGGGGACTGGGTGCAGGACGCGCCTTCTTTCGCTGAACTGCTCGCGGAAAACGCAGACAGAATTTATATTAGGCCTCTTGCAGACTGTTCAGAACCCGTTGAGAAAAAAATGCGCGCGTCTCATATCGCGCGTCAGCTTGCGCGGCAGTTCAGGTTCCACTGGCTGCGACCTGATTCTGCGCGCCATCTCATTTCGGCAGTGCGGAAACTTGCTCCGGAAAAACTCGATCCTCCCGCTTTCGAAAGACACGGGCCGAAACAACTGGGGATCTTTGCGGCGTAAAATCAGATAACGAAGAAGTTTCCGTCGCTTACGGTTTAATGCTCATACCCTCGACGACGCCTTTGGAGCGCCGGCAACCCGGAAGTCAAAAGCTTCGCTTTTAAAGCTGAGCTGCGATAAAGGTATCAGCGGAATGAACGTCCATGGCGGATTCCACAGATTGGAGGCGCCGCCCGAATAATCGTCGGCTTCTTTTCGCGCAATGATGCGCTCGCTGTCATCAGGACGGCAATGACCGCAAAAAAAGAGTTCTATGAAGAGACGTTTTTTCCTGAGACCCTCGGAGGAGATTCGAGAAGAAGAGGCTTCTTCAGAAATTCCCCTTCCCTTCGATCTGCGTGTTGTTCTTTACGTCCCGTACGCCGTCGACCATACGGGCTGCGGAAATCACAGGATCCATCTTTTCACGGGACGAAACAAATCCCGTAAAG
The DNA here is from genome assembly GCA_964421085.1 of uncultured Bdellovibrionales bacterium. Taxonomy (GTDB): domain Bacteria; phylum Bdellovibrionota_C; class UBA2361; order UBA2361; family CAYQVO01; genus CAYQVO01. Next base: position 112,874 of record CAYQVO010000002.1, on the reverse strand, counting down.
TACACGACGCCATTCTGAACATAATGAGAAACATTGAACTCATTCACAGTCTCTATTGCGCGCTGCACTCTCTGATCAAGAACCTTGTCGGAAAGTGGGGCCGGCGAAGTGAGGAGGTTAATCACGCTTTTTACCCCTGGAGTTCCCGATGCAGCGCGACCCGCCTTCCTCGCTGCATCCTCCGAGGTGACGGCGCCGCGAAGTATTACCTGACCGCCGTCGCACTTTGCCGTAATTCTCCCGCCTTGAGCCGAAAGCGTTTCGGTCACCCGCGTACAGACGTCGCCTGTCGCTCCAGCAGCCGAAGACTGCCTCACCTCGAGCCTGTTTTTGACCTCGCTCACACCTTCCGCCCGGAGCGCGACCCGTTCGACTTCCTTTCGATTCGCCTCACTTGGCACAAAACCATCGAGGGTTACGATTCCATTCGTTGAACCTACCCTCACCTGGTGCGTCCCGAGTCCGGAGGTGGCTTCGATATCATTCGCGATAGTGTCGATGATCTGCGCGTCGTTTACGCAGCCGGAAAGCATGATGAACAAAGATGCGGAAAGAAGTGCGCTTATTTTCATAGTTAAAACAAATAACAGAAAAGCATCGATGTTTCTATCTCTTTCGCCGCCCGGTGACTTGAAAATCAGCGCCGTTCGACGCCGATAGCAGAATGACGACTGCTATCGCGCTCGGCGAATAAAGGGAAAAACCTTCCATAAAAACAGCCGCTCCCGCGGCCTGGAACGAGAGAAGCGCTGCAATACATACTGCGCCCCTCCAACCCGCGGCGGATTCTCTCGCGCGGCCTGCGGTCGCCCACAGAAGAGGAGCGCAGAGGATGTAGTCAAAAGGCCACACATACGGGCTGAAGAGAACGGAAAATCCCGTGAGAAGAGCGAGGAGGCCGGACAAGCCGCTCATGCGGAGCCGGGCTGTGACGAACAATGTCAGCAGAAACCCGGCGATCCAGACCAGCGTCATGAGTTCCACTTGAAACCGGCCCAGGAAGACATAGAAAAGCCTGTTCAATGACTCGGTTGCAAACCAGTGGCGAAGCGTAAGCGACGCATCCAGCTCGGTGTGGTAACGCAGCGCGGCAGGATTCAGAATCAGCACAATCAAAATGCTAAGAAGGCATCCGGCGACAAACCCTGCGATAATCCGCTTCTGCTTCAGCATCACAGCCCGGAAGAGAAATCCCGCAAGTATCAGCGAAGTAACCTGCACCTTGAGCAGCAATATCACCAGGCAGAATCCCGCCAGAAACGGGAAACCTGCAGTGCAAAGCGCAAGGGCGCCGACAGCGCTTCCAAGCAGGATCCATCCGAGTCCTCCGAAGGCGAAGAGGTACGCGAGATGGCCATAGGGGATGCAGAGAACCGCCAATATCGCGGCATACCAGTCGCGCTGCCCTCTCTCGCCAAGATAAACGCGGGCACACCAGAGATTAGAAGCAAAAAGCGTTATCCCCGCCAGAAACAGATAAATATACTTGGCGGTATGAAGAGAAAAAAGCCCGAACGGCAGGAGTATGACCAGAGAAAACGGATGCGTCCACGCTTTGTAAATTTCATGGTAGGTGTCCTTCGCCCCCCACTGTCCGGTAACGTAAGATGTCTGATGAGGGAGATCGTACGGGTTTTTTCCTTCGAGAAAGAGCCGGATGGCGTTCCAGTAAATGGAAAAATCCTGAAAACGGAAATAGTCGATGGACCATAAGTAAATGGACACAAATGAAAAGACGGCGAGAAGTATGATTGCCGCGTGTCTCATTTCCTTCGCTCAGAAGAACGCATCTACTCCTTCCATGGATGCACTCCGGAGAAGATTCGGTAGTCGCCGCTCGTTGCGTCGCCGTTTTCATCGAAGCTCACAGTCCCGGAGTATCCTTTGAAAGAAAAGCTGCTCTTTAATATCTCACGGATCTTCAAAGGATCGCCGTTTGTTCCGGCAGCAGTATCCGCGAGTATCATCAAGGAATCGTAGGCCCGGTCGGCGTGAAGGCCGGGGTACTCCCCGTATCTCTCATGATATCGCCGAATGAAATCGCGGCTTATCACCGGCGAAAATGCGACAATTTTTTCCCCTTCAGACCTTGCCAGTGACGGCTCTGAGCGGTAAAGAGCGAAAATATTCTCATCCACAAGCACCCGGGTCTGCATATGAAGACGCTTGGCGGCTTTTATCATATTCGCATATTCACCCCCCGACGCCGTCATCATTATGAGATCTGCCCCGGCACGCTGAACCTTCGCAAGCAGTGTCTGGAACTCGCCGATTCCGGCTCCAAATCCAATCAGTGCTTCCCCGGCTACGTTGCCGCCGGTCTGCTCAAGTGCGGACTTATAGAGTCTCTTGTGGACTTCCCCCCAGTAGTTGGCAAAGTTGATCAGAAAGACTTTTCGTGCACCAGCCTGTTTCAGCCACGGGACAAGCACTGAAAGCTGTCTTTGCCGCGACGGACACATGTGAAAAATGAATTTGCTCTCGCCGACAAAATCTGATGATGTTGCGGGCGAAATCGCAAGAAGCTCTCCGCGTTCAATGACGGGCCGTGCCGCCTGCACCTGAAAACCCCAGGTAGGACCGATGAAAAGCCGGATTCCCCGGGCCCTCAAGCGCTCAATGGAGTTCACGGTTTTCGCGGAATTTGTCTGGTCATCCTCAAAAATTACTTTGACACTCCGGCCCTTTGCTTTCAGGTCCTCTGCTGCAAGCATTATTCCCTTCTGAAGCCCGGTTGCTTCGTCGGCTGCGGCGCCGGTCAGTCCGAGGACTGCCCCAATCTCTATATCGTGCGCCTCAGCAGGCGCCGTCTCCTGAATAACCAGAAGCATCGTGATGAATATTGAGAAATATCGTATTAAAGCGAACATAGGAAAATAACCAGTAAGATTGAACTTGCATAACAATACTATCTCTTATCGCCGGTTTCAAATTCATGCGCGCGGTTCAATGCAGCCAATGCCCGTCCGGTTCTATTTCGCCTTCGGCAAAAATACCGGCGTCTTCTCGGACACAATGGACACCAACTCCACCGAGTGCACGTTCTTCGGCCATTTACCCCGTAGTTCGAGTGTGACTTCGTTCAGTTCGGCGAGAGACTTCGCCTCTATCTCGATTTCCATGTCCCAGGGACCCACGCACGTCAAAACATTCAGCACGTTGCGGTGCCTGCTGCAGTACTCGATCATTTTCTTTTCGAGAGTCTCGGTCTTGTCGGACAGCACGACGAAGAGTTTGTAGAATTCCATGCCGAGCTTCTCCAGATTCAGGTGAATGCGGTGCGCCGTGATGACGCCTGACTTCTCCAGTTTCCTTACCCGGGAAATTACCGTTGCGGCAGTCGAGCCGCACTCCTGCGCAATTTTCGAATAGGAGAGCCTTCCGTTCGTCGAGAGCAGGGAAAGAATTTTCCAGTCCAGGGCGTCGATGGAATGCTGGAAGGCAGGTCCTCCGATTATTGACAGGCTCGGGTTTTGATTGTCGAAGAGCCACTTTCTGCTCGTTTGAAACCCATACTTTGTGATCGTAAACTGCTTTGCAGCAATCTTCGCCCCGTGCTTCTTCATCAACCGCACTAGAAACGAGTCGAACTCCATCTGGTTCTGCACCCAAAGTCCGACGATAATGTCAAATTTGCCTATCGTATGCGCAAGCCAGTACACCGCTGGGTCATCCGCCAGGAACCCGGCAAATGATGCGATGCTCGGTCCTCGGACCCGCTGCAGCTGAAGGTAGAGTTTGAACGAATAGTAGCCCAGTTTTGCGGTGTCGATGATGACGTAGTAGCGATCGATGATCCCCGACTTTTCCAGTTCGCCTATGCGGTAGTGAATGCTTTCTTTGGTCATGCGAAGCTTTGCGCCCATTTCCGAAAGGGGCATCCGGCAGTTTGAATCGAGCAGAGAAAGGAGGTACAGGTTTTTCTTATCCAGCTTTTGAACACGCGCATCTAACATTTAATTAGTATAACACGATAAAAGTGAACAATGTTAGAGAAATTTCTTAGCCTGCCTAAATCTTTATAATTGAGTTCAGTTCAATGACGATTGCATTCGGGAGCGCAGGCGATGAAAATATTTTTACTGGCAGCAGCGGCGGGCATCTTGACACTCTCTACGGCCCCTGCGGAACAAGGACCTGGTCTGCAGGAGCAGTACAAGGTGGGAGTCATTCTTCCTTTGACGGGAAACTCTGCAAATGCAGGTGCGGCAATGCAGCGTGCAATTGAGCTTGCTTTCGAACTTCTGCCTCCCGCCGCCAGGGAACGAATCAAACCAGTCTACGAAGATGATCAGATGTTGCCTGCGAGGTCGGTTTCCGCTTTCCAGAAGCTTCTTGCGGACGACAAAATTGACGCCGCAATCGTCTTCGGATCCGGGGCAGGAATGGCACTTGGTCCGGCCGCTGACGAGAGAGGAATCATCGTGATTGCCCTGGCCGCCTCCAGCAAAAAAGTGTGCGCCGGACGGCAGTACGTATTCAATCACTGGATGCCGCTGGAATCGCAGGCACGAAAAATGGTCAACGAGATCGCCAGGCGGAATTATGGGAAGATAGCGCTGGTCAGCCACGTCCAGGAAGGGATAGAGGCCATTGAGTCGGCATTCATCGAAGCTCTCCGCGCAGGGCAGATGGAAGACAGGCTCGTGCTGAAGGAATCATTCGCCCCGGATACGACCGATTATCGAAGCTTCATCTCCAGGGCGAAAGCGAACGGCGTTGATGGCGTTTGTGTGATGATGATGCCGGGAGGGTCGGGGGTCTTTGCACGACAGGCGAGGGAACTTGGGCTGCGCGCCGAGGCGTTCGGAGTGGAAGCGTTCGAAAATGACGAGGAGGTGAAAGCGGCCAGGGGTGCGTTGGAGGGAAGCTGGTACGTAAACACGGACGATCCAGGCGGCTGGTTCGTCGATCGGTACAGGGAGAAGTTCGGCGGTCATCCTGGGCTTGCCACGGCAAACGCATTCGATTCCGTGAACCTCCTCGCTCAGGCGCTCATGAAGGAAGGACATGACAACGAAAAGATTGCCCGGCACTTAAGGACCCTGGAAAATTACCCCGGGGCATGCGGCACATACTCAGCGACAGGGGACAATAGATTTACCCTGCCCGTGGCCGTGAAAGCCATCAGACAGGGAAGGTTCGAGAAGCTCGTCTTCCCACAAGACACGGGCATGAGTTGGTAGCGCGTGGCGGAAAGCGCCGGGCAGCGATGTTCAATGCAGCCACCGCCCGTCAGGACCTGTGTCCTTCTTATCAGGAGCGGGGCGGTTCCCCGACGGAAACTGGATAACATTCCCATCTCTCTTCACAACGAGTTTCTCCTTCTTTTCCTCCCATTCCCCCGTTTCCACATGAGGAATGACCCGGGTCCTGAACAGTGCGACCGCGAGGTATCCGCAGCACATCAAAGCCGCAATGTACATAGCGATTGATTTGTTCTTTACCATGTTGAACAGGGGGAAAAAGACCGCGAACAGCATGACGAGCGGCCAGAAGATCGTCCAGAACATCCCGATGAGAAGAGCTGTTATCCGAACGCGGTACATGAGAAGAAAAGCCGCAAGGAAAAACAGGATGCCGATTATGGAAGGAAGCACTTCTATATACAACAGGACTCCAAGCGCGAGGCACTCCAGGATCCGTCCGTACGTAAGATAGGGCGGCAGGACAGCGAACGCTGCAGCCGGGCGAAACTGCGCGAGTACAGTTTGAAAGATCTGGTGCCGGCGGGATTCGGACATGGTATAGCTTTCAGAAAGTTTTTTCACATAAAGCGGGCACGGCGGCCTTTCAGATCCCCCCCGGCACAGGGCTTCCCCCTTCGCCAGGACTTCGGGGACAATTCGGGGGATAGTGCTGCGACTATTACGGCGGCAAAACTCATTGGACGCGGCAACAGTTCTCCTCGAGCTTCAGATACGATAGCCTGGGGGGAATAAATACGAAACTATTCCACAGTAACTATCCTGCGGCAAAGCCGCAGGCTTTAACAACATGAACCGCTCAAAGCGGATAATTATATGAGCCACCTGAAGGCGGCACTCCTCACAGCAATTTCAACTGATCAAGGCGACGGTCTTCCTGTTCCTGATTTTTGATGTACTGCCGTACCGCCGCCTCATCTTTTCCGACAGTTGACACCATGTAGCCACGCGCCCAAAAGTGCTCACCCGTAAAATTCCGAATCCAGCTGCCGTATACTCGTGCAATATGTTTCGCACTCTTTCCCTTGATGAACCCTGTTACATGGACCACGGAGTATTTCGGCGGTATGGAAATCAGCATGTGTACGTGGTCAGACATCAAATGGCCTTCCTCGATTTTGCTCTCCTTTTGCTGAGGCAGAAAAACTGAAACAACAATGACGAATTTCTCCGGCGTCGGCGGAGAAATGAAGCATGAACCACCTTTCAGGCTCGGAGCGGATGAGCCTCCGGTGCTTCCTGGGGAAGACAAATCTCCCAATCCTGTCGAGCATCTTCTCCATTCACTTGCTGCATGTCTTACGACATCAATGATCTGTCAGGCAGCGATGCGGGGAAAAAATAGATGAAGTTGAGAGCCGTATCGAAGGCGACCTTGATGTGCGCGGTTTCATGGAACATCAAGCCCGCAGATTAAAAGAAGTATCTTCAACGCCTTATCTTATGTTGAGGTCGGGTCGCTGCTGGAAGCAGTCCCCCCGGTTCCCGGCAGTTTTTTAAGGACCGCTCCAAACCCGCTGATCTTTCCGCATTCTTTCGGATTGACTCTTCATCAGAATATGACATTGTCACGCTATCTCCCTGACTATCATTCAATCGAGGCCGACTATGAAATCGAAACCTGCGTGTTTTTCGTTTGCCGCATTGTTGCATCATGTCCTCTTCCTCTGCTCATTGCTTCTGACAGGAGAAGGACTTGCTCAGGAACTGTGGGTGACTGACGGGCCTGTCTTTGCGACTGCCCAGTCCGGCAACACCCTTTATGCGGGAGGATTTTTCGATAATGTCGGGCCTGCCACCGGGGCATTTGCTGTTTCAGATCCTGCCACGGGTGTCGCTCAATCCGGATGGGCTCGTGTGACAGGAGAAATCAGGACGATTTTGCCCGATGGAAGCGGCGGCTGGTACATCGGGGGGGATATTACTCAAGTGGGCACTTTCGTCAGAAAAAATATTGCGCATATCCGTGCGGACAAAACCGTCGACCCTGATTTCGCTCCGGATGCGGATAATGCTGTCCTCACAATGGCCCGCAGCGGAAATGTTCTTTATGTGGGAGGCGACTTCACATTTATCGGGGGAAAGATCCGAAGTTACCTTGCTGCAATTGACGCAACCACTGGTGCAGCCACAGACTGGAACCCGGATTTAAATGACTCCGTCAGGGCTCTTGTTATTAACAGTACGAATTCCGTTCTTTATGTGGGCGGAGATTTCAACGGCGCAAACTCATTTGGTGGTCAGTTAAGGAACAGGCTCGCAGCGGTTAATATTCCCGCTGGTACTCTGCGAGATTGGAATCCGGGAGCCACCGGAAGCGTTAACGCCCTGTCGCTGCTCTCTGATACTGCTCTGATCGTGGGCGGCGGATTTAACGGGCTTAATTCTCTGGCAGGGGCTTCCCGTGACTATCTCGGCCGGGTACACGCAACCACAGGAGTTATAAACGCATGGAATCCCGATCCTAACGGACCCGTTTATTCTCTCGCATCAATTTTAGGCGCTATGATAGTTGTGGGTGGTAATTTCACTCACATAGGCGCCGTTGCCAGAGGTAAGGCCGCTGTTATTTCCAGCGCCGGGGTGCTCTCGCCCTGGAATCCCGGCGCAAATGCATCTGTCAACGCTATCGCTGTATCTGGGAGCACTCTTTTTCTCGGGGGCGATTTCCTCTCAGTTACAGGCGGGGCAAGCCAGAGAGGTATTGCTGCGTACGATATCCCTTCAGCAAGCCTTACGGCATTTAATCCATCGCTTGGAGGCGGCGTGTCAGCAATTGCATCCAACGGAACTTCAATAGCATTTGGCGGAGACGTCTTTTCAACCGGGATGGTCAGCAGAAAGGCTTTTGCCGCTTTCGATCTGACAACAGGCGCTGCTACTTCTCTTGACGTTCCTGTCACCGGGACAATTTTAGCGATTCTTCCCATTGGCGACATGATATACATAGGTGGAAATTTCGAAAGCATAGGAGGACAGCTGCGCTCATCTCTTGCAGCAATAGACAGCGCAGGAACAGTTCAGGCGTTCGACGGGAATGTCATCGGAGAAACGTGGGCGCTTAAATCCTCAGGGAACACTCTTTATGTCTGCGGAGCATTCAACAGTGTTCTGGGTAATGTCCGTAATAACCTCGCTGCCATTGACACTTCCACTGGAACACTTACGGGCTGGAATCCGAATGCGAACAGCGCATGCTTATCGCTGGCAATCGACACCGACGGGACTGTATACGCAGGTGGAGATTTCACCTTGTTTCCAGGACCTGTAATCCGGACATACGCTGCGGCTTTTGATTCAGCAGGTGCTGTTAAAAGCTGGAACCCATCACCCGTCAGCTCCGTAACGGCCATTTTGATCGACGGCGACTATATTTACACGGGGGGTGCGTTTCCAGCGATAGGTGGAAAGCCGAGGCGCTTCCTGGCACAGTTCAACAGATCTGATGGATCTCTGACAGACTGGGATCCTCAGTCCAACTCCGTCGTTCAAACTCTCGCCGCCTTCAATGGCAAAATAATTGCCGGAGGGCATTTCTCGACTATTGGACAGGGGGTACGCTATGGCATTGCTGCCCTCGATCCTGTTACCGGACTTGCTGACCAGTGGAACCCGTTGTTTCTTCCACCGGTCATTATGACTGTAAATGCATCTTCCGACCGGGTTTTTGCGGGAGGGTTTTTCACAAGAACTGATAGTGCCCCGCTGGCATACCTTGCGAATGTTACGCCCCTTATCAACACCGCAGCTCCTGCCGCTCCTGCCGGCACGGCAAAAGACGGTGAGACGCTTTCACAGGTTGATTCCGGAACGTGGTCGGGCTTTGGAACCCAGACAGTCAGTGCGCGACAATGGCAGCGGTGCTCCGCAAGTGGCGCCGGTTGCTACGACATTTCGGGCCAGACGGGCACAAGCTATGTCCTGGGACCGTTGGATGCTGGAAACAGAGTCAGAATTTATGTCACTGTCGATGACGACCTCATGTCGGAAGAAGCCGGCGGGACTCCAAGCGCAATCATTGCGCCGAAAAATTCGAAACTTCCGAAGATTAAAGGCAAAGCCAGAGCCCGTACCACTCTTTCTGCGTCAGCTGGTTCATGGAATGGAGTCGAAGAGCTTACGATTTCTTATCAGTGGCGGCGGTGCGGCAAGACCTGCAAGAACATAAAGAATGCAAAGAAAAACAAGTACAAAGTGGGCTCAAAGGATGTCGGCAAAAAGCTCCTTGTGATTGTAAGCGCTTCGAAGAACGGTTCGGCAAAATCGCCTGCTGTGTCGAAGAAGACAAAGAAAGTCACGTGGTAGAAAATGGGGACGGTTCCTATTTCCGCTGCGGAAATAGGAACCGTCCCCATTTTTTTTACAGCGAGACCTTCAGCGCAGTGGTCACGATGAGGTCATCTTTCTTGCGTCCCTCCGCGGGCACGTTGTCGAAGGTTTCTTTCACGGAGAGCACGAGCGCAAGATTCGTGGCAATAGCAGCCTCAATTCCGACTTCGGCATTTACCAGCACGTTCTTCGAGTCTTCTATGTCGAAAAGAATCTCAGCCAGCTGATATACCTTTGAAGTGCAGCTTATGATCCAGTCGAATCTGTCGGCGATACGCGGCGCAAAATAATTCTTATCCTCTCCACCAACTCGTTCGAATACGTAGGAAGGTCCCGCCTCCAGCGAGAGTTTGAAGTCTGCGTCCTTGAGCAGGAAATTTCCTGCGCTGACCCCCGGGGTGACCCGGTAATCAACGTCGGCAATCTCATCATATAGAAAACCGACGCTCCCGGACCCATACCACCGCTCGTCAATAAGCCTCTTGTAGGCAAAAGCAGCCCGGAAGTCATTCCTTGTTGTCGTGTCCACCCCGGGAACCTCGTTGGTCTTGTCCTCGCCAAAGTAATAGCTTGCGCTGAGGTCCCACAAGTTTTTATCCCTTTCGAGGCCCGCAGCTCCCATAAGACTTACCAGGGTTGTCTCACTGTTTCCGGACGTAAGATTCAGGCCGAAGGCGAGACTCTTGTCCCACTCCCCGATTGTTTTTTTGGGAGCGCAGGGATCTGTCTGATCGCACTCGGCAAAAACAGAAATCGGCAGACATGAAAGAATAAACACGGCGAACACACAAAACAACTTCACAGGCACACTCTTATGCATGGCATTCCCCTTCATTAAGAATTTATTCGAATTTGCGAATATCTCTACTTGTCGGGCGTGTCAAGCAGATGCCCCCCCTTTTTCCCGGCGGTGGCGCGATTCCGCGAATAATCCAGTAGTCACCCGCGAAAAGCTGTGTGCAGCGGCGCCGTGCAGGTTTGACGCAGGGGAGCGCCCTCGCAAAAGCGGCCAAACCTGTATTCTTCCATGTCAGATGTGGAGTACGTTGTGATTCCTGCATGCTTCAACTACAATGGCTGTCGCGGTTCCGGCCTGCAATTCCTGAGAAACGCAGGTCGGGGAATTTTTGCCTCACTTCCTCCGGTTTCGATGGTTAACGAAAGAAATTCGGCTGATCTTTCGCGGTTGAGCATACCTGACAAAAAAGCGGTCCCTTTTATGAGGAAGAAACGGTTCCTCGGTGTACTTGGGGTAATCGCGGCGGCGGCGATACTGCTCCCTTACCTGCTGAAGAGCAGCGGGGATAATCCGGCTGGAATCGGGGCAGCACCTCTCCCGGCAGGCACCGTTTCTGTTTCCAGCGGGCCTCACAGAAGCAGCATCCTGAACGCCACTGGATACGTTGTGGCGCAACGATCTGCGGCTGTCTCGTCAAAAGCTACCGGACGGCTGAAGGAACTGAACATCAAAGAGGGTGATCTTGTCACAAAAGGACAGATCCTCGGCGTGCTGGAAAACGACGATCTTCAGGCTGCCGTAAGAGAGAGCGAGGCTGCAGTTGCTGCTGCAATGGCGAATGTTTCTTCCGTTCAGGCCGAACTGCAGGAAGCGAAGCTTCATCGCGAAAGAATCGAACAGCTCAGAAAGTCCTCTTTCAGTTCCCAGTCGGACCTGGACACGGCAAGAACGCGTGTGCTGAAAAATGAAGCCCAGCTCGACGCCGCAAATGCGCAAGTCAGCCTTTCGCAGGCTGCATTATCGAGAGTGCGGACAGAGCTGGAATACACCTGTGTCCGTGCGCCCTTCGACGGCACCGTGCTCAAGAAGTTTTCAGAGGTTGGAGAAATCGTCGCTCCTTTCGGCTCATCGACGAACGCGCGCGCCGCGATTGCCACTCTTGCAGACATGCATTCTCTTCAGGTGGAAGCTGACGTCAACGAGTCGAATCTTTCCAAAGTATTTGTCGGCCAGGAATGTTCCATCGTCCTTGATTCAGTTCCCGATCATACATACAGAGGAGTCGTCGACAAGATCGTTCCCACAGTCGACAGGGCAAAAGCGACGGTACTTACAAAGATACGTTTCGTGGATCTCGACAGCAGGGTAATTCCTGAGATGAGCGCGAAGGTGGAATTCAAGCTGAAGGAATCATGACCGACCTTATCCGCGTCGACTCCGTTTCCAAATCTTTCCGGCGTGGCGACACTGCCATCACAGTTCTTGAAGGACTTTCTTTCTCGATGCATGCGGGCGAGTTTGTGGCGCTGATGGGTCCGTCGGGCTCCGGCAAGACTACTCTTCTGAATCTGATCGCCGGGCTCGACACGCCCGATTCCGGAAGTGTCGTGGTCGGGGATGCGGAGCTCTCCTCATTGAACGATGCAGGCCTCGCTGCATGGAGATCTTCCCACGTCGGGTTTGTTTTTCAGTTTTACAATCTGCTGCCTGTGCTCACCGCTGTTGAAAACGTCGCTCTGCCGCTGGCGCTTTTCGATATGACCCAGGCAGAGAGAACTGAAAGAGCGAAGTTCGCGCTCGAAATTACGGGGCTTTCAGACCGAATGCATCATTTCCCGTCGCAGCTTTCCGGAGGACAGGAACAGAGGGTGGCGGTTGCGCGGGCAATAGTCACTGACCCCACGCTTATTGTCGCCGACGAGCCCACCGGCGATCTCGACAGACATTCCGCTACCGAAGTCATGGAACTCCTGCTGCGTCTCAACACGGAGTTTCACAAGAACATTCTCGTAGTCACGCACGATCAGGCCGTCGCTTCTTTTGCGTCCCGCACCGTGCACCTGGATAAAGGGCAGCTGAAAACGGCATGAACCAGTATTTGACGCTCGTTCTTCGCAACACACTTCGGCATCCGCTTCGCGCTTTTCTCACTGCTCTCGGCATATCTGTCGCTCTCCTCGCATTTTTCATGATCCGGACCTTCCTCAATGCATGGCACGAAGGCGTCACGGAGTCCGCTCAGGACCGCCTCGTGACGCGGAACGCCATGTCTCTGGTGTTTCCTCTCCCAAAATCGTACCAGGCGCGCATCTCCGCCGTTACTGGTGTCGATATGGTCACAAGCGGAAGCTGGTTCAACGGAAATTATAAGGATGAAACATTTCAGTTTGCGCAGTTCGCGGTCGACGACAATTATCTCGATGTATACTCTGAGTTCGCCGTCGACCCTGCACAAAGGCGGGCATACGAAATGGACCGGCGCGGAATGCTGCTGGGCCGGGATCTTGCCGCAAAATATGGCCTCGAACCAGGTGACGTCATAAACCTCAAGGGAACAATCTATCCGGGAAACTGGGAGTTCGTTGTGCGGGGTGTTTTCTATCCGAAAGACGGAACCAGAGACAACAGGTTCATGCTGTTTCACTACGATTATCTCAATGAACAGATAAGAGCATCAGATTTCGGTCAGCAGGCCGATTACGTCGGATACTTTGCGGTCAAGCTTTCCCCCGGCGCGAATACAGCTTCGGTATCCCGTATTATTGACGCTCTCTTCGCGAACAGCTTCGCTGAAACCCTGACGGAAACAGAAACGGCTTTCATTCAGGGCTTCATATCGATGTCAAGCGCTCTGCTTCTGGCAATGGACCTCATCTCGCTTGTCGTAATTCCGATTATTCTTCTCGTGCTTACGAACACCATGCTGATGGCGACAAGGGAACGGTACAGAGAATACGGGATAATGCGCGCGCTTGGTTTTCCAAAATCCAGAATCGGACTCCTCCTCGCGCTCGAGTCTCTCGCCGTCTCGATTGCCGGGTTTGTTCTTCTGTGCATCCTGGTCATTCCGGTGTTCCGAATATCCGCGAAGTTCGTTCTCGGCCAGCTCGCTTCCGTATTCCCGAAGTTTCCCTTCGATCTCATTATTCTGTTGGAGGCGTTCTGTATTACGCTTGTTGTGGGACTTTTTGCCGGAGTTGTGCCTTACCTGCGCCTTCAACAGATGAACTTGATCGACTCGCTGAGAGCTTCTTGAGATATGCCGCTCGTGTTTTCATATAATGCCCGCTATCTGTTCCGACGCCGGACAACCAGTATTCTCACCCTTTTTGGCGTGGCAATGGTGGTGGTCGTGTTTGCCGCCACCCTCATGCTTTCAGAGGGACTCGAAAAAACACTCGCCAGATCGGGCGCGCCCGGCAATGTAATCGTCCTGAGAAATGGAGCGGAGAATGAGCTGCAGAGCGCGCTCACGCGTGATCAGGCGCGCATAATTCTGTCGCATCCGGCTGTCGCCCGGAATTCGGAGAACGCTCCCGCGGGAACTGCCGATGTCATCGTTCTGCTCTCGCTGAAAAGGCGGAGCAATGGAGATCCGGGTAACATCAGTGTACGTGGAGTATTTCCGGAAGCTTTTGAACTGAGAAAAGGTACCAGGATCACACAGGGGCGAATGCCGGCGCGCGGAACACGGGAAATAATGGTTGGAAGCGCTGTACACCGCCGGTTTGCAGGCACAGATGTCGGAGAGACCCTCCGGCTTGCCGGCACCGGATGGAAGATTACCGGAATTTTCGACGCCGGCGACTCTTCTTTCAGTTCTGAAATCTGGGGCGACGCCGACTTGATGATGCCGGTTTTCAAGCGGGACGCTTTTTCGTCGGTTCTGTTTCGGCTCGCACCGGGCGCGGACTTTCCGTCGCTCAAAAAGGAGCTCGAGAACGACAAAAGGCTGAGCGTCAATGTTTTTCGTGAGCAGGCTTACTATGAATCGCAAAGCGCCATTCTCGCGAAGTTCATCCGCTTCCTCGGAACTTTTGTCAGCATGGTTTTCAGCCTGGCAGCAGTTATCGGTTGCATGATCACGATGTACGCTGCTGTGTCTCAGAGAATCCGGGAGATTGCGATCCTGCGCACTCTTGGATTTTCGCGTTGGACAATCCTGTTTTCTTTCATTCTCGAATGCATGCTCCTTGCGCTTGGCGGAGGACTGCTTGGGTTGTTGATTTCATCTATGCTCGCGGGGCAGGCGTTTTCTACGACCAATTTTCAGACATTTTCCGATCTCACGTTCCGTTTCGCACTTACTCCGGTAATTGCCTTTGAGTCGCTTGTGTTTGCGCTGATTATGGGTCTTCTCGGATCAATCCTCCCTGCATGGCGCGCCTCGAGGCTGAAAGTTGTAGAAGCGCTGTGGGAGTTTTGATATCAGCTGTTTACCGTGAATCGTGCAGAAGCATGGCGCCAGGCGACACTTTGGAAGAACTTGCGCAGCTCCACACCATCGAAACACATTTCGCTCTTTTCAGGTATGGTCCGGTTCAGAGATCTCAAATCTACCGGGCGGCATATCTGCGCGAGGTTAATCAGATAATTCTCCTCGAAAATGAAATGGTGCGGAACGGGAAATTCACGAGCTTCCTGCCGGCACCTCCGATAATAGGCGCCGTTGAATGATGCGGAAGAATGCGAGCTTCCCGGGACTGCCGACGCGGAGATGCTCGAGCCTCCACGAAGGTCATTTGATAATCAGAACCGGTTATGAGAATCTTCCAGGTGGACGTAATCTTATCCCGGCAGGACAACAGCAGATATGAGCGGTATTTTCGGAGTCGTATCCACAAACGACTGTTACGAAACACTTATTTACGGAACCGACTACCATTCGCATATGGGAACCGAGTTCGGAGGCATCGCGGTACTTAACTGCGAATTTGTCCGCGAAATTCACAACATCAGTCACAGCCAGTTCAAGGGGAAGTTTTTTGAACACGGCCGGAGGCTGGAGGGCAATAAAGGAATCGGTGCCGTAAGTTCCCTTGATGAGCAGCCTGTATACATTCATTCGAAGTTCGGACGGTTCTGCCTCGCAACTATCGGCTTCATCGAAAACGCGCACGAACTTTCGCTGCAGCTCATGGAGGAAGGGCTCTCGTTTTCCGAGGTGAGCCGCGGAACTGTGAACATGACGGAACTGGTCGCAAAGCTCATTACGCGGGGCGGCTCCATCACGCAGGGTGTCAAGCACATGTTCAGTGTGATTGAAGGATCATGTTCCCTGCTCCTTCTTCATGAAAAGGGCATTTACGCTGCAAGAGATCGCAGAGGATACACGACTCTCGTGCTTGGCTCGCGCGATGACGGCACAGCGGTGGCAAGTGAGACTACCGCTTTCTCAAACAATGGGTACAAGGCAGTTTACGAACTCGCTCCGGGGGAAGTTGTACTGATCGATGAAAAGGGATGGAAAACAGAGGCAACCGGCGGCACTGACGCGCAGATTTGCACGTTCCTCTGGGTGTACGCCGGATTTCCCGCGTCGAGTTACGAGGGAATCAGCGCTGAAATTGTGCGTGAAAACTGCGGGCGCGCCCTTGCCAGAAGGGACACTGATATCGACACCGATATGGTCGCCGGAGTTCCCGATTCAGGGGTCGCTCACGCGGTCGGGTATGCGATGGAAAGCGGAAAACCTTTCAGGCGTCCTCTTGTAAAATACACTCCTGGATACGGAAGAAGCTATACGCCGCCGTCCCAGAAAACACGGGACCTTGTCGCCACAATGAAACTCGTTCCGATAAAGGAAATCATCGACGGCAACAGGATAACCGTATGCGAAGACTCCATCGTCCGGGGAACGCAGTTGAAGAATTATACGGTCTCAAAGCTCTGGGATGCGGGAGCAACGGAGGTTCATGTAAGAGCTGCCTGCCCTCCGCTGATGTTCCCCTGCCGGTTCAATCTCTCGACAAGATCGCGGAAGGAACTGGCTGCCAGAAAGGCGATTAAGGCTATCGAAGGCCATGATATCGAGGACGTGCGCGAATACGTCGATGAATCGACAACAAAGCATGGAAAGATGGTGGACTGGATTGTAAAGGATCTCGGAGCAACAACTCTCCGCTACCAGCGCATCGACGATCTGGTGGAAGCTGTCGGTCTCCCGAGGGAGAGACTCTGCCTTTACTGCTGGAACGGACAGTGTCCTTCAAAGCAGTGTTCTTCGAATCAGTGTTTCGAAAAGAAGGTACTTGCCTGAGGGTCTGCAGCGATGACCTTTCTGCAACGATCCGCAGAAAACCTCAGACAGGTACCTTTGCTGCGAGGGCGGTACTATTCGGCCCAGAAGGAATACGGATCTCCCGGGAGCGCAACCTCCACCTCGCAGATGCAGAGACGGACTCCCCGGGTTGTCATCCATCTTCCGGGTTCGAATGTTACTGCAGCCGCCTCATTCCGGTCATACCGGAACGAAAACGACCCATCCTGGTCCGGTTCCTCCTGATCAATCCCCCCCTTCAGGCAGAAATCACAGGCGCAGTCCGGCAGGTCCCGGAAGCAAATCAGCCTGGCCGGCCGGTCTCCCGGCTTCACCCTTGCCATGAACCACGTGTCGACACCCGCACGGAGAGGACTGGCTTCCGTGCAGTATTGGAGAGACCTGGGGGTGCCCCCCTCCTGCACGACCCACAGCTCCCAGCCGCGTGCCTCAAGCTGGCGCGCCAGTTCTTCACAGTCGCAGCCTTGTGGGGGTGGGTGTCCGTTGAATCCTCCACTGCATCCCGAAAGAATCGCGCACAGCACCGCACAGCCGATAGCAAAACCGACACTTTTCATGTCAGCCTCCTGTAACCGGAGAGATTTGGATTTTGCGCCATTTCTCGAGAAGAATCGCGCAATCTCTCCGGTGTGAAACCTCTTTAAAACCTTCCAGACTCTCAGGCAAGCGAAGACGCTTCGTTCTTGAAGTCTCTTCGCCTGCCTGCCGTCGAATCTACCCATTTTGTATTGTGGGTTGATGCTAGCGCGCCGGAATGTGGGTCCTGATGATTTGGATCATCATGGAAAGCCGCTTCTTACACCGTTCGCGGCGGGATAGAGAGTTGAATGCATTTGGGCTGTTTTTTCGATTGTGCTCTTGTTACGAGCCATGGCGCTCATCAAGGAAGTGCCGCAGCGCCAGAACCGGATGCCGGAACAGCATGCGGGGACCTGAAAATCGCATAACTCCCCTGATCCGCTCCTTCATGTTCTCATTGTAGCAGTGCGTCGGACAAAGCCTGCACGAGAGCTTTCCCCCCCGGTACGGGCACTTTTGAAGGCGATCATGGGCGTACTCGAGAAGCTCGAAACAGGCCGGGCAGACGGCATCCCGGCTTCTATGCCGATTATGACAGTAAATGGCGATCATTGCCGAAATGGTCTTTCTTTCGCGTTCGATCCTTCCCATCAAAGCGAGAGTAGTGCGGTGCCTGTCAGTTGACAACCTCGTTTTAAGCCGCCGGAATTCAAAGATTTTTTGCCGGTCAGGTATTTCCCTTAACGGTGTTTTCTGGGAGTATTATAGTGCTTTTTCACATTGGTTTTCGCTACTTTTCCCGATGCAGAAATTCAGGTCATTCCTTCCCCTGTTACTCGTGTTAGTGGGGGGATTTATCTTCCGGGTTCTTTTTCTCACTCACGGCTTCGGTTATCACCCGGATGAACGGCACATTATGATGGTTGCCGAACGGCTCAGGCTTCACGATTTGAATCCGCAGTCCTTCGCGTACGGCTCGTTCCCGTTTTATCTCCTCTGGATATTCCGGAGTATCGCGGAAGTTTTCTGGAAATGGCTCGGATCCTACGATGGCCTCTTCGTGCTCGGGAGGACTCTTTCCGTCATTTCCGGCACTGCAGGCGTCGTTCTGACATACATGCTTGCACAGCGCGTTTACAATAACCGCTTCATAAGCCTTCTCGCCGCCATTCTTCTCTCTTTCAACTTTTTTCATATTCAGCTTTCGCGTTTTTTCACAGTCGACATAATTCTGACGACACTCGCTCTTGGAGCGTTCCTCGCGTTTCTCCGGCTTAAACCGGGGTGCTCGAACATATGGCCGGTTGCAGCCGGCGTTCTTCTCGGGCTTTCAGTCGGAACGAAAGTCAGCGCCCTGTCACTTCTGCTTCCGCTTTATTTTGTGCTCTTTCTGACCAACCTCGAAGGCCGGCGCTACAGATGGCGGGAAATCATCTCGGATCTTGCAGTTGTGAGTCTGCTTACGTTGTCCGCATTCTTTCTTGCCGATCCCCTGTCGTTTGTCCGTGACGGGCGGTTCACGCCTTCAGAAATCGGGAGAATAGGCTTTGCTGCATTCGGTATCACAGTCATCTTCGGCGCCCTGTGGCCGAAGAGACTCGGTGGAAGCGGACGGCTGCAGGTCCTTTCGCAGATTGCGACTATTGCGCTCTGCACCTTTCTGATTGTCGAGCCTTACGCATTCATCGATTACCGGAAATATCTCCACGACACGAGAGAGCAGCTTACTCTTATCAAAGGAGGGTGGTTCGCCCCGTACACATGGCAGTATGTCGGCACACTTCCCTGGCTTTATCACATAAAGCAGATGCTGCTTTATACGATGGGATGGCCTGCAGGACTCGCCTCTCTTGCCGGAGTCCTCTTTGCTGTGTGCGTTCAACGGAGAAAATTCAACAGCAGCGAGGCCATGATTCTCGCGTGGGTTATTCCTTATTTTCTTGTGGTTGCGGCATACCAGGTGAAATTCCCCCGATACATGCTTCCGCTCTATCCGCTCTTTTTTATTTTTGCCGCGAGAATTCTGGTAATCCTGTATGGCGAGATAATGGCGGTGCTTTCGAAAATGCGCGCCGGAAAGTACCTCGCGATTATTCCCGTTCTGGTAGTGTGCCTTTGTGCTTTCTTCAGGGGCGCATCGATACTGAGCATAACTTCTCAGCCTCATACCTATCACACGGTTTCTCAATGGATTTTCGAGCACGCAGCACCCGGGTCCCGGATAATCGGCCCGCACTGGGACGACCGGATTCCCGTTTCTCTTCCCGGGTACGACGGCCGCCAGTATGACAGCGAAGGGCAGGACACGGAGCTTGCTCTGTACGAACAAGACAACTCGCTGAAGCTCGAGCAGATTGCTTCTCAGGCATCCGGCGCGCAATGGATAACCTTTGCCACGCAGCGGATGCAGGGGTCAATACCAGGACTCGCCACGACTCCGCTTCCGGAACCGCTTTCGCCCCAGCCTTACACGACTACTTTCCTGCAGATGCTTTATACAGGTGAAATCGGTTACAAACTCGTCAATACGACAAAAAATCAGCCGCATTTCGGCCCGATCACCTTCAACGACGATCTCGCGGACGAAAGCATTTCGGTATATGACCATCCGAAAGCATATGTTTTCGAGAATGTGGAGAAACTTCCCGCATCCACGATCGAAGATCGAATCCGGCGAAACGTCCTGAGGCCGGATCTCCCCTCAATGGATGAAATGCTCAGCGCCGCCCTGGAACGTTCCCCGGCTTCGGATCCTCCTTCGCCATTCTCTGCGATCGCCGTGTGGTATGCGATCATTCTCATACTTGGCGTGATCGGCGTTTTTTTTCTTGCCCCGATCCTCCCCGGACAGCCGGCTCTTGCGGCCGCTCTCTCAAAGCCCGCGGGCATCATGCTTTTTGGACTCCTTGCCTGGTATCTATCGTTCCTGACGCCGTTCACTCTTACCCAGGAGTCTCTCATTTCACTCCTGCTTGTTCTGACTGCGATACTTTTCGCCGCCTGCGTTATGACAGGTCCCGACCGCCTGAAGGAGCTCACGAAAGCTCTCTTCAAAGAATGCTTCACAGTTGAAATCGTCTTTCTCGCGGGATTCATCGTCGTGCTGATGATCCGCGCATGGCAGCCTGAGATATTCTGGGGCGAAAAGCCGATGGATTCAGCGTTTTTCAACTATTTCACCCGGCTTCTCAAAATGCCCCCGGATGATCCGTGGGCGGCGGGAAGACCTCTTCACTATTACTATTTCGGAAGCTATCTTTTCGGCCTGCTCCAGAAACTCTCCGGGACGCCCCCGGGAATGGGCTTCAATATCTCTCTTGCTGTCATTGCAGCTCTTCATCTTGCGGGCTTCTACGGAACCCTGAAAACAATCACCAACACCTCAAAATGGTCGATACCAGGCGCGTTCCTTATAGTGTTTATGTCCAATCTCGACGTGGTAAAGCTTGCTGTCGTCGACAAAATGGAGTGGGGATTCGACCTTTACTGGGCCAGCAGCAGGACCCTTCATTCTCCGGGAATAAATGAATATCCCTTCTGGGCGTACCTGTTCGGCGATCTTCATGCGCACCTTATAGCACTGCCATTCACATTGCTGATGCTTGGCCTTCTCGTATCGCTGTTTTTCCGGAGCAATGATCTGTTTTCAGCAAGGCTTTTCCTTTCAAAGGCTCTGGCGGGCATTGTTCTTGGAATGCTGATAGCGACAAACAGCTGGGATTTCATAACATACAGCTCGATTGCCGGTCTCATATTTCTTTTCCGCTGGATCCTCGCATTCCGTGAAGGCTGGAACGCGCGAAAGTGGCGCTGGGCGGCTCTTCTGGTTCCTGCCGATCTTGTACTGATGGGCATCTGCGCCTGCGTGGGGGGCGGGCCGCTGCTGCTCCAGGCATCGGAAAGCATTTCACCGCACTACGGCTTTGTGACCGGAGAGGAGTTCAACACCGGCTGGCAGATTTTTCGCGTGTTCGGGCAGTTTGCGCCTTTTATCGTGGCCGGAGTTCTGCTGTTTTCATTGAACTCGCTCAAGGAGGGAATTACTGCCCGCAAAGCTGTATTTGCCGGCATTCTCGCTCTGCTGCCTCTGCTTCTCGCATCGTGGAACGTTCTCACTCCGCGCGTCGACGTGGGATTTTTCGAAATTCACTGGAGCATTTTTATTTTCTTCGCTCTTGTACTCCTGTTCACAGGATTCTCCGCCGCAGCTGAGAATATTTCCCGCGAAACAAGGCTCACCCTCTTCTTTGTTTTCACAGCGTCCATGATTCTGTGCACAGTTGAGCTTCATTTCCTTATGGACAGGGCGAACACTCTCTTCAAGTTCTACCATGCTCTGTGGACTCTTTTCGGTATTTCGTCAGTAGTCTTCTGCCGCGCGCTCTACCTGAACTTCATGGAATCCGATGCTCCCTGGATTGAACGCGGGACGGCAATAATTGGACTGGCGACAGGTGCCGCACTCGTCGCTGTCGCCTGCGTGGGTTCTCTCATCAATCTTGCCGGACTTCTTCCATTCCAGCGCACACCTGGTCCGAGACCCACAATCGACGGCACAGCTTATCTTACCCAGCTCGATGGTGACGAAGCTGAGATGATTCAGTGGTTTAACGAGAATGTGAAAGGGACACCGTCCATCGTCGAGGCAGTGGGATTTTCATATGGGCCTTTTACACGAGTCGCGATGCATACAGGCATTCCTGTAGTGATGGGATGGGATTATCACGTGTCACAGAGAGGCACCTCGCGCCAGGCTATTCAGGCGAGAATGGCGGACATCAAGACTATTTACAGGACATCGAATCCGGAGCTTGCAGGCGACCTTCTCAAAAAATACAGGGCGGACTTTGTGGTCGTTGGAAATGTCGAACGCAGGATGGACGTGCGTTACACAGATGTCGATGTGAGCCGGCGGATATCAGAACCTCCGTCGGCTGCAGCGCTCGAAAAATTCGAGCAGTCTCCTTCGTTCTTCACAAAGGTTTTCGAGTCCGGTACTGTCCGGGTGTATAGTGTGAACAAGTAGACTGAACGCGGGACAGCAGTAATTACTCCGGCGCTCAGGCGTGTCCTGCCCCCGGGTTTCGCGGGGCGGGATCTCTTGACAGGTATTAATATGGAAATACTCTTTCTCGTAATCGTGCTGTCGGCGGTCGCGGTCGGGCTCAGGCTGCGGGCGTTCGAGACGGTATTCGGTGTGATTCTGGCGGTGCCGGTGTTCAGTTATCCTCTCGGATATGCAGTCCCTCTCGGCCGGCCCCTTTATGCTGCTGCGGTCGTTCTCCTCTTCGGAGCTGCGTTCTTTTTCCAGCGCAACGGAAACACTGCGGCTGATTATCAGTTGCGCCGTGAGATGGAGCCCCTGGCTGTTTTTTTCGCCGTTTTCACGGCGGCTTTCATTTTCTGCATGAAATGGCCCGATTTCGTTGCGATAGGAGAGAGGCTGAGAGACTATGCGATTCTTTCCTCCATTCTCAAGTCGCCTCTGCATCCGAAAGAGCCCTGGCTCGACGGTTTTTCCATGAACTATTACGTCTACTGGTACAGAGTCGGACATGTTTTCCATTCGCTCTTCGGCATGCCCGTCTGGAAGGTGTATCCTGCGCTGCAGTCTTTTACATTCTCGCTCTACTGCGCGTCCGTGTTTTATCTATTCAGGCGAATATGCGGGTTTACTCTTTCAAGTTCCATATTCTGCGCAGTGCTTACAGCTTTTGGTTCGAACATCAGCGGCGTTATCTCGGCATATACAGGCGATACGAACTGGTGGGGGCCCTCGAGGGTAATAAACGGCGCCATCAATGAGTTTCCTGCCTGGTCCTTTCTGCTTG
>CAYQVO010000002.1:52145-89959 GCA_964421085.1 uncultured Bdellovibrionales bacterium | reverse complement strand
CTTTTTGTCGCCGGCATTCTCCACCAAATCCAGAATCTTGGCCACGGTGGACTCTCCGTAGGGCTTGGCGACCTTCACCCGCACTATGTGAATCTTCCGGCATTCAGTTTCCTGCTTGTGCTTTTCCTGACCGCGCTGGAAAACCCCCGCTCCCAGCTTCAGTCACTTTTCCTCGCCACTGCGGCTTTTATCGTTGCTCCCCTCTTATTTTACAACGGAAACGCCTGGGAGGTTCCGCTCTGGCTTATTGCGGCAGGTCTGGTTGCTCTGTTCCTGTTTATCAAAAACTGGAGCGAATTCGCCTGGTCGTGGGGAAACATGGGGGAACTCGTGCAGCCAAAGTATTTCCCTGCTTCGTTTCTGCTCCTCTACGCTCTTATCTCGCTTTACCTTTCATCGAGACATCTGGTTCCACTCGATGCTCCTTTGACACGTGTTCTCCCGCCTGTAGCCGTGACAGCGACAAAGGAGCTTTTCCTGCATTTCGGTTTCCCTCTCTCACTTATAGCAATAGGAAATCTCGCGCGCCTGCGCCGCCTGAGGTACCTTCTGCCTGCAGGACTCCTCCTTGCCGGAAGCCTGCTGCACAGCGATGGAGGGGTCTTCCTTTATTCTCTCCTGCTTATTGTCATTCTCCGTCTCTTCCTCGAGTACTCGGCAGACCGTGAGGCTTCGACCGATGTCGGAATTTCTCTCGAGGCTCTCGGTGTCGCCTCTCTCTGCATACTTTTGATACCTGAATTCGTCTTCATGAACGACGCGTACGGCAGTGGAAACGAGAGGATGAACACCATTTTCAAAATTTATACCTTCGACTGGATGCTGCTGCATTTTTCGGGATTTTTCCTCGTGTGGCGGCTGCTTTCGTGGATGAAGCCCGCCCCGGAAGTATTCCTCATCACAAAACTTTTTCAGGCGGGTGTTCTTGTAGTATTCCTCCTCTTCTTTGCTCACACCGTTCCCCTTCGTATCTCACAGGCGCAGGTTGTTCCGCCGAAAGCGCGGGGACTGAGCAGCCTCGAGCAGGAATTCAACGGAGCAGCAGGAGCAATCACTGCGTTTGAAGCGCTTCCGGATGGTGTCGTTATCGAGACTCAGGGTAATCCATATTCTTATACAACCCATGTCTCTACACTTGCCGGAAAGGACAGCTTCCTTGGATGGGCAAATCATGTTCAGCTTCTCAACCGGGCATACGATGAGATATCCAGAAGAGAACGGGTGACTGATGAGTTCTATAAATCAGGAGACTGCGCCGCGAGGAGCGGGATAATGCGCCGTGAGAAGATAGATTATGCGGTGGCCGGACCTCTCGAGAAAAGCAGGTATTCGTCTTCCGTCGAGGGCGGCTTCGACTGCATGAAGATTGTTGTGGACGAAGGCTCATACAGGATTTACAGGGTTGAGTAAGCGGTCGGACCCCGTCACCTCACTCCGACACATTCCCCTTTGGAGGATTCTCCGGAAGAATCCGCTTGTTGGTCAGAAGCCTGGCATAGGTATACCCGATCCCGCCCCAGGGTTCGAGATTGACCGAGTAATTCAGAAACTTCTTCAGTGTCATCTGCGAAAACTCGGGCACCCACCAGCCCCGGAGGTTTATCTTCCGTGACACGAACCCTTCGGGTACGGGTTCGTCGTCCTTCCATGTATCGAAAATATACGCATAGTCCCCGCGTTTCTCAGGCGTCAGGGCGTCGAATTTATACTCGGGCAGGCCTTTGTAATACCAGGTGATAGGCCATGATGCTTCACCACCGACATGCACAAAAACGCGGGACCCGTATGTCTGGTTTTCTATGTTGTGTCTGATGTACATCGCCGCATCCCTGAGTTCCCGCGTAGTATGGACCTGGCTTATGTATCCCATCTCCTTGTCTTTTGCGGGGAAGCTGGTCATGATTGCAAGCCGCAGATTGAAAACACAGAGGAGGAGGAACGAGAGGGTTCTTAAATTGCATTTTCCAAGGAACGGAAGATATATATCCGCCAGAGCAATGCCTGGGAGAACAAGGCCGACGACGAAATATGGAGCGTTCCTCCTCAGACCATCATCAACGGAGAACAGAAGCCCGAGCACGAAACTTATGCAGCCAACAGCAATGACAACCCTGCGAACCGGATATTCCCGCCAGTCCGTGAGCGGCATGCTGCGCCATGCATCTTCGAAATAAAGCGCAAGATAAATATACCCCGCGAGCAGGGGATAACTCGAAAGCCAGGGTACTTTCTCTCCGAGATAACTGTATGAAAAAAGACTGGCTGTGAAGAAATATCCGAAGAATGCGAGCGCATGCTCGCGCCGCCGGAGATGATGGCATGTGACGAACACTGCGTGCGGCAGAAGCAGAAAAACGCCCAGGAGATCGTATGCGTCCTTGATCTTAAAGAACTTCCATACTGGATAATCCAGATAGGAAGACTGATCTTCAGAGAAATAATAGCTGCAGAAAAACACTATGCCGATGGCCCAGATGGCAGCGGCGGCGATCTTTATTACCCGGCCTGCCCGGTAATAAAAGAAAAGATAGTGCGCGATGAAGACGCACATGAATATGAGCTCGTACCAGGAGAGCTGGTACAGGTGGAAGTTGAACGGGCCCTGTATCCTCTCGATATTGTGCTTATCAAGCCAGTACAAAAGCACATCATGCCTGATTGCGTCGCCCCATTTCGCGAGCCACGATTCATCCCCGAGATGGAGAGGTTTGAGGAATAGATACTTCCATCCCCGCAGGCCAAGTCCGTCTCTGATTCCCTGCAGATGCCGGAAGCCCGAGGTAATGAGATACGAAAAAACAAAGCAGCCCGCGAGAATGCCTCCCAGAGCCTGCACCCAGTATTCTTTAATGTTCTCAAAAGCCCGCCGTATGAGGCTTCTGTTTTCATGCAGAACCAGTCTGTTGAAGCACAGTTCAAAGAGAAGATATCCGGCAAGAATGCCCAGCGTAACGAAGATATTCGCCTTGGTCGCCCATTGAAGACCTGTTCCAACAGCAATGAAAAACGTGCGGGCTGACGGTTTTGCACGGGTGGCCCCGTAAAGCATAAGAAACATCCCGAAGAAGATTATGTAGTCTTCCCGGACAAATCTTGACCAGTAAACAAGTGAAGGCGAAAGAGCGACCGCAGCAGTAATGAAAAGCACGGTAACAGGCTGGAGATACCTTCGGAAAACCAACGGAATAAAAATAGACAGCGACCCGAGCAGAGCTATGGGACTCCGGGCAGACCAGTCGCTCGAGCCAAGAGCGGCGTAAACCGGGCGCAGAAGCATGTAAAGGGTCGGACCATGATACTCAGGATCGTATTTGTAGAACTGTATTTCCGGGAAATCATAAAAGTACTGCCCGAACATCGCATGAATTGATTCATCGTGGTGAAGCGGCAGATTGGCGAGATCGAACCATCTGAGCATCAGACCTGCCAGGGCAAGAACACCGAAAAAGAGCCATTCAGGAGGTGTAAAGTAAGATGTAACGGGGGTGGTTTCGACAGGTTCCGTTTCGTTCATGTAGACCCTCTGCTTTGAAGTAACTATCCGCCGGTAATGTGCAGTGGCGCCGTGCAGGTTTGATGCAGGGGAACGCCCTCCCCTGCTCTGCATTCACACGACTGCTCCGGGTAAAGCCCGCGACAATCTCCAGACTTCTCGAGCAAGCGCGAAGTTTCCATGTGCTCTCAATGATGCTACGCCATCCATGACTCGATTCTGGCCGCAACCTGGGCGGGTGTAAACCCGAATTTCTCGGCAAGCACGCCGGCCGGGGCCGAGGCGCCAAAGCGATCGATGCCGATTAAAAGGGCGTCGCTTCCAACGACGGATTCCCATCCAGTCGTGACTCCAGCCTCGACCGAGACCCGCCTTGCCTTCGAGGGAATAATCGATTCGCGGTATTCCTTCGGTTGCGCCATGAAATCCTCGACGCAGGGAAGCGAAACAACGCGGGCCCTTTTACCCTTCGCTTCGAGAATCTTTGCGGCTTCGACACAGAGGCTCACTTCAGAACCTGTTGCGACGAGAACAAGATCGCTCACGTCCGGGTCAGCCACAATGTAGCCGCCCTTCAGGATATCCTGATGTTTGAAGCCCGAAGGCCTCTTGAGCGGAGGCAGGCTCTGGCGCGTGAAAAGCAGCGTGCTCGGACCGTGCTTCCTTCTGAGGGCGGCGAGATAAGACATCCCTGTTTCGAGCCCGTCCGCGGGCCTGTACACGGCAAGATTGGGAATCAGCCGCAGACTTGCAGTCTGCTCGATTGGTTCGTGCGTAGGTCCATCCTCGCCCACGTAAAAACTGTCATGAGTGAATATGAAAAGCACCTGAAAGTGCGACAGAGCTGCAAGTCTGATCGTCGGACGCATATAATCTGAAAACACGAGGAAGGTGGCCGTGTAGGGAATCCAGTCCCTGGTTGCCGCAAGACCGTTTGCCATCGATCCCATCGCGTGCTCTCTTA
This sequence comes from uncultured Bdellovibrionales bacterium, assembly GCA_964421085.1. GTDB lineage: Bacteria > Bdellovibrionota_C > UBA2361 > UBA2361 > CAYQVO01 > CAYQVO01. Next base: position 85,502 of record CAYQVO010000002.1, on the reverse strand, counting down.
CGCCGAAACGGATATTCCGTCCGGCAAAAGCATTTTCCTGAATGTCGGGTGATCCCTTGATCATCGTCTTTGTCGATGGCTCGAGGTCCGCCGAACCGCCGATAAATCCGGGAACGCGCTTTGCGATCACCTGAATCGCCTGGCCTGAAAGATTTCTTGTGGCATCCTTCTTACCTTCCCCGAAGGCGGCTATCAGGTCGTTTTCGAGTTCGGCGGGTATTTCCCCCTGGCGCTGCTCTTCGAGCATCCTGAGCTTGTCAGGATTGCTTCTGCTCCAGCTTTCGAAAGCCTTCTGCCATTTCTGATACTCGCCCTTCTTCTCCTGGATCCTTTCGCCGCAATAGGCTTTAACATCATCGGGAACAAAAAAGTCCCTGTCCTCCAGCCAGCCAAGCGCCCTGCGTGTGAGCAGCTGTTCCTCTTTGCCAAGAGGTGCGCCGTGGGCTTCACAGGAATCCGCCTTGTTCGGGCTTCCGTAGCCGATATGAGTATTGCAGACAATAATTGAAGGCTGATCTGTAACCGCCTGCGCCTTTGCGATTGCTCCCGCTGCGGCTTCAAGGTCGTGTCCGTCGATTTCCTGCACGAACCACCCGTAGCTGTTGAACCGCTCGCTCACTTTTTCCGTGAAGATTTCCTTCGTGGTTCCTGCAAGGGAGATGTGGTTCGAATCATAAAGATAAATCAGATTTCCCAGAGCAAGGTGTCCCGCAAGCGAAGCGGCCTCCGAAGCGACCCCTTCCATAAGATCGCCGTCGCTTACAAGCGCATAGACGCGGTAATCGAAGAGCTCTTTCGAATAACGCTCCGCGAGAAGTCTGGCCGAAAGCGCCATTCCGACACCGTTCCCGAAGCCCTGGCCGAGCGGGCCTGTCGTTGTCTCAACTCCAGCCGTCATCCAGTATTCAGGATGCCCGGGAGTTTTGCTGTTCCACTGGCGGAAGTTCTGAAGTTCCCTGAGAGGCATGTCGGCGTAACCGAAAAGATGCAGAAGAGAATAAAGAAGCATCGAACCATGCCCGCCGGACAGAACGAATCTGTCGCGGTTCATCCACCCGGGATTTGACGGATCAAATTTGAGAAAATAGCTCCACAGGACGGCGGAAAAATCCGCAGCGCCCAGAGGAAGACCGGGGTGACCGGAGTTCGCCTTCTCCACTCCGTCGAGTGAAAGCATCCTTATGGTATTTGCGAGCAAGGCTGTCCGTTTTTTGTCGATTTTCATTGTTTTTATATCTCCCTTTTTTTCCCGGCCCCGTCTGGTTCAGCCCGGCCGGAACAAGTCAGGACAAGCGCGGCCGGGAAGGCGTACTGCTTACTTGTTATAATACGTCGAATGCTCTTTGAGGAATTTCTCCACCTGATCTGCGAACCACTGAGGATGCTCAATCATGGGAGCATGACCGCAGTTTCTGATCGTCACCAGTTTTGAGTTTGGAATTTCTTTTTTGAAGGTCTCTGCCACGTCCATCGTCGTGATGAGATCGTCCTCTCCCCAGAGCAGAAGTGTCGGCACTTCGATTTTTCTCAGTTCTGAAAAGACATTATCTTTCTTCGCGCTCCGTGCCGAGTGAATGAGATTCAGCACACGCATACGGCCCGAAAGAATCTGATAGATATCCTCAACTGCTTCAGGTGTTGTGAACTTCGGATCATAAAAAACCCGCCTCATATGAGTATCGATGTATTTTCTGTCCGGGCGGACAGGAAGGATATCTACCGAATGTTCATAGAGGCCGGAAGCTCCGCTCAGTACGAGGCAGTCCACCAGATCGGGGCGCGCAAGACAGAGGCGCAGCGCAACATGTCCACCAAGTGAATTTCCGCAGAGGCTCACCGGAGCGAGATTGTGTTTGCGGATAAAATACTCAGTATATACACAAAGCGCGTTTACTTTGACTTCTGTTCTATGCCCCGTCAGAAGGGGAAACTGCAGTGCCAGCGGACGGCAGAACCGCCCGAAGAGGGGAGTGACTGCTTCCCAGTTTGACATCTGTCCGAGAAGTCCGTGCAGCAGAACAAGTTCCGGTCCCTGTGTGCCATCGCTGGCAACCTTGAACTCGAGATTCTTCTCCCGCTTCAACCAGATTGGGTCACACTGGCCGAGACGTTCTGCAGTCTCTCGAAGCTCACCGAAAATTCCTTTACTCATCAGCATGTTATTAATTGTTTTCCGACTAAAGATCAACGTCCAGCCGATGCGCGTTCTCCTGGATAAGCTGATACCTTTCTGAGGTGTCTTTCCCTAAGAGGCTCTCAAACATCTGTTTGGCATCAGCATCATTCTCTATCTGAATTCGCAGAAGATTTCTAGTCTTTGGATTAAGAGTGGTGTCCCAGAGCGACGATGGGTTCATCTCTCCCAGACCCTTGAACCGGGTAACGTAAACTTTTGACTTTTTTGAGTATTCTTTGACGAGCTTCTCTTTTTCCTGGTCACTGTAAACCCAGAAAACCTTTTCGTGCGATCCCGAACCTGTTTTTACTCTGAACAGCGGGGACAGTCCAAGGTAGAGGTTGCCCGAATTGACGAGGGGTTTCATGTAACGGAAGAAAAACGCCATGAGCAGCGATGCAATGTGCATTCCGTCCGCGTCCGCATCGGTCAGGATTATAACCTTGCCATAGCGGAGCTTTTCGAGCCGGAGGGAGTCGCCGTAACCGCATCCGAGGGCAGACACAAGATCGGCCAGCTCTTTGTTCTCGCCGAGCTTTATCGCAGATGATGCGATTGCGTTAAGTATCTTTCCACGCAGTGGAAGCACCGCCTGTGTTTTGCGATCCCTGCCCTGCTTTGCGCTTCCACCCGCCGAATCGCCCTCCACGATGAAGAGTTCACATTTGTCGGGACGTGTTGATGAACAGTCCGCGAGTTTTCCCGGCAGGTTGAGTCTGTGACTGATGCTCACTTTGCGCGACACACTCTGCGACGCGCTTCTGGCGGCAGCCCGCGCCTTCGATGCAAGAAGGATTCGCTCCACAATCTGCGCTGCGGCAGAAGGCTTCGAGTTCAGAAGATTTTCGAAACCTTTCATCAGCGCATCCACGGGAGCGAGCACCTCAGGATTATTCAGCCTGTCTTTTGTCTGTCCCTGAAACTGGAGCTGGCTTACTGCGCCCGGAATGTTGACTGAAATAACGGCGACAAGGCCCTCACGGATGTCCTCGCCGGTGAGTTTTACGCCCTTCGGAAGAAGATTGTGAACGGAGAGGTAATTCCTGACCGCCTTTGACAGCCCGCTCCTGAATCCATCTTCATGGCTTCCGCCCTGGGCGGTGTGAATACCGTTCACATACGACGAAACTCTCTCATATGTCGCCTCAGTCCAGCAGAAAGCTGCTTCTATCTGGAGGCCGTTGGTCCGCTGCATCCAGAACACTTCGTCGGCAAGCGGCTTTTCCTTTTTTTCTTCGATCAGATCGGCTATATAGGCCCGGAGTCCGTCTTCATAGCAGAATTTCTCCGTGTCTCCAGTGGCTTCATCGAGAAACTGGATAGTCAGGCCTTTGTTCAGGAAAGCCTTTTCCCGGAGAAGTTTTCTGATTCGATCAGCGGAAAAGCGCCGGCTCTTGAATATCTGAAGATCGGGCCGGAAGAAAATACGTGTGCCCTGATTCTTTGTGCTCTTTCCTTTCTCGAGCTTTGATGCCGTTCTTCCTCTGGAAAACTTCTGTATCCACTCAAATCCATCCCGGGAAACGAAAACATCGAGCTGCTCCGATAGAGCCGTTACAACCGACGCCCCCACACCGTGCAGTCCGCCTGCTGTTGCATAATTGGCCGAGTTGAACTTTCCGCCGGCATGAAGCGTAGTCATTATGAGCTCAAGGGCCGATTTCCTGAATTTTGGATGGACGTCGATCGGAATACCGCGCCCATTGTCCTCCACTGTCACACTTTCGCCGTCGGTGTGGAGGGTGACGTATATGCGATCAGCATATCCGTTCATCGCTTCGTCGATTGCGTTATCGAGAATTTCACGGACGAGATGATGAAGTCCCGCCGGACCGTCGGTACCGCCAATGTACATGCCCGGCCTTCGCCTTACCGGCTCGAGGCCTTCGAGCACTTCAATATCTTCTGCGCTATACGAAACTCTCTTTGCCATACTGCAGCTTCTCAGTCTCCTCCAATCCTCACACTCCTTATCTGCGCCTGACTGCACACTTTATTGCCGCGCAGTCCTCGATGTCCCTTCACCACATCAGACGCTTCTATCTCCTTCTCTCTATCCGTCGAGAGATTAAGAACAAACTTCGGCTTCCCCTCATACGCAAGAGCCGAAACGAGACGATCCCCCGGTTTCACGGCGAGAAGAATAACGCCAACGGCCGGATTCTCTCTCTGAGGCACTTCTTTGGCATCTATCGCCAGGCAGAAGCTCTGTTCGGTGAATAATGCTATCTTCCGCTTGATTTTGCAGATGGCCGCCAGTGTGTCTTTGGACCGCAGAGACAGAAGCTTTCGTCCGCTTTTTCTCGTCACCTGCAGATTATCCAGCTTTAAGCCGAATCCAAGCCCCTTTGCGCTCGCAAGCAGCACCGTGTCGCCTTCCCTGAGATTGAAGTCATCGCTCGAAATTAGAGAACCCTGCAATGCTTCACTGCTTTTTACACCGAAACTCTGGAGAATCCGCTCGCCGTCCCTGAATTTCAGCGTCTTCTGGATCGGGTTTCCGTACCCGCTCGAAGACGGGAACTCTGAAACCTTGATCGAATAAAGAAGGCCGTAATTAGTGACAAAAACAACCCAGTCAAGAGTCGTCAGAGGATGGGCCTGAAGGATTGTGTCTCCCTCCCTGAGCCTCGTCGATGTCAGCTCGTTGTTCTGCCGTATCCTCTTGATCCAGCCGTCCGATGTCACTATCGCGTAGACTTCCTCCTGGACAACGTAATCTTCAGCCCGATACTCTATCTCGAAATTGTCTTTCACGACCTGGCACTTGCGCTTGTCGCCGAACTTCTCACCGACCTCGGCAAGTTCTGCCCGAACTATCTTCTGAATCGACTTGCGCTGCTTCAGGATCGAGTCAATCTCCGAAACCCGTTTGCTTTTCTCTTTAAGTTCCGCGCGAATCTCCTCTATGTTCGTCTTCGAAAGCTGGTAAATACGCATGTCCACTACCGCGAAGGCCTGCACTTCTGAAAGCTTGAAACGCTTTATTAATTTTTCTGCGGCGTCGCTCCGGCCCTCGCTTTTACGGACTATCTTGAGGACTTCATCAAGAGCGTCGTAAATCTTCACAAACCCCTCGAGGATATGAATCCTTTCGGCGAGTTTGCGCCGCTCGAAAAGAAGCCGCTTCTTGACCACTTCTTCACGGAAATCAAGGAAATGCTGAAGACACTGACTGAGTGAGAGCCTCTCCGGCTTCGATACATTCTCGCTGACAGGCACAAGAACCGTCAGATTTACCGGAAAACCGCTTTCAAGCGATGTGTTCTTCAAGAGATACGCCATCGCCACTTCAGGGTCGGCACCCATGGCAAGTTCGAGCACTACCCGCACTTTATCCGTGGATTCGTCGCGTATGTCGGAAACCTGGGGAATCTTCCGCTCGATGATAAGGTTTGCAATACGCTCGACAAGCTGCGCCTTGTTCACCGCGTATGGAATCGCGGTGACGACGACCTGCTTCCGCCCGTGACCGGCATCTTCTACAGTCCAGGTCGCGCGCATCCTTACATTTCCACGCCCGGTTCTGTAGATCTCGTCGAGCTCCGCTTTGGTATTCAGGATGTCACAACCTGTAGGGAAGTCAGGGGCTTTCAGAACTGTGACAAGGCGCGAATTCTGCGCATCCGGATTTTCGAGAAGTTCGATTAAAGCTTTCACCAGATCTCGAAGATTGTGCGGAGGAATGCTTGTCGCCATTCCAACTGCGATACCGGAAGCTCCGTTCATGAGGAGGTTCGGTACCCTGCTGGGGAAGACCACCGGCTCAAGAGCCGTCGAGTCGAAATTTTCCCTGAAGGGAACTGTCTCCTCGTTTATCTCGCCGATCACTTCAAGAGCCAGAGGGTGGAGTCTTGTCTCTGTATATCTATAAGCGGCGGCATTATCGCCATCCAGGGACCCGAAGTTGCCCTGGCCGTCCACAAGAGGGTAGCGAAGCGAAAAGTCCTGCGCCAGGCGCACCATTGCCTCGTAGCAGGCCTGGTCTCCGTGGGGGTGGTACCGCGCAAGCACTTCCCCCACGACTGCCGCGGACTTTCTGTGGCTGTTTCCAGGCCTCAGGTTGAGGTTGTGCAGCATTGCATAAAGGATCCGCCGTTGAACCGGCTTAAGCCCATCGCGCACATCCGGCAGCGCCCGGCCTGAGACAACGCTCAATGCATATGTAAGGTATCGATCCCGGGACTCCGCCTGGATAGAGGTATCAACTACTCCGGTCATTGTTTATTTTTTGAACTTCTAAATGTGGAACAGGATCTAGTTTCCTGAAATCTGCAGGTCGCGCAAGAGCAAGAAATCAGCGCTGATTTTCAGAACGCTTTTTTAGTACCGGTGCGTCTGATAAGATACCGCATCGAATGATTCCCATAAGGTCGTGCCCCGGACATGAAGCTCGGAATATTGCAGCAGCTGCTCGTGAAGGATTCTTCCAGAAGACGTATTATGTACAGAACCATGAAGGTTTCGATAAGCGAAAAATACAGTACTCTCAATAAGAAGCTCGATGACGAATATGTGCTGCTTCATGTAAATACGGCCGACGATCTTTTATCAATTCCCGAACACCTCAAGGTGAAGAGTTCGGTAACACTCAAGGTCAGCAGATGGTTCAGAGGTGCGATGGAACTTTTTGAAGACAGGGTGGACGCCGAGCTTCTCTTCAGTGGAAATTACTTTTCGTGTTCCGTGCCTCTTCGCGCCATCTGGGGCATCACCGCCGCCGACGGTCAGCATACCGTATGGCCCGATGCCGCTCCGCCTGATGTCCTGATTTCACTTCTTAATCCCCAGCTTTATGCGAAAGCACAGGAGCGATCCGAGGCCAAGGCAAAAGCAGACGAAGAAAACGGGCACAGGGAACTCCCTGCAAAAGGCCACCTGCGAAGAGTAAAATAATTTATTTCAACCGGCTTGGATCGAAATCGCCGGGGGCGATTCCCGGCTGGTAACTGTCGCAGTGCATCACCGCGTCTGTAGTGTTAAGCACTGCCCGGTTCTCGCGGACGTCAACTACAGTCTGAAACGCCTGAAACGGGGCCCTTCGCCCCTCTCCTTCCGCAAGTCCGAATCCTGTCAGGACTATCTTCCACAATCTCCCCCCCCGATCGAACACAATATTCACAACGGGGAGCATCATTTCCTGGTCAACGTACAGGATCTGCCTGCCCGCGAGCGCATACGGATCCTTCGACGAAAGCTCGAGACGCCATACCTGCCGCGGAACAAAAACAGAAGAAACTGGAAGCGGGATGCCGCCTTCGGTAAAAGAAGACTCGAGATCCCATTCGGCAAATCCTTTTGTGCCGCCCGCCCCTTCCGCCGACACGCGTACGCAAATGTTGTCTTTCTCGTCGGCCGAAATACGCTTGAGCGATCTCGAGTTCAGTTCGGAGAATGGGATAAGGGCTTCACGCGATGCCGTGATATCCGCATCCACCATTCTGATGTTGCCGGACCAGCCGAACATATCGTCAAGGCTCAGCGCAAAAATCAGAAGCGGGTCCCCTCTGTTGGAACCCGTCAGCTGCCTGACTCTGGACAGGGCGGGAGAAAACACCCACAGCATGTCCTCCTCAAGTGGAAAAGGGCGGAATGTCAGAAATGAAAAGGACTTCAACGCTGCAGGCTCCGTGAATCTCACGATCTCGCGGAACAGTTGAAGCGTTTTTGCGTTCTCGTCGATGATCAGCGGATAAATGCGATCAAGCGTCACCCTGCTCGCGGCGCCGGCAACTTCGCCCTCAACCAGCCGGACTGTCATCTCCGCCTCCACCAGTCTCTGCCCCCACCATATAGAAGCGGCATTCCAGAGAACCTTCTGAGCCTGAAAACGCGTATCCGGCGTCTGCGAAATTGCGCCGGACCTGCCGAAGGGAAATCCTCTTTTCAGGTAAATTTCTTCTTTTGCCGGATCATTTTTCAGAAAGAATGCGGCTTCCCCTGCATGTACCCGGCTCCATTCCTCCCACGCCGCATCGAGCTTCCAGTCGTGACGAAGGGAACGCGCGACCCTCATGCTCATACGGTTTTCCTTCACGAAAGGAAAAAGCTCGGGAACGATGATATTCTTCAACTGCACCGCGTTATCGCCGTTTACTGTGAGCCGGGTTTCGCCGTTGTCGCCCGCCTCTGGAATCGTGACGCGGGGTTGCGAGCTGTCCTGCGACTGCGCTGCCGACGTTGAGAGAAACAGAAGTACAGATACTGGCAGCGCCAATGAAGACACTATCCTGTTCATGCCGCCTTTATGCCGGTTTCCACCGACTGCATTTTTTTCATGTGATTTTCGAAAAGGACATCCCGTCCGAGTTTCTCCAGAATCCGGCTTCGCTCCATCAGAGCCTCTTTGTCCTCGACAAACAGACGAGGATCGGGAGGATAAACTTCGGGATGCAGGCCTGTATCCATCCGGATCGCGTCCACAGGACACGCCTCCACGCAGTAGCCGCAGTAAATGCAGAGCAATGTATCGATTTCATAACGCCGCGGAAATTTCTCGATACGGGGATCCGGGTGTTCTTCCGCTTCGATGTATATACAACGGGCCGGACAGGCGGTGGCACAGAGAAAACACGATGTGCACTTCACTCTTCCATCAGAATGCAGCGTAAGCCTGTGCCGCCCGCGGTACCGCTGCGCGTATGTTCTTCGCTCTTCCGGATACTGAATGGTTGCAGCGGCGCGCTTCTCCGCGAAAAGACCCGGAACGTGAAGTACGTGGAGAATAAAGTTCCGGACGAGCTTTCCGAATGTGACGGTGAGTCCTCGAAAGACTTCGGGCAGGTAAATCTTTTCCCCGAAATTCATTTCTTCACGTCGTTTCATCTTTATTTGTTTCCCTGGATCAGCCGGACGGCACAGCGGCCCGACACCCTTCAAATCAGAAGTACAAGGAAAACTTCAATCATTGCAAGCACTATCACCCGCCATTTTCCATTTCTTTATTGCAAATACGGTGAAATCCTAATACCCTAGCCAATGTTTAGAAGTTTTCACAAGAAGATAAGACAGTTATGACAATAAGCGTAGAGGTCTATTATTCCTATCAAAGCCCGTATTGCTATCTCGCGCTGGACGCAATCTACGAACTCGAGCGGACATACGATATAGAACTCCTTTGGCAGCCCTTTTCAGCCCGCGCCGCAGGACAGCAACCGCCCCCTTCCGCAATCAATCCAGACAAGCTCTCTTACATTTTTGAGGACACAAAGCGGCTTGCCGAAGCATCGAGAATCCCACTCATGTTTCCGGAAGCCTGGCCCGAACTCGAGTTCGACCCCAGCAGAATTACCCGCGGTGCCGTAGTTGCCTGGGATATGGGAATCCTTCTCGAGTACAATTACAAAGTTTTTCACAGATGCTGGGGACTCGGACAGAATCCCAACGAAGACAACTTCATGAACGAACTTTGCGACGAACTCGACATCGACATCGGCGAGTTCCTGAGCAAGGTCTCTGCATCGGACACAAGAGAGAGAGTGAAGGGCATATTTAAAAGAGGCCGGAAGATGGGCGTCTTCGATGTTCCGACTCTCATCATCGACAAAGATCGGTTCTTCGGACTCGACAAGATTTTGAATGTCGCGCCGATTATAGAGGCGAAGACCGGCAAACGCTGAATATTCCGAGGGTGCATGCCGCCCCGCAAACGCCTGTTCATTGATTTTTCTGCCTGCATTTCCGGTAGTGCCAGCAGTGCGTGTACGCTGTCGGCTGAAGATTCGCATTATCTGCGCGACGTCCTGCGCGCAAAGCCCGGCGACGAGGTAATTCTGCTCGACAAACGGGGGAAGAATGGAAGTATCGCATATCTTGGCCGGGTTCAGGCTGTAAAAGAAAAAATGACGCTCGATATTTTCGACCAGTTCGAGGCAAAGGCGGAGGAAGCGCCCGTTCACACGCTCATCTTCGGCCTCTGCAAAGGCGAAAAGAACGAACTTGCAGTGCAGAAGGCGACGGAACTCGGGGTAAGGTCGATTATTCTGTGGCAGACAGCGCGAAGCGTTGTGAGAATAAGAAAGGAGGGCGGCAACTCACGAATCGAGAGACTGATGAAAATCTCGGAAAGCGCTGCGGAGCAGTCGGGACAATCTTCACTTCCTGAAATACGCTTCTGCATATCGCTTCACGAAGTACTTGAAGCAGTGTCGATGCCGCCCGGCGCGCGACTTATATCGTGCTCCCTTTCTCCTCATGCTCGTCCTCTTCATGACCTCATCGTCGATCGCTCCCCGATTGCTGTCGCTGTTGGTCCCGAGGGAGATTTGACCCCCGGCGAAGAAGCAGGGCTGGTGGATGCCGGGTTCGGCCTCGTGAACCTGGGTCCTTCTGTGTTACGATCCGAGACTGCCGCCATCGCCGTGATTGCAATGGCCCAGGCTCTCTGGAGGACCAAATCGTGAAGTGTCCGACATGCAATACTCAGTTTTCAGAACTTCGGGATATATGTCCTTCGTGCATGCTCGACCTTCGCCCTTTCAAGCGGCAGAATAATCTTCCCGTCAGTTATCCTCTTGCAAGCTATGATTCTCTCGTCCGCAGACTGCAGAAGGAAAAGGGAAAAGACGATTCCGAGCCGGCATTCGAAAGGAAGGGATTCACCTTGAGTCAGGATCCTGACGACCCGGATGATCCGGCGGAAAAAGCTCTTCAACATCTCCTTCAGCGGGAATTCACCCGGCAGCAGCAGAAAGCAGCAGGACAGGGAGAGGTTGTCGAAGCTTCGGTAATTGAGGTGGAAGTCAGGGAAGAGGCCGTTGTCGAAAAAACTCCCGTAATCCCCGTGCCGGACATACCCCCGGAGGAATCTGCGGGAGAGGAACCTCCCCGGGAGGAGTCATCCAGGACAGAACAACTCTCTCCCGTGCATCTCACAGTCGAGAAGATCGAAGAGACAGATGAAATTTCAGCCCTTTTTGAAGAAGCAGAAAGATCCTTCAATGGGGGAGCCGGGGAACGCGAGCTCTCTTTTTACCGCATTGCAGGAGCCGGCGAGACGGAGAGGACTGAGCTGCTTTTCAATCTCAGTCAGGACTCACTGCTCCATCCTGAAAAAGATTTTCGCTTCCTTCTCGACCCGTCCATCACGATGAATTCGGGAATGGAACTGGTTCAGCTGCAGAAAGCAAACGAGCACGTCGTGTTTCACGCACCTTCGGCTCCACTGCCCCCTCTTCGATCGCGTCAACGTCAGGTTGCAAAGCATGTCAGCCGGCCTGCACCCGTGCGGCAGACTATGCTGAGAAAAAAAGTTCCTCTGCGGCGTGCTTCTGTCGGCGAAAGGCTTGTCGCCTTTCTGATCGACGGGTCATGTATGGTTCTGCTGGGTCTCGCCGTCGCCATCGCACTGTGTCTTCTGACTGCAGAAGATACCGATCGTTTTATTGTCGAACTTCTGGCTTTCCAGCCGCTCAACCTCGTTCAGGTTCTCGGCATGAGCATTCCAGCTGCAGGAATTATGACCGTGCTGTTTCCTCTGTTGAGCCTGGTTGCGGCAGGGACAACACCCGGGCTTGCCGCGCTCGGACTGATAATAGAGACTGAAGATGCAGAGGAACCTCCTGCTTCATCTTACCTGATACGAAGCTGCTGTTTCCCCCTGACCTTTCTGGCCGTCGGTCCTCTGCCAGTCTTTCCAGGCGAGCGGTTTCTGCACGACTATCTTGCAGGAGTGCTGGTGGGAAGGCGGAATTAGGCCTGTTTCTTGAAATTTCCCTCCGGATCAGGTAAGAATTTTGAATTATCATCCACGCCCAGGTAGCTCAGTTGGTAGAGCAGTGGACTGAAAATCCACGTGTCGGCGGTTCAATTCCGTCCCTGGGCAATTATGTTAGCTATTCGAACCTGGACTCCCCCTCTCTTGCTCCTCCAGGATTCGAATTACGCCCTTATGTCAGCTATTCGAACCTGGACTCCCCCTCTCTTGCTCCTCCAGGATTCGAATTACGCCCTTATGTCAGCTATTCGAACCTGGACTCCCGTCTCTTGCTCCTCCAGGATTCGAATTCAGCTTTTCTCCCACCACCCACCCTTATATTTCGGCTATTCGCGTCCTATTGGAGATCCCGCAAATTCTGCGCTATTAAACAACTATGCCGCCGTCATCCTCGACAGATCAGATTCAGCGAATCGTCTCACTGCCTGCGTTTCCGCCCGTTGTGCTTGCGCTCTGCCCTCACTCTGTCCGGCTTTCCAGACTTAAAGAACACCTCCTCAAAACAGCAGCCGGGAAAAATAATGCGGCGCAGGAGTCTCCCGCCGAAACAACAACGATCCAGTGCACTGACCTCACCAAACAAGCCTGGAAAAGTCTCAGGCAGGAACTCAGCGCCCTGTCGCTGTTCTCGTCGGGATCTTTTATCGTACTTGAAAAGGTCGAAAAGCTCGGAGTTGAGATCGTCCGCGAGATTGTGGAAGTTGCGCCTTCGATTCCTCCTTCAACGCATCTTTTCCTTTTTGGAGCATCGCTTTCCGCGACGAGCCCTCTCCTCAAATACTGCAGAGCAAACCATGTGCTTATTGAGCTCGAGGCCCTGACAGGCCCGGCTCTCAAGAAATGGACACAGAAAGAGCTCAAAACATACGGCGGCTTCACTCAGGGCGATGCGATTGTAACCGACATGCTGATCGAACTCGGTGAGGAGTCGCCTGATAAAATAGCAGCTCTTACCGAACTTCTTTCCCTGTATGCCGGCGGGACCACAGTCAAAGCCCGGGATGTCCGCGGACTTTTCCCGGACCGCACGCACCCGAACGAGTTTCAGATCGCAGACGCTCTTACCAGAGGCGACCTGAAGACAATGGCGCAGGAACTAGTTCGCTCGCTGCAGTCGGGCAAGTCTCCGCTTTCGCTGCTCGGTCTTATCGCCCGGAATCTGAACATTCTGGCGAGTATTAAATCACTGCAGAATCAAGGCATGCCGGATTCCCGGATCAGGGAGCGTCTCGGCATTCCTGAATGGCTTTTTAGAAAGCATGCAGCTGCAGCCCGGCACATGGACATGGCGCAGGCCCGGCATGTCGCAGCCGCCCTGCTTCGGGCTGACAGCCAGTTCAAGAATTATTCTCTCGGAGACGATGCTGTGCTCCTGGAACTCTTCCACAGCGTGCAATCGCGATAGACATTTCCCGGCGCCTTTCTTATTCTGGACGGACCATGACCCATTTGCCTCGCCTGTCACTGCAGTCTGTGTCCGCTCTCGCGCTCTTCATTCTTCTCGCATCGTCCGTTATGGCGGACGACAGCGGCCCTTACCGGGGCTGGGATTATCTTGTAAAGCGCCTGATGAACAGCGGTTTCAGTGAGCAATATCTCCGCTCAGTCTTCGGCGATCCCAGAATGCCGAAGCACGAGGAGATACCTTTCAGTACAGCGCCGAAGGAACGCGAAGAGATGTATGCGGACTTCCTTTCGAAAAAAAAGATAGACCGGGGACTGAACTGTCTCCAGGCGAACTACCCCGCCTTTCACAAAGCCGAACAGCTCTTTAACGTTTCCCGGTTCGTCATCGCAGCTATTCTTCTGGTTGAAACACAGTGCGGAGACTACACCGGAAAGAGTCTCATTATAAACCGTCTGGCGCGGATGGCTTCCCTCAACGAACCCGACAACGTCGAAAGGAACTACAAAAGACTTCACGCGCTTGACGACAGCGTAACTCTCGAACAGCTGGAGAAACGCGCCGCATATCTCGACACCGTTTTCTTCCCGGAGGTCGAGTCGCTTCTCAAGCTGAACCTCGACGGCAGACTGAACGTCTTTTCGCTTTATGGATCTTACGCTGGAGCTTTCGGACTCCCGCAATTTCTCCCAGGCACATACATGAGGCACGCTGCCGATGGCGACAGAGACGGCAGGGTCGATCTGATGAATATTCACGACGCGGTCTGGTCAATAGCGCACTACCTCTCAGCGGAAGGATGGAACAACAAGGTGACTCTTGGCGAAAACAGAAAAGTCGTGTGGCAGTACAATCACAGTGAACCATACGTCGACACCGTATTAAAAGCTGCATTCCTGATCGAGAAACAGTGGAAGGCTTCTCATTAATGCACTTCAAATAGCATTGTGCTTACCGCAGAAGTCTTGCCTGGTCGGTTAATTCGGTGACGATTCCCCTTTCCGTCAGGATCCGGTCCAGTTCGAAAATATCGGCCGTTCCCGGCATCAGCCCGGCAAAATCTGTTGATTCAAAGACCACTGGAAGATCAAAAAACAACGTAAACGCAGAAAGAGAGCATAGTTCTCCCGTCCTTGTGCCATCCCGGAGATCGACCTGAACGATCTCATCTATCACCTGCTCCAGGTCAGGATGGCAAGTGTTGAGTTCCCTTTGAATCTCAATCAGTCTTTCCGGAGACATTCTCGACGCGGTCTGAACCAGGTGAAGCGAGCTTTCAGTCCTGGCGACAAGCATCGCTTCTTCGAGTCTCGCCACGTCTTCGCGACTGACAGCGATGCCTCCCTTGTATGCGCCTTTCCGCACAAGCTCATCGAAGCGTTTACGGAACTTCTCGAGGGGCAGTTCTCCATCAGCGCCAAGACCAATGACAGCAAGCGTCGCTCCCGGCATCGAGGACAAAGCGCCGAGCATTACCTGATCGCACAGGGGGCTTCTGACGGTCTCCTCACCGCCCGTACACAGCGCATCACCCCCGACATCGACAGCCACTATCGACGAGAACTTTTCCGCGTCCGTATATGCCTCGATGCATTCGCGAGTGCGATCAATTCCTGATGAAATATCGACAACAACTATTTCCTCGCCGCCCAGCACTCGCGAAACATCTGCTTCAATGTGCTGAACCCCTTCTTTAAGACGTGTCGACGGATTCACAAGTCCAATGCAGGAATTCACCTCTCTGATATTTTCGAACTCGAGAATCCGGCGGGGTAAAGCTTTCGGGTCATGCGGCTTCCGTTTCCAGGTAAGCCCCCCCGTTACCGGAACTGCACCTGCACGCTGGAGCGCAAAATAAAGAGGCAGAGTACCGACGACATCCCCGCCGCCGCCAATTCCCAGGAGCAGCACGCGTCCTCCCGCACACAGCGGAAACACGTTCTTTATAATGCCCGGCTCGTGATTCAGGACCATATATGTGCAGGTTGATGAACTCGTTCGTCATGCTAAAATACTCCCTGTGCAGAGTCCAGAAATTTACGAGATCACTCCGCTGCTCCCGAGTTCCTTCCGCATCGACGGCGGCTCGATGTTCGGTTCAGTGCCGAAGAACCTCTGGAATCGCTGGATGAAGTCCGACAACGAAAACTGCGTGCAGCTTGTGACACGATCTCTTCTGATACGCGGAAGAGGGAAGTCGATTCTGATTGATGCCGGGATGGGCGGAAAATGGAGTAGAAAGGCGAAAACTATCTTCGACGTCAAAGTTCTCGCCCCTCTTCCTGACGACATCACAGATATCATTCTGACACATCTCCATTTTGATCATTGCGGCGGCCTTTCCCGCTTCGGAGAAACGGACGGCGGCCCTGAACTTGTCCTTCCGAATGCTGCAACGCATGTTCAGCTTGCCAACTTTGAAACCGCCTCCAGTCCCGGCCGGCATGAGCGTGCGAGCTATCTTTCTGAGAATATAAGTGTGTTGAGGAAAGGCGAACTGAACCTGGTGAGAGGCAGTGCGGAACTTTTCCCCGGTATTTTCGTTCATGAACTTTCAGGGCACACGAGGGGACTTCAGTATGTCGAGATCCGGGACGGCAGATCGCATGTCCTCTTCCCCTCGGACCTTATTCCGACATCCCGGCATCTTCCGCCTCATTTCACGATGGGATTCGATATGAACGCCGAAAGGGTGATGGAAGAGAAGGAAGCTTTTCTTTCGTATGCCGTGGAGACGGGAGCGGTTGTGGTATTTGTGCACGATCCCGATATTGCCGCCGCGACAATAGGCAGAGATGAAAAAGGAAACTATTCCGTGAAGGAAGTGATTGAGCTGATGTGACCAGCCCCCTCCTTCATCGTCAGAAACATGACGACAATCCCCGCTCCGCCGGAAAGCAGAACCCAGATCGCCGCACCCGTAACAAGAAAATAAAGAATTGCGGGAACAATTGCCGACTCGAGAAGCACCAGCTTCAGGACAGAAAGCAGAAACCCGGCCCGAAGCCTCCCTGTCCCCTTCTGTTTTACGAACCACTCGGACTTCTGTATCTGCTTCGGAATCTGAACGGCGGCAAATATCAGAAGTATTCCGCTGAGCGGCAAAAGGCCCCAGTAACCCGGGACCGGCGCAGCATCCCTGTTTGAGGGAACCGTCAGAACAACAAGGCAGAACAGCGCCGTGGAAATGATGAAGCCGTACGTTGTCAAACGCATGGCATTCATCCATCGCTTCAGTTCATGTCCGGGAACACCTTCATTCATCTCTGCTTCCTTCGCTGATACTCATTTTCCACGAACCGGCAGAAAGCTGAAACCGGGGTGCACCGGTTCCCTGTACGCTGAACATAAGAGCACCTCATCAGACTGTCGCGAAGACTGTGCATTCCGCTGAACTGAACATCTACCGCCGAACAGTATGTCCCTATCATCCTCTCCTCACCGGCAAAAGGAAGAGGATCGCTGCCTGCCAGCACAGGTCTCCCTGCCTTGAACACATCCGGCTCCGGTACCGGCCGGCATCGAAGCGCGGTATCGCCCGCAAATATGCGATCACGCAGCGGGCCTTCGAGTATTCTGCGGACGATTTTTCCCCTTTCTCCGAACCATTTTCCGGGCGCCCAGCAGAAAACAGGGAGTCCTCCTGCGTCGACAACGCGGCGAACCGTCGAATCGGTGCTCTCCCCGTCCGCGATTCTCTCTTCGCAGAGAAGGGACAGAATTTCTACTTTTTCCGCTGTGACGATCTGCCTCCCCGGGAAAATCCATACGTGATCGCCTGTCACATCGCTCCTGATCTTGACGCCGCCTTCGGACCATTCCCCCTTCTCCTTCAGAATCCTCCAGCAGTCACAGTCAGACCGTTCGGCAAGAAAGATTCCCTTCTCGAACCGATCGAATCCCGCGGCTTTCCCGCTTCGCGAAAGGTTATTCTGCGCATTCTCCAGCGCTCCGTTCAGATCGTAACACGGATAAATATGCACATGAGTATCGGCGATAAGCATTATTGACCGAGCCGGATTCCAGTTATAGACCATTCGAACTGACGACTCCTGCCTGTCTGCATGATGAGAAGACACTGCGCGTATGCAGGTTGTTCGAACAGAGCGACCACTTCTGCTTCCGGCTCCATGTAGGGAAAGCCGTCGGCGGTGTATGCTGTTTCCCCGCGCCACTGCCTGCGTTTGAACACAGGCTTGTAGCTCTCATACTGCGTGTTTCCGCTCTCACAGAATTCCGAATATCGGATCTCGAGCCCGCGCGGATAATCAGTTTCAAAACCTCCCAGATCCAGCTGCATACCCTTGAGCAGCATCGGTGCGTCGAGCCGTATATGAACCCACTCCCCCCCCCTCTGACTGCCGTTTCCCGAACTCCACCGGGACTGCGCGCCTCGAATGACATCGTAGATTTTTTCAGGATCAACAGAAGCGGTGATGGTGTGCGCGAACCGGAATAAAGGAACAAGGTTCATTTCGCGGCTGACATTCGGGAAACGTTCGAAAAACCCCGGGCTGTTTTCGAGAACGAGTCCGTAAGAAGGCGACATCAGCGTCTTCGTGCGCGCCGCGCGCTCCGCAGGTTTCAATTCTGCTTTTGAAAGCTCCTTCCATGGCATTGTTGCTGACGGCCTCTGCACGTAACACTCCTTGTCCCAGCCTCCCCATGCCGCAGGTATCACCAGGCATCCCGCAAGAAGCAGGAGAATATCCCACGCGCGCCCCGCCACCAGAAGCATACCGACAAAGAATATGGTCAGTCCGATAGCGAGATAAATGAAGGGGAAATATTGAAGGCCCGGAAGGATTCTCGGGAGAGCATAAAGCGGGGAAATCTGGCTTACGGATGCGCTGACAAATCCGGTGTCAAGAACGCAGGATGCTGCGAGAACAAGCGTTGAAATACAGAAGACAGTCCTTCGTTCTTCTGGAACATGTCTTCCCGTTCTCCACACATCAAGAGCCGATACTGCGGCTATCAGGAGCAGCACGAAACAGACCGGTTCGAGAAACGGCCGGAGAAACGCACGGTCAAGAATTTGAACCGGGGTAAGACGAAAGGCGGGTACAGGCCCCACAAGAGCATCTCCCCCTGCAAGCATCGGCACTCTGTTTTCAAGGACGCGCGCGAACGGAGGATAAAGAGGCAGGGGAACAGCCGGAGCTGAAACAGCCGTCCAGAAAGCAGGAAGCAGGAGAATCATGAAAGATGTCCATGCAGCGACTTTGTGCCTTTGCGGTGCAAGGAAGAAAATCACGGCAAAGGCAAGCAGCACAAAAAAAAGCGAGAACTGGTTCGACGCTCTGCACAGACGAAACGCGGCCAGCAGAAGAAAGATGAAATATGGAGGCGACCTTCGCCCGGAAACCAGAATAAGGTGCAGCAGGTACATCACCCAGGGCAGCCACACGACGGACGTTATAACGAAGGTGTCGTAGCCGAACATCAGCACGAATCCGGCCCCGGCAACGGACACTCCAGCAGCTGAAAGAACCGGCTGCCGCCTTCCGTTGAGTTCGAGAGAGAAAAGAAAAGCGCCCGAGCAGAAAACAAGAAGGCAGAACGAAAAAAACAGCTCTGCTCCGCGGGCGTCAAGCGCCCATTTCAGGAAAGGGTCGAGCCTCCATGAAAACACCGCGTTGGAACTGAAGTGAACGACGGAGAACCATGTTCCTGAAAACGGCTCCATCGAAAGTGTCAGTGTGTCGGCAAGAGGCTCATGGACAATACGGGGAAGAAAATGAGCCAGGACAGGCGGAATCAGAAGAAGCAGGATAATCAATGAGGGCCTGATAATTCTAACCCATAAAAGATAATTTCGCCGCATCCTTTTCATGGCTGTTCCTTCCTGAACGACTGCATAAAGAGCCTCGAAAGAGCGCTCCTTGCCCGGATCGTCACGGTGCTTCCGGGTTCGCAGTTATCCAGCCTGATAAAACGGATCGAATCGGAGACCTTTTCAGAAGAGATTGAACACTTGTCGGTCCGAAGGAACGGGAAATAATTGAACTTGATGACAGCCGGAACAGCATCTATCCTCACCGTCACGTAGTTCGTCCCCTGATCCAGCACGCCTCCGCTCCCTTTCAGAAAGTACTCGCTCTCATACCGGCGCCTGTAAAGACTGAAACCATTCTTTCTGAACACCGGCGTATATTTTTCAGGGCTGCCGTCGAAATAATTCCGCCACTTCCTCTCGCGGGAAACGACAGCCGTAACATTGTGGAGATCGAGAAATTCTTCTATCCCTTCCGCCTTTCGCCGGCCATATGACGGCGGAATTACATCTGTGTACCACCACACATTATGGAACGGGCTCGAAGCAATGAGGGGCTTCCCCGAAAAAATCGTCAATGGAAGCAGATGGCCTGAACCAAGATCATGGAGCATGAAACCTGAAAAGAGAGTTCTCCCTTCTCCGCCGTTTGCGCGGATAGCATCGCTCAGTTCCCATACAAGATCATCGGCGAAGACAGACTGCACAGGCGTCCTGTTGTGCGCCACCCCGCTCACCGAAAACACCCCCGCAAACAGGAATCCGCAGGCGATTGATGCGTGAAGAATCCGCCGCCCGTTGACGGCCCAGCCCGCTGCCTGGGCTGCGGGGATGGAGGAGACAAATCCGAGAATAACGAGCATGCGCTCCAGCTCGAGCTGCGGCTTCAGAAACGGCCCGCCGATGCCGACAATAAGGAGCCACAATGCGGTGATTCCGTAAACCAATCGCATGGAACGGGATGCAAGCATGAACAATCCAGGCAGTCCAAGGAAAAGCACGAGCGGATTCATCTTGCTCGTCGCGTCACGCAGGTGAACAATCGCTTTTTCCGGAGTGAACTTTTTTGCGCCGCCTTTTACGACAGTATGAGAAAGGGAGTGTGGACTGCTGTCCTGCGGCACAGAGACGGTCGCACGCGGAGCCGGCCGGGACATCGAAAGGAACCGGCCCACTGAAGAGACCGACAGGAACACAAGCATCCAGGGAATATTCACTGCGAGTATCGCCAGAGCAATACCCTTGACCCCGGGCTTTGACAGCACCCGCCGCGAGTTCAGAAAAAGGAGAACCAGAACCGGGAGAAGCACAATTGCGGAAAGCGACCAGAACAGCATGAGCGTCAGCGACGCTGTCAACAGCAGACCATATCGAAGGCTGAAGCTGCGGGAAACGCTCAAAAGGCGGGAAAACAGCATCAGGTTGAGCGGGACAAGAGACGCAGAAGTGAAAAATCCTATTGCTCCGTACTGAAGACACCACCGGTACCAGAGGAGGCTTGTGCAGAGAGATACAAGTGCCGCAATCGATGGAACTGGATCGCGAAGTTCGCCGATTTTTGCGGCCAGATACGTCAGAGCAGGAACGGCGATGAATACCAAAGCTCCTGTTATGAACGTGTACGAAGTGACGAGATCGAAAAGATAAATCACTGGAGAAAAAATGGTGAATACACTCAGAACGCCGGTCGCGAAAAAATCGCGGTTATCGAAACCTGAATTCCATGTTGGATTGTAAAAAGGAATGGCTGGAAAATGCTCTTTGAGCATCTGCAGCCTGTGCAGCATGGACGGATGGTCGTCGGAATAAATAAGTCTCCCGCCGGAGGTGAAAATAAACGCGGAAAAAAGCAGAACCGGGCCCAGCACCGCGGATACCCGGAGAAACATCACCGACCGCTGGGAAAGAAGCAGGCATGACAGAGCTGCAAAGATAATCAGCGGGCCCCGGATGCTCGGACCCTGCAGAAGGCTGTAGTCTCTGCACAGCCAGTCAGTCCAGAAACAGGCCGCAAGTGCCGCAAAAAAAGGGGAGGGATGAAGCAGCGGCCATGTTTTCAAAAGAGATCGGCCGCCCGCAATTATGCCTGTTAGAAAAAGCGGAACACCGGCAAAGGCAGCAAAACGGAATGAAGGAAGAAGGACTTCGCCGTTTGTGTTCCAGAACCTTACGACTCCCGAAAAGAGCCCGAAGATCAGAATGGCTGTTCCAAGGGAAACGAGGAGATTGCCCACGACTGCAGTGGAGTCATCCTCGATACCCATGTTGTCCGTGTCTCTGTCTTTCATACGTTAAGTTCTGAAAATCTTTGAAGTCTCTGCCGGGGGAAAGGATACAGGGCCGGACACTTTGTCGAAGAAAGAGTTTTTTTCACGTTCGAAGAATAATCAGCGCGGCAGTAATAGACGAAACTGCTTGTCAACTTCAGCGCCTCAGCATAGCATCATATTAACGTACTTTCAGCATTGAAGGTAAATAACACATTTCAAAACCCCTGTCTCTTCGAGACAGGATCCGGGAGCTCAAGGGCTTCCGGTAAAAAATACGCGGCAGTCTCCCTGGTGAGATTGTCGCGTATTGTTTTTTTTTCTATTATCGCATCCCATGAGCAACGAGAAGTCCTGCCCCCGGCCCGATGAATCCGGATTCTTTCTCACCCGGCTCGAAGCCGCGCTTGGCTGGGTCAGGAAGTATTCTATTTTTCCTTACCCGTTCGTCACCGCCTGCTGCGGCATGGAGTACATGTCGGCAAGCTGCGCTCATTACGACACGGACAGGTTCGGCGCTGCGCTTCCGAGGTTCACACCGAGACAGGCCGATCTTCTCTTTGTTGTCGGGACGGTTAATCACAAGCTTGCACCCGTGCTTCTGAGAATTTACGAACAGATGGCCGAACCGAAATGGGTGGTTGCTTTCGGAGCCTGCGCGTCATCGGGAGGTTTTTACGATAACTATACTGCCGTAAACGGTATAGATAAAATTATTCCGGTCGACATGTACATTCCTGGCTGCCCGCCGCGGCCGGAGACTGTGATTGACGCACTGATGCATCTCCAGCGGCGCATTCAGGATTCACGGCATGGATTGATGAGCTGATTCCTTCCGTCGCGCAGTCGCAGGAATCCTGGAGCTTCCGGTGCATCCCCGGTGTCCGGCAAATCGCTTTCTTCAGCGAACTACAGCGACATCAGATCTTTCAGCATTGCGGTGGCAACTTCCCGGGAGTCGACTTTATACGTTCCCGCGTTGACCTGCTCTTTGATCCTCTCCACTTTGCCGGGATCTTCAGCTCTTTCCACGCCAAAGTCAGAAGCGATATTGGCAGCCTGCTGCTGCTGGCCCGGCACTAATTTCAGCGCAGGATCCTGGACTTTCCTTTCTTCCTGTTCGCCTTCGATTCTGGGTTTTTCGTTTAAAGATGAGAATATGCGATTGATTGCGTCAATTTTCATGAGCCCTCGTCCATGATAAGGTCCCACAGCTGCTGGAGCTTAAGGGATCAAGTTATCCGATTCAAACCATCCGTGGGGTTACATCGACGAGAATCCTTTCTTCAAATATTGCTTCGGCTGCTTATTTAAGAAACTTAAGTAGACTTTTTCGTTTTTTTCAGAGACTCTAAGCTGCTGAAATTTAAAGAATAACTGGCGGAAGTGATAAAAATTCGCATAATCTCTGCTGGAAAGACCCGGCAAAAACACCTCGCTCAGGGCGAGGAAGACTACATCAGGAGGACTTCCTCCTTTATGAAGATTGATCGTCTGGAGCTGGGGATGGAGGCGGCATCTTCTCTTTCCGAAAGTGAAGCGAAGAAAAGAGAGGGTGCAGCGATTCTGGACAAACTGAAACCTGATGAATTTGTGATTGTTCTTGATGAACAGGGCGTTGAGATGTCATCACGGAAACTCGCCGCTTTTTTCGAGGATAAAACTCAGCGGGGAATTTCAGCTTTCTGCTTCATTATTGGAGGAGCCTGCGGTCTTGATGAATCCGTGAAGAAAAGGGCCGGTCTGATACTTTCTCTTTCCCGGTTGACATTTCCGTATCAACTCACACGCCTGATCCTCATAGAACAGCTTTACCGTGCGTTTACAATCATGAAGGGCATTCGATATCACAAATGAGCGGGCGGGTGTTGTTTTGAGACGGCATACTGGTTAAATTGACTGTTCGTGCCGTATTGAGGAAATATGACAAAGATTAAAAAGTTCGCAGTCCCGGGTATTCGGCAAATCAGCGGCGGTAAAGATCCGCTGCGCCTGGTTAAAGACTTTATTCTCAGGCTTGGATTCGACCCCGACCAGTGCCAGCGCGAAGCGACCACAGAAAACTCGCGATGGATGATTTCAACCGGTGAAGATGAAGATCTCGAAGTGCTCGTGGAGGGGCTTAGAAACAAAACCGAGACCACAGTATACATGGGCGTGAACATCGCAACCGTACCCATCCGAGGGGGGTATGAGATGCTGGCTGCGGCTCTTGAAATCGCGGATGGCTTAATCGGAATCAAGGTGAGCGTTGTCGGGCATTATCTCGTTTTGAGCGCGAGTCTCGGCGCTGCCGACATTACCGTCGACGACCTCGAGTATCACTACAAGTTGATCGCCGCGCAGCGGAACTGGTTCCGCGATGCGCTCGCCGACGAACTCGGCTGGGAAGAGCTGCCGTCAGTCTGAAAAAGGGGAGATCCCGGCGCCTGACCTGCAAGGCTTCGGGGAATAGTGCTGCCACGGCACTACTTCTCGGCAAGTGAAAGTCTCGACCACTTGTGAACAAGCTTCATAGGTTCTTCGAAATCATCGAACTGCACAGTGATAACAGCCATCCCCGCCTGGTCGTCAGGGTCTCCCTCGACTCTGTCCACAATGCCTTTCCCGAACGCCGGATGGGACACTCGGCTTCCCGACACAAGGTTTTTCGGAACTTCCGTCGCAGCATATGTCTTTTTCCGCGCCGGCCTCTTTTCTTTCGCCGGCTTTTCCCCGGCCTGAAAAGAAACAGGCGAAAGCTTTGAGCCGGACTCAGCTGCATCCAGCAGCAGATCCTCGAGTTCCCACGGGTCTCTCGCTTCAAGGAAAGCAGAACTCTCTTCGCTCAGCGTTTCTTTCGGAAGATCGTTAAGGAACCGGCTTGCATACCGGTAGTAGCCCGTAGAAAGCCCTCCGTCATCTCCCGCAAACATCCCGCGTGTATTTGCTCTGGTCAGGAAGAGCTTCCGCATGGCCCTTGTGATGCCGACGTAGCACAGCCTCCGCTCTTCTTCGATCGCGCACTCTTCACCAATTGAGCGGTAGTGGGGAAGAAGCCCTTCCTCCATGCCTGTCAGAAACACGACGGGAAACTCGAGCCCCTTCGCAAGATGCAGTGTCATCAAAGATACATAATCACTCTCGTTGCCGTTGCCGTTCCCGTTCTGCGGATTCTCGCTCGAAGTTGTGAGCGCGATTCTGTCGAGAAAAACCTGAAGCTGTTCCAGCGGAGCAAGGTCTTTCTGCTGCTGCAGCAGAGCAAAAGCCACGCCGCGGAGCTCCTTCAGGTTCTCGACCCTTGATTCGGCGACAGGATCCTTCATTTCCATCAGGCTCTTGAGATAACCAGACTTATCGAGAATCAGATCAATCAGGTCTACGACAGAACCGGAAGAGAGGGCTGTATTCGCAAGATCCATAAGGGAGGTAAAAACATGGAGTCCTTTCTGTCTTTTTGACAGCTCGCGTGCTGCGGCAAGAAGAGAAATATTATTCTCATCTGCAAATTCCACTACTCCCTCGACTGTTTTCGGGCCGATTCCCCGGGCGGGAGTATTTACAATGCGCATAAAAGCCTCCCTGTCTGCCTGATTCAGCAGCAGGCGAAGATACGCAAGGACGTCTTTGATTTCTTTCCGCTCATAAAACTTCATTCCTCCGAATATACGGTAAGGAATGCGGTGGTTCAGCAGCGACTCTTCAAGCGCGCGCGACTGAGCATTGGTGCGGTAAAAGACGGCTATGTCGCGGAATGACGACATGAGTCCCTGCTGCTTTTTGATCTCCCCGCAGACAAACGACGCTTCGTCGGTTTCATCATAACCGGCAAAAAGTCGGATCAACTCTCCTCCTTCATGTCCGGTCCAGAGACCCTTTCCCTTGCGCTGCGTATTCTGCGCAATCACCTCGTTTGCCGCATGAAGTATGACCGACGTTGACCGGTAATTTTCTTCAAGCCTTACGACCTTCGCACCGGGGAAGTCCTTTTCGAAATCAAGAATGTTCCGGATGCTCGCCCCCCGGAAGGAATAAATCGCCTGGTCATCGTCGCCCACCACAAGGACGTTGTTCCTCGGCTTTGCAAGCAGAGTAAGGAAGAGGTACTGCACATGATTCGTGTCCTGATACTCGTCAACGAGTACATACCGGATTTTTCGCCTGTAGCTTTCAAGAAGCGCCGGAAACTTCGTGAGCAGAGTGACGGCATGCATCAGGAGGTCGCCGAAATCCATCGCATCCGAACGGAAGAGTGCTCTTTGATATTCCTCGTAGACCACCGCGTCACGCTGCTCCCTGCCCGATGCGTTTTTTTTGAATTCAGACGGAAGGATGTAGTCTCCTTTCAGCCGATCGATCCTCGATAGGAAAGCCTGAGGCGCTTTCTTTTTTGCGTCAAAACCAAGCTCCTTGAGCAGGTTTTTCACCAAAGTTCTCGAATCCTGCTCGTCGTAAACCGAAAATCGGGATGTGAACCCCAGTTCCTGATGATGCCGGCGAAGAATCCGCAACGCCGCCGAATGGAAGGTCGAAATCCAGAGGTCGTCTGCATCATTGCCAAGCATTGACCGCAGCCGCTTCTGCATCTCCTCGGTGGCTTTGTTCGTGAATGTGACGGCGAAAATCTGCCAGGGCGGAACCTTGTGTTCGAGCACCAGATTGGCGATACGGTTGGTAAGGACACGCGTTTTGCCGGTTCCAGCCCCGGCGAGAACGAGTATGGGCCCGTCTTTATGTTCAACGGCCTCGATTTGGGCCGGGTTCAGGCTTTGCAGATGCGAAATAGTCACACTGTTATATTCGCACCTTTAGTCTCGAACGTACACAAAACGCGGTGCCGCCTACCCCTGCTGACGGGTTGCGCCGAGAAAAGCTTCGAGCACCAGTTTTCCAAGGTAGGCAACAGTCACTGCGGCGGCGAGTAAATCGAGCATCAATGAAAGATTTTGAAGCATTGTTGTTCCCCTTTTATTCTTCTCCGTTTCGATAATATTTCTATATATGAGACAAGTGGAAGTCTCAATATGGAAAATTGCAAACGCCGTTTATTTGCAGGTCGATTTTCATAATGCGACAATGCCCGCCGACATGCCGGGCAAATACAATAGAAAAGATCGCTTTTACAGCGAGGCAAAAGAGCACGGATATCGCTCTCGGGCCTCATATAAGCTTGTCGAAGCTCAAAAAAAATATAAGCTTATTAAACCCGGCATGAGGATCCTCGATCTGGGGTGCTGGCCGGGCGGATGGCTGCAGGTTGCATCGCAATACACCGGCGAGAGAGGTATTGTGGTTGGTGTTGATATGGTTAAAACCGAATATCTGCGGGAATCCAACGTCATTACTCTGCAGGGAGATGCGGCTTCTCAACAGACACTTCAACAGTGCCTTAAGGCGTCTTCAGGACTTTTCGATGTACTGCTTTCGGATCTGGCTCCAAAGCTTACAGGAATTCGTGAAGCTGACGAGCAGGCAACCCTCGACTGCGGCAGCATGGCGCTGGCCGCATGCCGCATGTGTCTTGCACGGGGCGGGTCTGCTGTCATAAAGATGTTCAAGAATGCGGGAGCGGACCAGTACGTAAAGCAGGTGCAGAAGATGTTCGCGAAAGTCTCGCGCGCGGAGCTTGAAGCCTCGCGCAGGACATCGAACGAATTTTACATTATCTGCAGTTCATATAAAGGATAGTAGAAGTTGATGAAAGTGTCCTCCATACCGGCATTCGCCTTCTGCGAAAGGCTGGGCGATGCCATTGTCCGGTTCACAAGCGCCTGGGGGCGCGCCTGGATTTTTCTCTGGAAAGCCCTGATAGCAGTCTTCACTCCACCTTTTCGCCTGTCGCTCCTGCTCACACAGATGATGCAGATCGGTGTAAATTCATCCCTGGTCATTATTCTCATCGCGATTTTTACCGGAGCCGTGCTCGGAGTGCAGAGCGAGTACAGCCTCGCAAAATTCGGGGCGACTGCGTTTACCGGGTCTGCCGTGGCTCTCGCACTTATTCGTGAGCTTGGTCCTGTGCTTACTGCGCTGATGGTGATTGGCCGCGCGGGGTCCGCGATGACCGCGGAACTCGGCATCATGAAAATAACAGAGCAGATCGACGCCCTTCGCTCGATGGCCGTGGATCCCATGAAATACCTCATGGCTCCCCGCCTTCTCGCGTCTGTAATCGTCATGCCGCTGCTCGCGTCCGTTTTCAATGTCATCGGAATCTTTGGCGGGTTTCTGGTCACCACAGGACTGCTCGGCGTAAGCCCCGGTACATTCATGACTCAGATTTACTCAGCGGTAACAGCGACTGACATCTATTCCGGCCTCATTAAAGCCGTCGTTTTCGGGTTCATACTCGGCTGGGTGAGCTGCTACAAAGGCTATCAGTGCGGCTTTGGCGCAGTCGGCGTCAACAAAGCAACCACTCAGTCGGTGGTAACATCTTCCGTCGCAGTGCTCGTTGTCGATTACTTCCTGACAAGCATTCTTACACGGATTTTCATGGAATAGGCTCGAGAGACTGCCACGATGATCACTGTCCGCAATGTTTCAAAATCTTTCGGGCCTCAACAGGTGCTGAAAAATGTCAGCCTCGAAATCGAGCCCGGCAAAACTACCGCCGTTGTCGGTCCCAGCGGTGTCGGAAAGTCCGTGCTGCTCAAGCTCATCATGGGAATTCTCGCTCCTGATGAAGGAGAGATCTTCGTGGGCGGTGAGAATATCACCCGCGCACGGACAGAAGCGCGGCGAAACGACATTCGCGCCAGGCTCGGAATTCTTTTTCAGTCGGCGGCGCTTCTCGATTCGCTTTCAGTGTATGACAATGTCGCGTTTCCCCTTCGCGAGCGTCTGAAGCTGGGGCGCGCGGAAACACATCGCCGCGTTATGTACATGCTCGAAAGCCTGAGCCTTGAAAACCTCACGTTGAAGCACCCGCAGGAGATCCCTCTTGGAGTGAGGAAGCGTGTGGGAATGGCGCGCGCGCTTGTTACCGAGCCTTCGGTTCTGCTCTTCGACGAACCGAACACCGGACTTGACCCGCTGGTGGGACAGGAGGTTTACGATTTAATTAACGAATGCAAAGCAAAGTGGGGTTTCACTGGTGTTGTAATCAGCCATGAAATTCCCGAGGTGTTTCAGGTCTCCGACAGAGTGGCGATGCTTCTCAACGGAGAGCTGGCTGAAGAAGGAACACCGAAGGAACTGATGGCGTCCCGGAACCCTGCCGTGCAGCAGTTTTTGAGTGGAAGTGTACATGGACCAATTAGAATCCAATGAAACTGAGATAAAGCAGGAGCTGCCCAGCCGCTCTTTCTCGCTGGAGTTCTTTGTCGGCCTTTTTACCATGGTTGGCGTTGCAGCAATTGCCTACCTTGCTGTCGGCCTTGCCGGGGTGGAACTGTGGAACACAGGCAAATATGATATAGTCGCCGAATTCGACAATATATCCGGACTCAAGTACGGAGCCTCTGTCGAAGTTGCCGGCGTGCCCATTGGCGAAGTCGCCGCAATCAACCTCAAGGATCCAATGGCACTCGTCACGCTCCGCATTGACAAGGGGTTTAAAGTGAGGAGCGACGACATCGCGTCCATTCGGACAAAGGGAATTATCGGCGACAGGTACGTCAAAATATCCCGTGGATCTTCAGATACCTATGTAGATCCGGGTGAACGTATGTCGGAGACCGAATCTGTGGTAGATATTGAGGATATTATCGGAAAGATAGTCCATAGCCTGGGCGGCGAGAAGAACAACAACGAATAATCAAGGAATAATCGTATGAAGAGCATGAGGTATTTTTCGGTTTTGGCAGCATTTGCGGGGCTTCTTCTCTGGAGCCCGTCCTCGTTCGCCCAGACGGCAGCAGGCGGCCCTTCTCCCCTTACCGAAATCAAAGAGACAATCGATCAGATAATCAAGGTCGTCGATCAGTTTCCGGGAAAAGAGAACACCGCAGCCAGAAGGGCAAAGCTTCGCGAACTGATCAATCCCAGATTCGATTTCCGTGAAATGTCGCAGAGATCGCTCGGGGCGGCATGGAATGAGCGCACTGAAAAAGAGCAGGAGGAGTTTGTTTCCGTTTTCTCCGATCTTCTGGCCCGCACATACCTTTCAAAAATTGAGACAATCAAGCCCGGCATGGTCCAGATAAACAGCGAGACTGTGGAGGCTCCAAAGGCGCTTGTCCGGACAACGGTAAAGAACAATGGCGACACCTTCCCGATCGATTACAAGCTTCTCAATGCGAAAGGCGAGTGGCGCGTGTATGATGTGATTATCGAGAATATCGGGCTCGTTTCGAACTACAGAAACGAATTCGCAGGCATCATCCGGAAAGAGAAATTCGAGGGGATGATGAAGAAACTCCGCGAAAAGGTGAAGAGCCAGCAGGGGTAGATCGCGCCGCTTTCCTTCTACATTGCACCTTGTGCAGCCTCCCAATTCAACAGCAGGGGTCGATTGCGCGGTTTTCTGTCTACATTCCCCTTGTGCAACCCCCCACTTAGATTGAATATAAGTATGCAATCTTTTCATGTCTCGCAGTTTTTGCGGAGAAGCCCGGCGTGGAAATCTTAATTAACTTACTCGTCTTTGCTCTTGGCCTCATAATCGGAAGCTTCCTCAGCGTCTGCATATACCGGATCCCGCTGAGCAGACTCGACAGATGGTACAGTGCGGAGGAGGGTGAAGAAGCGGTTGAAATACTTTCACGAATGAGGAAAGACATTAGCATTGCGAAGCCTTCGCGCTCGTTCTGCCCTGTATGCAACCATCAGCTTCGGTGGTACGAAAATATTCCCGTGCTGAGCTGGCTTATGCTCGGCGGAAAGTGCGGATCCTGCAAATCCGTAATTCCGTTCCGCTATCCCGTTCTCGAACTTCTTACAGGGCTCTTTGCGCTTGCGACAGTTCTCCGCTTTGGTCTTACCCCCACCGCGGCTGTTATTTTCATTGTCATCTGCCTGTTTTTGGTGATCACCTTCATCGACTTCGATTATTATGTCATCCCTGACGAGCTTTCTATCCGCGGTTCCATCTCTGCCGGTGTTATCATCATATGGAACGACTTCTTTCACACATTCGACCCGCCCATCGCATCCACGGCGCTTGAATCCATGCTCGGAATTTTCTGCGGTGCGGGTTTACTTTATTTCATCTATGTCCTCTATAAATTCATACGAAGACGGGAAGGTCTTGGTCTTGGCGACGTGAAGCTTCTCCTTTTCACCGGTATCCTTTTCGGCCCTGAAGCTGTCCTTTACACAATCTTTGTCGGTTCCCTTATTGGTTCGATTCTCGGGGTTGCCCTGGTTATCTTCGGAGGCAGGAAGCTTTCATCAGCCATTCCGTTCGGCCCGTATCTTACCACAGCAGCCACGCTTTACATCTTCACAGGGACAGACCTCATCTTCTGGATTATAGACAGCTTTCTACCGCCAGTTGCATAAACCGGGTTTTATGAACAGCGAGCGACCGCCCATACTTTTTGTCACCCCTGTGCGCAGCGCGCTTCAGCCGGTACTTCATCACCTGACCGTTCAGGGTCTGCAGGTTCAGACAGCGGGCTCTATTCAGCAGGCTCTGGATCTCCGCCGTACACTGGATTTTGATTTTCTTTTTTTCGAAATTACTCTTGGTTCGCACGACGACTTTGCGTTCCTCAAGTCATTCCTTCCTGACACCACATGCATAGCGATGTCGGCGCCGGCACAGCGGGAGCTTGCGCTCAGGAGCCTTTCGCTCGGCGTATATGATTTTATCGAGGAACCGTATACAGCACCTGCAATCTCTCTGATTGTTCAGAAGAGAAACCTCCGCGAAGGGCGTGATTCCGCTGCGACCGCGGGCCGTGAGACGAGGAAGCCGGGGTTCAGCAGCATTGTGGCGGAAAGCGCCAGGATGCACGAGATTTTCGACCTGGTCCAGCGGCTCTCCAACTACAATACGACCGTGCTGATAACAGGTGAATCAGGAACGGGCAAGGAACTGATCGCGCGCGCCATTCACAACAATTCTCCCCGCAGGAACAAACCGTTCATTGCGATAAACTGCGGAGCGATACCGGAGAACCTGCTCGAGGCTGAACTTTTCGGTTATAAGAGAGGGTCTTTCACGGATGCCGTCCGTGACAAGAAGGGGCTGCTCGAAGAAGCGGATGGAGGCACCGTTTTCCTCGATGAGATCGGGGAAATGCCTCTTCATCTTCAGGTTAAAGTGCTCCGCGCCCTTCAGGAGCGGCAGATCCAGCCGGTCGGAGAAGAAAGGACCGTCAATATCGATGTCCGCATAATTGCAGCCACCTTGAGAGACCTCGAGTCCGACATAAAAGCGGGGCGGTTCCGCGAGGATCTTTATTATCGTCTCAATGTAGTTGCGCTGCATATTCCGCCCCTTCGGGAGCGAAAGGGAGACGTCCTTCCTCTGGCTGCTTTTTTCGTAAAGAAGCATGCGAAGCGGCTCGGGATCAGTCCGAAGAAGCTCAGCAGGGATGTCGAACATCAGCTTCAGCAGTGCGCGTGGAAGGGAAACGTGCGCGAACTCGAGAACTGCATCGAGCGGGCGCTTGTCATGTCCGAGGGTCCGGAAATCGAGAGGGACGCTCTGCCTGATAACGTAAAGAATGCGGAGAGACCTGAGACGCACGCACTGCAGGATCTCGTCGCCGGTGATAATCTTTCCATCAAGAATATGACGAAGGAACTGGAGATTTCACTAATACGAAGGGCGCTGAAGAAAACGAGAGGGAACCGGACGCACGCGGCAAAGGTGCTCGAGATAAGCCACCGTGCGCTTCTATACAAGATGAAAGAGTATGGGATTCGCGATTAGGGTCGTTCTTACCGCTGCTGCGTTCTTTTTCCACTCAGTCTCCCAGGGTCAGGAGATTTTCAAATCCACGGATGATCAGGGGAAGGTTACTTATTCGAGCAGACCGTCAACTGCCGGTTCAACACCTGCAAAGCTGCCCAGGATCGCAAAGGTTCCAATGAAACTCGAAAAGAATCTGCCGTCCACCTGCACGATGCATGGGGGAATAAACTGCGCAGCGGGGGCTGATGCTGACGGGTCCGTTATCTGTTTCGACGGACACAAGGATGCGGTATCGCGCTACAACTTTTCGTGCAGGCAGGCGAGAGTTGAGATTGCAGATGTGAAAGAAAAGACACGGAATGTGGAGTACGTAGTGTATGTGCGTAACTCGACGGGTATTCAGGCTGATTCGCCTCTGCTCATATACATGCTTCCGAGAAATGAAAGACGCGAGATCAAAGGGCCCGCAGCGATTGCCCCTTATGGAGTGGAAGAATTTACCGTGGAGCGCGGGGCTTACGATCCTGCTGTTAACGCGACGAATCTCTCGGCGACGTGCAATAACTGCCCGTGATCAACTCCGGCAGCTGAAGAAAAAACCTGGTGTCATTCTCTGAATTCCGCGAATCCTGAGTCTTCGTCCGGCATCTTATATACAGGACGCGAATCCGAAAGGCCGCCTGCAGCGATCTCTTCTCCAGTAAAGGTGGGCGCGGATCAAATGAACTGGAAATACCACTTGCCTGAAAAACCTGTCGTCTTCAGCAGAGCTTCCCTCAGTGTCGGGGACAACTTTCCCATTCATCGCGCCGCCCGTGTCTCAAATGTGCGGCAGCACCCCGTCCGCATGAGTCCCCCCGCCGGAAAACATGCCGAGTACCGGGTGCTCGTAATAAACGCGAGCCAGGAGATGGCTAAAGAAATAACGCTGCAGCTCTCTCTCCAGATCCCGGGATGCTCTCTTATGTACGCACCTACACTGCAGCTTGCAGCGTGGATGCTCAAGCGGCGGACCATTAATCTTATTGTCTCAGACCCGATACTTCCTGACGGAAACGTAACAAAGCTTCGCGACGTGCTCGATGATATTGAATCTCCTCCGGATATCCTGGTCGTGGGCGGGGTAACTGAAAAAAGCATAAAGGCTCTCGGCGCATCGGGATACACATTCAGCGAAATCCGAAGGGATGCAAAACGTACAAGGTCCGGGGCGCCTGTTTCCGGCTCCGGGG
>CAYQVO010000002.1:39299-52039 GCA_964421085.1 uncultured Bdellovibrionales bacterium | reverse complement strand
TTGGGGCTGATATAAGGAACGACCTCAACAATCCTCTTCAGGAGATTGTCGCGATGGTATTCGTGGCCCGCGCTCAGGCCGAGCGCGAACCGGCCGTCGACCTTGCCCTTAATGCAATCGAAAAGGCCGCTGCCAACATGACCGGCGTTGTACGCGCTATCGAGGACAAGATCTTCAAGGTAGTGCAGAGGTAGGCGTCGCTCACGGTCCCTGCCGAATTTTACTTTTCCGGAATAAAAGCATAATCTGAATAAGCACCAAACGCCG
Organism: uncultured Bdellovibrionales bacterium; assembly: GCA_964421085.1. Taxonomy (GTDB): domain Bacteria; phylum Bdellovibrionota_C; class UBA2361; order UBA2361; family CAYQVO01; genus CAYQVO01. Next base: position 51,772 of record CAYQVO010000002.1, on the reverse strand, counting down.
GGGTGCTGCCCGCTGATTGAAGCGGGCGGCTGAGATTAAACCCGTTGAACCTGATGCAGATAATGCTGACGAAGGAAGCCCTGTATGCCCCTCATTCAATCATCTACGCCCGATTGTACCTCTAAGCCTCCCACATTTTCGGCCCAGGACACCCTCCCGGTGGTGCCATCGCGTGGAAGGGACTGGTGGCAGTACAATCACCTTTGGAATTTCACCGATCTCCGGAATTCTTATTTTTCAATGCGGCACGGGCTCAGCGAGTCGAACGTGATGCGCGTGACAGGAAGCAATCCTGAATTTGCCATGAGCGCGTTCGATCTCGTGCCGGAAGGTTATGATCAGGCGAAAGAAGCAGTGTGCAGCATGCCGTTCAGGGAGTTGTGCGATCCCTGCACAGTGATTGTCTGTTCCGATTTTCTGCGTGCTATCCGGACTGCCGAGCTTGTCGCCGAGGCAATTGGCTGCTCTGACGTGATTCGGGTGGAGTGGCTGCGTGAGAGGTTCTTCGGCGAGTATGATCTCTTCGATCCTGAATTGTACTTTCCTCACCTTCATCCGCTCGATGTCGAAGATCCTTTCAATACTTCCCGCGGCTGCGAAAGCCCGGTACAGCTCCAGGAACGTCTCTCGCGGGGAATTGTGGGACTGGAGACAGCAATGAGCGGCAAAAAAATTCTGCTTGTGACCCACCATGATGCCATGCAGATGCTGGAGGTGGTCTTTTCGCGTGAATATCCCGGCCGGTATGCCGGCACACCGGAAAAACCGCGTTCGCTGATCACGAACTGTGAGATCCGGCAGCTGAAACTCACAGACAAATCCCAGGTGGATCAGTCATAATCTCAACATGCCTTTCGGCTTCACGCCATTCGGGATCCGCAATCAGATATACCCTTCCCCCTTCTCGAGATACTGCGTGACATAGTCACTCACCCCATCCTCCAGAGATGTGAACCGCGCGCTAAAACCCGCAGCCTTGAGCTTGTCCATCTTTGCCTCGGTGAAATACTGATACTGATCCAGAATGTCCTCCGGCATTTCAATGTACTGAATTTTTGTTTCGAGTTTAAGCGATGAGAAGACCGCGCTGACCAGATCATTCCAGGTCCGGGCCTTTCCGGTGCCCAGATTAAAAATCCCGTTTATATCGCGCTTATCCGTCAGGAGAGTGTAAAGAATCTCGGCGCAGTCTTTCACATAAATGAAGTCTCTGACCTGCTCTCCGTCTTTGTATTCGGGCCTGTGCGAGCGAAAGAGCTTGACCGTGCCGAATTCTTTCACCTGGTAATACGCTTTGAGGACAACGCTTCGCATCCCTTCCTTGTGATACTCGTTAGGCCCGTAAACATTAAAGAATTTTATTCCGCAGATTCTATCAAAGTATCCGTTCTCGAGAGCCCAGAGATCGAGAATCTGCTTCGAGAAGCCGTAAGGATTCAAAGGCCGGAGGGATGGAATAAATTCTTCGCCGTCGTCATATCCGAGAGACCCGTCGCCGTATGTGGCGGCGCTGCTCGCATAAATGAAACGGATGTCGTTCTCCATCGAATACTCGGCGAGCATTTTGGTATAAAGGAAGTTGTTTCTGTAAAGATAATCGACATCTCTCTCCACGGTGGACGAACAGGCTCCCATATGCACTATGCCTTCAATGTCATCCGGGTCGGTATTCTCCAGAAACGCCTGGAGATCGTCTTTATGCAGATAGTCCGAAAATCTCTTTCCGAGAAGATTCTTCCACCGCTCGCTGCTCCCCAGTTCATCGACGAGAATGAGGTCCGTCATACCGGCATGGTTCATCCGGGAAACGAAAACACTGCCGATAAAGCCGGCAGCCCCAGTTACAATGTACATTATTTAATCTCCTTTCTTCGCATAAACCTCGATAAGAGGATTGCTCACCACGCGCTGCGGCCCGGGTTCGCCTGGAAAAATTCTCTCGAGAGCAAATGGCGGCGGTGCCTGGTAAGGACCTGCAACTGCAAGCCGGTCCGCCTTCGAATAATCTTCATTTTGCGCTGTCTGATCCACCTTCCTGACACGAGGGAGAGCATAAATCGCGGGCGGCATCTGAAGCTGCCCGGAGACGGCGACCGTCCCACCCGTTCTCGACAGCTCTTTTACGTAAGTCTCAAACCCTCGTCTCGATTCCGGGGCGTTCATCGCTTCGGCCCTCAGGTCCAGCGCCCGAAGGAGAGGCTGAACCATGCAGAGCAGGGCTATTAGAACCACCAGCTTCACCTTGAGGGCATCATCGAGCCTCACTCTTCCGGCAATCGCGTACAGAGCCGCAGATGCAAAGACACCAAGGAAGGGAACAATTGCGTGCATATTGCGTTCAAAGTTTGCTCTTTGCATGCACATCAGCCAGCCGAAGAGGAGCGGAAACAGGAGAAAGATCTTCGACTTTGCATCGCGGGCGGCAATGAGAATGAAAATACCGGCAATGGAAAGAACCAGAGATCCCCATCCAAACGCACTTTTTCCGAGCCAGTTAAGATAAAAAAGAAACTGAGGAAAACCCGGCTCGGCTGAATGTCCTTCATGTCCCGCAATACCGTAATGCCATATTTCGTATCCGAACTGATTGAGAAACAGAGGCAGCGATGAGAGGATAAAGGGGCTTCCAAGGAAAAAGCCTGCGACCGGACTGAGCAGGGCAGTCGCCGCGTTGATGTAGTTCACCCTTCCCGCCGACACCACGACCGAAAGAGGGATAAGCATTACAGGAAGGGCGTTATACTTGCTCGAGACTGCGAGACCCGAGATTATTCCGCAGAAGATGAGGCCGCGCATCGAGAAAGAAGAGACGACAATGAGGGCCGAAAGAACCGACGCCACGCAGAAAAGAGACATCAGAGTATCCACACCAATGAACGCCGAAAACTCGGTGAGGTCCGGAGATACAGCTACGGGGAGCGCGGCTGCAAAGGGAATACTGACACCGGCCGCACCTGTCACTCTTCTCGCGAGAAAATACACCAGTACTATAATCAAAAGACTCAAGCACAGCGAGAAAGCTCTGTTCCACTTCACTATGCTCTGGTGTGAGACAGTGAAGGCATAATCACCCACGCCGTACGTGTCCTTTGTCTGAATTTCTTCCAGCTTGCGCAGATATCCTTTTTTCACGCTGTAAAGAAACGACACGGCAACTACCGGCATCCGAAGATAGAAATGAAGAGACGGTTTGTGAAAGTAGCGGGGATCCCAGGAGCCCGACTTCACCATGTTCACGACCCGGTTGAAATGGTGCGCTTCATCTTCCTGGTAAAAAAACGGAAGTCCTGCGGATACGAAGGGGGCTCTGAGCCAGAGCGCGACAATTAGAAGAGCCGCCAGGGCGACCCAGTCTGACCGGAAGAGTGGTTTGTTCGTATTCATCGGAGAACCCTGAAAGAGATTACTATAAGTATTTCGGCCGCGACAAGCATAGTCCCCCTTTTCCCTTTCCAGCGCGCCTCTTCCAAGCTAAATTCATCCCATGCATAAAAACGACCCCAGTTTCGATATCCAGCGCCTCGGTATATGCCGCATACCATCACCAGTAAAGACTGGACGTTTCGTAAAGGATTCTGAAAAAGTCCTTTTAAGCTCAGATTTCAAGGAGATAAAAGCGTGCATGGACGATGGGCATGAACCTCCGCAGATGGAAAAGGCCGGACCCAGGGAACACATCTATTTCGATCCATCGAAGCTCAACTGCGGCATAGTTACATGCGGGGGACTGTGCCCGGGGTTGAACGATGTTATTCGCGCGATTGTCCTGTCGTGTCACTTCCATTATGGAGTGAAGACTGTCTTCGGCTTTCAATTCGGATACGAAGGTCTGAGTGCCAAATATTCTCATGCGCCCCTGAATCTCACTCCTCAGGCAGTAAAGAAGATACATGAAGAGGGGGGTTCCGTCCTCGCTTCTTCCCGCGGTCCACAGGATCCTATGGACATGGTCGACACTCTCGAGCGGATGAACGTGGGAGTTCTCTTTACAATCGGGGGTGATGGAACACTTCGAGGAGCGCAGGCGATTGCGGACGAGGTTGCGGTAAGGGGTCTCAAGATCAGTGTGATCGGAATTCCAAAGACGATTGACAACGACATATCCTATGTGCAGCAGTCGTTCGGATTCGAGACTGCCTGCGCCGAGGCCCGTCATGTGATTGATGCCGCGAATACAGAAGCCGAAGGCGCAAGAAATGGAATCGGTCTGGTCAAGCTTATGGGGCGCGATTCCGGGTTCATTGCAGCTTATTCAACGCTTGCAAACAATGATGTCAATTTCTGTCTCGTTCCTGAAGTTCCCTTTTCCATCGAAGGCTTCTGCTCGTCATTACAGGAGCGAATCGAGAAGCGCTGCCATGCGGTGATTGTCGTCGCGGAGGGTGCAGGACAGGAGCTTCTCGAGAAAACAGGCGGAAAAGACGCATCCGGGAACGTCAAGTACGGCGACATCGGTATTTTCCTCAAAGAACGCATCGTATCGCATTTCAGGGAGAAACAGATTGAAGTGAATCTGAAATATATCGACCCGAGCTACACTATCAGAAGCCTCCCTGCAAACGCGCGCGATGCCGCGTTCTGCCTCGTTCTGGGGCAGAATGCCGTTCATGCAGCCATGACGGGAAGAACGGGTATGATTGTTTCGAACTGGAAGGGATCGTTCACACACGTGCCAATTCCTCTCGCTACAGAGAGGAGGAGAAAGATTGATGCGCAGGACTGGCTGTGGCGAAGCGTACTCTCCACAACCGGCCAGCCGCCGATTATGATTTAATGAGTGAGGTGAGGAAATGAAAAAAAAGGTTTCCGAGAAAGAACAGGAATACTTCATCCGTCATGAAATGACGCGGCTGAAAAAACTCAGGGAAGAGCATGCTGAGAAGACCGCCGCATCCGAACGGCAGCGGCAGAAAGATCTTCACTTCATGCACTGCGCCAAGTGCGGCCAGAAGATGGAGACGACGACTCTCGAGAGTGTGGAAATCGAAGTGTGCCCCGACTGCGGCGGCGTTTATCTTGATGCGGGAGAACTTGCCAAAATCCTCGATAAAAAAAGAAGGGGTCCTTTCTCTGACGCGCTGGCGCTTGCAAGGAAGTTGTGGGGAGAGGTATAGCGACCCTTTTCAGGCACCCCCCACAGTTTACGCAGCCTTTTTCAACAGTCTTTCATATGCCTCGTTTATCTCCCTGAACCGGTTTGATGCAGCTTTCTGCATCTCGCTGCTCAGCCCGATTGTGCGGTCAGGATGATACTTCATGGCAAGCTTTCGGAAAGCCCGCTTGATCTCGTCTTTAGTGCTGCGGGAGGTGACTCCCAGCAGATCATAATCTGAGAGCGGTTTTTCAACGGCTGGCTCAGGCTCCGGAGGTTTCTGTTCCTGATATTGCCGCCCCGCATCGTCTCCGTATTCGAATCCGCTGCCGAACCCGCCGGCCATTCGTGAGTACCGGTGCAGAAGAACCCTCTCAAACTCCTGATCCAGGCCGAATGAGAGGAGCACCGCCCCAAGAAACGCTCTTTCCTTTCCCGTGAACTTTCCGTCTGCGAAAAGCACCTCGGCCATGAGGTCGAGGAGCGATTCGCACGCTTCCCTGTCAAAGCCATATTCCCGGACAAACTGCTGAAGCAGTTCTTCGAGAGGCTGCTCCCTTCTCCACTGGGCGCGGCAGATGATAATTATTTCACTGCGGCGTTTCTCGGAGACATTCAGACGCTTCATCGCTGTCTCGATAGCGTCAATTTCATCACGCTTTATTGACCCGTCGACCTGCGCGGCTTTTGCAAGTATGGCGAAAACAAGATTCTCAAACTCTTCTGACGACTGACGGGATGAAAGACGCCGGAGCCTTCGAAAAAGGCTGACCCACCCCGTTCCAAGTGCACCGCGATGCGCGCGGAGGTTATACCAGAGAAGTGAGATTGCGAGAAATGCAATGATAGCGGCGGGTGGCGCATGAAAGCGGAGCATGCCCGCGACAAATACGATAATAATGAGAGTCCACGTGAATCGTGACCCTGCAATCAGCAGCAGAAAAATGAGCTGGAAGATAAAAATAACGAGATTCATGAACAATCTCCGCACTTCATGATACTGGTCATCCTGTGTTTGATCGACCTCAAAAGAATAATACGCCCGAATTTTGCCGATCCGGCTTTCCGTGTTATTATCCTTCTTTCACATTTTTCGCACTTATTTGGCGAGGAGGTTAAATGGCCCGAATCGGCTTTTTAATTGATATGGACGGGGTCGTCTACAGCGGCTCAAAAATAATACCAGGGGCGAAAGATTTCGTAAGCGGCCTCATCGGGAGGGAAGTTCCATTCCTGTTCCTCACAAACAACAGCCACTATACCCGACGCGACATCGCGACACGATTGAGGCGAATGGGATTCAAAAAAGTCGAGGAGCGTCACATTTATACAAGCGCCATGGCTACCGGCTTTTTTCTGGGCCGGCAGAAGCCCTGCGGTACCGCCTTTGTGCTTGGCGAACAGGGCCTTACGCTGAGCCTTCATGAAAACAATTATTCGATGGTCGATAAAGATCCGGACTACGTTGTTGTCGGGGAGGGCCGGAATCTCACTTTGGAACGGCTCGAGAAAGCCATTGATTTTGTCATCGACGGCGCAAAGCTTATTGCGACGAATCTTGATCCATCACCAAGGATCAAGGGATGGAGCAAGCCGGGCATTGCGGCAATCATAGCGCTCCTCGAAAACGCCACTGGAAAGAAAGCTTTAAGCGTCGGCAAGCCGAGTCCTGTGATGCTCCGCGCTGCAAGAAAGTCGATCGGCCTTCAGACAAACGAGACTTGTATTATCGGCGATACAATGCAGACAGATATTCTCGGTGGTGTTCAGCTCGGTTATAAAACGATTTTGACACTGTCAGGAATATGCACTATTGAACGGCTCAGAGATTATTCATACCGGCCGGACCTGGTCGTGAATTCCATTGCAGATCTTGATCTGAATGTGCTTCTCAACGAAGGTGTTTCGGAAGAGGCCGCAGGCAGAATCACTTTGAAGGCGGGTGTTGTGAACGCATGAACAGCTTTCAGTCCGGTGGTTTTCGAAAGACCTCGGCATGGGGAGATTTTTTCATCGGTGCGGGGCGCCCATAGTTGTTTAAAGCTCGAAGCCCAGGCGGGCTGGCAGACGATCATGGTGTCTATCGGAGAAGCGCTCGTTTCGGTGTCGTTTCATAAAATATGTCAAAAGTCTTATTCATACGGCGCGGGGGGTGTATATCCGCCGGCATACAGGAGACTATTCGATTGAGAGATTCGATGCCACCGCACGAGATGCTGTGTTGTACCAACCTGCCGTCACTGGCGCGTCTGCACTTTCGCTTTGATTTTGACTTGTCGGTCGATAAATCGTAATTTCTTCCAATGCTCAGGTGCCTTTTTCTCCTTATCGTGCTCTGTTCATCTCCGGCTTTTTCTCAGCAACCTGTAAAAATCGGCGCGCTGCTCGGGTTGACAGGTCCCGTGGCCCAGATGTCGATTGACATCCAGAATGGTCTTGTTCTCGCCACTGAGGACATCGCGATTCTTCAAAGCGTTTATTTCAAACTTCACTTCGAGGATTCGAGGTTCGATCCCAGGGAGACCGCGGCTGCTTTTCAGAAACTTGCAGACATAGACAGCGTAAATATCTTCTTCATATCCAGCACAGGCCCTGTCATGGCGGTCAAACCGCTTTCGGAAGAGAAAAAGATTCTGGTGCTGGGCTTTGCAGGACACAGCGCGTTTCTGAAAGATACGCAATACATGCTCAACTTCGGGAACGACTCAGCGAACGATGGAATGGTCATGGCCCGCGCGATTTTGGAGCAAAAACCGGGACGCATAGCATCCATAAATCTCCAGAGTGACTGGGGGGAAGGATATAAGGACGCATTGAATGCAGCATTGGGGAGAAAAATCAGTCTGACCCGGTCCCATCTCCCGACTGATACTGATTTTCGTTCGACGCTCATAACACTTCTTCGTTACCATCCGGATATTTTTGTCGTCAACTCGACGAGTGCCGCGGCAGGTGTGATAATTAAACAACTCCATGAGCTCGGCTATAAAGGGAGAATTTATGCGAATCACGGGCTGATTCTTTCGTCTGAAGCAGTGGAAATAGTGAAAAATCTCGACATCAGAAATCTCTGGTTCCAGACTTTTCCTGCCCCATCGCAGGAATTTGCCGCAGCTTATGAACAACGATTCCACTCGGATCCCAGGATCTACTCTGAAGCTTCGTACACATATCTTGAACTTCTTGCCGACGCGATCGATGCCGTTGGCAATGACAATGAGAAGATCGTGCAATATGTAAAGAACCTGGGCACTTTTCAGGGGCGTTACATGAGCTTCAATATCGCGCCGCTCGGAAGCATCCTGATTCCCACGATGATCGTGAAATGGCCCGTAAAAGAAGCGGAGCCGACGCCGGCCGCTCCGACTCCCGCCGCATCCGAAGTGCCGGCGACTCCGGCCATCTCCAGGACAACAGAGGCCCTTAAATGAACGATGACGAAATCAAGCTCGAGATCGAAGATGAACCTCTCTGCCTCGAAGAGTACCGCGCAAACCGGGAGATCTCCGAAGGGGACATCGAGCAGATACTCGAAATCGCTCACAGAACCGATTCAATTGAGATCCCCGCTGAACTTATGCAGGAAAGCGGCCCGTCAACGGAAGCGGAAACAAGTGATGTCAGAGCCAAACTGAGCAGACTCTCGGTGCCACAGAAGATAAAAGCCGCCATGTTTGGAAATGAAGTTGTACGGAACATCCTCGTGATGGATCACAACAGAATAATCCAGGATTTTGTCATTCGTAATCCCCGCCTTATGCTGCCGGAAGTCGAGAATTTCACGAAGAATACCAATATCTCCGATCACGTTCTCCGTTTGGTTTCAAATTCGAAGGCATGGATGCGTTACTATTCCGTGAAGTTCAATCTTGTATGCAACCCGAAGACACCGCAGGATGTTGCTTTGAAGTGGCTCCGTCATATGCGGGAAAGCGATCTCAAGAAGCTGTCAAAATCAAAAGGAATTCCGCAGTTGATTGCGACAACGGCTCAGAAGATGGTCACCACCATGCAGGAAAAGCATTAGCTTCGTTTATGCCGCTTCAGGCAGGACGGAATCTTTGACTGTTCGAAAAACAGCTTCAGAGGGTGTCCAACAAGGCAAGGGATCTCCGTCAAAACGCACACGACGTGATCCATCACCCCGATCTACCAGTCCGCGCACACGAACATGAGTACCAGCGGGAAGCACATCACCCTCCGTCAGGACGACAGAGTCCTGATCGATGACAGCGGCAGGCGGATCGACATAGACACGAAATTTGTCGTTATAGGCAAACACAAGAGGATCGGGATCTACAAGCCATATTATGTCACCCCTTTTCAGACCAGGGAAACAGCGGTCCGGGAACGATTCAGAACCCTTTTGGAATGTATCGATAACCTTGTCCTCGGCTCCGTTCCGAGGCTCGAACACTAAATTCCTGTTCACTCAGTCTCCCTCACCCCCCCCCGCATTCCCGCGTTGCAGCATGTCTGCTGATTCCTTTGTCGGGACAAATCCATCTGGGGGTCTCATTTAATTATAGCCTGAGATCTTCTTTCAACGAGCATCGCCCGGAGAACAACAGAATATTTATTCTAACCTTGAGCCTTTGCCTGACTCACAATCCGGTCGAGATCCTTCCCGGTAATCAAAGCAACAAGAGGCGGGATTTCCGCCAGTAATGGATGAAGGGTGAAAAGGTGCGACCTGCGATCTTTGACACCCTCCACGTCCAGTTCTACACGGAATTTCTGCCGGTCCCCGTCGATGAGGAATGACTTCCGGACTACAGGCGCGAAACCGAAGTACGACCCGGCAAATGCAGCTTCGAATATATCCACACCAAGCCGCACTCTGCTGATCTCCAGAGGTATTGCACGCCCCAGTTCCTCTATGCCGACTGTTTCAAAGAGGCTCCCCCTCTTTTCAATAATAATTCGATGTGTAATGTCCTTCGCCCCCACAAATTGCTTAAAGACTGTTTTGAGCCGCAATGAAAAGATTTCGGCTGCCTGTAAATCCTCTGATCGTTCGTTCAACTCCTCCCCCGCGCCAATTATGCGGCCCTCCAGATAAAGAAGCTCATCTTCTGGTTCTTCTGGTGCGGGGCACCTGTGATCCGAGGTGCTGGTCCAGGCCCCTCGCCCTTTTAAGCCAGTGATTTCAAGTTCCTGGAGGACACTTCGTGGAAGAAACCCCGAAAGCACGGAGTCAGCGAGATAAGAAAGCGAGAACGGTCTCGGCTCCAAATCGACATCAAAATGAATCGCAGATCCGGGTGGGAACAGCGATCGGTGCCGGGTCATATGAGGTTTTTCCATAGCTGTCGCCATCAGTAAGAAACGATACTCTAAGGATCGCATTTGGTCTTCTGTAAAAAAAGCCCCTTAAAATGTCCCCTCGCTGCTGATACGTTTACGCCCACACCAGATATACGGGCAGTTTTTTCAGCCGGACAGGAAACTTCCGGCAGATAATCACGATACATGAGCAGGAAGGATGCCGGGCATGATCAGCATTGTTGTGGTGGACAAGTCAGCTGAATCACGAAGCGTGATCATAAACGCTCTCAATGAATGTTTCAGCATCGATCCAGCTCAACTCAACTTCTTTCCCCGCCTCAGCATAAAGCCACTGGCGCCTGAGGAGCTGAAATTCCACTCAGTTCCCGACATATGCATCGTGGGTCCGAAACTGCTGCTCGAAGAAATTGTCGTACTGTCGAAAATCAGGAAACTCCTTCCCGGCACTTCGATTCTCGTCCGCGTCACTGGCCTGCTTGACAGTCTCTCCATGGTCGAACACCTTGCAAGGCTTGGGGCTGATGACATTCTCCCTGAAGATATAAGCCCGCAGGAACTTCTCCGCAAAATTATCCTGCATGCCAGAAATGCCGGCCGTGCAAAGAGCGGGAAGCTCATCATTATAGACAGCGGCAAAGGCGGGCTCGGTGTGACATCACTCGCCGCCGCGTTCGGCGAACTTGGTCTTGAACACGGGAAAAAGGTTCTTCTCGTAGATCTGGATTTCGACACGCAGGATCTCAGCCGGTTTCTCCAGGTTCGCCCGTTCCTCAATGAGAATCTCGGGAGTCTTCTCAACCAGCAGAAACCTGTTGTTCAGGAACTCGTCGAGGAGTGCCTGACAAAAGTCTGGGCCGATGAGGAGCGACTGTACGCGATGCCCCCGGCTCTTGATTGCGAGGAAATTCACGACAGCAGAAGCTCCGCACTCCGGAGCATGATCTCTGTTTTCGAGATTCTCGACGGGCTTTTCGACGCAGTTATCGTCGATTCCGGAAACGTCCGTGGAGTGTTCCGCAAAACACTCTACCGTATAGCAGATAACCTCATTTTTGTTGTCGCGAATGATCCGGCTTCTCTCTATGCATCTGCGGGGCGAATAGGCGAAGGACTCGCCTCGATGTCGCCCTCATCAAAGCTTACTCTGCTGCAGAACGGGCCGAAGAAATATGGGCTTCCTTCAGGGCTGATGCAGAGTGAACTGTGCCGGGCAACAAAACTGAAGCAGGGGGTATTTTCTCATGTGGCTGTTCCTTTCTCCGAATCAGCTTCTTCGTGGCCCGGTTCCGGCGGAACTCTTTTTTCCCGTGGAGGTCGCACCATTTCCCGGGCGCTGCGCGCTATTGCAGACGAGTCGAATCTTTTTACCGCTTCGGACGCCGTTTCAACGAAGGAAAGGCCGCGTTCTTCAATTTTGCGGCGGATTTTCGGAAGCAGGTGGAACGCCCCGTCGCACTGTCAGTCACCATCGGACATCCCCGCGATCGAATACAGGCCGTCGAAAGAAACCGCGGAAGCAGTCCCTGCCATACTTCATTTGGAGAAGACTCGTCCCGGCGACAATGGAACGGCAGCTCAGGATTACAGCGCCATCAGATCAGTACAGGATCTTTTTCAGAGGGCACAAGTTTTAAACTAACTTCATTTAACGGGGGGAATTATGGAGTTGCTGTTTCGACCTTTTATTGCGCTGACTCGCGGAAAAAGTGAGCGCGGATTCACACTCCTCGAATATTGCGCAGGCGCTGTCGTACTCCTGACGATTGTTTACGTGGCGATGCGCGGTATGGGTGACAATCTGGGAAGCTTTATGACAGCGATAGGCGACTGGGCAAAAGGCCAGGGCGATACTATCAGTTCTCTGCCATAAGGAGCCGGCGCCGTGCCGCCGACCCTGCATTCCGGCGTGACTTCTATTTAACTTCCTTTCGGGATACGACCATGCGTCGACGTTCTTCTGCATTGCTGCGCGGCAGCAGTGTTTCTTCCGTACTGAAGATTGCGATTCTTTCATCAGCAATCGTCGCGGTTGCGCTTATCACCCGCATAAAGCCGTCACCGCCTCCGCCCTGCTGCGCGGCGCGCGCGGCAA
>CAYQVO010000002.1:25300-39289 GCA_964421085.1 uncultured Bdellovibrionales bacterium | reverse complement strand
CTGGTTGTGCCCGCCTTTGATATCGTGGAGATTCCTGTTCCGTCCGAACCTGTCGCCGCCGGCACAAGGCTCAAGGACATCCGCTGGAAGACCTCCGCCTATCCTCGCCACCAGGTTCCCCCGGGAGCGATTTATGATACCGGCTCTTTCCTGGAGACTTTCGCCACAGTGCCCCTGCCTGCAGGGCTTCCCGTATTCCGGGAAAATCTGAGCGCGGCTTCATACTCCATAAATCGCGTCGTTGAGCGGATACCTTCCGGCATGCGTGCCATGACAATGAAGGTCGACGCGACTACAGCCGTCGAGGGATGGGCGGGTTCCGGTTCTCTTGTCGATGTCCTTCTGATAGCGAAAGATCGCACTACGGTTGTCGCTGAAAAGGTGAAAATTCTGTCTGCCGAACGATCCACAGAGCCTGTCGAAGGAGTTCATGCTCCCAGTGTCCCGAGCACCGCAACTCTCCTTGTTTCACAGGATCAGTGTCTTGCAATCAGCACGGCGATACCTCTCGGGCGAATCGCTTTCGCACTCAGAAGCTCGAGCGATGAGGACGAGTGGGTCGACACTGTCTTTACGTCCGACCAGCTCAGAAGCAATCCGGCTGCCGATGAGAAGAAGAAAACCATCACCGGATATCTCTCAGTGAAAGACGAAGATTCCAGAGCGTTCGCTCTTGCGGACGGCAAATGGATTCCAACCGATATCAAACCGGCCGGGTTTCTGCTTGACGGAGATACCCGTTAAGATGAAAAAAATCGCGCCCGGATCGATATGCGCAGGACATGACACCTTGAGCGTCATCCCGCTCCATCCCGCCTCTGCCGGCTTAAGAGACACGGCGCGGGCAGTTCACAGCCCTGCCGTTCAGCTCATTCTCGAAGAGCTGAGGAGAGAGATTCCTCTTCTCAGGGACGCGTCTGAAGAAGACGATGGACCGGCGCGCCGGGAACTCGAGCAGCTGATCCAGATTATTTCCGTTCGGCACGGTTTTGAACTATCTCATCTCGAGAAAGACGAGATCCTTCTCAACATTGAAAAGGAACAGAGGCCATTCGGAATCCTTCAGCCGCTGGTGGACGACTTTGCAGTCACTGACATAATCATTACAAGCTTCGAAAAGATAAGTATCCAGCACGGGCGGAAAAATCTCGGCACCAGCATCCGTTTCCCCGGTCCCGAGGCCTACGAAGCGTTTGTCGAGCGCCTTCTCGCGAAGTCGGGCACAACCTATTCAACGAAGAAACCGATCACTGACGGAATGATAGGATCCTTTGCGAGGGTTCATGCCGTCCACCGGGCTCTTTGTGAATGCGACATGGGGCCGTATGTGACAATCCGACTCAACAGGTTTCCGTCAGTAATTCTCGATGACCTCCTGGCAGGAGGACTGGCCCCCGCTGAAGTGCTCAATTACCTCTCTGCTGTGCTGAAATCCGGCAACACGCTGCTGATTGCCGGCGAAGTTGGAACGGGAAAAACAACGCTGGCGCGCGCGCTCGCGTCAGGGATTTCCGAACAGGAGGCCATTCTCGTAATCGAAGATACTCCCGAAATCCGGCTTGATCATCCTCACGTCCGTTACATCGCGACGAGAGAAACCAACACAGAGGGAGCAGGAAGAGTAAGCCCGGCAGAGTGCATACGGGCGGGAATGCGCATGGCCGCCAACAGGATCATTTTCGGAGAGATTCGGGATGCCGAAGCTGCTGAAGCTTTTATTGACGTATGCGCATCGGGCCATCCGGGCCTTTCCACAATTCACGCCCGATCCGCTATTGAAGCAGTAAGCCGGCTTCAGCTTTTTCTCGGCCGCGTTCAGCGAGGTGTCGATCCCCGCGTGCTCAACGAGCAGATAGCGACCGCTGTCCACGTTATTGTTCACACCGGAGTGTGCAGAACAACCGGCTGCCGCCGGGTGCTCGAGGTAAAGGAGATCGGGCCTGTAGCCGACGGAGCACTGCGTCAGCGCGACATATTTCAGTATCATCAGCAGCAGGGGTTTCCCGCCTGGCGCCTCGTTAATCGCGTCAGCGCGCACAGGACAGCGCTTGAAGGTCACTCCTCTCCGGTGAATCTTTCTCACATGCCCGGCATTATCGAACTCGATCTCGATATCGCTTACAGAGAAAGTGCAGCGAGGGCCGTATGAACTGGATCCTGAATGTCCAGAGCGAAGTGCACAGGGCAAAGCGGCTGCTGCATGGAGATCATTCTCTCCATGATACGGTTTCGTGCGAGCCTGTGCATTCGGGCAGAAAACGCTTCTTCAAACCGGGCACTTTCAGGAGAGCCGAAGCTTTCGAGAGCGATTATCCTGCCTTCCTTCTCGCTCTGGCATCGGCCATACGGACCGGACTTGACCCGGTCGTCGCCCTGTGCAGAACAGAAAAACTCTTCGATCACGATTCACTCCTGGGGGCAGAATTGAAAAAAAGCCGCGAGGAGATCGAACAGGGGATTCCGGAAGACACAGTACTGGGAACGTTCGCCTCAAATATTCACCATCCCGACATTGACCTTTTCAGAGTTGCCTTCATTCTTTCCCGGCAGCAGGGCTCTTCGCTTTCGCCATGCCTTCACCGGCTCGTAAAGGTCACCCGTCAGAGACAATCGTTCCGCAGGAAAACAGCGGCAGCGGTTGCGATGCAGAGACTTTCCGCCTTCGGCATCGCGGTCTGTGCCTTTGCGACAGGAAGCATTCAATTCCTGAGCAATCCCTCCGCGTTTCAGGATGCTCTCACCCACCCATTCGGTTCCAGATTTATCCTGCTTGGCGCCGTTCTGATGGTGTCAGGAATCGGATGGATGCTCTTCCTGACAAGAAGGAGGGTCTGACTGTGATTCTGCCTTTTGACTGGAACCTCGTATGCATTTTTCTCCTGTTCGCCTCAGGCTTCCTGTTCCTTCTTCCGGTGAGGCGCGCTCCTGAAGATGTTCTGTGTGATCTCTCGGCGATGGAACACCAGGAAGAAGCCGAACTTCCCGGCCGGAGGATTGATGAGAATCCTGCAACATCAGGCCGGACAAAGGAGCTCATTGAAGCGGGCTTTTTTACGAAGAAGGAGCAGCTGACTTTCCGCAGACGACAATCAGCAATCATTGCGGGCGGTATGGGATCTTTTCTCGCAATACGCGCTGCATCCGGTTCTAACTCGCTTTCAGGGCTCATAGCCGCAATTGCCGTCTCAGGTGCCCTTTCATACATCGCTTCGAGATACTACCTTTCTCAATGCAGGGCCCGGTTCAAAAAGCAGCTTGAATTTTTCCTGCCGGTCGTGATGGAGCGGATTGTCATGGCAGTCGAGGCCGGCTTCGACATAATTCCCGCCATAGGCGCTGTGCTCGCGCTCGACGAACGAATGTCGGAAATAGATTCCAGACGCGTCAAAGATCCTGTGATACTCCTCCTCGAAAGAGTCTACAGGCTGAGTCAGGCCGGTGTTCCTTTCGATAAAGCTCTCGACGAATATTCCTCCACCTCCCCCTGCAGAGCGCTTCGTCACGCATTCATGCATCTTGGCCTTGCACAGCAGGAAGGTGGAGAGGTAATGGGCCCCCTCAGAGAGTTGAGTGACTCAACTCAGCTTTATTATCAGGAAGCGATAGAACTCGAGATTGCGGCCATGCCGGTAAAGGCAACCATGCCTTTGGTTCTCACATTCGCAGGGCTGGTAATTCTCTTTTTAAGTACGCCTCTTGTTCAGATATCGAACATTACAAAAAGCGCTTCATCGGCATTGCCCGGGGGGATTCATGCCAGGCCGTAAAAACGCGCAGAACACATCGGGTTCCATCACACTTTTTGCCGCTGCAATCGTTCTTCCACTCATGCTTTTCCTGTTGAGCCTCAGCGCAGACATCAGAGCGTATGTTCTGGCCCGGGAAAGAGCCCAGCATGCACTCGACGAAACGGGACTGTACTCCTACCGGTTCATCAACGCCGGCCATTCAGGGTCGGCCGGCGTCCCCGGGTCCGGTTTCGCGGTGACGCGCGCCGAAGCCTATATCAGAAGATTCCCCGATGTCGCTCCGAAGACGTCGATTTCGCAGGAAGGTGATATGCTTTACCTCGAATACGCAGGACACGTCCCCCTGCACTTCGCGTCTTTTTTCTCAAGGTTCTTCAGCAGTCCGGACGAACTTTCGATTCCTGTCCAGGCGCGCACAAGAGTCCGGGGTACAGTTTTCGACTCGGTTATAGCGGTGGATAGAAGCTGTTATCTTTCCCCGTCAGGATCTTCAGAAGATGCCGCCTGGGGAGACAGGGAAGAATGGCCCTCATCGAGACTTTTCGAACGGGAATTCCGCACTGGTCTTCCTGCCCGAATCGCCACGCAACAGTGCTTCAACCCGTCATTTTCTGCGCTCAAAACTGCGGCTGTGGAAAGCTATGCGGCTCTTCACTCGTTCTCGCTTAACCGTACGGCTGTCGGATTTTTTCCTGGAGCGCATGAATGGTTCACTGTTTTAAGACCTCTTTCACGCACCGGCGACCCTCCCGAAGCTGACTTCATCGAAAGCATCAGTGGAAATGTCGCATGCGCCGCCGTCGCAGAAGATGACGAAAGTCCGCGTCATTACTGGTTTCCAGATCGTCAGAGCCAGGGCTCAGATGCCCTGGGCGGAAAGCCCTCCATGTTTAAAGAACACTGGAAGTACGATCCTGCTTACGACGAAGTCTTGACCGCTTCGGAGGTAATATGGACACGTGCCGCTCTTTCGGGTGCGATGGATACCAGAAAAGAGCCGGAGACTCATTTGGTGATCGAAGATCTGCTGCCTGTGATGTTCGCCTCCGGGAGCAGTCACGATCGGGGAGGTCTCAGGAACAGAGCAGTACGCTCAATTTTTCTCCTTGCGGGCGATGTGCCAAGATCCCGGGGCGTACGGTTCGGAGATCCCGGTGACGATTCTCTCCGTCAGAAACTGCACGATGCTTTCGAACGATACAGGACATGGCTTAAAACATGGAACAGTCCGGCTGCCGGCGGAGGAGACCTCGCGATTCTCAGATTCTACTATATCCTCCTTCAGCCTCGGTACTCCGATCTCTCCTGTGATTCGACACGCCTTTCGGAATTGCGGGATTTTCTGGAAGAAGAGTCGCTTATTGACGGTGCGAAGAAGGAATACTTCAATATCCGGTTTTCCGTGGCCGCTGACGGGGACAGCGCGGGCGCGAAAATCATGGGCGCGCTCCTTCTTGAGAACAAAGCGGGAGTGATCTCATGGTGAAAAATTCCGGCACCTCCAGAGGGATTGCGGTTCTTGAAACAGCTGTATTTCTCTCGCTCCTCCTGGCTTTTCTCAGCGGCGGACTCTCCCTGTGGGACTATGTTCGTCTCTCCCTTCTGCTCGAGGACACAGCCGAGTCCCATCTGCAGGAGAACCTCGTCAAATCATTCCGGCTGACGCCGGGAGATGGATTCTTTCCCGTATCAGAAGTCAATGAGGACGCAGTCCGCAAAGCCCTTTCACAGCTGGTTTCAGAGGTAGATTCCGACCTGGCCCGCAAATCCCCCAGCTTCCGGACCGGGACACGGCGGCATTACATCATCGCATGTTACAGCATTTCAGGGATCGACCCGGAATCAGGCCGTGATACGGGCACTGTGACATCCGGATGCCCTTCAGCATCAGGTGATTTGGAGGCAGTCCATGCGGAAGTCCGTGGAAAAGATTTGCGTTCACTTCTGGCTGAGAAGGCGGCGGAATCTGTTTCAGAGGAGGACCCCGCGAGTATCGGCGCACTACCGGACGGCACAAGACGCGGAAATTATCTTCCAGGAAGCGTCATGGTCGGTCTCCGTATTTATACCTCTCTTGATGGGACTGCCGCATCTCTTGGCGCCTCTGTTTTCGGCCATCCCCCTTATCTTTTTCATGATCGCATCGTCACATTACGAGGAGACATGTCATGAACTTCTTCAAACGCAGACAAGACACGTTTGACTTTGCCCCGGTCCCACCCTCCATTCCGGAATCCCCGGCGCTGAAGACAGGGCAACTCCTCGAGCTCCTCGCGTTTCTCATCGAAGATGCCGAGTCTTTCTATCAGTCGGAAGCTGTTGTTTCATTCCGTGAGCAAAAGATCATCTACACATTCGAAAATACCGAAGGAAGCCGGGCGGAAGGAAGCATTCACTACTCTCTCGAAAAACCACTGCGTGAATTTTTCCAGCTTGCGCTGCACTCGCTCGGTTTCAGAATCATGCTGCCATCCCGGACAGAAAGCCGAATCCTCAGAATCGAAAAGCCGGGAGATCCGCTCAGCTTCCGCATGTCCTGGCAGGAAGAGGCGGCAGCCCGAGAGTCCCGGCGGCTCAGCGTCGTTCCGGAACTGCCGGACGCCGCGCCAGTGCAGGAACCCCGCAGAAACTCGAAGAAAGGCCGGAAAAGTTCCCGGGGCCGGTCGGTCCTTGTAGTCGAAGACAATTCAGCTTTTGCCCAGGTCCTCTCCCGGTTTCTCGATCGGCATGAAATACCGGCGACATTTGCGGGAAATGCGCTGGAGGCGATCGAAATTCTCTCCAGAGAGCATATCAAGCCCGCTTTAATCGTATGCGATATCCACATGCCCGGGATGAACGGTCTGGAATTCCTGGAACAGCTCCGTGCCGACTCACAGCTGCTCGATATCCCGCTCATAATGCTGACAGCGGATGATTCAGTCGAGACAAAGATTCGGGCAATAGCGGCGGGCGCCGAAGCTTCACTGACAAAGAGCGAGGATCCGCGACTGCTCTACGCTCATGTGACGCGGATTCTCACACGGGGTAGAAAAAGGGAAGCAGCATGAGTACCCCGCTCCTGCCGGCAATTGCGATGGCCGCCGCCAGCCTGCCTGCAGTGATTCTCTTCCGCGATCTGCGGCTTCTCCGGAAAAAGGTCGAGGCTCTTTCAGAAAAGAAAATATCCCACAGGAGTATTGCGCCTGATCCCGCGGTGTTCACTTCAACTGCGAAAATAATATCAGAGCATATTGAAGTCCTGATAAACCGGCTGCTCGACGGTAAAGAAGACGAAAAGCTCCGGAGATCGCGCATTGATCCCGGATATTTATTCCCGGAACTGACCCAGTCCGCGTCAAAAGACATAGACGATGCTCTGGTGATACACCGAAGAGTTGCCGCCTTTCTGGAACGGGA
This sequence comes from uncultured Bdellovibrionales bacterium, assembly GCA_964421085.1. Taxonomy (GTDB): domain Bacteria; phylum Bdellovibrionota_C; class UBA2361; order UBA2361; family CAYQVO01; genus CAYQVO01. The sequence continues at coordinate 32,141 of CAYQVO010000002.1, read as the reverse complement.
AATAATCGCGGAAGCTGCTGCCGTTTTCTTCAAACCCGTGTCTGTGTCGGGCAACACACTCAGTATAGCAGGAGGCTCGCGCTTCCTTTCAAGAAATCTTGAGTGTCATCTCAGGGGATACTTCGAACAGGTGATGCTGACCGCGGCACCACAGTCGGGCGAGCTGCGTTCCTGTTGTGAGGTCCCGGATGAGAGAGTGTTTTACCATGTAGTCGTTCCTTTCGAAGATCCTCCGTTCGAAAAATCTTTTGTGTGGGCCGGTTTCAAAGAGTATGAGACGGGATTAAAGGGAAGTGAAATACTGAGGAACCTGGCCACCGGGCTGTCTGCAGAGTTGAGACAGGTGAGAAGACTGTATGAAGGCGCTTTTGCATTTCTCGAACAGGGGCCTGGTCGTGTGTCGAAACACGAGCTGCTGGCACATGTTTCGCACGATATAAAATCACCACTGAACAACATCCGCTCGATTCTCAACCTTCTCAATGTCGAGGCTCACTCTGCGGAAAATTCTGAACTGTTCGAAGTTGCCCTGAATAACTGTGAAGCAGTGGGTGAACTCGTAGATAGCGTTCTCGATCTTTCAGCCTGTGAATCGGGAAAATTGCGGGCACACCCGGAAGTTTTCGATCCTGCTCCCCTCCTGGAAGAAATTGCCCGGGCGTACAGCGTATCCGCCCGTCTCAAAGGTCTTTCCATAACCGTTGAAACAGAAGCGCCTGGTCATATATATGCGGACAAAAAGCACGTGCGGAGAATCCTCGCCAACCTTGCAGGCAACGCTGTGAAGTATACACGACACGGATCGGTGACTATCCGCGCCGGCAGTTCGCAAGGGGATGCAGTCTGTGTATCGGTGGGGGATACGGGCATGGGAATCGACGAAAACCGGATGAAAGATCTCTTTCAGCCGTTTACAAGACTCCATCCTGAGATGAACGAAGGAGCGGGGCTCGGACTTGCTGTCAGCAGGATACTGGCCGAGCTGAACGGAGGAGGTATAACGGTACAGTCCAGACGGGGAGAAGGCAGCTGCTTCAAGGTTTTTTTTCCGGCAGCCGAGTGTTTACCCCCCGGGGGCGCCGGCCCCGTTCTGCTGAGAAGCAGAAATGCGGCAACCGAGGTCAAAAAAGTCCTGCTCGTGGATGATGATGTCGACTTCCTGGAGTCGACTGCCCGGAACTTCAGTCATGACCCCGTAATCATCATCAAAGCCTCTTCTATAAATGAGGCCCTCGAGCTCGTGAACTTCGAGAAGCCCGGTTTCGTTATTTCCGACGATGCGATGCCGGGAGGAGGCGGAGTTGCTCTCTGTAAAGCGCTTCGTGGCAAGGGAATTCAATCTCCTTTTGCGATCATCTCAGGCAATGGAAGCGAAGTCAGAGGACGATATGAAAAAGCCGGCATTGATGTGGAAAACATCCTCGAAAAACCAGTCGACATTGATGAGTTGAGGGATTGGATCCTTTCAGGAGACATTCCGGCCTCACCGGCAAAGATCACCGCGCCTTAGCCGGGCCGTAATGAGCATAAGGCTTGTCAAGAAAAGCTGCCCAGTACCGATCGCCGAAGGAATAATGCCACCACTCATTCGCCATATTCACAAAACCAGCCATGGTCATCGCGGCGAAAAGCAGGCTTCTGTTGAATCTTTCCTGTTCGGTGACCTTCTGGCTCCATGTATGAGAAGCAGGAACATTGGAAAGCCATGCGCTTCCCATTGGCAGTTCCCGCCGGCTTTCAGACACAACCAGTGTGACATCAACAGCGCCGCCTGAGCCGTGGGCTTCAGGATTGCCTTCGTGAACAAGCCACTTTTCCATCCGGTCGAAAATCTCGCGCTTCGTCATATCCCTGCATGAAGCGACACCAAGCCATCGCTTTACGTGCTCGAAATGGATCTCCATGACTCCAGACGGCCGGTGGGCCTCGAGAAGACGGAGAACGACCTCCCCATCACTCATCTTCCTTATCATTTCAGCCGCTTTGCCCAGGCGCACCGCTGCATCTTCACGAAGGAGAAAAATCCTCTTATGCTCCAGGTCGGGAACATTCAGATCGATTTCCAGCTCCCTGTCCGCGAAATACTTCTGCACATCGATAAGCTTCTCGAAATTCTCCTCGACAGGATATCGTTCAACGATTTCGCTGTGGATATAACACAGATGACGATGCGATGAGGGAATCGAAACGAAACTTCTGAGGTCGTCGACCGCGATAACACCATCTCCGGCTGATTTCGCCGGCTTGCTTTCTTCCTGTTTAACGAGTCTCAAATTTAAACAGGCAGACTGTGCAGCAGCGGGGGTGTCGCGGGATCCTGATTCCATTAACTCAAACTCCAACTCCAAGACGAGTACGCCGACGGCTTTTTCTGGGGGGTTATTATTCGCCGCCGGCGCACGTCCCAAACAAGGAGCAGTTTGTTACAAAAATGTTAAATCAAGTTCCGGTAATGAATTCAGACAAGGATGCAGAGTCCCAAGTTGAATTAAATCAAGATGTTAGCACATTTTTTCAAAAGCTTTCTCAAGATCACATCCCTCAAAGATATCCAAGCGTCTTGAGTCTTTCCACTTCTGATTTGTCAGGGCTTGCCCTTGTCCCGGCCTCCCCCTTGGGGATGCCGGAGATGAAATCAAAAAGATCCTTTTTCAGCGCGCCGGCTTTGTCTTCATCGGTAATCGGATTCTTTTCGTCGGGATCGTTGTTCATATCGTAAAGAGTATTCCTGGATGTTTCGAGGTCGTGTATCAAATGGAACCTTCCATCTGTCAGCGACCGAAGAGACGCTTCCCGCTGAAGCTCCGAGAACTGATACTGCCTCGAAGACTGAGTGCTGTCGCCTTTCATAAGCGGAAGAAGCGATGTCCCCTGAGCGTGCGACGGTACCGGCACGTCAAGAAGATCAAGTACTGTCGAAAAAATGTCGATCTGGCTCACGGGGACGTTGACGCGCGAAGGGGAGAACCCGGGAGCGCGAATGACCAGGGGAATCATTATCACCTGTTTGTTAAGAGTCGCTTTGTGACCGATTCTCTGCCTTTCATAGAATTCTTCACCATGATCCGATGTGAACACAATCACCGTGCGGTCAAGGTCGCCTCGAGCTTTCAGAAAATCGATGAGCCTCTGGAATTTCGAATCGACCCAGCTAATGGTGCCGTCATAGCGATCCGAGATGGTGAGAGCATGGCCCGCATCGAAACCGGGGTTCGCCCGGAAGATCGCGTCCCCGCAGTTTGTACCTCTGACAGCCTTCGCCTCTTCCGACTTGAACATGGAGACATACTCGCCGGGCGGCCGGTTCGGGCAGTGCACATCATATGTGTGAAGAAAAAGAAAATAAGGCTCGTCCGGGGAGAGGCTGGAGAGCACCTTCTCAGCCCTGGCAATCGACGATTCAAAGCCGCGCAGCTTCTTCTTTCCATCGGCGTCAAGTCCTTTTCGTTTCTCCTTCACCGTGTACATTTCGAAGCCTCTGCCGAAACCGAAGGGCCGGCCTACATACACCCCGCCCGTAAAAGCAAACGTGCGATATCCTCTTCGTTTGAGAATTTCAGCGAGCAGAGGAACCTTGCGGGGAAGCTTCTTTTTCGCATCTATTACTCCATGCGAAGTTGGATAGAGCCCCGTGAAAAGACTCATGTGAGACGGAAGAGTCCAGGAGGTAGTGCCTACGGTATTTTCGAAAATCACAGAATCGTCCGCAAAGGCGTCGAGCACTGGAGATGTATTTCGTTTGTAACCGTATGTTCCAAGCCTGTCGGCACGAAGGGTGTCAATCGATATAACAATGAGATTGTGAGGGCGTTTTTGGGGAAAAAAGTAAAACCCGCCGGCAATCAGCGCTGCAGCGATGATAACCGAAAAAGCAACCCTTCTTATGCCCGAAAAACGCCGCATGAATTTCAACCTGCCTTTGAGATTACATTCGTCTGCTTCTCTTCGTGTACTGATACCACAGAACACCGGACATAGACAAACGCGAGGCTCCTTATACTGCGACCGTCAGTCCTTCTCTTCCCCCGGGGGGAATGCACCGCTTGAGAAACTTAATCCAGGCGTGCAGTATCCATTCGCATTCAGGGTAAAGTCGCCAATGCTGCAATAGTCCGCCGATTGCGGGGCTTACCGCTCCTGCTCCGGCTCTTCTTCCTCCGTATTCGGAGAAACAACCAGAGGCGCGTTCAGAGGTCTGATTGCAGAGAGCTGCCAGATGCGCCAGATGAGATCCTGATCGAGGACGAGTCCTTTTGACAGAATCTCTTTCCCGTCATAAGCCTGAATCGGCCGCGAAAGACGCATCCCCGGCGAGAGGGCCTGAATAGCCACTTTGATCTCGTCCGGTCCGACTTTCTGATCGGCATAATCCTGAGCTGCCTGCTTCAGCTTCGGATCGTTCCGGCGCTTCTTCGGCATCGCAAGGCCAAGAGCTGTAGCCACAACAGCTTCCGCAAGAACCTTCACAAGGCAGCTCAGAACAAGGGGGTGAAGTCTCGAGTAAACACCCCGCCGGATCCTTCGCAGAAAATCATATGCGAGCTCAGGTTCGAAATACCCGCGCTTTGCACAGGCCCGGCCGACCAGATCCGTTCCCTGAATTATCGCGGCGGCAAGCGACACTTCGTCGTCACCCTGGGCGGGAGCTCCCCCCATGAACGCGGCGAGTTTTCCGATGATCTTACCGGGGACTGGAAGCTCGAGTTCCACTCCGACTCTGAATGCGATCTCTTTTACCTTTCCCTCCAGGTTCTGTCTGAAGTCCTGATGCCGGGGATGAAAATAATCCTTCCGGAAATATTCCTGGGGCAGATCGAGAAGAGCTCCGAAGAAAAGAAGGCACGATTCCTTCGTCGTTTCGACGAAACTCTCAGGGCGATCGAGAGATCGGGCTATTTCAAAGGCGAGAAAAGTGCTCCTGTGAATGTGCCCGCGATCCCACTGGCTCGTGCACTCCGCGATCTGATCGGTGATGGCCCTTGCCTTTTCGTGGACGATTGTGAAGCAGGATTTATCTTCGAAAGCGCTCTCATCCATGGCGGTGGCAAAGATCTGGCCTCCAAGAGGCCTCTTCATCAGCCCGAGATCTTCCAGGTGCGTGAAGACTTCAACAAAATGCCTGTCAGCTTGTTCAACTGAAGGCGTTTCACCAGCGGGCTCCTCCGGTGACGGCCTTTCCGTTTCAACCGGACCAATGCCGCCGCTCGGCGCGAATGTTTCACCGCCGCGCCAACCTTCAAGTTCAACGGGCTGCGGAGGGGCTTCCGGGAGCGTGCATGTCACCTCCCGGTAGTGTTCGTCGATATACGAAATTGCCGCAATAATGTCCGTAGTAGTGCACGGAACGCGCACTCCTATTGCTATGCAGAAATGGCGGCCCAGTGTCCTTTCGAATGTTTCAGCCGATCGCGCAGCGATGACTATCGGAAGGTGCTGAAGATCTTCCTGTTTCAAAAGAAGCTCCACGATTGCGCTGGTGTCGTTGATATCAGGCCCCCCATCGACAAGAAGAATGGGGTTGGCCGCATCATCGTAGGACTGTTTCAGCTCTTTAAGATCGCTGATACTTCTGTTCCTGAACCCCTTTGAATGCAGGAGTTCCGGCAGAGTATTAGGCAGGGTTCTTTTCTTCTGGAAAATAATTACTTCGTTGTCAGTTCGCATTTGCAGCTGCCCGAAATATTACAGGTAGGATCGCTCTATCATCCCTCACTATGATGATCGGCAGAAAGACAAAAAGACTGAATAAAAGCCTGAACGGGATAACTTAAAAACAGGCGGCAATTATTGAAAAATTCTGGATTTTTCAATATCTTATAGGATAGGTATGAAGATTAGCTCCCCGTCTCAGAAACCCGAAAAGCTCCAGTGCGACCTCGTCGTGCTCCCTGTTTCACAAAAGGACTTTTCTCCCGGCACCAGGCCCCGCCCGGGATCTCTTGCTGCATCAGTCGTGAAGAAGCACGGCAAAATTCTTCACACCGAACTGAAAGGACGGAGCTTCAACGCAAAGCCCGGTTCTTCTCTTTTTCTGGACACTCTGAACAACTCCTGGTCCAGGGGAATCCTTTTCCTCGGCCTGCCTGATCCGGCAGCCTCGTTTCTCCGGCGCGGCTTCGCCTTTCAGAAAATGGGACAGAGAATTTTCAAAACGGCAAAAGAACGGAATTTCTCATCAGCAGTCGTTGACTGTGCGCGTATTGAAGACCCGGCAGAAATTGAAGCGCTGCTCGAGGGGCTGTATCTTGCTTCTTACAGATTCGAGCAGTACAAGTCTGCGCCCGACGAACAGCCGAGATTCAAAGGAATCCGCGAAGTGCGTCTCCATGGCGTGATAAGCCCTGATATGGTGCGTGCGTCCCGGCAGATCGCCCGCCGTGCCGCATTAATTGACCAGGGAGTGACACTTGCGCGCGACCTCTGCAACACTCCGTCGTCGGACTGCACTCCGTCCTTTCTGGCAAGGACAGCAAAGACAGTCGCTCGATCGGGCGGTCTTGCCGTTCACGTTTTTAACCGCCCGGAGCTCGAGAAAATGCAGGCGAACGCTATCCTTTCCGTTTCACAGGGAAGCGGGCAGGATCCCGTGCTCATCCGCCTGACGTACCGGCCCAAAGACGGAAAGACCTCTTCGAAGAAGATAATCGCTCTTGTTGGAAAGGGCGTAACTTTCGATACGGGAGGAGTCTGCATCAAGCCTTCCGCGGGTATGGAAGAAATGAAGCTCGATATGGCGGGTGCAGCTGCCGTGCTCGGCGCAATGAAGGTAATCGCGGCGCTCAAGCCTTCGGTAGAGGTGCGCGCCTACATTCCCGCATCCGAAAATATGGTTGATGGCAGA
>CAYQVO010000002.1:0-25290 GCA_964421085.1 uncultured Bdellovibrionales bacterium | reverse complement strand
CGCAATGAACGGAAAAACCATTGAAGTCATCAACACGGACGCTGAAGGACGACTGCTTCTTGCGGACGCAATGGCATTCGCGGAAAAGGATGGCTGCACGGAAATTGTCGATCTTGCGACACTTACAGGCGCGGCGGTTGTCGCACTTGGAGCTGACTGCGCGGGTCTTTTCACCCCGCACGATGATCTCGCCGGTGCGCTGCTCGATGCGGCGGAAGCCTCCAGAGAATACCTGTGGCGGATGCCGTTAATCGAAGAGTACAGGGAGCAGATGAAAAGCAGGATCGCCGACCTGAAGAATATCGGCGACAAATCGCTTGGCGGAGGAAGCATCACCGGTGCTTTGTTCCTCCCGGAGTTTATCAAAAGTGCACGATGGGCCCATCTGGATATAGCGGGGCCTGCGCTGCGAACAGCCGTGGGGAAGGACGGCGTACCGGGCGCTTCGGGATACGGAGTCCGGACGCTTGTTCGATATATACTCTCGGCATAAAAGGGCGTCGCCTCCATGTGCGGCGCGAACAAGGAGAAGGCAGTGACTGAAATACAATCAATTGAAGGCCAGCCGGCAGTAAACATCGAAGATGAAATGAAGCAGTCCTACATGGACTATGCAATGAGCGTGATCGTAGGACGGGCGCTCCCGGACATACGCGACGGTCTCAAACCTGTCCAGCGCCGCATCCTCTACGCGATGTTCCGTGAGGGTCTTCTTGCGGGAAAAAAACACTCGAAATGCGCCGGCGTCGTCGGTGAAGTGCTCAAGAAATATCACCCTCATGGCGACTCTGCCGTGTACGACGCCCTTGTGCGCCTCGCACAGGACTGGACCCTTCGATATCCGCTGGTAGACGGGCAGGGCAACTTCGGCTCGATAGACGGCGATCCTCCTGCGGCATACCGGTATACAGAATCGCGTATGACGAACATCGCCGAAAAGCTTCTTGCGGATATCGATAAGGACACGGTCGACTTCATTCCGAATTTCGACGATACGACATCAGAGCCTCTCGTTCTTCCCTCTCTGGTTCCCAACCTTCTTGTAAATGGAGCGGACGGGATTGCCGTGGGAATGGCGACTCACATTCCCCCTCACAATCTGGGTGAAGTCGTGGACGGCGTAAAGGCTCTGATCAACAATCCGCAGATTACCGTGAACGAGCTGATGAAGTTCATTCCAGGTCCCGACTTCCCGACCGGCGGCATAATACACGGGCGCGACGCGATCGTATCCGCTTACAGGGAGGGCAAAGGTATCATTCAGCTGCGGGCGAAGACCTCCATTGAAACTGTCAAATCCGGCAACCGCGAAGTCGAAGCGATCATAGTGACGGAAATCCCGTACCAGGTTAATAAGGCGCGCCTTCTCGAGCGAATTGCCGAAATGGTGAATGAGAGGGATATCGAGGGAATAAGCAGGATCCGCGATGAATCAGACCGGAGCGGAATGCGCATAGTGCTGGAGATCAAGCGGGATGCCACTCCCGAAATCGTCCTCAACCAGCTTTATAAGGGCACGCCTCTTCAAACCAGTTTTGGCATCATCAATCTTGCGATAATTGACGGCAAGCCCGTTATCTGTTCGCTTGTCGACATGCTCCGGAACTTCGTGGATTTCCGGCGGGACGTCATCACACGAAGGACCCAGTTTGAACTTAAAAAGGCGAGAGAGAGACTCCACATACTCGAAGGCTACAGGATAGCCCTTCTCAATCTCGACGAGGTGATTGAGCTTATCCGGAAATCGCAGACACCTTCCGAGGCAAAGGACGCCCTCTGTGCAAGATTTGAACTCAGCGAGAGACAGTCGCAGGCGATACTCGAACTGAGACTCCAGAGACTCACCGGAATGGAACAGCTCGCCGTCGAGAAAGAACATCAGGAGCTCACCGATGAAATAAAGCGTTTTCTCGAAATCCTCGCCGACATGAGGAAAGTCGACGAATTAATAGTCAATGAGCTGGGTGAAATACGGGAACACTTCTCCGATAAACGGCGCACACTTATAGCCGAGAAGACCACTGACATCGCAGTCGAGGATCTGATTGAAGATGAAGAGATGATTGTCTCAGTCTCTCACGAAGGCTACATAAAGCGCACAAAAGCGTCCGAGTTCCGCGCTCAGAAACGGGGCGGCAAGGGTGTGACCGGCGCCGCAGTCAGGCAGGATGACTTTATCGAACACGTCTTCTCGGCGTCGACCCTGTCATATCTTCTGATCTTCACGACGCTCGGACGGGTCTACTGGCAGAAAGTCTACGGTCTTCCCGAAGGGGGACGGGCCGCCCGCGGACGAGCCCTCGTGAATCTTCTGAAGACGAAACCCGACGAGGGTATTGCCGCGATACTGCCAGTGCGGGAGTTCGTCGAAGGCAAATCGATCGTCATAGCCACAAGGAACGGTCTCGTCAAGAAGACAGATCTCATGGAATATTCAAAACCGAGAAGGGGCGGCATTATCGCCACTTCTCTCCATCCTGAAGACATGCTCATCGGAGCGGGAATTACCGGCGGTGATGATGAATTAATTCTGGCAACCAGAACGGGTATGGCGATTCGCTTCAGGGAATCCGATGTCCGCTCTGTCGGCAAAGGCGCAAAAGGTGTCAAGGGTATCCGGTTCAACAAGAAAAATGATTCAGTAGTGAGCATGACTGTTGTCCGCATCCACACCCCTGAAGACGCGGAAGATGAGCACAGTGCTTCTCCTGACATGACCCTTCTCACAGTCTGCGAGAACGGGTACGGAAAGCGGACGAACCTCGGCGAATACAGGCTTCAGGGACGCGGGGGAAGAGGCGTAATCGATATCCAGACCGTGGAAAGGAATGGTCCTGTGGTGAATGCCGTGACAGTCCGGCCAAAGTCGGAATTCATGATTATAACATCGTCCGGCCAGACGATCCGGATTAATGCGGATGAGATCTCCGTGATTGGAAGAAACACAAAAGGCGTGCGGCTCATCAATCTCGAAGAATCTGAGAAAGTGGTGGCGGTCGCGCCGCTTATGGGAGAAGACCAGGAATGATCGCAGAAGCGGGCAGGATCGGACTGGTGGGGCTCGGGAACTGGGGCACTGCGCTTGGTAATCACCTTGCATCGAAGGGATTGAAGGTTATCGGCTGGTCCAACGTTCCGGCCGATATCGACGGCATCAACAGGGATCACCGGAACCCTTCGTTCCTTTCGGAGGTGCAGCTCAACGGAAACTTCACAGCTTCACATTCACTGGACGATCTCCTGCAGTGCGAAGTCCTCCTCCTTGTCTTTCCCTCGGCATCTCTCTCGAAGATCGTACCGCAGTTTACGGGCGTTGGAAGCGGGACGATTGTCGCGAGCGCAATAAAAGGATTTGAAAAAGAGACCCTCTGCACCCCGCTTCAGTATGTCCGGAGATTTCTCCCTAATCCGCTGGCGGTAATTTCAGGACCGAGCTTTGCCGCGGAAATCGTCCGGGGCCGACCGGCTGGAGTTGTCGCCGCTTCGAGCGACCCCCTGGTCGCAAAACAGATGGCTCAGCTTTTCAGTTCGCCTAACCTCAAAGTCTATACGTCTTCCGATCCGCTCGGTGTGGAGATTGGCGGAGCAGTAAAGAACGTAATTGCGCTTGCCGCCGGGATCTCAGATGGTCTGGCACTCGGAGAGTCGGCAAGGGCAGGGCTCATAACACGCGGCCTCGCGGAGATGATGCGGCTTGCGACAGCAATGGGAGCTGATTCGCGCACTCTTGCGGGCCTTTCAGGACTTGGCGATCTTGCGATGACCGCCACATCATCCCTGAGCCGCAACCGAAACGCCGGGCTTCTTCTCGGTCAAGGCAAATCGGTGGCCGAATCTCTGAAACTCATCGGTTCGGTTGTGGAGGGAATACATTCAACTCCTCTCGTCCTCAGGCTCGCCCGGCAGTACGGGGTCGAAATGCCGATAACAGAACAGATTGCGCTTCTGCTGGAGAATAACAAACCGCCCCTCGAAGTTGCATCGGAACTGCTGCTGCGGCCCTTGAAAAGCGAATTTTAAGATAGAATCGCCCCTCCCGGTCATAATGCCGTTTGAGAAAATCATGCCATAAAGCGCGCTCGTGTGTGCATCATATGAATGAACAAAACTCTTTAAGTTTATGAACAACCCGACTCCTCTCGATCCGCTTGTAGGCACGACTTTTGGCGCCCGTTACTACATCGAGAGCCTTCTCGGAACAGGAGGCATGGGTTCGGTTTATCTCGCACTCGATGTCAGGGACAAAGACAGGAGAGTCGCAGTCAAGATACTTCACTCTTCACTCAGCCGGGAAGAACGGCATGTGAAGCGATTTCTCCGGGAAGTGCAGCTTACCCGCAAGATATCCCACCCGAACGTGGTCCGCATCTTCGATGTCGGTCAGCAGCGGGGACAGTTATTTTTCTCGATGGAATACGTCGACGGCATAAGCCTCAAGGAAAGACTGCATCAGACAAGACCTTCGCTTGATCAGATTATCGAACTGCTTCAGCAGATATGCGCAGGCCTCGACGCGGTACACAACGTCGGAATCATACACCGCGACCTGAAGCCGGCCAACATTCTTCTTACAACAGAAAACTCTGCGAAGATTGCCGACCTGGGCGTTGCAAAGCCCGTGGATCAGGATCTTGTCCGGTCAGACGAAGTGGTTGGCAGCGCCGGATACATGTGCCCCGAACTTTGGCGATGTGAGGAAGTGGACGCTACAGCGGATATATACTCTCTGGGTGTGATGCTCTATGAAATGGTAACAGGCATGCGCCCCTTTGACGGACTCACATCCGCCGATGTAATGAATCGTCACATCCACGATGCGCCCCGCGCGCCGGTTTCTGACGTTTTTGAGATTCCCACATGGCTCACCGCACTGATTCTGATGATGCTGGAAAAAGAACCTCTCAAGCGGCCACAGTCAGCCATGGAAATTCACAGCATCATCCTGTCGGCGACTCACCATACCGCCAGAATGACTGCCCCCGCACCGGAGTCCGGAAAGCACGCTGAAAAAGAAATAGATGATGCCGCCGGCAGAAAGAGCCCCGAAAGAGGCAGAGTGAAGCCGGACATCCTCGAAAGGAGTCCCATCACTTCACCCTCGAACCGGATGAAGGCTGCGTTGAAGGATGCTCAAAACAGAAAGAGAGGGGGAAAAATCTCTTTTTCAGCACTTGTACCGGATGTGCCGAATCCAGCGGGGGGTCTGGCTTCAGGAACGGCAGCTGCCATTGCTGTCTTTTTCCTGCTCACCGGACCTTCAACTGTCCTGTTCAATAAGTTTACCACCGCTCACCCGATAGATGCGATGTCGCTTCAAGGTGTGCTGGGCACATATGGACTTTTTGCGTTCGGAGCAGCTCTCCTGCTGTCGATCCATACATTGATATTTGCGGCTGCCACAGCTTCATTCTACGCCCAGTGCCTCTCGTATTTCAAAGTCGTCTGCCTCACCTTCGCATTCATTGTCTGCCTCTCTCTTGTGCATCTTGGCGACTTCATGATTTCGACAGGCGTGAATTTCGAGGATCTCAAGCCCGTGCAGATTGGTGACATTATTAACGCCGCCTCTACCAACATGATCGAGGGCGCATTCCTTATGCCGCTTCCTACCGCGTTCGAACCGCAGACAGCATTTCCCTCGACACGGTTTTCCAGCGTTATAGGATCGAATTCCGTGCTGGAATTCAAGTTTGTTCTGGGAATGATTCTGTACTACCTGCCGATAGCACTTGTGCTCAAGAGGCAGAAGCTTGTTTACAGGGCTGTTTTGTCGAGGGTCAATTTTTTCCCGGTATATGGGGCAGCCATCGCTCTAGCTGTAATCGGCAACACGCTTCGAACTTCTCTTATTTCCAGACTGCCGTTCGATGGGACCGCGCTTATTTATCTTTCCAGCGGCAGTTTCACGATGAAGGTCGAGGTATATTCGCTGCTCTGGGCGGGTATAGCGTGGTTTTTCACCTTCGGTGCATTTCTCCTTTCCCTGGTAATGGCCTATAAGGCAGCGCTTCGCGACAGGATGCTGCGTTTCCGCAAACTCCATCAGGAAACGGATCCTTCGAAGGATATTATCGGAAGAAAGTAGCGGACACGGTCCAGATTTACCGAACCAGATGACCTGTTCTTCTCCAGTCATACAGCGACCAGTAGATGATCAGCGCCCTTCCCTTCACCCGTTCAATGGCGATGAAGGGGTCGCCCCAGAAACGTGAGTCCCTTGAGTTATCACGGTTGTCTCCAAGAAGCAGTATATGATCGTCAGGAACCTTTACGGGACCAAAGTTTCCATCGACCAGACCGCCGCTTATCCATCGCGCATACGACTCATCAAGAGGCAACGAGTTCAGAAAAACAGTAGTGTCTTTCACTTCGATGGTATCGCCGGGGAGACCTATCACACGTTTTATGAGATTCGTATGCGACTCATCCTCAGAAGAAGCTGGATCATCGGGGCGTGTAAAAACCACGATGTCACCGCGCTTCGGCGAACCCCACCTGAATATGAACCCGTCTTCCCAGGGCAGTTCGAATCCCTGAGGCGCCCGGAAATGCTTCGGGATGCGGAATCCGTAGCTCAGCTTGTTGACCAGAAGATAATCGCCAATTTGAAGCGCAGGAATCATGGAACCGGAAGGAATTTTGTACGCTTCGATCACGCACACACGCACTGCAAGGGCAAGGGCGATAACTATCAGTATTGTCTTGATGAAAGAAAAAACTTCCTGCCCGAAACTTCTCGTTTCTTTTGATTTATCAGCGCTTTTCGACATGGAAGGCACTATAGCCGGAACAAGCCTGTCCGGGCAATGCTTATGCGTTGAATGGCTGGCGTTTTCCGAAAACTACCGTGCTGCAGTCGACCTTTATGCCGTCTTCTTTGCTTCTCACTGTCGACACGAATATGCCGGGCTCAAAGGCACGTTCTTTGAGAATCTCTATTTTGCCGGGGTCGGGAATCGCCATATTGGCGATGATTGAGAAGTTTATTTCGACCTGAACCGTGCCCGGAGTCTCGTCAAGAACTCTTGTTATCATCCCGTAGATCGGATACGTCTGACCAATTTCGACTTCGCCGGAGGTTACCTCCAGCCCGAACTTCTCGAAGAAGTTTTCCCCCTTGCTGCCAGCCTGTCCTTTCGACTCCATCTTACACCTGCAAATTAGTCACTACTGTCGTAAAGCAATTTACTTTTGTATCGCTGCCGGCCGCGAAAGTGGTTCAGTAAAAGCGGCTCAGTTCTAAAAAACAATCCGCCCGGAGTGCCGTTCAACTATGCGCCAGTTGATGGTTCTTAACAAAGAGGAAAAAAAAGCTGCAAGTGCGGCAGCTTAAGCGTGCGGGGAGAAACATCCCATTGCCGCAAAAGTGACACACCTGTCATTTTCCCAGTCTACAGCCTGCTCGTACGAAAAAAGCGCAGACTGGTATTTGACGCCAAGCCTGTCGAAAAGGTCTATGAAAGTATAAAGCGACGGAAAACCGCATACTCTGCGCGCATCCTGGTCCTCCACCATGTGAGAGAACAGAGCTTCTTTATCCTGTCCGGCGATGCAGCAGATGAGCTGCCGGTCGCGCGCGGAAATCGACTGCAGGAACTCTGGAGTCATCCTCACCGGGTCTCCGAAATGTGAGCCGACATGCGCGAAGTCGACTGCGGCGATCACCCTTACCTGCCGCCCGCTGCGCGCGGCTTCACGCGTGCATTCTGCGAGCGCCGAGAGGAACGCCTCGTAAACATCGAACTGCGAAGGGTTCTGCTCGACAAGAAGCATCTGATGAAAACTTCCCACAAGAATCGGAACGATGCAGGGGGCGGATTCGCGCTTCTGAAGGAATGGAAGCTGGATTTCGAGAGAATGCTCACGCTTATGCAGCATCTCGTCGGCAAAACTGCGCTCCCAGCCGTACCTTGCCGCCAGATCCTTCACGAAAGCCTGATCGGATCGGACGATACCAAGCGGCGTTTCGAAGTCTTTCAGTGTCAGATGAAATAGATGCCTGCTGTACTGATGCCCGGTACCAAGCATTATGTAGAGAGAATTTTCTGTGCCGGAAAGACTGCTGTACGCAGCCGAATACGACTTTGATCCTCTGTGATAATCTATGTGAGGCGAAACAAGTCCAATCAGGTCTCCGGGCGGACATTCGTGTTTTTCACATTCCGCCAGACACTTTCCAATCTTCGCATCCAGTTCCGCCGCCAGTGCTTCACCCCCTCCGCCTCCAATCGCGGATTTTCGCACAGGCGAATTATGGAAATCTTCCTGCGCCTGCTTCTGAGCCGCAAAAAACCTGGGACTCGTCATGAATAAATGAGAATCAAGAAGGTTTATGAGTTCTATGATCTGATCTTCACGGACACCAAAAGGCGCGAACTTTTCCGTAATTTCCCTGACGGACAGTCTGCCCTCAAAACATGAGAGAAGAGGCGCGACGGCTGATATGAGAATCAGTGGCCGCTCTGCAATTCCAAGCGGGCAGCTTATTACGAGGACTTCCTGTTCCTCGATCCTTTCGAGACGGATGTCGATGGGTGCCCGGAGTCTGGGGTAATTGAGAGGATCGGCCATCATTTACCTATGCAGAATCTCGAAAATATCCTTCCGAGAATATCTTCAGACCAGGTTTTGCCTATTATCTCCTCCAATGCCCGCAGAGCGCCACGTAGATCCTCACTTATTATTTCCGGAGGCACATTCGCCGGATTCGCCGTCATCGCCCGCTCGAGACACTCGCGTGCCCTCAGGAGGCATTCCCGCTGGCGATCGTTCGTCACAAGGACGTTTGCATCGCTTTCATGCGCGAGTGCGCCTGATACCTCTTTCACCAGAGCCTTCTGAAAGTCTTCAACCCCCTGGCCTGTCAGCGCTGAAAGGGAAAATGTCCGTGAAAAAGGGGGCGGTGGCGATAACCGTGCGGGCGGACCGGGCCTCACGTCCACCTTGTTCCACACGAGCCAGACAGGCTTACCGGCAGATTCAAAGCGATCCGGCAGTCTTCGCTCAAAAGATCCGCTCCCGGCAGCATCGCAGACATAAACCGCAAGATCCGCCCATTCGAGGCGTTCGAGAGCGAGCTCGATTCCTATGGCCTCTATCCTGTCGGTACTCCGACGTATGCCGGCAGAATCACATATAACGAATCTGTTTCGATCGATCAGCACGTGCTCTTCCAGAACATCCCGGGTTGTGCCCGAAATTTCGGTCACTATAGCCCGGGGTCTTCCAAGCAGCCGGTTGAAGAGTGTCGACTTTCCTGCATTCGGCTCCCCGCACAGCAGCACACGGAAGCCTTCTCTCAGGATCATTCCATACCGGTAGGTTTCAACGAGTTTATCTATCCCTGCCGCTGCATGTGCTGCAGCCTGAATAATCTCTCCAATCAGGGACGGCTGAATATTCTCCTCAGGAAAATCAAGAATCGCTTCAACTTCGCTTAAAGCGTCCCTGAGCGGTTCACCGATTTCCTCTATTGCCCGGCTGAACCGTCCTTCGAGCTGCTCTTCCGCGACACGCAGCGCGTTCACGCTTCCTGCATCAATGAGATCTGCGACCGCCTCTGCCTGAAGAAGGTCGAGCTTCCCATTCAGAAAAGCTCTCTTTGTAAACTCGCCCGGCTCGGCCATGCTGAAACCGTGCCTGAGCAGGGAGGAAATCAGACGATCTGCAGCAACCGGGCTTCCGTGAAACTGGAACTCGACCACATCTTCACCAGTATAGCTGTTCGGGGCGGGCATAAAGACTGCAAGAGCCTGATCGATCAGGCCGCCTTTTTCATCGATTATCCTGCCGAATACCATGCGCCTGGGATCGGAGGCCGGATCTTCCCTGCTGGAAAATGCGACCTTAAGCGACTGCTTCGCGCGATTTCCGCTCACACGGACAACAGCGATTCCCGACGGAGCAGGGGCGGTGGCAAGTGCGATGATGGTGTCTCTGTTCTCCTCCTCCACGACCTGACACGGAAATTATATCAGCACCAGAATGTACCCCAGCACGAAGATGGCAATACTCGATACAATCGTCGCCTGAAGCGGCGTTATCCCCTTCTGATTTCTCAAAAATGCCTGCTGCACGATGCTTATGATGTTGTTGATGAGCCAGTACAGCACAAGTCCGGACGGCATCGGAAAAACAATGAACATTCCAGTGAACACAAGCGGCATAAGAAGCATGGCTTTTTTCTGCGCAGGATCCATGGCCGTTGGCGTGGTCCACTGCTGAATAAGCATGCTCGCGCCCATTATGAGTATCATAAGAGGAACACCGACGCCGAACATTTCGAGCCTTTCAGGAGCTGAAAGGTCTGTAATCCATAACGCAAACGGCGCATGACGGAGTTCGATTGCGTTCAGAAGCGCGTTATAAAGACCGAAAAATACGGGAATTTGAATCGCGATGGGGAAGCATCCGCCAATCGGATTTACGCCCCGCCGTTTATACAGCGCCATAAGCTCCTGATTCAGCTTTGTGGCATCTTCGATCCGCTCGCGCAGCGCCTGAACTTCAGGCTGAATCTCCTGCATCGCGCGCATTGATTTGAAACTTGCCGATGTGAGAGGGAGAAACAGCAGCTTGATTGCAAGCGTAAGCAGAATAATCGCGAGCCCCCAGTTATGAAGCGGCATGAACGCATGGAACCACCTCAGCGCGAGAAGGATTGGATATGCGAGAAATGAAAAGACTCCCATATCCACGCTCTTTTCCAGGAAATATCCGAACCGGCTCAGATCCTCGTACACCTTTGGACCGGTGAAAACTTTAAACTTCCCTCCGGCATCGCCGCCCTGAATACGGGAGACGAAGACATCGCCACTGGCGGCGACGCTGATATCCCCTTTGCCGGAAGCTTCTATGATAGCCGCCATGAAATACTGGTCGGTGATGGCAACCCATGTGCCCTGCCCGAGATTCTGCGGCTGGGCTGCCGTGTCATGAGTCACAGTGACGAGTTTTCCCTGATCATTGAGCGCCATGAACTGGTTGAGATCATACCGCTGCTGGGCCTGCTCAAGGGGGACGAACCGGGACCATTCCAGCCGGACCGGATTTCCATCCTTGTCAGGCGCACTCAGACTTACGTCGACATCGAACAGATAGGTATCAGGGGAAAATCTCAAAGTCTTCCGGATCTCCCTTCCATCGGGAAGTCTCCCGGAGAGAGCAACGGTGAGACCTCCCGCAGGAACACGGACAGCTCCTTCGGCGCCCTGCGCCTCATATCTCACAAAAGCGTCGCTTATATTGCCCTGGGTAACCGCAAGTGGAAGTGGTGAATTCTGGGAAATCTGAACAAGATTGAGTCTTTCATCCTCACCTTGTCTTGCACTGTAATCATTCAGCCGGAGGGACTCGATACGCCCGCCGAGAAGATTCAGTGTCATGACGAACTTCTCGTTCTCTACGACGATATGGCGCGCTTCTTTCAGCTGGGCGGGACTGGGATTGGCAGCGGGCTGCGGCGGCGCCTGAACCTGCAATCCAGCGTCCGGCGCCTGCTGCTGTACTGCGCTCTCCTGCTGATACTCCGGCGCTGCCGGAGAAACCGCTGATTGCGGCTGCCCCTGCTGTTGAACGCCTCCAGGCTGCTGCTGATACGGAGTAATGAAATACCCCATATAAACGGTAGCTACGATAACTGAGAGAACAAGGGCGATTAAAAATCGTGTATTGTTGCTTTCGTCCTGCATAACCAACTCTTTATCTCGCTGGAGGGACTGGATCAAGTCCCCCGGGGTGCAGAGCATGGCACCGGAGGAGACGACGAAGTCCGAGATATATTCCTTTTAAAATACCGTGAATTTTCACTGCTTCCATGAAGTAATCCGAGCATGACGGCTGAAACCTGCACGCAGGACCGACAAGCGGAGAGATGCAGGCTTTCCACACGCGATAAAAAGGCGTCAACATCGCAAGGAACAGCCCGCGAGTTTCTTCACCTATCCTCTTCGCAGGTTCAAGCCGGTTCATTTAACAGCCTTCCACGCGCCATGTTATCGAGAATTTCCCGCTCCACATCGGCGAACTTGAGCGCATTGAACTCCCCCCGTGCAATTACCACGATGTCGAAGCCTCGTTTGACCCGGTACCGGTTCAGGCGGAACACCTCGCGGATAAGCCGCTTCATCCGGTTTCGTTTCACGGAAGATGCTTCCGACTTTTTGGTAACCGCTATCCCGAGCCTTGATACCGCCGTCCCCGGGTCGCCGCCCGTATCCGGGTCCCCTGTGATCCGTTCAGACTGCGCATAAACGACGAGAAAGTGCCTTGAGTGGCTTTTCTTTCCGCACTCCCGCACTCGCAGAAAATCTTTCCTGCGTTTAAGTCTGGCATCAGCTGGAAAGCTGGAATTAGCTCTACCTGTAATGGCCTTTCCCCGGAGTTGAAGTAGCAATCTGCTTGCGCCCTTTTGCACGGCGCGCATTCAGCACCTTCTTTCCACTCTTCGTAGACATGCGCTCACGAAAGCCGTGAGTAGTGCGCCTGCTTTTTTTACTTGGTTTGTACGTCCGTTTCATTTTTCTTAAAATACTTTTGTTTCCAAGGACTTGTAAGGATAATGCTTTGTTTTCTAAAAAGCAACTTACGCGCCTTTTCCTTCATCTACAAAACCAGTCCTTTTTAAGCACTTGTATTAACTGAGTTTTAGAATAAAAATCGTCACCAGTCACACATACATTTGGAGATCTGACGTTTTGTCCGCCGATGCATCAACTGAAATAGCTGTCATCATTCCCGCATACAACGAGTACCACCGTCTGCCGCCGACGCTCCTGGATATGATTAATTTTTTCGAACGGAGCGGACGTCTCTATCAGATCATCGTGGTGGACGATGGAAGCACGGACCAGACGTCTGAGCTGGTGGAGAAGTTCACTAAAGTCAGGCCTCAGATAAACGCTCTTCGCATCGTGAGAAACCAGGGCAAGGGCAATGCGGTCCGGGCCGGAATGCTCGCCGTTGATTCTCCTCTGTATCTCTTTGCTGATGCTGATGGATCCACTCCGATTCAGGAACTGGACAGGCTCGAAGCGGCAATGAGAACGGAGAACGCGGATGTCGTAATTGGAAGCCGTGCCGTCTCCTCGCGCGATACGATGGTGAAAACACGGTGGTATCGAAAGTTTCTCGGAAGACTTTTCAATGGAATCGTAAACTGGATCGCCGTCCCCGGAATAGCCGACACCCAGTGCGGATTCAAGCTCTTCCGGGCTCCCGCCGCCAGATTCCTCTTTTCCCGGCAGCGTTCAACCGAATTTGGATTCGATGTGGAGATCCTTTATATCGCGAGAAAAGCGCATCTCAAGATTGTGGAAGTGCCGGTGAACTGGACGAATGTCCCCGACTCCAAAGTAAACCTCGTGGTCGACTCAATGAAAATGTTCCGGGATCTCTTCCGTTTCATAATGTGGCACAGGAACGTCGATCGTTCCACATACGAAGGCTTTTTAACCAGATGGAGGCCTTCCTGAACGGCCCCTTCGCGTGATTTTTACGAGAATGGAGAGTGTAAGCATGAATACCAAAGTTAGAGCCGGCATTATCGCAGTCCTTGTGGTTTCTCTGGCAGCCTGCTCGAGTTCGGACAGCGACGACGACGAAGGCGGACAGCTCTCCGGCGACTGCGCTCTCAAAATCATAAACGGCGAAGCGTGTCCGGAAGGAGAAGGACCGATCGCCATGCTGCTCTCCGAAAACGGGAAAGGCGAGCCGTCGTCCCTCTGTTCGGGCGCTTTCATTGCGCGAAACAAGATCCTGACCGCCGCCCACTGCGGTCAGCTCTTTCTGTCGCCCACAGTAAAAGTCCTGACGGGCAGCAAATCCGTAAGGGCGACGGGTATCGTCACACATCCGTCGTACAATCCGATCTCGCAGTATGCTTTCAAATATGATGTCGGAATTATCACACTCGCCGAGGAGGTGGATATTACACCTCTTCCGCTTCTCCTTTCGAGGCAGATGTCGGCGGGAGATTCGATTTATGTCTATGGCTTCGGCCTCGACGAGGATGGAAAGACCGCAGTGGATAAAGACCGGGGAAACAGCGCCGAGAGAACGAGAATGGTCGTATCCGGAATCACTCAGGGTGGTATTGTGGCCGAATATGATGCCACTCATTCGGGGGCCTGCGAAGGGGACTCAGGCGGTCCGGCAATTGGAGAAAGCAGCAGCGGAAAATGGGGAATTGCCGGTGTCGTAAGCGGCGGAACTACCACAACGTGCAAGGACGGGACGATAGAGGTTTTTGTCGAGCTTGATCGTCAGGTGATTATAGATTTCATTTCGAAAGAGGTGCCGAATTACGGGGCGGTGTAAAGGACGGGATTGCGACGGCCTTCATACAGTGGGACCTTCGTACAGTGGCACCGTGCAGGTTTGACGGAGTTGCCATTTCCTTGTTGCCTGCGCGGTCACTTCAATAAATTATACTTCACGATCGCCATAATCGCCCGGAAACCGTCCCGCCAGCCGATCTTCTTTCCCTCGGAATACGTCCGTCCGTAATAGGAGATACCAACCTCGTATATCCGCCATCCGCCTTTCGCGACCTTGGCGGTAATCTCAGGCTCGAATCCGAAACGATTCTCCTCAATCCGGATCGATTGAATCACTTCACGCCTGAACATCTTGTAACAGGTCTCCATATCGGTGAGGTTTACGTTCGTGAACATGTTGGAAAGCAGGGTGAGAAACTTGTTTCCCATCATATGCCAGAAATAAACCACTCTGTGAGGCTGGCCGCTGACGAAGCGCGATCCGAAAACGACATCGGCCTTGTCCTTCAGAATCGGCGCCATGAGATCCGGATCCTCCTGCGGGTCATACTCGAGGTCGGCGTCCTGGACTATTACCAGGTCTCCTGTCGCGTTCTCGAAACCCGTGCGAAGAGCCGCTCCCTTCCCCTTGTTTACTTCGTGATAAAGAATTTTATCCACAAGAGGCGCGATTTCGTTCCGAAGAACCTCCCGCGTGCCGTCAGTGGAGCAGTCATCGACGACGATAATCTCTTTCTCAGCTACGGGCGCGGACCTGACGGCCGCAATAATCTGATTGATCGTATGCCGTTCATTAAAACAGGGAATAACTATCGAAAGTTTCATAGCGAGACTCTATAATCAGCCGCAAGTTCAGGTCAACCGACAGGAGGCCATTCAGATGCTCCGGATCTTTTTCCTCTTAATTTTTCTTCTTTTTCCCCCCTCCTCCAGAGCGCTGCAGGACCCCCTGCTTCTGACATTTATCGATGTCGGAGAGGGGGACTGCCTCTTCATCCGCACGCCGGAAAATCTGACCGCGATAGTGGATACCGGAAATCCGATGACCGGCCCCGGCGCGGCGAAGTATGTCCAGTCGAAAGAAACGGGGGAGATACACCTGCTCTTTCTGACCCATCCGCATCTCGATCACTTTGGCGGTGTGTTCACATTTTTGAAATTTTTCGATGTCAAATCACTTATCGACAACGGCCAGGATCTCGGCAATCCTCCGATGGGGAGCGACATGGCGCGATGGTACCTGGAGGGCGTACGTGATAACGCCAGGTATAGAGCTGTTTCGGCTGGAGAGAAACTCAAGCTTGGCGATCTGAAGATTGACGTCCTCTGGCCCGCAGCGAATATCGGTTCCGGCGACTGGAACACAAACACGATGGTCCTGCTTCTTCAATATGGAAGCTTCTCCGCGCTTCTGATGGGAGACGCGAATCACAGGACGGAAAAAGGGCTGATGGAAAGCTCTCAGGCCCCTGGAGCTGTCAAGCTTCTCAAGGCGGGTCATCATGCATCGAAGCAGACCGCAGGAAAAGCATTTCTCAAACGAGTTTCCCCTCTTGCCGCAGTGGTAAGCGTCAACAACAGAAATATCCGCGGATACCCCGACGCCGGGACGATCTCCAGATATGAGAAAGCCGGTGTCAGGGTTTTCAGGACCGATATATCAGGCACCATTGAGGTCAAAGCGTTTCCTTCCGGATCGTTCCATGTGATGAATAAAGGCAGGGCGGAGGTGTTTTGAATATTTCTCGTTCAACTGACTGAGATCGCCCTGTAAAACCTTCTCATGCTTCTGCTCCGGACCTTGACCGACTTTATCGTCGAAACGCCCATTGAATCCCCGCATCGCGTTACAGCGCGGAAATAAACCTTGCGCGATCTTCTGGTATCCGGCTTTGAAACCCTGCTGATCTTTTTCCTCAGCGCATCAGCAGTAACATTGAACGCGGCTATTCTGGCCGGCCGCGTCTCGACAACGGAGGATTTCAGCAAAAACTGCTTTGTGGAAGCGTAAACAGACAGGGTGCACGAATCCGTAATGCTGCCACCGGCCCGCACTGTGGCTCTGAACCGCCCCTTCTTCGAAAAGGAAAGAGAATCTATTCGCGCGGTGGGAAGGGAATCGCGCGCGAGACAACTGCCGTAAGCTTTGATGTACCTCTGTATCTCATCGACGCTGAACTTCGAGAAGCTTCGCGGGTTGGAGTTAAGATTGGCTAGCATGATGCCGGAAGAAGTATGAGTCGCGCCAAGATTGTGAGCAAGCTCGTGGGCTGTAATAATCGGCTGAACGGGAAGAGGATAATACGCGGTGAAGCCGTAACTGTACAAGCCGTTATGCCGGCAAACCATCCTGACGTACGAGAGGCCGACCATGCCTTCAGGCTCTATCGCTTTGCCCGTGAAAAGGTGATAAGCATCGGCGGTCTTGAGCGCCGGCTGCTGATTATTATAGCTTCGGAAGCTTTCGAGCAGAGTTTCTCCGGCCCGGCTCCAGTTTTCGGCTGATGTGAAAGCCTTCATATCCGCCACCTGCACCTCGATATTCAGCTGATTGAAATAAATACTGTTCACTGTATTCATAATCGACTGAATCTCTGAGAAAGGCTCGCCTTCGAAAACCTGATACCAGTCGTAGTCAGCCATCGCGCTCACTGAAAACACGCGCGAAGAAGCGACCGTGGACTCCGCTGTGGTGTAAGTTTCCCGCGCGAGGGCAGCTATCGGCGTTTCGCCGGCGTCGGCTCCGCATTTAAACCTGGCAAACGAAGGAACAAATGAAGCACGCGCGGCGGAAAAGGACTTCACATTGCCGGCCACCTGAATAAGCCTGCCCCGCCGCCGTCCATGAAACGTCAGCTTCAGCTTTTTCCCCCTTATATCTGCGCTTGCCCGCAGGCTTCCGCTTCTTCCTTCCCGCTTCAGCTTTCCTCTGTAAAGCGAGATCTTCGGGCATTCGACAATCTCTCCCCTGTTTACCGAGCAGACTGTCCTGCGGGAGGGCTCTACTTTGTGAAGATCTATTTCATCGATTCCTTCGAGATGCCGGACGACGACTTTCACACGATCGGAATCGACTGAGGCTGTTTTCAGGAACGCCTCGAAAGGCGAAGATGCTGCGAACACTGCTTCTGCGCAGAAGATGCAGCACAGGAAGATCGAGCAGAAACAGAAATATGGCCTCATAGGCGGGGAGTAATGATTACGCAGGATGTCATCCTACCTCACCTCTTCAACCGCATGCAACGTAAACTGCAGGTCGGTAAGTCCACGGTAAGTGCTTTTTTCAGGCCTGCACGCAATATTGACACTTGCTCCCTTCCGAAGCGCAGGATGTTCCCGCTGACGCCACAGCAGGCCCGGGATAAAATACTTTCCATCGGAAAAAACCGCCTTGAGATGCGCCGACTTCAGCTCGTGGATGTCCACGACCTTGAGATTCCGGATGAGGAAAACCGGAGCAGGGTTTCCCATGCCGAACGGCGCGAACATTTTGAGCTCATCCACAAGGTCGACGGTGACATCAGAAAGCGCTATTTCCGTGTCGGCCTGTGAAACGGGCTCGTGGGAAATTCCGTCAAGCCGGGCTGCGCACTCTTTTTCGAAAGCCTTCGTGAAATCTCCGAGTTTCTTCTCTTCGACTGAAAGTCCGCCGGCCCCCTCGTGGCCGCCGTATTTAACAAGCATTGTGCTGACTGCGGCAAGTGCTTCGACTACATTAAATCCCTTGATGCCCCGCACGGATCCCTTGTAGACGCCGTCAGTATCGACACCGAGCACGACAGAAGGACGATAATAAAGCTCGACCAGCCTCTGTGCGACGATTCCAACGACACCCGTGTGAAAATCGGGATCGGCGACCACGATTCCCGCCGGAAGAGTCTTCCTTGCGGCAAGATGCCTCACAGCCTCATCCTTCATCGTCAGCTCGATTTCCTGGCGTTCCAGATTCATCTTGTTCAGGTCCCCCGCGATCTTCCGGGCAAGTGATGAATCAGAAGTCGAAAGAAGCTCAATTACCATCGCTCCGTGAATTATACGTCCGGCGGCGTTGATGCGCGGGCCGAGCCCGAATGAAACATCATGGCAGGAGACGTCTCCGTTTACTCCGCTTACGGCTTTGAGCGCCCGAAGGCCGGCGCGCCGGGTATGGGAAAGAAGCTCGAGGCCCTTTGCGGCCATGACCCGGTTTGCGCCAAGCAGCGGAACCATATCGCAAATGGTTCCGAGGCAGGCGAGATCCAGGTACTCCCGCACGTCGATCGATGACGCAGAGGGAATCGCTTTTCTCAGGCCCACGAGAAGATACCAGGCAAGTCCTGCTGCGCTCAGGACCTTGTCCGCAAAACCGCAGCCTTTCTGTTCGGGATTTATGAAAACATCTCCGGGAAGACTGTCCGAATCTCCAACATGATGATGATCTATCACTATGGTCTTCATGCCGAACGACGACGCCATGTCCAGTTCTTTGCGGTTTGTCGTCCCGTAGTCGACTGTGATCAGGAGGCGACACGCTTGCGCAGCGGCTTCCTGCACGATTGTCTCATTGAGCCCGTAACCGTCGACGAACCTGTCCGGAACGAACACCAGGCAGACCGCGCCGATCGAAGTGAGGAAGTGATAAATCTGAGCTCCGCCGGAAAGACCATCGACGTCAAAGTCGCATGCAACAGCGATTTTTTCGCCCCGTGAAACGGCCCCGCGGATGAAAAGACACGCCTCTTCCAGTCCTTTCAGCTTTGCCGGATCGGGAAGGCCTTCTTTAAGAGTCGGGCTCAGGAAATTATTCAGACCCTGTCCCGGCTTGAACCCGCGAGCCGCCAGAACCCTTCCCGCGATGGCACTCACTCGGTGATCTTTTGAAATTGCCGATGCTGTCTTTGCATGCTGCGGCCTCAGCTCTATGGCCTTGTGCGCAACTTTCAATGTCGTTTCAAGTCGTGGGCGGCTCATCGGCATTTATCTCTCTTCTCGCATCATCAAGCGCTTTTCTCACTGTCTCTGAAACTGACGAGACAACCGCTTCCTGAAGCTGCTCCATGCTGAGGATAAGTTCATCGAGCTTGCCCTTGTTCTCTTCGTCTTTTATCGCCGGATCTATCTCTGCCAGCCGTTTTAAAATTCCGCTTTCGGTTTCGAAGACCGAATCGTTCGCCTTTGCCGCCACAACCGTCGGCAGCCTTGCCGAAAGACCCTCGAGAATCTTGTCGAACTCGCGCAGAATCTGCGCGCGCTTCCCTGATGTGAGGCCTTCTATCTTCTTCATTACGCCGAAGAGTTCCTTCAGCGTTCCGTCCATCGCCTTTCTCGAAGAGCGGGCCGAAGCAAATATAAAAACCGCCAGCAGGACATTTGTGACGCACAGACCGATACAGCATCCCGCGAGAATATAGAAAAGGCCGGCGTTTCCACTTTCAGGCATCAGGGCTCATCCTTTTCGTGTTACATGCGCTTCGACTTCCGCCAGAACTCGCTCATATGCCGGAAGTCTTCTGGGCTCGGCAAGCATCCGCACATCGTCCAGTTCACACCACTTCCAGTTCATGAACTCTTCGTCGAATCTGCCGAGGTTAATTTCACTGTCATCACCTTTGAATTCAACAAGCCAGTATGTCTGAGCCTGGCCCCTCCATTTTCCTTTTCCATAAGGAGGAGGGTCCGTCCAGTCATACTCGTTAACAGCGTCAAGCTTTCTTATTATATGAAGGGATGTCTCTTCAACTCCCAGTTCTTCATGAAGCTCGCGAAGAACATTTTCTTCAAGGCTCCTGTTTTCCTCGACTCCACCCTGCGGAAACTGCCAGATTCCGGGATTTCCAGCCCGTTCTCCGAGGAATATTTTCCCCTCCCGGTTGATTACCAGCATGCAGACGTTGGGGCGGAGTGGAAGCTGAGTCGTCACCCGGTTCAGGCATTTTTCAGTTGTTTCACCGATATTCGCCCATTTCTAAGAAGCCTATCAAGCGAATGCTCAAATGGCAGGTAATTCCCGCTGTTTAGGGTCCCGGAAAGGTGCTCCGGCGACAAGCCTCCATCCTCGAGAACGCGGCGGAGAGACGCGTCAACAAGAACTATCTCCGTTGCCGGCACTCTGGCATGAAAGCCTGAATAAGCGCACTTTTCGCATCCCACTTCTCTTGAAACTTCGAAGCCGCACGCCCTCGTCGCCGCGAGGTCGACCACTTTGCATGAGTCGCAAAGCGCGGGAAGAAGCTGCTGCCTCACTATCAGCGTAAGGCCCTGCGATACAGTTGAAGAGTCGAGACCCAGGTGTTTGAGGCGGATGAAAACTTCGAGAGCTTCCCGCGCATGGACGGTCGTAAGCAGAAGATGGCCTGTCATTGCCGCGTGAAAGGCGATGCGCGCGCTGTTCTGGTCCCGGATTTCCCCGATAAGAATCACATCTGGATCCTGCCTGAGCGCGGATCTGAGACAGACTTCGAAGCCGAGACCCTGATCTTCCTTTACGCTTGTCTGCGAAACACCCTCTATAGGCACTTCCACCGGGTCTTCAATCGTCACAATATTAAGGGCCGCCCTGCGGAGATGATCGAGTGAAGAGTACATGCTCGTCGTTTTTCCGCTCCCCGTGGGACCGCAGAAAAGAACCATCCCTCTGCGTGCGTCGAGACATCTGCGAAGAAACGAAAGCGCCGCGGAGTCGAGACCAAGCTCGTCAAGAGCAAGTATGCTCCGGGTTCCGATGAGACGAATCGCCGCTTTCTCCCCGTGAATCGTAGGCATTATGCTTACCCGTGCGGCTATCTGTCTTTGAGAAACCGGGAACGAAAAACTTCCATCCTGGGGCAGAGCGCGGTGCGTGGAATTCAAAGACGCCAGAACTTTGAGCCGGGATACCATCTGCGTATGAAGCTGCAGACTGAATGCCCCCTGCTCGCTGCTCAGGAGCTCTCCATTCACCCTCATTCGTATGCATCCGCCGTTTCTCACGGGGATCAGGTGAACGTCCGAAGCACCTTTTGAAACCGCGTAGTCGATAACTGAGGCAAGCGCCTCCGCAGCTCCGCCTCCACCGGGACGAAATTCAATCTGAGCCGGGGATTGAGCTGAGGACCGAAGGCCGGCAGAGGCGCCTGCCTGCACGATGCTCCGCTGAAGGCACGCATCGTCTCCTTTATAGGCGTAAAAAATCGCTTCGATAAGCGCCGCCGGATCCGCCGAAATCAGCCGCACTCTTCGCCCGGTTACGAACTGAAGCTTCTGCGTGAGTTCAGAGTCACTGTCACTTTTCGCCGCGACCGAAAGCATCTCCCCGTCGCTGAAACGGATAATCCCCAGCGGCAGTGCCTCGAGCTGTTCAGCCTGCGTAAATGTAAGACAGCTCCGTGCCTCGGCGCTTGAGCAATAGCTTAAGACCCGGGCGGCCTCGGACGCCTTATGCTCTGACGGCGCGCCTGCTTCGGCACGAAGTTGTTTTGATGGAACAAAGGAACCTTCCGACATAACTATTATGGAATCGCAAAAAAACCGAAAAAGTTGCGGGCACTTGCCGGGAAGATATCGTATCAGGAAGACGAGTCGACGTTAGGTTTGCAGAAACTCGTGGATTTGGCGGATTTTTTCCGCATGTCACAGACAATCAGATCGGGATTCGACGTGCTGTCGCAGTAAACGCTGCTCATCTGTTTGAAAAACTCGCAGCTTTTCAGATCCTTGAAGCTCGCAGTCATGACGCACTTCCCGGTTCCCATCTCACAGACAAAATACTGCGTTGGAAGTTTCTGTTTGCATGAGGCAAGGACGATGGCAAGGAAAAGGAGAAGTGCGCCTTTTTTCATATGGAATAGATACTCCATCCTGAGGTTTTTTTCATCCTGTTTTTAGGCTCGTTTGATCAGGCCCCGGGAGGATCTCGCCGCTGCTGAAACGCCGGGCGAAGCCGGGTTAATTGACCTTCAGATTTCCATTTCCATCAGAGGCAGGATACTGCATCCAAGTTCCTGCCGGCCGCTGTGGGCGCAATACGAGCTCGGAGAAGCAACAAAGAATGAAACACTTCGAGCCACAGTTCGAAACCTGATGAACTTGATTGCTGCCGCCGCGGAATCGAAACGGGCACTTAATATACCGACGGTACAGCAGGTATTGCCTTGGATTGATGCGTTTCAGGAAACAGGCGAGCCGCGCTTCACGAAAGCAGCAAAGACTCTCCTCGAAGATTATGTCCTTCCGAGCTGGGACACTCCCTCACATCCTATCTGCAACGGTGATGGAGCTCTGCTGTCGGCAGTAAGAGCAACCCGTTGTGCGGACGAACAAAAATATCCTGCTGATACAGCCTGGCTTATGTGGATAATGAGTGGCTTTGAAAATTCCGAATTCTTCATTCGGCCACAGCGGGAGACAGGGCAGTGAAAGGAAAGGGTGGAAATACTTTACTGCTGTTGCTTCTACTGTTCGGGCTCCTGCTTTTTTCAGAAAATGCCTTCGGGCAGGCTGATAATGGCTGTGGCACGCAAAAGTACAACCAGCCAGGAGAAAGCTGCGACAGCCTGAGATACTGCACTTGCGACCCGAAAGGATCGGAAAACTGCTGCGTCACAATGTGCAACACCGCCGGGCAGGGATGCCTTATTCCTCGTGCGCCAAATCCCCCGAACCCGGGACGTGCCCTACCTATAATTGGGAGTGTCACTGCGGTGCGGGTTGCGACAATCAGTGCGAGGCGGTACGCCATCGGGTTATTCCAAAGGTGAATGCAGAACTAACTGCGACGACAGTCCCTGTCCGCCCAATCAAAAACTTGTGAGTTCCTGTATCAACAGCGCCTGCCCCTGCTATCCCTGCCGGAACCCGCTCCCAATCTGCAAACCGCACGTCTGCAAACCAATTCCCGGGGGAGATTCTGATACAGACACTGATACCGGCACCGATACGGACACCGATGCAGATTCGGATGGTGCGCTTAATCGACTTCTTCGGCACCTTATTCGATAGGTTCCAGCAATCGCGATTCATGATCCTGAACGGAGATCGCAGGATTCACACCGCATTCCCCCGCTTGAGTTGAACGGATTCCTGTTTAACCATTGGATATAATTGTGAAACCCCTTTGTGTAAACTTCCCTCTATTTTTGGCTGAAGGACGCGTTTATACTAGATATATCTTCAAATTTCTGAGAATTTACGTTCTTGTACCGACTGGGTTAAAGCAACATGGCTGGCTCCAGAAAAACGCTTTGGATACTTGCGGCTCTGTGCGTAACCTTGCTGGCTGCACTTGCATATCTTATATGGATTAAAGAGCCGAAAGTCATCCCTATCTCTAGTCGTGATGTTGCGGGCAAATCTCTTTCATTTCTCCTGAGGGACCAGTCGCTGCACTCAGGCACTTACGAGTGTCATTCCGGGATATGCAGTGAAAAAGACGCTTCCGCTCCCGAACTTGCATGGAAACTTCTTGCACTCTCGGGAATATACGGCGCCACGGGCGATCCGGGCGCCCGCAAGTTAATGGATACAATCCTTTCAAACGATAAATTCAATCGCCCTCACCCGCTGGTTATGATGTGGAATCTGTTGCCGTTTCACGTAGCCTATCTCAAAACCGGCGATCCATCGTTCGAAAATTTCTTCGACATTGAGTCGTTGAACGCGCTGGAGGTGCTGCAACATGAATCACCCCGGAATAGCGCGCTTACCGAAGTGCCGTTCCTGCGGGTTCCGCTGATGCGCGTTCTTCTTCAGGCTGCTAAAAACTTTTCGGGAGGTGATTCCGGTCGCTACGTGCCGACGGACCCGAACGCTGTCAGGGCGCGCGAAACAGCCGCTGCCATCAAAAACTCGCTGGATTCCGACGAAAATTCGGGTCGTTTGAGAGAACAGATGGCCTGCTGGTTTTTCCTGAGCCGCACACTCTGGTACGAGACGACAGGGGACGAAAAAGAGCTGGAACGGGCCCTGACTTTTTTCAACCCTGACGATCCGGTCAACAGCATAAAGAAAAGAAATCCCCATACCCTTCAGATGGTCCTGCCATGCGCTGACGGGGCGTTGATTCTCTCAAAGCGGGATGAAAAGTTCAAAACGGCATTCAACAGAATCATACAGGAAATCGTTCTGTCCGCGTTTGATTCAGATGTAAGACCTTTATGTAAGGGAGGAAACGCTTTCCTTGTGGGCATGGGAAAATACCGGGATTGTGGCATTGAAATGATGTCCATAGCCGATGGCTCCTGGATTACCTACCTTCTTACCGAGTCGGACAATCGGATGTTTTCTTTAATCGACAAGGGCAGGTTGTGATTTGATCATGGCGAAGGGGTCACTCATAGCACGACTGATTACGATTTGCGTGATCGGCTTTGTTCTCATCGCAGGTAATGCCTTCGCGCAAGACCCCTGTGCCGAGTGCGAACCTCTTCCGTCGACCTTTGGGGACTTCGCCTCCTGCTGCTTGTTTCACCTTTGTCCTGCCGCGAATTGCGATGATGGAAAATTTTGCCATCTCCAGGGCGGAAATGGAGTACCTCATTCTGTCACTTGCGACGACGATGACGATGGGCTTAGGTGTCCCGACCCCCCGGGAGACTGTACGCCTTGTGGCATTGAGGACCCCTCCTTTATGCAAAATGGAGTGAGCGTGCCCTGCAGTCCGGATTGCGAACCTCCGACAAAGCCCGTTTTAGTCGGGTACTGCGCGTGCGGACGTTGTGGGAATGGCGGCGTACCGCATACTGTATGCGTTACCGAAGGCGACTCTGATTCCGATACAGACACTGACACCGACACTGATACTGATACTGATACTGACACCGATACAGACGGAGATAACGACACAGACGCCGACACTGATACGGACACTGATACTGACACAGATACCGACACCGATACGGACACCGACACTGATACAGACACCGATACGGATACAGACGGAGATAACGACACCGATACGGACACCGACACTGATACAGACACCGATACGGATACAGACGGAGATAACGACACCGATACGGACACCGACACTGATACAGACACCGATACGGATACAGACGGA
>CAYQVO010000001.1:223478-233027 GCA_964421085.1 uncultured Bdellovibrionales bacterium | reverse complement strand
CCCTGGGACTGTTCGCACAGATTCGCCAGAGTCTTTAAGTCGGCTTGTTCCGATGATTTGACGTGAATCATCGGGATTTTAAGAGAGAGCAATGCTGTGTTGTGATTCCACCCGTCGCCAGATTTTCACCCCGCGAGTTGGCTGCGCCAACATCGCTGCCCCTTGGAGGGGCATGCAACGGGTGAAATCGAACGTAACAATACCGTGATTCCACCCGTCGCCAATAACTTCCTTTTTTGTTCACAACACCTGAGCGGGGGCAGAGACTTTTGAGTGCCCGCGGCGCTTTGCCTGCGGCATTTGCGCCGACGCCATTCGCCTACTGCTCGGATATGACGATGGCGCGGGAGATGATGAACGGCGGGGTGAGAGGGCTCGCAACGGTCAACGCATAGAGCAAACCGCATCCTGTGACGAGGGTCAGCAAAGCCTCGAGACAGCGTATCTGTTCATCGCTGAATTTCTCCTTTGATAGCGCCATATGCTCCAGAATCCAATCATCATAAGGTTTCGCTGAGGTCAGCGCGGGGATCAGCAGGAAGACATAGGTCGAAAAAAGCAAAAGATAGAGAAATGCCATCCGGGCGAGAAGCATATGAAGAAAACTTCCGGGCAATCGGGAGTGCCGCCGAAGAAGAAGCTGAAATCTCCGAAGGTCAAAGGAAATGCAATGGGGGAAAGATTCATTATCAGGAAACAAGTGTAGCAGAGAAATTTTTGCCTCTTCGCCGGCGGTTTCGGGTAGAGAACCAGGAGGTATACAATACACAGAGGGATGAAAAGAATGAGGAGGAGAACGGGAATCCGCAACGGGGAGCCGTCAGGCTGCTTGAGCAGCTCGATATATGATGTGCCTGCAAGAATCGCGTACGCATAAAGGAGACCGAAATGCAGCATGGTCCGTTCGGAAATTCCGGGGAGAATTTCGCGGCGTCAGGGGAAGGCCAACGACAGGGAAAAGGAGCAGGCTATCAGGAACGTCCGGAGCCCGGGATCATACGTTTTTTCCCCTCCGCCCAGTGCACCAACAGCAATTCCTGTTCCGACAGATGCAAAAAAAGCGATGATCCAGCGCGGCCCGTGCCCCCTTGATCCTCAGAGCTGCGTGCAGAAGCATACAGGCACTGAAGGAGATGATCACCATGAATAAGTCCTGATCGATCAGCTTTGTGTTCATAACCCGCGCCTCTCAGGGGCAGTCCCGAATTTCATGAACATGCAGCACCAAGCGCTGTATTACTCTCGTCGTACGTATAGATACAGTTCAGGGTTCCGGAGTTGGCAAGAGATGTGCCATCAAGCTCGGTCGCTGCAACATAGGTTGTGTAATGTGAGTTGTTGGATATGGTCGTAGTCGAACTTTCAATTTTCGATGCCCTTATCTTTACTGTATAGGAGCTTGAACCTGCATAGGTATAGAGTCCGATATTTGAGGAAGCGTCCGAGGCTTTCGCATGGAGGTTGTCAAAAGTCGCACTTGATGTGGTGATATACACGGCTGATCCACTGGTGCCTGAAGATGTGATCGCAGTGATATTGCTGAAGGATGGATTTGTGGAGCTTGAAAGAAGCAGTCCGAAAGCAGATCCATTCGTTCCCGCGACGGCTTTGGCATATATGTTATGGTAATGCCCCGATACTGCTGTCATGGACATTCCATATATGTTGCCATCACCACCAGAGCCTGTTGCTGTGATGTTTCGGCCGGTGAATGAGCCGGTTGTTGCCACCTGAATTCCGGCGTTGTTTGTTGTACCACCACTTCCTTCCGCATAGACGAAGTCAAGCGAAGGCGATCCTGAGCCTGTAAAAAACGCTCCTGCTGTGTTTGTTCCGCCGGCAGCTTTGAAAATTGAATGCTGGATGACGGGGCTTGCCCCGGAAAACGCATAGATCCCATATCCACTGCCCGTGCATGCTGAAGTCGAAGTGTGATGCAGAAGCTCCGGAGATCCGTCACTCATATACACGCCATAGCAGAGATTACTGCCTTTCGCGTATGACTTGCTGTTGATAATCTCCGGGCTTGAACTTGAGGAAATATGAATGCCTTCCGCAGTTGTGCCTGCACCTCCGTCACCTCTGGCTTCGCTGTTCATAATGATAGCTGTGCTGCTCTGCGTTATGTGAAGACCTGCGTTGGCGGACGAGTTGCCGCTGGATGTGAGGTATGAGCCATTTACTATCAGTGTCTGGTCTCCGCCACTTATGAGAAGGCCATAACCATTTGCCCCGCCTGAGGCCTCAGCTTTGACGTTTTCAAGCCTGGTGCCCGTGGAACTCTGTATATGAATGCCGCGGCAGACAGAGCTTCCTCCTGACGCTGCCGCCCTTACGTTTCTGATACCTGCACTGCTTACGGAAGTTACCGAAATGCCAATGCCGTATGTGGAGGATGAATTGCTTAAGACCCGCAGGTCTCTCAATGATGAATTGCTGACCATAATCACGGTTGCATCGGAAAAGCTGCTGCCGCCGCCTGCCTGGATTGTGGTCGATTCTTCGCCCGAGCCTTCAACATCCACATATGACTTCATGTTCAGACTCAAGCTTCCAAGCTCATAGATTCCGGGTTCTATCTTCAGCAGATAACGTTTGTCGTTTGTTGCATCGGTTATATTTTCAAGAGCATTGAAGAGTGCCGTCCCGTTTTCAGAAGATGTCCCAACCGGGCTTACAATTATCGTCCTTGCATACGGGTTGCCGGCTTCAGGCGCAGGGGCCCACTGTGCACCGTCATACTTGAGAACATAGTCTGCAGCAGGAGCTGCGGCCGAGACAGGAACGCCGTGCAGCGAGACAACAGAAGGCGATGGGAAATTCCCATCAAGATCTCCACCAGCCTCTGCAGTTTTCCCAAGGTAAAGAGAGTCGTGATTATGCGTTGTTCTTGAGAGTGTTGAAAGAAAAGTATTGTTAATCTTGCTTTCTGTTACAGCGCTGTCTGCAATCTTGTCTGATGATACTGCGGAACTCTGAATCTTTTCGCTGGTTACAGAGTTGCTCTGAAGGTTAAGAGAGGTCACGGAATCGTCTGCAATATTAAGCGCGGAGAATGCATATGAATGAAGAGGCAGTTTGCTGCGTTTCCCGATTCTTGACCATTTGCCGGACTTTCCGGACTTATCGACCTGCACCCAGAGCTGCATTGAAAAGTATGATGGCGAGAGTGGATTATTGACCGTGTCAACGCTGCCAAGATTGTGGCTTATCTTTTTGCTCTTCATCTTGAAGCTCTTCTGCTCTGACCAGAGCATTGCGCCCTCATTCTGCGAGTCCCAGAGGCTGAATCTGAGCGTGTAGGTTTTGGGAACTTTTAAAGAGAGCCTGGCGCTGAATAGAATCTCTTTGCTTACAGCCTCAGCACGACACAGAGCCGGGATAAGCGAAACACCGATCACGATAATTATTGCAGATAGTCCTGGTCTCATAAGCGCCTGAGTTAAAGAAAGAAAAGACTCAGATTAAGACTCAACAGGGCCTGTGACGGATTCAATAATCAGGAAGGACAGGAAATCGAGCAGCTTTTTCTCGACTGGCACAAGATATATCCATTTCCCTCGCGGCTCAAGCGCCGCTCCCGACACGGGTATCACCGTCGCCGGAGACGCCCGAAAGCCCGTTGAAAATTGAGAGTTGGGTGGTTCCAGCCAATGGGCTGAATGTCTGTTGGCTGAATCAAAACCCCTGTCCAATTGGAGGAATCACTCGATGAGAAAAGTGCAGCCAGGAAGCAACAGAAGCAACACAAAGTTGAAGGTCCGCATTGACGCGAAGAGCGCCGAAGCCGAGGTGTTTCACTGGCCTGACGGGAGTGAGATTGACTCAGGACAACTGCTGCTGCCGACCGCAGTCAAGGGAGTACTCCGGAGACTTGAGGCGGAAGCCGAGATGCTCTGCGGGAAGCGCTACGAGCAGGGCAATGAGTATGCGCGTTGGGGAACCGAGAAAGGGTCGGTCTATCCTGGCGGTCAGAAAGTGCGGAATGCACGCGGCCGCAAGGAAGCTGAAGCGCATGCCGCAAAGCTCGAGAAGGTCTTGAGGAAGGCAAATCTATCGGCGCATGCCTCTTTCATCGAAGCGAAGGAAGATCTTCTCGTGCTGCATGAGCTCTGCCTTTCACAGCAACTTAAAGCTTTCTTCTCGACCACAAATCCCATCGAGTCTCTTAACGGGCTTCTCGAAGAGGATACGCGCAGGGTCAAGCGCTGGCACGACTCTTCGCATTTTCAGCGGTGGGTTGCGACAGCCGTCCTCGAAAACGAAAAACGGATGCGTCGGCCCCGAGGCTTTCAACGTATTGCCGGCCTGGGTACTGCTGTCCACAGGCTCTGCAGGATCAGCCGGGTTGTGAAATGGGTTGTTGACGAAGCGAGGAAAGCAGCGCAGGAAATCAGGTGCCACTCAGCCTGCGAATTTCAACGAAGTTTCGGGCAACCCCAGCCCACGCCCCCTCGTAAATAGTCACCGATTCACATTCGGTACGAATCCTCCAATGAGGGAACCTGCATGAAATTGCCTGGTCCGGCCCCTGGGCGACCACCCATCTCATATCCTATCTGCCAAAGCGCTTACGAGAGCTTTGAGAACTGCAGGGTTATTTTCGCCTCGGGGCGCTATGGATCTCAATAACTCAAGAGCCTGTCGTTCTTTCCGTCTTGAAAGAATATTAATTGCTTCCATACGCTGTTCAGGAGTGTCCGAAGCAATTGCCCGGCTGACAATGGGAAAAACTAATGAGAAATCTTCACCAGCCCCTACAGCTTCACACAGTGCCAGAGAGACACCTATGCTCGAATCTCCGCTTCTAAGCTTTTGTCTCAATAAACCTGAAGCAGTTTGCCCACCTAAGGTCGAAAGCGCTTTAACAGCTGAGAGCCGGACCCATTTCGCACCGTCGTATAATCCGCCTCCAAGCAATTTTAGCGCTTCAGGATCAGTGTTTCCTGACAAAGCTTTCATAGCGGATGCACGTGTACCGGGATCCCATCCGGCCATTTCTCTGCTCAATAGAGAGGCTGAACATTGAAACTCATCATGCGAAGTCAATACGCCGGCAAGTCTCAAACAAACCAATGGATCTGTATCGCCACGCGCAGCCTTCTGTTTCAACAACTGCACGGCAGCCTGTTCGTTTCTCTCACCAAGACCGTTCACAGCGCTTCGGCGAATGCGAGGGTCCGGATCTTCAAGGGCTCTCCCCAGGGATTCTACAGCACGTGCTTCCTGGGAAGTCGTAAAATAGTCTAATGCACGTGACCGTACATAGGCGTTCTCAATATCAAGTGCTCTATCCCATACATCGAAAACCTGGTCTCCAAAAGTTGCGAGACCGTCTGCCGCCGCTGATAGGATAGAGCGTTGCGTACTAGTACGGAGAATCTTTTCCAATATGTCTACACATCTTTCTTTGCCAGCTTCTAAAGCAATCTTCGAAAGAGCCCCAATCGCATGAACCGCCGCCGTTACATTCTCGCTTCCTGCCGCGTACCTCCATGCATCAACAACACAAGCATCTTGCCTTTCTTCGAGAATACCACAATATTGCACAGCCATTTTTGGGTCATCACCCGGTGCCATTTTCATCAAGGCCCTTCCGATCAACAATGTGACCTCGGGCTCAGCCCGCTTTTGTAGTGCTTGAAAGGCAGCATCTTGATGCGTTCCATATCCAGAAGTATTTCCAGAGGATGATTCAGGATATTCGTTCTCAAGAATCAGGGACAACAGTCCTACTGCCTTCGAGGCTTTCATATTTCCAAGAACTGACAACAGATCCTCTCTAACACGAAAATCAATAGACACGTCAGGTGACTTAACCAGGGATTCAGCTATTTCAACGGATTCCTGTTCTGGAATGTCTGCAAGTGACGTCACCAGTGCGCATAAAACAATTCTTTGTTGTTCGACATCACCTTCATCTTTGGGATCAGGATGCGAAAAAGCTATCTCTTCTGCGAACTCAGCAAAACCTCCAGGGCCTAGTCTACTATGGAGCGCCCGAAAGGCCGCCCAGCGAGTTACAGGCAACCTGGCAAAAAAATGATCGGTTCTTAAACCCAAAGGCGTAGAGAGATCGAGGTAGGTATGCCATACCTCCTTTCTGAAATGAATGATATCCTTTAATAGCTGCAAGCTTGCTCGATCAGTTCTATTGCCAAGCTCTAAAATCTCGTCTTCTGAGACCCGTTCTGAGACCTGTTGTTGTGGAAAAGGAAAGACACCGCACCAACGATCAATTGCATTCAAAACGTATCGGTAATATAACTCACCAGCCTGCCTTTCGGGTCTTAGACGCAAAGCACGGCCAGCCACCCAACGATCTGCTGTGCGGCATTTGCCTCTTGCCACCCGCAAAAGAACTCCAAGCACTTTTTTGCCGGGTATCTGTGCCAGGGTATCTGCTTCATCTTGAGAGATTTCCCCGGATAAGAGTTTTTTTGAGAGTTCTCGAATTATTTGTCGTTCATTCTTTCCAATTGTTGCTTCAGCAAGCGATCTGCCATAATCATTTTTCGGTCTCAACATAGCCACACTCCATAGGTTGATCAGGCTCACATCAGAAAACTTTCAGCAGTTATTTCAATTATATTAATTTTTTCCCGATTAAGTTCCACTGACAACTCGGAAAGGATCGAAGAGGGGACGAGGCTGTGAAACGCTCCTGAATCGAGCAGGAAATCTATTCTTTGCTCTTTGTTCGATTCACGCGTCTCTCGGACCATAATACGCTTATAAGCCATGCCGATACGGTACACTTTTTTGTATATTTATGTTCAGGAATTTTCCAAAAAAGGGGTAGGTATCAAGCGAAAATTGATCCTCCCGGGGGGTGCCCCCTTAGCAACCATGCTGCGGCAGGGCCGCAGCATGGCTGCTAAAGTAAAGGAATATCAGCTCTCGCTTTAATGGGCGCTTTCTCAAGGGTTTGACGACCCTTTTTCCGGCCCATATGACTCCTCGATCTTAATCGTATCACCTGAAAGTGTCACATGAAGAGTCCCATTTTGGTACGTATTGATCAAAATAGGTGGATCGCTACTATCACCATCATGCCCATAATGGGACTCTTTTTTTACTTCTACCGACCTAAGGTGCAATTGAGCGTCGCCACTGAAAAGGAGGCTGTTCAGAAAGGTTTTGAATTTTTCTTCTGTCATAGGTGAACTGATTGTATCCGTGTTCTTTCTCTCCAAGGCATAGTCCCCGTCACTGCTTTCGTGAACGATCGTCAGCCTTTCATCATTATGAGTAAAAGAGTAGTCATCGAAGGCGCAAGAACCATCGTCATACAAGCCTGTACTGATGCTTCTCAGACGACCAATGAGATCTTGCCTGCCCGGTTCTCCTAATTCAGTGAGTTCAGATGGACTTGTCGTCGGCGCACTTGCAGGCGATAGATCCAGCGCAGAAAGGCCGTATGCTTCGAGTATTTTTCCGGCACAGGTTTCATTAACTGCATATGGGCCACTATGACTGTTGTCCCAGAGCCCAGCTCCCTCGCACCAGCTTCTGCAGCGGTGCATTACCCAGCCACCCCTTTGGGAGACCCACTGTATCGCAAGCTCATTTTCTTCGTCACGATCACAATGTTGAAGTCTGATTAGACCCTCGCTTAGAGAAGGTTTTCCTAGAATCAGTGCCTTATAGGTCTGGTCTTCATCGATACTCGGAAGCTCCCCGGCAAGGCGGATTGAAACAACCTGCTCGGGATAGTCCAAAGGATCAGGGCGGGAACGTACCCAGTCGCTGCGCTCGAATCTAATCTCGACTACCATAGTGACCTCCTAATTCACAGAAAAAGTCGTTCGCGGTATAAAAGCGATGCATCATCGATCCCGGTAACAGGAAAATCAACAAAAATAGCAGGGAGAAAACCGTTGCCCGGATATCTTTCTCTTGCCTCCCTGATTGCACATAATAATCTTTTCAGTGATCGAGCTAACACAATAGGAAATTTAAAAGACGAGAAAAGTCACCCCTGAGCGAGGGCCTCGTCCTGATTCAGGTTGACACTTCGGAGTCAGGATTATCGTAAAGAAAAGAGAATATCAACAAAGGAAAGATCTCACGTTGGTGGGGCACTGGAGGAACCGCGGTGACGGCGCCCAGCTGATGTGTTTTCGATGCGAGTATCGGATAAACTGTTGATCGATGGTGAAGGGGTAAGCCGGGGTCGGAACAAGATGGGGGCCTCCACAGGCAAATGCGTGGGCGGCAATGCCGGGCAATGGATCACTCCCTGGTCGGAATGATGTATGGAACCAGAAGCGTGACGTCCCATGAAGAGCCGCGCTTCTTTGAGCGCTGTCACGGGACCGGTCGCATCGAGCGTTTCCGACAAACACCAGCCAACGATGACTCGCGAGAAAAGGTCCGTTATCAACGACAGATAACAAAATCCTTCCTCAAGCCGGATGTACGTAATGTCGGACGCGACTGCCTGAAAGGGGCGATAGAGCTTTAAACCCGCAATCAAATTGGGATACACAGGGTGTTCGTGCGAGCTGTCCGTGGTCTTGCATCGTCTCTTTTTCCGGCGAACGAGAAGATTTTTTTCCTCAAGCAATGCAAAAAACCTGTCTCGTCCGAGCTTGAAGTCCAGCCGCTCAAAATCCGCTTTAAGCAGGCAATAAAGCTTTTTCCCTCCTATACGCGGCTGCCGAATGCGCACATCGCACACTAGCTGTACGACAATGGCTACCTGAAAGCGGACCCTGAGGCGGACTTCCCCCGTGTTGATAGTACGCTTGCCGGCTCAGCTCGAAACAGCGGCACAGTGCGGCAGTTGTCCGAATCAAACCCAGCCGCGCAAGTGCCGCCGTGGCACGCGCTATCGCCCCAAACCGAAAGTTTTTTAAGATCCAGCCCCAGACCGCTCTGTGCCTCGTCAATGAGCGACTCCAGCGCAACCTTCTCAACTGTCAGTCGTGCCAGAGCTTGTTCAAGCTCTCTTTTCTGCCGGTCCCAAACAAGCACTCTGCGTGACTCCACAACGTCATGCCGAACCTTCACATTCTTTGTCACACGACCCGTTCCGTAACGCTTCAGCCATCCCCGCACGGTCATCGTCCCTGTGATTCCGTAACGACGGCGCAGTTCCGCCTCCGTCACTTTTCCTTTCTCAATGTCCCGAACCGCCTGCCGTTTGGATACTTCGCTATACCGCTTTTTCGTCGATCCCTTTCTCATATCATTCCTATCAATCAACACCCTGACTTATGTGTCAACTGATTTCAGGACGGGACCCATGAATAAGTGATTTTATTTTCATGGTTTCGCCGCAGTGAGGACAAACCAGAGGGTTAATGTTGAGGATGCGCTTTATGGCAGTTGCCCGGGAGATGGAGGGTTTTGGGGCAGGCTCGTTGCGCGGTGTAGACCCCCGGCATCCGGATAGGGTTGTCTGTTATTGGCTGTGGCAGCACCTCCTGTGTGGGCGGAATATACCCCCAGGAAAGCGCGTTGTTTGTTCCCACATATCGGGGATGTGCTGTGAAACTTCAGCGAGGAATTTCAAGGGCGAAAACTTTCGCGCAAATGCAAGGG
>CAYQVO010000001.1:218835-223459 GCA_964421085.1 uncultured Bdellovibrionales bacterium | reverse complement strand
CGTCTTTGAAGCTTGAGTAGAGGGCTTTTGGCTCATCGGGAAGACTCTCGTCAATAAGCATACGCTCACATGAAACAGGGCAGCGCTGGGGATAACGGAATCGGAAGCAATAGCACCTCCGGCTCAGGCGCACGGGCGGGACGAAGCCCAACCCGATTACACTACCTCTTTTTTCCTGCTCGACGTATAATCATGGAATGGCACGCCCGGTCCTCCTTTCTGCCCTCCTCCTCCTGTTCCCGGCTTATTCAAATGGTGATGATTTCATTTCATGCGGGAAAAAAATTCTGAGCTATGGGGCCTCGAGGTACGAAGTTCGCAAGTACTGCGGCGACCCCGATGACGTTATCGAGCGCACGGAGTATTCCTTCCTCAGTAACACAACACCCGGCAGTAAAACTGATCCACGCACAACATCAGGAGTCGTTCGCTCTGTCCAGATCGAGGAATGGTTCTACAACTTCGGCCCGCATGACTTCACAGAGACCATTGTGTTTGTAAATGGGAGGCTTGCAGCAGTAAAGACGGGAAGGTATGGGGAGTGAGATAAACTGCCCGATAAATCGGGTTCTCCTGCGCTAATCATATCAATCAAACAAAGGGGCGCTCCTTGCGCGACAAGTGTCACCTGAGCCTTTGCACATTTAGATTGTGGAAATTCACCGGAGAATCGTACCGCCGGTCATAGTCCAGAGAACCCATTCTGAAAGTGAGAGAGTCATTATCCTGGTGCAAGAGACGGAGCGGCGTGGTTGATATGAATCCTGCCACATGGTAAAGTCCTGCGCTGAGGATGGAGAATTCAGAGCAAATCAGATTTCTAAGATCGGCCTTGACTGAAGAGAATCCGTTCATCCAGACCAACCAGGTAAGAACCTGGCTGGCCAGGATCCGTGGTGAAATCCAAACCAACGTGACGCAAATCCCGTTTTCCGAACTGGAGGATTGGTCCTTTGATAATAGCACCGGAAATCTTCGTCACCACAGCGGTAAGTTTTTTTCAATTGAAGGTCTGCGGGTAGAAACCAACTGGGGGGTGAAGCCGCATTGGAAGCAGCCTATTATTAACCAGGCAGAAATTGG
Source organism: uncultured Bdellovibrionales bacterium (assembly GCA_964421085.1). GTDB lineage: Bacteria > Bdellovibrionota_C > UBA2361 > UBA2361 > CAYQVO01 > CAYQVO01. The sequence continues at coordinate 222,376 of CAYQVO010000001.1, read as the reverse complement.
TTTCCTGGGCATTATAGCTAAGGAATTTAACGGCCTGCTTTACTTCTTGATGCAAGTCAAAGCTGAACCGGGAAACATTAACGTGGTGCAGTTGTCACCGACGCTGCAGGCAACCAGGAGCAATTACACTCGAGTGCATCAGGGGGTGACTCCCTTGTATCTGGAATATTTCAACTGCGAAAGGCGGGTTTCAGTCCTTCTGGATCAGCTGCAGTCGGAACAAGGCGCCAGATTCTTCCGCAAGCGTAACAGAAATATGATTGTTGAAGTACATGATGATATCGAGGTGTACGACAATTTCTGCTGGTTGACCCTGGGGCAGATCCAACGTTTGATTGAGTCCGACAACCTGGTCAATATGGACAGTCGGACCGTTATTTCGGGCATACGGTTCGGGTCGGATTACGATTCAACGCCCGGGAAATCCGGATTGGGCGGCTACTCTGAGGACATGTTAAGGTCGGCTCTCAGTTCCGACGGGGCATTGCACTCGATTGATGATGTGATCTCGTGGGTGACTATCCAGAAAACCAAGTTCGAACTCCTTTCCGAACGCATTCCCTTGAAGGATGTGGACGAGTGGCGACATGATCAATTTTCCATAAGCCACCATACTGGGTGTTATTTTTCAGTGATTGCCACTCGAGTCAGGATAAACAACCGCGAGGTAAAAACGTGGACCCAGCCTCTGGTGAAGCCGGCTCAGGAAGGACTGATTGCCTTCATCGTCCGGCGCATCAATGGCGTTTCGCATTTCCTGGTGCAGGCAAAGGTGGAGGCTGGAAATCTTGATATCGTCGAAATGGCCCCTACCGTGCAATGCATAACCGGTAACTTCCGAGATGCTCCGGCGCAGTTCAAGCCCCCCTTTCTCGACTTCGTGCTCAATGCGCCGCCCGGGTCCGTTCGGCATTCCTCAATGCAGTCGGAGGAAGGAGGCCGTTTCTTCAAGGAGCAGAATCATAATTTGATCGTGGAGGCGGGCGAGGACTTTCCTGTTTCAGTTCCGGATAATTATATTTGGATGACGCTTCGCCAGTTGAAAGGTTTTGTTCGCTACAACAACTATCTCAATATTCAGGCTCGCAGTCTTCTGGCCTGTGTAAATTTTTTTTCAGGAAAAGAGTGAATTTGATCCGATTTGGCGTGCTTGGATGTGCACAAATAGCATATCGATCGACGATTCCTGCACTGCTGCAATGCGACGGGGTGGAACTGGCGGCCGTCGCAAGCCGTACTCAAGACAAAGCCGAGCGGTTCGCCGCGCTTGGACACTGTAGATGCATAGTGGGTTACCAGGAGCTGCTTCATGATAAATCTATAGATGCCGTGTATATCCCGCTTCCGGCTGGTCTCCATCAGGAATGGGTAATCCGCGCTCTCCAGCACGGCAAACATGTGCTGGTGGAGAAGCCATTGGGGCAGGATTACGAAGCTGCCATGCGGATGGCGGAAGCCGCTCAGATGGCAGGACGCCTTTTGATGGAGAATTATGCGTTCGGCCTGCACTCTCAGCTTCAGTTCCTTCAATATGCGATGCGGTCGCCGAAGTTCGGTGAGTTCCGCCTCCTTCGTTCCAGTTTTGGATTTCCACCCCTGCCCGACGGAAACTTCAGGTATGATCCTGAACTTGGAGGAGGAGTGCTCCGGGACGCCGCCGGCTACCCTTTGAAACTATGCCGGCTGCTGCTCGGCAATGAACTTTCGGTATGTGCCGCCCAAGTGACACTTGATCCCCGGAGAAAGGTCGACATGTATGGCAGCGCTACGGTTCGTGATAAAGACGGTCGCATCGCTCAGCTTGCTTTCGGTTTCGACAACTTTTATCAATGCAGTTGCGAAATTTGGGGAAGCAAAGGCAAGATTAGCACCAGCAGGATATTCACTGCCCCTCCGCAATTACCCCCCGTGGTAATTATCGAAAGCGAGGGGGTTCGAGAAGAACATCAATTACCTCCGGATAACCAGTTTTTGCGGCTGATTGAAAACTTCCGAAATGTGCTGATCAGCGGAGATTTTTCCGCTACGCTGGATGACGCCGTGCATCAGGCCCGGCTTTTACAGGATGTGAGAAATTTAACGGGAGCATGATGATTCCAGTAACCATTCCATTTGTCCCCCCCCTGCAGGAGTACGCTGAGTTGCTTCAAGGCATTTGGAATCGCCGAATTCTTACCCACAATGGCCCGCTGGTTCAGCAGCTGGAGCGGGATTTATGCCGCTATCTTGGGATTGAGCACCTCGTCGCGCTCACCAACGGCACAGTGGCAATTCAGCTCGCAATTCGCGCACTTAAGCTGAGAGGTGAAATCATCACCACCCCATTTACCTGGATCGCTACAGCCAGTGCTGTGGTGTGGGAAGGATGCACACCCGTTTTTGTGGACGTCGATTCCGAAAGCTTTAACATCGATCCTGATCAAATCGAGGATTGCATAACCAACAAGACCAGCGCGATTCTGGGGGTCCACGTATTCGGGCGACCGTGCAATATTGAGGCAATCGACTCGATTGCGAAAGCCCATGGGCTCAAGGTTATCTACGATGCTGCCCACGCTATGTGCGTGAACTATCGCGGGACATCTGTTCTGGAATGTGGCGACATATCCTGTACAAGCTTTCATGCTACGAAGTTGTTCAATACGGCAGAAGGAGGCGCCTGCACATCCAGAGATCCCGATTTGACTGCCAGACTTCAACGGTTGAGATTCTTCGGGCATGATGACAACAAAAACATCATCGACGACGGCTGTAACGGCAAGATGACAGAAGTACATGCAGCGCTAGGCCTGGCAAATTTGAAGCATCTCGACCATGTGCGGTCCGAGCGTCGCCGACAATACGAGCAGTATCAGGCCCGACTGTCCCGGCTCCCGGAGATTACTTTTCAAAGCTATGATCCCTCGTCGTATAATTTTAGTTACTTGCCGCTGGTATTCGCGGATGAATATTTGAGCAATCGCGTGGAGGAATGTTTGAACAAGGAAGACATTTTCCCCCGCCGGTATTTCCGGCCGGCGCTCAACACATTGAGTAAACTATTCCCCTACACCCCTCGACCAAAGGCTGAGAGCCTGGCATCGCGAATTCTGTGCATGCCTCTCTATTGCGGACTTCCGGACGAAGACCTTGACAGAATCTGCCGGATAGTCGAATCCGTATTGAAAGGCCGGCTATGAAAAAGAAGATCGTGTCATTTGTAATCCCGGTATATCGGAACGCCGGCTCGCTGAAGATCACCTACCAAAATGTTGCAGCATTCATGCGGGAAAATTTCGGCGATATTGAATTAGAGATGGTGTTCGTCAACGATGGTTCAGACGACAGCTCGCTGTCAGAACTGCTTGCTGTGCGGGAAGAAGATCAGCTGGTAAAAGTGATCGACCTTTCGAGAAACTTCGGCCAGGTTGCAGCTATCATGGCGGGATTGAAGGAAGCCCGAGGCGATGCTGCAATCGTTATTTCGGCAGATCTGCAGGATCCTGTCCAGCTAATCGGGAAACTTATTAACGAATGGCAAATCGGCAAAGAGGTTGTTGTT
>CAYQVO010000001.1:202006-218825 GCA_964421085.1 uncultured Bdellovibrionales bacterium | reverse complement strand
GGCCTTTTTGCACGTGTCATGTCCACAATTTTTTACAGGCTCATCAGACTTTCCGTCCCTTCGATGCCGGTCGGAGGTTTCGATTTCTTTCTGCTCGACCGGCAAGCCTATCAAGTCTTGTGCTCGATCGAGGAACGCAACCGGTTTCTTCAGGGGGATGTGCTCTGGCTTGGCTACAGTGTCACGCTTATACCGTATGAACGTCAGCGTAGGAAGTTCGGCAGATCGCAGTGGGGACTCGCCAAGAAGCTCAAATACTTCATCGACGGTTTTCTAACCACATCATACATTTCAATCCGGTTCATTTCGTTATTCGGTTTCATCTTCGCCGCCGCCGGTTTCCTTTATGCGCTGGTCGTTATTTACGCCCGGATGTTCCTTAGCACGCCTTTCATAGGCTGGGCGCCGCTCATGATTGTCGTTCTGCTGATCGGAGGTCTCCTGATGATTATGCTTGGCATTATAGGCGAGTATGTCTGGCGGATTTACGATGAATCAAGGAAACGGCCGCTTTACCTGGTGCGGAGGCGCTACGCCGACGATGCCTCAAAATAGGCGGTTAAACTGGAAGTACGGGGTCATCTCAAGCCGGCGCAAGGTCGGCTGAGCATGTGCCAGGCTTGAACGATGACCAGGTATAAACAGCGTAAAAAAGAAAGTTAACCACCAGTTCGACAGTGCGGGGAGAGCCATCGTTCGGCAAAAGTAGAAGTCCGGTACATACACCGACTGCAGCGGTTGCACTCAGGGCAAGCCATGACACATTTGCGCTTGCTTTGGTGGCGCCCGCCAACAACAAGAGCGGAACAACGTGGATGATGAGCTTATAGTCCCAACTTATGGCCGGCAGGAGCGACATCAAGACGAAGGCCATCCCGTTGATGCCGGCTTCCGCTGGCCGCAAGCGCATTGGGGTATTGCCGTCCCGGACTGGCGCTTTCCACCATACGAAGCCGCAGGTTGCGGCCCAAATCGCGATCAATACGAGTGAGCTGAACGTTGTAAGCGCTCCTGTGGATACACCGATGGATTCTGGAAGCCCCTTCAAAGTGATGTATGAATACAGAGAGTGGTTGAAATGCGACGAGCTTCCTGCGAGCTGCACATTCACGCTCGATACGAAATGTTCCAGGGCTCTGATGCCGAGTATGCACAATGCAGCAGCATTAAGCACCACGAACATGGACAGCAGGGCATAGCGTCGACGCAAAAGGAAGAAGACGGCAAGAATGGCCGGATAGATTTTCAGTTGAGCGGACAAGGTAAGGGCTACTACCGATAAAAGACCATGGGAACTTTCCAGGGCTGTCAGGGAAAGTACCGCCAGGGCTGCCACGATCGCATCCGAGTTTCCTCTCTCAATGGCGAAAACCATGGGAAACGATGCAAGCAGCAGAGCCCACAGGATCACCACCCACAAAGCAAACTGCATCACATTTGCATTGGTGAAATAAAACTGTCTAAGACTGACCGCGACACACAAGAGCAGAGATACCAACAGCAGCGCCACCAGGATGTAATACGGGGCATCGCCGTTTAACAACCCGAGCGGCAGGTAAAAAAGAGTCGCGAACGGGGGCCAGGCGTTAGGCAGTTTCAGATAGCCCTCCAGCCCACTTTCTCGCAGCGCGGTGCCCCACTGAAGAGATAAACGAAAGTCGTAGCCCCATGGTGGAAGCTGAGCGAAGCCATAACTCTGATCGAACTTCGGGGCCCTCAGACGCCAGCAAAGTTGGCCGACTCCAAGAGTGATGGAGAAAAGAAGCAAGCTGAGCTCGGAAGCAGATTGAGTAACACGAGAAATAATTCCAGGGAAAAGGTGATGCAGCCGATCCATGGTTCGAACCGTAGCAGCCTGATATGGTCGGGTCAAGGCACCAGGCCTCCGATTGACCGCAAGAGAACCGACATGGTAGTTAAAGCATGTCCCACAGCAGGGTATTCAGGGTGTGAATCACCAAAAGCGAGTCTGAATGGAACCCATAATTATGATCGGCTCTTCGGGCCACGCCAAAGTCTTAGCTAATAGTATTGAGCTGCAAAAGAAACACCTGATCGCCGGTCTCCTCGACGATTATCGAGACGCAGGGGAAAGCGCCTTTGGTTACTCCATACTTGGAAAGTTGCAGGATTTGCCCATGATTTGCCGGGATAAAGGAATAACCAGCGGGATTATTGCTGTAGGTGACAACTGGGGCCGCATGCAGGTGGTGGAAAAGATCCGTTCGTTAGTTCCGCAATTCTCCTTTATAACCGCTATCCATCCCTCCGCTCAGCTGGCGAAAGATGTGTTCGTCGGTGAAGGGTCTGCAATCATGGCGGGGGCCATTTTGAATCCGGGCAGTCGGGCAGAAAAGTTTTGCATAGTCAATACCAACGCGGTTTTGGATCATGACAGCATCATGTGCCCCTTTTCGAGTCTTGCACCGGGAGCAACTATCGGGGGTAAAGTTCGAATCGGCGTGTGCTCGGCCATTTCAATTGGTGCCAGCGTAGTGCATGAAGTCGAGATTGGTGAACATACGGTGATTGGCGCTGGAGCAGTGGTTGCGGAGAATGTCGCTCCAGGAGTAGTGGCAGTTGGCGTGCCTGCCCGTGTATTGAGGGCTCGAGAGGCGGGGGACCGCTATCTGTGACGCTGAAGGGTGCGTTGCGTCCGATCAAGCAACTTTTGTGGTTGTACAGCCTCGAGGGGAGTCGCGCTCCAGGGGCGTTTGTTCCTCGTCAGCGGCTGCTTCAACAATTTTGATGACGATGGCGGTGATCGTATCGGGCTCGCGCCGGTCGGAATTACAAAAAATCGATCGTTGAGTTTTGGATTCTTGATCTTAGGAATCGAAGAAATTTATTGGAAATTTCTTCCGCCGAGGCATTTTCCGCGGACCAAATTTGGACCGACGGGGGCAACAAGCTTCAAGAAGTGTCAATAAACTGCAAAACGCCCTCGTTTTTCATCCGGCAGCTGCAATTTGACTAAGAACCATAGTCCTTTATGATGCCAATAGACCGATGGGTCATCAAGAGACAACCGAGGAAGGAGGTTCAATGGACGCGAGGCAACAAAGAGCAACCGAAAAAAAAGCAACCGGGATAATACATGACCTCACTGCGTCTAAGTTGACGGATGAAGGGCTGTGTCGAGTAATTGCATTAGCTGAGGAGATGAAACAACAAAGGGCTCTTCTTGCTGCGACGGGATCGCGCAACCCCCAAACAGAAGCGGCTGTGACAGAAAAAACACTTCGAGACGAAGGCCGCATACATGGCTCAGAAGCATATCAGGAGCTTAGGCTTGGAGTGCCGGGAGAAATTCCGCCAATTTCTCCGGAACTCGCAGCTCTTTGCGCTGCTCAACCTGTAAAAAGCATGCTGGTTCTTGATGCGGGATTTTCTCTAATTGATCTTGCAAAGGCGTCTGAAAGCGGTTGGAGAATGGACGTGACAAATTCCGTTAGGCTGGGAAGCTTTGCCTCACATGCTCATGATATTCCTGCCTGGGTTATTGTCCCGATGGAAATTTCAACAGAGCCTGAAACGCGCGGGTTGCCAAAGACAGATGCAGTACAAGCAGTCCAAGATAATCTTGAGAACAAAAAACTTACTATTAGTGCTCCCGATCCTCGACTCATGGCACTTGGCGTTTTGCTTCATGAAAGAGCTACAGGAGAGAAACTCCTGTGGAACATTTTTACCTTAACCAGTATATCAAACGTCATTGTCGGCGACTCGTATCCCGATTGCTTCGAGGTCAGGATCAGGAACTTCACGGTTGTTGGCTACGGTGATAATGTCGGGCTCGCGCCGATCGCAGAAAAAAGATGATCTTTCCGGATAACATCAATTCTCTGGAAAGTCTTGAAGCATGGCCGGCATTGAGACTCAAAAAGCTTAAAGGAGACAGGAAGGCCCGTTTCAGTATCAGGATCAATGAGCAGTATCGGATCTGCTTTGCAGTGGAATTTCACAAGCACAACTTGCACGGCATATTCGGGGCGCGGGTTGAGTCCTTGTTTTACCGCCTTCACCCGGCCTTCAGCGCCTTCGCACATTCGTTCAGCCATAAAACCGTGCTTCCGGTCAAAACGCACACGATCCAGTCCTGAGTCGAGAGAGGCGTCGTCCGAAAAGCGATCTGAAGCGGTGGAAGATGAACGACCAGGACCTGAAGCAGGACGGATAAAGCTGCGGCAGCCCATACCCACTTATTCGCAAAAATTCCCGCAAAAGCGCTCTTCCCGGGGGAGCGGGCATTGAAGATGTTGAAGATCTGAAAAAACACGAGAGTTGTGAACGCCGTCGTGCGGGCATGCGGCATTGTTCCGGTTCCCTCGATCAATCCCCCTGGAAGGGAAGCGTCCATGACAAGCAGGGTTCCGAGGGCCATCAAAGCCCCGATAAGAAAAATCGAAAGCCACATTTCCGGAGTTATGACTCTTCGCGAAGGATCTCTTGGCGGATTTTTCATGAGGAGAGGGTCGGCCGGTTCCATTGCGAGCGCCAGAGCGGGTGCGGAATCTGTGAGGAGGTTTATCCACAGGATCTGCGCGGCGAGGACCGGAACGACCACTGAGACTCCTCTTTCCGGAAAAAGGCCGAACATGTCCGCCAGGACCACTCCGAGGAACATGGTGAGAAGCTCGCCGGTATTCGACGAGAGAAGATACTGCAGGGCGTTGCGGATACTCTTGAATATGGAACGGCCTTCTTCCATGGCGGCCACAATAGACGCGAAATTATCATCAGTCAGGATCATATCGGCCGCCTGTTTCGATACATCCGTCCCTGTTATTCCCATTGCTACGCCGATATCAGCTCTCTTCAGTGCAGGCGCGTCGTTAACCCCGTCTCCGGTCATGGCGACGATCTGCCCGGTCTCCTTCAGAGCATTCACTATCCTGAGCTTATGTTCAGGAGCGACTCTGGCGTAAATCGACGAGCTTTCGGACATCTTCCGCAGTTCGTCTGAATCGGCTTTCTCGAGATCGGCGCCGGTGATGAATCCTCCTTCAGCGCCTGCTATGCCAAGCTCCGCAGCAACTGCACGTGCGGTTACCGGATGGTCTCCGGTTATCATTATTACACGCGCGCCTGCTGCCTGTGCCGCCTGCACCGCTGCTCCTGCTTCCGGCCGCGGGGGATCCATGATTCCGGCAACACCGAGAAACACAAGTTCCTGTTCGATTGATTCGTTCCATTCATCACGCGGGCTCTCCGGGATGCTGCGGGAGCCTATTGCTATGGTACGAAGGGCCTCCGATGCCATTTCTTCAACATGGGAGAGTATTTCTTTCCGGCGGTCGCCGGTCAGTACTCGAGTTTCCTGTCCAGCCAGCTCCCGGGTGCAGCGGGAAAGAAGTATATCAGGGGCGCCCTTGACAGCCACTCTCAGCCCGGAGCCGCCTGGTTCAGTATGGACGGTACTCATCATTTTTCTTTCCGATGTGAACGGAACTTCTCCCAGCCTCGGAAATTCAGCTTCGATGCCTGCTTCGGTTAATCCCACTTTGTGAGCTGCCACCACAAGCGCGGCTTCTGTCGGATCTCCTTCGACTTCCCAGCCGCCGTCTTCTCTTTCGACAAGGTTTGCGTTATTCACCAGGGTTGCGATTCCAAGCATCTGGCGAAGCTCATAAAGAAAACCGGCATCAGTGACAGGAACTCCGTTTCGTGTCGCCGTTCCTTCAGGGCTGTAATCGCTCCCTGTCAGCACAGCTTTGCCGCCCGCAGTAATTACGGCCCTCACCATCATCTTGTTTTTTGTAAGTGTGCCCGTTTTGTCAGTGCATACAGCAGTGGTTGAGCCGAGGGTTTCAACAGCGGAAAGCTTTCTGACTATCACGTTGCGGCGGGCCATTCTCTGCATACCGACGGACAGGGTGATGGTCGTGATTGCTGTCAGACCTTCCGGAACGGCCGCAACAGCAATGGATACGGAGAGCAGCAGCAGCTGGATGAAATCATGGAAGGTGGACACGCCTCCCATCAGGATGAGAGTCATGGCGATAACAAGAGTTATGATTACGACTCCTGCTGCAAGACGTTTCCCTGTCCAGTTCAGCTCATTCTGCAGGGGAGTTCTGTCTTCTTTCGTCAGCGCGAGAGAGCCCGCTATTTTGCCTATTTCAGTATCTGCCCCTGTTGCAGTGACAACCGCCCGTCCCCGTCCCGACACGACAACTGTGCCGCTGTAAATCATATTGGAGCGATCTGCGAGCCCGGCATCGCCCGGAAGCGCCCCGCTGTCTTTCGTTACGGCGCTGCTTTCCCCCGTGAGAGCAGCTTCGGCTATGTGCATGGAGACCGACTCTATTACCCGTCCATCGGCGGGGAGAGAGTCTCCCTCCTCAATAAGAAGGATATCCCCTGGAACGACGTCGCCTGCTGCGACAAGTCTCTGATGCCCATCCCGCAATACTCTGGCCTGCGAAGCAGCCATTGCCTGGAGCGCAGCTACAGCCCGTTCCGCTCTGCTCTCCTGGAGAAACCCGAGGACGGCATTCAGGAGGACGATGGCTGCAATTGCAATCGTCTCGCAGGGAAGGGAATGCTCCCGTTCCAGAAGCCATGCGAAAAAAGAGACAAGTGTTGCTCCGAGAAGAAGAAACGTCAGTATGTCGGAAAACTGCGCGAGAAATCTCTTCCACCCGGGAATTGCCGGTGGGGACGGAAGGACGTTTCTTCCGTACTGCTTAAGACGCGAGGAAGCCTCCTGCTCCGAAAGTCCTTCTTTTGCGTCCGTTGAGAGGTGCGCCAGAACGTCTTTTGCTGGTTTTTTATAAAACTCGAATTCTACCGGCATGTCTCTCCCCTGTCGCCGTGTTTCATTACATACAGGACTTCAACTCGGTATCCTGAATTTGTGTGAAAGTAACAGAGGAACGATTCGTACAGCAAGGGGGGACACCTTAACGGGAAATTACGAAGGGCCATGCCGGGTCGCGCCCCAGTCAGTAACCCGGTTCTGATTGATGCCATCCTGCTGCCGAATCCAGCAGTTCCCGTATCCCGGCGCGGGAAATGCTCTCATCGTCGTGCCGGTCCTCAAGTTCTTCGGCGGCTATTCGCCGGTGTTCGAAGCCGAATTCCTGTGAAAATCCGGCGAGGAATGACGAAGCCCATACAGTGTCCGCTGGCAGGAAAGACGAGTGTCGAAAAGGTTTCAGGTTCTATTGTTCCTGCTTCGAGACACGTATCAACAGGTCGTACCGGTACCGGGCATAGGGCAGGCGGAAGTTCTGTTGAAGGATGACGCCGCTCTGCCCGAGCTGCTTCACTATCCGGAGCGAGCCTTCTTCGTCCGCGAGTTCGAAGTCTTGAGGCACAGAAACATGCCGGCGTGCCGACAGTCCGGCCCTTCGATTCGAATTCACCTGGAACTGCCGGACTTTTTTTGCGGCGTGAAAGAGCGCCACACGCAGAGGTATCAGGGAAAGCTTTTCGGGGTTCAGCGCGCAATACTCCCTGAACATGCCTATAAGGTCTCTTTTTCGCCGTCCGTACCGCGTTTCGCTCACATTGTCTCCGACGAGAATCAGTCCTCCTGGTCTGCATATTCTGATAAGCTCGCCGACGACCTGCGCGAAAATTTCGATTCCGAAATGCATGGTTACACTGTAGAGAAGAACTTTGTCGGCGCAACTGTCCGGAAGCGGAATATGACACGCCTCTCCGCATACGTAGTCGATGTTCGGGCTCTGCCGGCTCTTTTTGACTGCATGCCGGAGTTCAGGGTGTGAAAAATCGACGCCGACGGCCTTTCTGCATACTTTTGCAAGAGCGATGTCGATTAGTCCGTTGCCGCACCCCACATCGACGAGGAAGTCGGAATTTCGAAGGTCGAGTTTTTCTTTTATCTCTTTGACTATGGCACGGTAGTGAACGGGCAGTACGTCGAACTTCGCGGTCTGAAGGTACTCGTCCTCAAGCTGCGCGCACTGTGCGTAGTAGTCTCTCCACTGATCGCGATCCTCGTTCATAACAGCCCGACCGGTGGCAGATGTAATACCGTAAATCCTTCCGCTGACATGAGGAAGCTCATCATCGTTCTTAAAATTCAACCGGCTGGATCTGAAGCGAATTCCAGGGAGCTATTGACAGAATGAACGCCGGCATACAAGAGTTAATCTGAAATTGTCCAGTTAATTCAGCCGGAGATTGTTATGAGATTCGCCATCCTCCCGTTTTTTCGCACCCTCGCAGCATTATCGATACTGACGTCATTTGCGTCCGGAACGGCGGAAGCTCAATACGCCGGCACATGGAGGGGCACAATGACTCCGGTCGTCGACACATGCGATATTAATCCAAAGGTGGTCAAGGTCAGATACCGGATAAGCCAGTCAGGGAAGCGGCTGACCGTCAGAGTCGTCGGGCAGAGGGGAACAAAAACCGGCCTTGCGTACAAAAACAGTTTTTCCTTCTCTTCCGGAGATTACGACCGCCTGGACGATGTCGTGTGTCTGAGGAGATATTTGTGGCAGTTCAACCGCCTGACCCGGAAAAAGGCGGACCATATTTACGTCTCGACCCTGGGTTGCTCCAATGGCGATTCCTGTGTTGCCGCATGGCGGGGAACAGTGACGAGGTAGCGGTCCAGCGTGAGATTACCCATTGAAAACCGGCCTCAGATGCTTATCTAATTGAAATAAGCAACAGTTTGGGTGTTCAAAGGGTATTTAATTGGCTGTTTCGTATCAGGATTATTATCAGACGCTGGGCATTGCAAGAGATGCTTCGGCTGCTCAGGTGAAAAAAGCATTTCGCAAGCTTGCGGCAAAGTACCATCCGGATGTCAATAAAGCCAAAGATGCCGAAGATAAATTCAAGCAGATAAACGAGGCTTATGAGGTCCTGAGCGATCCTGAAAAAAGAAAACTGTACGACCAGCTTGGGCCGAACTGGAAAGCAGGTCAGGAGTTCAAGCCCCCGCCCGACTGGGAAAAACAGTTTGGAGGGGGGAACGTACGTTTCCAGCATGGCGGATTCAGCTTCGGGAGCAGTGGGGACTTCAGCGACTTTTTCGAAATGCTTTTCGGAAAAGGCTTTGAGGGAACGCAGGCATTCGGGGGCGGCGCAGAGAGTATTTTCGGGGGCGGCGCACACGGCGCCAGGAAGATCTTCACCGGCGGCCGGGGCTTTGGCCAGCAGCGTCCCGCAGCCGGTGATACCCAGGAGGCATCGCTCGAGATCTCCGTTCATGATGCAGTAAACGGGGCAAGAAGAAGGATAACTCTCAGCAGCACGGAGGAGGGCGCTTCGGGAATGCCTGAACAGAAAGTCAGATCGTTTGATGTGACCATTCCTCCGGGATCGATGGATGGAACAATAATCAGGCTCGCAGGGCAGGGAGGAAGGGGCAGTCAGGGCGCTCCCTCCGGAGATCTTCTTCTTCATATAAAAGTGGCGCCGGATAACATTTACTCTCTTCAGGGAAAAGACCTGAATGTGAGAGTTCCCGTCTCTCCCTGGGAAGCAGCGCTTGGTGCGGATGTCGATGTCCTGCTTCCTCAGGGCAGCGTGCGGGTCAAGGTTCCTGCAGGAGCCCAAAGCGGCACAAAGCTTCGGCTTAAAGGGAAGGGCGCCGGTAAAGACGGCGCAAAGGGAGATGCCTATGTGGAGATACAGGTGGCAGTTCCCAGGCATCTCACCGGAGAAGAAAAAGAGATTTACGAAAAATTGAGGTCAATTTCGAAATTTAATCCGCGGCAATAATGAGGGGATTCGATGGATTTTAACCGCTTTACACAGAAATCACAGGAAGCAATTCAGGATGCGCAGAGCCGGGCAGTGCGGCGCGGCAACACTGAAGTCGAACCTGAGCATCTGCTCATCGCTCTTCTCGATCAGAGCGAGGGACTTATCCCGCGACTGATGCGAAAAATGAACGTCTCTGTTGAAAACCTGAAATCGGATGTCGATCGCATACTCGACAGGAAGCCGAGTGTTACAGGACCAGGGGTAGATCCGAACAAGATATTCATTTCGCAGCGCACAGCCAAAATTCTCGCGGAAGCGGACGAAGAGGCGAAACGTCTGCAGGATGAATACATCTCCGTCGAGCATCTTTTTCTCGCAATGCTCGATGAGGGAGACAAGGCTCTCGCGGATGTATTTCGTCTGTTCGGGCTTTCGAAGGACCCGGTGCTCAAAGCCCTTACTGAGCTTCGCGGAAATCAGCGGGTCACGAGCCAGAACCCCGAGGAGACTTACGAGGCGCTGCAGAGGTACGGACGGGATCTTGTGCAGGAGGCGAACAAAGGGAAACTCGACCCGGTTATCGGCCGTGACGCCGAGATACGGCGTGTCATAAGAATTCTTTCGAGGAAAACAAAGAACAACCCGGTTTTGATTGGAGAACCAGGCGTTGGAAAAACTGCGATAGTCGAAGGTCTGGCCCAGCGCATCGTGCGAAAGGACGTTCCGGAGGGTCTTGCGGACAAGACAATTTTTGCCCTTGATATGGGAGCGCTTGTCGCAGGTGCCAAGTACCGCGGCGAATTCGAAGAGCGGCTCAAAGCTGTGCTTCAGGAGATCAGGAAATCCGAAGGCAAAATCCTTCTCTTCATCGACGAACTTCACACGATTGTGGGTGCCGGCCGGGCGGAAGGCTCAATGGATGCAGGCAACATGCTCAAGCCCATGCTTGCCCGCGGAGAACTGCACTGTATTGGAGCGACCACTCTTGACGAATACAGGAAGTATCTGGAAAAAGACGCGGCGCTCGAGCGCCGGTTCCAGCCGGTGATGGTCGATCAGCCGGATGTTGAAGACACCATTTCCATACTTCGCGGTGTCAAGGAACGTTTCGAGGTCCATCACGGAGTGCATATTCAGGATAATGCGCTTGTAGCCGCTGCGGTTCTTTCTCACAGGTATATTACAGACCGCTTCCTTCCGGACAAGGCGATAGACCTCGTGGATGAAGCGTGCGCGACGATTCGGACTGAAATCGACTCGATGCCCGCTGAGCTGGACGAAGTGACGCGCCGTATAATGCAGCTTGAAATCGAAGAAGCTGCTCTCAGGAAGGAAAAAGACAAGGCGAGCAAGGACAGGCTCAGGGAACTGGAGAAAGAACTTGCAGGCCAGAAGGAGCAGGCTGCGGCAATGCGGGCGCAATGGGAGCATGAAAGGGAAGGAATTCACAGGATACAGGCGCTTCGCGAGCAGATAGAACAGACCCGGTATGAAGTTGAAAAGGCCGAGCGTCAGTACGATTTAAACAAAGCTGCCGAGCTCAGGCACGGGAAGCTTCCGGCAATGGAGAAGGAGCTTGCTGCGAAAGAGAACGCTCTTAAAACAGGAGACGGAGGGCCGAGACTTCTTCGGGAAGAGGTTACCGAAGAAGAAATTGCGGAGATTGTCTCGCGATGGACGGGTATCCCTGTAACGCGTCTTGTCGAGGGCGAGAGGGAGAAACTCCTGCGTCTCGATGACATCCTTCACAAAAGAGTGATAGGGCAGGATGAGGCGGTGCAGGCAGTGGCGGATGCCGTACTCCGTTCGCGGTCGGGCATCAAGGATCCCAGGCGGCCTATTGGCTCGTTTATTTTCCTCGGACCTACGGGGGTAGGAAAGACCGAACTTGCCCGCGCGCTTGCTCAAGCATTGTTCGATACTGAAGACAACATGATTCGCATCGATATGAGCGAGTACATGGAGAAGTTTGCTGTGTCGAGGCTTGTCGGCGCGCCTCCGGGTTACGTGGGGTATGAAGAAGGCGGACAGCTTACAGAGGCTGTGAGACGGAAGCCTTATTCTGTGGTGCTGTTTGATGAGATTGAAAAAGCGCACCAGGATGTTTTCAACGTGCTGCTTCAGATTCTCGACGACGGTCGTGTGACCGATTCGCAGGGGCGCACTGTGGATTTCAAGAATACAGTCATAATCATGACTTCTAATATTGGTTCGCAGTATCTTCTTGAAGGAATAACGACGAAGGGCGAGATTATTGATTCTGCCCGGGATGCTGTAATGGGCGAACTCCGGGGAGCTTTCCGTCCTGAGTTTCTGAACCGTATCGACGATATCGTTCTGTTCAAGCCGCTTACGCTCGAAGAGATCGAAAAGATTGTCGATCTGCAGCTCGAGGAGCTCAGGGGCCGGTTGAAAGTGAGAAACCTTTCGCTTGATGTAACCAGCGAGGCTGAGAAGTTCGTCGCAAAGACCGCGTATGATCCCGTTTACGGGGCGCGTCCGCTCAAGCGTTTCCTGCAGAGGGAGCTCGAGACGAAGATTGCGCGGCATATAATCGCGGACAATCTTCCCGACGGGGGGAGAATAGAGGTCGGCGTGAAGGATGGGTCACTGGACGTGAGGACCTCGACCTATCAGTAAGCCCGCGGTTTTCAGCACCACATCCCTGATGATGGTCGTGAACCTGCGAACGCGGGCGGCCCGGCTATTGACTCAGCCGTCTTTTGCCAGCACATTGGTTCCTCAGTGAATATGGCTGCCCTCCCGATCTATCCGTTTATCCTCGCGGTTCTGCCGGTGTTCAACACCGCTATTGCCAATCTCGGCCGCTTTGAGGCGAAGGAAATGCTCATGCCTCTCGGGGTGATGGTACTTCTCACCGGCTTTGTTTACCTGGTCGCACGCCTGGCGATGAGGGAATGGCAGACTGCGGGCCTTGTAACCGGAATCTTCCTCCTTGAATTTTTCTACTTCAAAAGCCTTGTCACTCTCCTTTCTGACAAGGGTATTTTCGAGTCGATGCTGTCCGATGAGCATCTCGTTTTCATTTTTTATGCTCTCTTTCTCGTCGCTGCTGCGTTAAGGATCCGTGAATTCAGCGCATCTGTGAGGAGAGCAAACGCGGCGCTCAACATTATTCTTTCTGTGATGCTTCTTACTGCCGGTATTCAGGGTCTTTCAGCATATATGAGGGAAGCAAGCGTGTCCTCCCCGCCGGCATCGGCTGGGCAACGGTCAGTGAAGGTGAAAACAGAAAACGAAGGTTTTCCGAATATCTATGTCATTATCCTCGATGGATACGGCCGTTTTGACAGGCTCAAGGATTACTATGGAGTGGATTCGAGCAGGTTCGAGAAAAAGTTGAGGGAACTCGGCTTCTACATAGCTTCTGATGCGTGCGCCAATTACCACAAAACGATTCATTCTCTTAATGCGCTCCTCAACATGAACTACATCGAGGTTACAGCACCGGAACTCACGGAAGATCTTTCATCTACAACTCCGCTTGTCGCTCATCTGAATCACAATCAGGTAATGTCGACCTTGAAGTCTATGGGGTACAGTGTGACAGCTGTCGTGACTGGTTATTCGGGGACGGGAAGATTCGATGATACTGATGAAACTCTCATGCTCAAGGGCGTCACCACAGAATTCCAGGATGTCCTTATAGCAAAGTCTCCGTTTCGCAGCCTTCTCAAGATATTTGGCCGGCGTTCCTATCTCGTGAATTTTCAATATTATGTCCACAGGCAGAGGCTTCAATACGCTTTTGACATTGTCCCGCGTCAGGCTCGGCAGGCTCCGCAATTCGTGTTTGCTCATATAATGACGCCTCATCCCCCTTTTGTATTCAAGAGGGACGGTTCTCCCGTGAATCACAGGCACGATTTCAGTATGTACGATGGAAACGATATAGTACGTCTTCTGGGAAAGAAGAGATATATTGCCGGCTATGCAGAACAGATCGTGTGGGTTAATGAGCTTGCGGGCAGAATGCTTGAGAGACTGATTGCCGCTGACCCTTCAGCCATGATTCTTCTTACAGGCGATCATGGCCCGGGCGCAAGGCTTAACTGGCTTTCGATGGAGAAGTCGGAACTCCGTGAAAGACTTCCGATATTGCATGCCTACCGGGTTCCGGCATCGATACAGGAAGAGCTTTATCCTGCCATTTCACCGGTTAATTCGTTCCGGCTCATATTTTCGTCGGTTTTCGGCCTTAATCTCCCGCTGCTTCCCGACAGGAGCCACTATTTCGACCTCAGGAAGCCGTACCAGTATCACCGCCTGCCCGATTCGATATGCGCGAGGCGGTGAACTGAAAAGCCCGTTCTTGTCGTAAGGTGTGAACAGGGATAAAATATCAGATGTGAAAGCGCATCTCGTCAAAAGTCTGCTCTTTGTTTTTCTTGCTCTCGTTTCAGCATGCTCCAGTTCAAAACCAAAACGAATCGGCGAGCCCGGCCCGAAAAAGGACATACCTGTTATTTACCATCAGGTCCGGTACGCGGGGGAAACCATTGCTTTAATCTCAAGGTGGTATACAGGTGACGCAAAAAACTGGCATTCCCTTGCCGAAGTTAATCCGGACATCGATGTCAACAGGATTTTTCTCGATGATGTGATTCGGATTCCAAAAGCTCTGACTGTGAGAACAGACTCCTACAATCAAAGCCAGTTCCGGGCGATGCAGAGAGGCGCATCCGGAATTTCGGCCGGGATGGGGCTGGATTTGGCCCCCGATGTGGGATACCCGGAACCTGGAGAGCCGGGACTTGAACCCGCAGGTGAAAAGGCGCCTGCAGCGGTCAAGCAGCAGCAGAAGGTGGAATCGAAGAACCGCCGGAACGTTCGTCCTCTTGACGCCGAAGCTGCGGAAAAACGTCGGGAGCTCCAGGAGAAGACACGCTACGAACTTCTTCAGCAGATGATCAGCGAGGAGGATAAGTAAGCCGTCGCCGGTCCCTCACTTTGAGTAATTCAGCCATCCATGCTATTGGTGATGTTGACAAAAAGTGAACCAACGGAGGTCCATATGCGCCCTCGAATTCTCTCTCTTGCGGTCCTTTTACTCGCTCTTCCAGTGTGTCTGCCCTGTTCCGGACATGCTGACGGCGCGCCGCCTGCTTACAACTTGACAGTTGAGCTTTCAGGCGACGGGGCTCCTGTTGGGAGACTTCTCCTTCGGAAAGATTCAGCTGAAGGACTTGTCCCGCTTGGTGAATGCCCCTTTGATTATTCGGAAGAGATTCTGAGCACTCTCTTTACGCCGCTTCAGCCGGCACAACTCAAGTGTTCATTCCCTGAGCTTCCGGCCGACACCAGTGTCCGCATTTTTGCGCTCAAGGATTCTCACACGGGAGACCTTGGAGACGGAAACCTCTGGGAGGCGTCCTTTGAGAGATTCGAAGGCATGTGCAGTGGAACCGGTAATGGAAGTCCCGATGCCGAATTCTACGAGTGCAGCTACAAAGCGCAGGAAGGAGCCGTCACCGACAGGAAATTATCCGCGTTCTTCAAGACCCTCCGAAAACCCACCCCTGCGCCGGATCCGGTCGAAATGGTGCCGTTCATTGACAGGTCGATGAACCGCGTCCGGAAGAAAATCGAGAGTATCAGTCTTTCAAAGCTCGCGAGGAAGTCTTCGATCAAGCTGAGATTTGCGAAGTCGCCTTTTGCCGGCATGCTCAATGTGAAGCTTACGGCCAGATACAAAGTTGCGGGGAAAAAAGCGGCGTATCTTCAGCCCGCTTTTTCCAACAGGGTTCTTGCTGCCGGTAAGCTCAGGCTTTCCCTGATATCGTCCGGCACTATGCGTCTCAACTTCACGAAACAGGGACGCAAAGTCATGAGGTCTTCGAAACTCCTCAAGGTGAGAATGAGCGCAGGCTGGATCCCAGCCGGAGAAGAGATCGCGGCAATCAGCCAGCTGCAGACAATTTACCTTCGGAGGCGTTAAGCCGGCACTCGCTGACCACGGACCGGCTGCTGAGATTATTCTGAATGTCCTCAGGCTTTCCTTGCGAAAAATGCCGTCCTGTCGAGCCGGTCCTGGACCTGATCAAAATACAGATAAATAACCGGCGTAATGTAAAGAGTCACAAGCTGCGATACGACCATTCCGCCGACAATGACGAGGCCGAGTGGAATCCGCGTAGAGCCTTCTGCTCCCCAGCCGAGCGCAATCGGCAGCGCTCCCATGAACGCGGCGAGCGATGTCATCAAAATAGGCCTGAAACGGACGAGGCACGCTTTGTGCGCCGCGTCGTACGGAGAAGCCCCCTGGTTCTGCAGTTCGATCGCAAAGTCAATCATCATTATGCCGTTTTTCTTCACAATACCCATCAGCATGAAAAGGCCGATGTATGCGTACAGTGAAAGCTCAGGTCTGAGAAGATAGAGCGTGGCCAGACCGCCGACAGTCGCGACAGGCAGGGATGAAAGCACGGTCAGCGGATGCACATAGCTTTCGTAAAGAATGCCGAGAATTATGTACATCACGAAAACCGCCGCAAAAAGAAGGGCAGTGAGGCTGGAGATCGTTTCGCTGAAGGCTTCAGCTTCCCCTTCGAACTTCTTCACTACCGAAGCCGGAATTATTCTGTCGGCAATAGTGTTGATGGCTGCCATCGCATTGCTGATAGCGAAGCCGGGTTTCAGGTCAAAAAAGACCGTGACGGACGGGAAGTTGTTTATGTGGTTCACAGACTGCGGGCCCGGGACGATTTCCCAGTTCGCAACCTCTCTTAAAGGCACCATTTGTCCGGACGGAGACTTCAGGTAGAGGAGATTCAGATTATCCGGATTGGCCCTGTATTTCCCGTCCGCAACGACTATTACCTGGTACTGCTGCGTCTGTGCCTTTATGAGGTATACATAGTTCTCCGAATAAGCGTCTTTCAGAAGCTGTTCAATGTCGCGCGCGTTGATGCCCAGCATCGACGCGCGATCCCGGAGTATGTTGATCCGAAGTTGAGGACTCCGCAGGAAAAGATCCGTTGACACTGACGCGAAGCCCGGGGTCTGCATAAGCTGCATCTGCAAAGCCGACGCAGCTTTGTACACCTCGTCTGCGTCGATGCCTGAAAGAGTATACGCGTACTGCCCCTGCCGGTTCTCGGTG
>CAYQVO010000001.1:189325-201996 GCA_964421085.1 uncultured Bdellovibrionales bacterium | reverse complement strand
CGGAATTTCAAGCGCGGGAAGGGGTCTCAAGAGCGGGATTATGCCCGGAATGACAAAAAGGCTTTTCCTGAGCTGATCGGAGACTTCGTCGATTGGCGGCCTTCCGCGGCGATCTTTGAGGAATGCGATTGTGAATCCCTGTGAAGAACCGAAAAGCTGGGTGACGTTAACGACAGTAAGGGTGTAGTTCACATAAGGGTTCTTCCGGAGGATCGCATCCACCTGATTCTGATATCGCTTCATCTGATCCGGGGACGATGCTTCATGGGCCATGAATACGCCCATTACAACACCGCTGTCTCCGGGCGGGAGAAAGGATTTTGGAAGGGTAATCATGAAGAATATTGTGCCTGCAAGACATATCGTCCATAGCAGGATCGAAAGCGGTTTTCTCTTCATGAACCAGTGAAGACTCTCTGAATAGAAACTGAGAACCTTATCCTCTATCCGATCGACATAAAGCTCCAGGCGGCTTTTCCCGGACTGGTGCCGTCCTTTCAGAAGCCTCGCGCAGAGAAGGGGAGTCAGCGTGAGCGACACCACGCCCGAGGCAAGAATCGCGATGACGATTATAACCGAGAATTCCCTGAAGACGCGTCCGAGCTGACCGCTCATGAAAACGAGGGGAATAAACACAGCGGCGAGTGAGAGGGTCATCGAGAGAATAGTGAAACTAATCTGTCGCGCGCCGTTTACGGCGGCTTCCATCGGTGCTTCGCCTTCCTCCATTCTTCGAACCATGTTCTCGAGAAACACAATGGCGTCGTCGACAAGGAAGCCGATTCCAAGCACAAGCGCAAGCAGGGACAGGTTATCTATGCTGTAGCCAAGCGCCCGCATGCACACGAATGTGATGAGGATTGAAAGGGGGAGAGCTACGGCGGGAATGATAGTGTCCCGCCAGCGGCCGAGGAACAGGTATATGACGATGATTACGAGCACAAAGGCAATCATCAGGGTTTCCTTCACATCGTTCAGCGAATCGAGAATACTGAGCGCGGAGTTGTGAAGCGGAATCAACTGAATGGAGCGGGGGATCTCAGCCTGAAACTGTGGTATCAGTCCGGCAATGGCATCCGCCACAGCGATGGTGTTGGAGCCGGGCGCCCGTATAACTGCAAGCATGACCCCTGCATGGAACCTTGGAGCGGTTCTCCCCCAGAAGTTCATACTGACGTCTATATCCTGGAGGCTTTCCAGAGCATCGCCGATATCCCTGAGATAAACAGGCGCGCCGTCCTTAAAGGCGATAATCAGGTTCTGGTAGTCCTCGGCAGTCTCGAGCTGGCCGTTTGCCGTCA
The DNA here is from genome assembly GCA_964421085.1 of uncultured Bdellovibrionales bacterium. GTDB lineage: Bacteria > Bdellovibrionota_C > UBA2361 > UBA2361 > CAYQVO01 > CAYQVO01. The sequence continues at coordinate 200,695 of CAYQVO010000001.1, read as the reverse complement.
GCATGAACGAAGTCCCCGGTCCCTGAAGGTTTCCCTTGCTGATCGAGACAGTTCCCTGCTGCACTGCGGCTGCGACGTCGCTCATCGTGATGCCTCGGTTCAGGAGCTTCTGCGGGTCTACAGCTATGCGGACTGCGCGGGGAACTCCGTAAACGGCGACCTGCGAAACACCGGGCAGAATGCTCATGCGCTGGCCGATCTGCGTGGATGCATAATCGTAAAGCTGCCCGAGAGTGAGAGAGTTGCTAATAAGAGCGATGAAAAAAATCGGATGGCTGTTCGGATCGACCTTTTCATAAACAGGAGGGGCGGGAAGATCGGGCGGTAGAGAAGATCCGGCTCTGGAAATCGCGGCCTGAACGTCGGACGCGGCACCGTCGATGTTTCTGTCCAGGTTGAACTGCAGAGTTATTCTCGTCGCCCCCATGCTGCTCTGGGAAGTCACAAGCTCCAGCCCCTGGATCTTCATGAATTCCCGCTCGAGAGGCGTCGCCACATTTGCAGCCATCGTCGCGGGTTCCATTCCGGGGAAGTATACGCTTACTGAAATAACCGGATAATCGACGTTTGGCAGCGCGTTTACAGGAAGCTGCCGATAAGAAAAAATTCCGAAGATAATCACACTCAAAGTGACGAGTGTGGTCATGACCGGCCGGTGAATGAAGGGTTCGGAAATGCTCCTCATCACGCCCCGTTAATTCTTTTCCTGCTGTGCGGCTGCTCCAGGCTGCGGTTTTCCTCCTCCGGGCGGGCCTTGAGGCGGTATATTCATGACCGTTACTCCGGGCGCCAGCATGAGCTGCCCCGTGACAACCACAGTGTCTCCTTTCGAGAGGCCGTCAGAAATCGCTATCATATCGCCGTGCCGCTGTCCTGGTTTCACAACTTTGATATCCGCCTTTTGTTCCGAAGATACCGCGAAGACGAAAGGACCCTGCTGTCCGTACTGAAGGGCCGGGAATGGAATCAGGAGAGCGTCCTCGATGACGTCGAGAGTGACTTCCACGCGGACCGACTGCCCGGGCCAGAAAAGTCTGTCATTGTTGTTCATTACTGCCCGCAGCATCACAGTGCCCGTTTCCTGCCGGATCCGGTTATCGATGTATTTGAGTTCCGCCATTGCCTTTACTGAATCATTCGTCAGGGCAATGGTCTCAACGTCGAGTCTGCCGCGATCTGAAAGGGCTTTTTTTACGTCCAGCAGATCGTTTTCGGGAAGGGTGAAGTCGACGTAAAGAGTCCGGATATTCTGAACATTGACCATCGGGGCGCCGGACCCGTTCGAAACCACATTTCCGGCATCGACCTGATAAGTGCCGGCAATACCGTCGAGTGGAGAACGAATGGAGCAGTAGTCGAGGTTGATCTCTGCATTTTCAACTGCGGCTTTTCTCCCGTCCACATCGGCATGTCCGGCCCGCACTTTTGCCTTCAGTGAATCGATGTCCTGAGTAGAAACGTAGCTGGCTTCAAGAAGGCCCTCATATCTTTTCAAAGTGGCTTCGTTAAGGGCGAGTTCAGCTTCCGATTTTGCAAGCGCAGCTTTTGCGTCGTCCAGAGCCGCCTGGTATGGCCGGGGATCTATCGTGAAAAGAAGATCGCCCGCTTTGACTTCCGCCCCCTGTGTGAAATGAATTTGAATCACTTTCCCGCTCACCTGCGGCACAATATCGACAGACTGTGAGGATGTGGTCCGTCCGACTGCTTCGACATAATGAGGTATGTCCTGTGCCGCAACTTTCGCCGAAGTTACCGGAACAGGAGGGAGTCTCATATCGTCATCCCGGCTTCCGCATGCCGGGAGGGCAAGGGCAATCAAAGCGAGAATAAAACCAGATGCTCGGGTCAGCACTTTACGTTCCTTTCAATCTTTCAAAATCGGTGAAGCAGCAGCGAACGAGGTCAGATCAAGCTCGCCGACCGCATGTTCGAGAGACACAAGCGAAGTTATGTAATTATTCTGCGCTCGAATCAGTGTTACCCGCGCCGTCGCGAGATCTTTCTGAGCGCTCAAGAGGTCGAGAATGCTGTTGAGGCCGTTTTTGTAACCCATATCAACAGCATCGAAAGCCGCTTCGGCGGCGGCAACAAGCGCCTCAGCTGAGCTGAACTGCTCGCGTGCGGTGCGGAAGGTAAAATACTGCGTCCACACATTTCCGATTGCAGCCAGTTCTGTCGCCTGTGCGTCCCGCTTTGCGGATTCAAGCCGCGAAGATGCTTCCAGAATTCGCGCCTCTTTATTGAAGCCGTCGAAAATGTCCCAGTTCAGCCGGAGATAGGCGAGGTAATTATGCTCGTTACCGGGGTAGTCCTCGATATGGGTGATGTCTCCGCTCACGCCGCCGACAAGCGCGGGGAGCAGATTGCGCTGACTCGCCCGTTTCTGTTCCTCACGTGCACGGACGTTGGCATATGCGGCCTGGAGATCCGGGCGTTTCTCAACGGCTCTTTCTACGAGTACCTTCACGTCTTCAACCGCATCGGGTGAGATGGGCTTGATGACCGGTGGCTTGATTTGAACGGATGAAACATCTCTGCGTCCCAGAGCCTGGCCGAGATCTGCACGGGCAGTCTCCACGAGAGATTTCGATGTTTCGAGCCTGTACTGCTCGAGAAGAAGATTAGATTTTGCCTGAAGAACATCCTGGACAGGGCTTAACCCGACTCTGTTCTTTGTTTCTGCCGCATCCAGACTTGCTTCAGCATCTTTTACGCTTGCTTCTTCTGCTGTAACGGCAGCCTGCGCTGCGCTCAGGTTGTAATACGCGCGCTGGACCTGCAGCACCACGTCCTGAAGCTGCTGGTTGTAATTGAAGTTTGCGGCAAAGAGCGCCTGTCTTGCCGCTTCAGCCTGCGCAGTCTGTGCGCCGAATGTGAAAAGCGTGTAACTGATGTCCAGCATCGGACCATATGACACACGCGTCTGACTTATTTTCTGGTCTCCGATGCCTGCCGCCGTGCCGCCGCCGACCGGAAATCCATACGCCTCAATCCTTTGACGCTGCCAGTTCTGTGCAACTGTCACGTCCGGGAAAAACGGCGAGTTCGCCTGAATCCTCTGTGCGGCTGCAGTTTTCGCTGAATACCATGCCCGCTGTGTCAGAGGGTTGTTCGCAAGAGCTTCATCAAGAAGGGAGGTGAGCTCCTGAGGCTCTGCGGAAACAGGAGACGGCTCAGGCGAAGGCGTTGCGACTGCTTCGACCGGCGGCTTCCATGTTTCTTTGTAGGAAGGCGCGATTTGAGTGTCTGTGTTGAGCATGCAACCGGAAAAAAAAGTCACGATGCACAGGCAGCTTCGTATCCAGAAGATATTGTTCTTTACCATTTTCGGAGTAAGCCGGAAAAAACGGGGTTGAGCGACGATACATAAGCTGCCGGAAAAACTCAACTGTCTCAGATCGGCCGCGATTGCTGCGGCCGCGCAGCCTGGGCCGCCTTCTGTCCCGACAGATACCGCGCCACGATGAGATCGTCCTTCGCAGCGGATTTATTAGTCAGTGTCTTCTCGAGACAAACATCGAGATTCGATTTCCCTGCGCCCTGCACGGAAAAAAACAGCCGCTTGTTGCTGACATTCTCAACGCCCTCTGAAAGCTCGCTTTTTCCGAGCGCATATCGCATCACTGCCGAAGCCTTCTGGCCGCTTATGAGTCCTTTTTTCCTCGCGTCCTCGATAAAGTTGTCAAGCGCCCTGAAGGTGGGGTCCTGCTGCCGTTGTTTTTTCAGGCGCAGTCTGTTTCTGGCAACCTGATGAAGCATCTGACTCGCGAGCGCCGGGTTGCTCTTTTTCAGATTGTCGTATGCGAGCGCGAGCATAAGTCTCTCTTCTGTCATGCCTTTGTCTTTAATGTCATCCAGAGCAGCCTGATCTCCCTGAGTGACATTCCATACATCGAGCAGAGAAGCTTCGAGCGAGTCGAGATATTTTTGCTGCGAGCGTGTAATAGAGGATGTAATTGAGCTGATCATTTGTTTTTTCCCGTGAAACTAAGTTTTCTACTGATGATTCGGGAAAAAACTGAAAAAGTTTCCAAAAAAAGGGAACGGTTCCTGTTTCCGAAGCGGAAACAGGAACCGTCCCCTTTTTCTACGACGGCAGCGCCCAGAACTTCTGATAGTTGGGCCCCCATGAATCGGGAGGATTTCTGGGAATCTTGACTTTGATTGCGAGAGGAACGGGGAAATCTACTCCCACTACGATCGCTTCTCCCGAAGTCAGAGAAGGCACCATGTTTGCCGAAGCGCGATCAATCTCCGCGCTGGCCCGCTCAACTATCGCTCTGTCGCGGTCATTGACGAGCCGGTGAATCAGCATCGTGCCCATCTGGCTCAGGATATCTTCAGGTATGTCTCTCGGACGCTGGGTAGAGAGGAGGAGATTGAGAGCGTACTTTCTTCCTTCCTTTGCGATGAGTTTGAACGCGTCGAGATCCAGCTTCACACCCGCGTCGAGAAGCGCCGAATTGAGGAACTGGTGCGCTTCGTCGAGAATCAGCAGCAGCGGCTGCTGCTTGAAATGCTCGCGTCTCGCAAGCTCGAGAAGATGCCGCGCGACAGCGTTTGCTGCTATTTCTCTGGCGTTGTGGTAGAAAGAGAGGTGCTTCAGAGAAACCCGCATTACTGCGCAGTCCCTGTCCTTGAGAAACGCGTGCAGTTCCTCGAAAAGAGAAGGCATCTCGCCTGGATGGAAAATCGGCGAAAGATTGGATGTGCTCAGAATATCCTGAATGCGGTTAAGGAGAGGAATGCAGACAGAGTGGTCCGCGCTGTTTACTCCGCCCCAGATCAGAGGCTCTACAGCGCTTCTTTGATGAAATACGCATTCATTCTGAATCTGACGCGTCAGATTCATGATCTCAAAATCAGCGTACGGACTTTCCAGTTCGTTGATGTAGTTCTCATAAGCGCGCTCGAAGTCCGACTTGTTCCTGTCTGCTTTAACGATGAGACCACCCGTCGCAAGAACAGGGACGAGACGCGCGATTTTCAGGCTTTTCATTGCAGCGCGCAGTTTCGGTCCCTGGCTTGAACCATCCGGTTTGAAGATCGCAAAAAGATCGTCTTCGGTGAGGTGATAATAGGGGACCGCGACTGCCTTTGATGACTCGGGAGGCTCTTTTTCAGCTCCGATGTGCACATGCCGTATGTGACCGCTGAGCCGGTGATATTCTCCGGTAGCATCGAACAGAATAACTTTAGCCCGGTGCTTTTCGAGTTCCTCCACGATGCCGGCAATCGTCCAGCTCTTTCCACCGCCTGTTGCTCCAAGCACGGCGCAGTGACGTCCAAAGAGTCGTTCCGGAGTGAGAGAGACAGGAGTAGCATCCTTGTTCGGCAGGGTGGCAAAGTTCAGGAGAAGATTGAACTTCGTCGCGTCAACTTTATGCCTGCTTTCAATGACATACTGAACAGTCATTGGATCTGCGAGGTAAACTGCGCTGCCTATACGTGGTGTCTGCAGGACTCCCGGGCTGACCTGTCCGTCTTCGATACGAATTGTTGCAAGAAAATCAACCGTTCCAACAGGTATGACCCGCTGCGCTGATTGACCGACCGTATCCCTTCTCTTCTGGTAGGAGAGACTCACATCGCTTATCTGGCCGAAGATGCCGAAGAGATCAGTCTTAATGACGATAAAGTCGCCGGAGGTGGCCGTCGCCGCCGGTCTGATGCTTCGCTGAGTTTCTTTCGAAACCAGCATCAACTTCGCAGAAGATGTCGAAACCTGGGTAATCGTTCCGATATGGCGGCTGATGCCGAATATCTGGTCGACGTCCACTGCCGCCGGCTCTTTCTTCTGGGTATCCTGAATTGTGTCCGTCATCTTTGCCGGCAAAAAAAAAGATATATGTGTTAGATAAAGAATATGCCGGGTCAGTTGCATTCGATAGATGCGAAAATCCCCGGATAAGAACATGGATTTTCAGTGACTTAGGAAATCGCCAGGGGGAAAAAGCGGATTTCGCGCTAAAAGAATTGCCGCGGAGAGGCTTTTACGGGAATACTGAGTGGTCAGGTCGAGCGAAAAAGAGAAAAATGCCGAAAGGCTTCATTACGGTAAACGAAATATATTGCAAGGGTTGCGGTCTTTGCGTCGAGGTTTGTCCTGAAGGGATCCTCGATCTCGCAGTACGCCTGAACCGCATGGGATACCATCCAGCTGAAAAAAAAAGCGATACGTGCAGTGGATGCGCAAACTGCGCGCTCGTATGCCCCGAAGCAGCGATAACTGTGAAGCGTGAAATTCCGGTATCGCGCATTCATGCGCGTCTGAAAGAAAAACCCGGCTCGAAGATCGGGGAGTAGAAATGGCGCGTGAGTTATGGAGGGGAAATTTTGCGATGGCGGAGGCGGCCGTTCGTGCCGGCCTCCAAGGATACTTCGGCTATCCTATTACTCCCCAGACTGAAATTCTGGAATATCTGTCGACACGATTGCCTGAACTGGGGAGGGTTTTTCTGCAGGCGGAAAGCGAGGTTGCAGCAATAAACATGGTCTATGGCGCTGCATGCACAGGCGCGAGGGTCATGTCCACCTCGTCGGGGCCCGGGGTGAGCCTCATGATGGAAGGATTGTCATACATAGCCGGCACGGAAGTGCCGGTGGTTCTTGGAAATGTGATGCGTGGAGGACCAGGTCTCGGCAACATCGCTCCTTCTCAGAGTGATTATTTTCAGATGGTTCGCGGCGGGGGGCATGGCGACTACCATCAGATTGTCCTTGCGCCTTCAGGCGTTCAGGAGACAGTGGATCTCACGACGCTCTCTTTCGACCTCGCGGAGAAATACAGAAGCATTGTGATTGTCCTTATTGACGGAACAATCGGGCAGATGATGGAACCTGTCGAGATGCCGCCCCTTTCAGATATCACACGCGGGAGACCCCCCTGGGCAATGGGCGGATCGCAGGGCGGCGGGAGAGTTTCTCTGAACTCTTTTAATCTTGATCCCCATGGTCTCGAGGAGATGAACGTGCGGCGTCTCAAGGTGTGGAAGGAGGTCGTGGAGACTGAGGTCCGCTTTTCGGAGCACTTTCTCGATGATGCGGAGTTTGTAGTCGTTGCCTTCGGAACTGCCGGGCGTGTGGCCTTAAGCGCTGTTCAGCTCGCACGGAAAAAAGGCATTCGCGCAGGACTGCTCCGCCCCGTCACTTTGAGCCCGTTTCCGTACACCCGGATAAGTGAACTCGCAAAGACAGCGTCGGCTTTTCTTGTTGTTGAAATGAACGCGGGTCAGATGCTTTCGGATGTGCGTCTTTCAAGCGGCGATGCCCCGCTCGATTTTTACGGGCGCCTGGGAGGGATAACGCCGTATCCAGGCGAAATTTTCGAGGAGATTGAGAGGATCGCGAGCGGAGGCGGCGGGCCGGCGGCCGAGGCCAGGGAGAGGTGGCTCAGGCGAATTGAAAAGATTGTGGGAGCGGAGCGGGGAGCGTGAGCGGGAAAGAGCGTCAAGATCGGAAATGCGAGGTGGTCTATGAAAGGCCGCACTTCCTCGCGGAACGAGGCAATTCTTACTGTCCCGGCTGCACGCACGGCACCGCGCACAGACTGGTGGCTGAGGTCGTCGATGAAATGGGCGTTGCTTCGGAGACCATTGGAATTGCATCAGTTGGATGCTCCGTTTTTTCGTATGAATTTTTCCGGTGCGATTTTGCGGGCGCTCCGCACGGACGGGCCCCCGCGATGGCGACCGGTGTGAAGCGCATGCTTCCTCGAAAAATTGTTTTTTCATACCAGGGAGATGGAGACCTTGCTTCAATTGGCATGGGAGAAGTCGTTCACGCGGCGACACGAGGCGAGAAGATAACAATTATATTCGTGAACAATACGATTTACGGGATGACCGGCGGTCAGATGGCGCCGACCACCCTGATCGGACAAAAAACTGCGTCGAGTCCTCTCGGGCGGGATCCGAACGCGGCGGGATTTCCTCTTCGAATGGCGGAGTTCCTGGCGCCGCTTGATGGAGTCGCATATTCGGTCCGCAGAAGTCTCCACGATCAGAAGCACATCCGGCTTGCAAAGAAGGCAATCAGGCTTGCGTTCGAGGCCCAGGCAAAAAGCCTTGGATTTGCGATGGTGGAACTTCTTTCCACCTGCCCTACTAACTGGGGAATGAGTCCGGTGCAGGCGGCTAAATGGGTTGGAAGCGAACTTGTGAACATTTATCCGACCGGGGATTTCAGAGTGCATCCGGTTCTTGCTTCGATGAAGGTTTAGTATGCAGAAGGGGATCGTCATTTCGGGTTTCGGAGGGCAGGGAATACTCTTTGCAGGCGAAGTGCTTTGCCGGGCGGCGCTTCTGCAGGGACTCGAGCTTTCGTTGTTTCCTTCATATGGTCCCGAAATGCGCGGGGGAACCGCCTGCTGTACCGTGATAATCAGCGATGAGCCGATCGCATCCCCCATAACCGAGACTCCTCACGGTGTTGTGGCGCTGAACCTGCCATCGTTTCTGAAATACGAAGAGAAAGTCGCTCCGGGCGGGCTGATGATTGCGAACCGGTCCCTGATAGATGAGCGGTCGAAACGGACCGACATTACATGCGCCTTTATTCCTGCGACGGAAACGGCCGAAAAGCTCGGCGATGTGCGGGCTGCAAACATAGTGGCGCTGGGCGCGCTCTGCGCCGGTCTCAGGCTCTTCGAGCTGAAGACTTTAACCCGCGCCCTTGAAACACATCTGGAGGGGAGAAGAAAAGAAATTCTGGAATTGAACCTTAGAGCTGCTGAAAGCGGACTTCAATCAATTTGAGCAGAAGCAGTTGTTGTGATTATGCAGGGGGTTACGCTTGACTCGACATTGCTGTGGACTTATTCTCATTATCTGAATTTTTAAATTTGTTTTATGACGTTCTTCAACACTGTGGGTCATCTGGTTGGCGCTGCCGACATGGAGATCGGAAATATAGCGGCTTACCATCGGATGGACGCGGATGCGACCTTCTGGCACAGGGGGCAGACCCGCGACATAAGCGGCGTTGAATACGACTCGCATCCAACATGGGTCCGCGCTTTCATCCGCCGTCTCCACGTCAAGAATGTTGTGGTGAATGGTGTAGCCCGGCTTCACGACATAATTGAAGAGACTGATGCTTATATTGGAGAGGATGGGCGTAAGGATCGTTCATCCAGAGCCTGGAATATGTATGTGCGGTTTCAGAGAACTTTCAATGACCCGGTCAGCCATCTTGCAGTTGTTCTTGCAGTTTTCACACTCTCAAAGCCGGAAGCGCAGGCAGACAAGGATGACAAGTCCCGCTTCAGGAAATACCTGAAACAGATAAAGGAGTGGTCGAACGGACAGGTGCCCTCGTGGTGGCGTTCATGGATGGCGAAGAGGGGGATTCAACTTTCAGAAGAGGAACTTTTACGGCTCGGAGACCTTGTGTGGAAAGCAGTCACGCTTGGTAAGTGTGGAGACATGGTCCACAACTTCCTGGACAACATGGAAAAGTTCCCTGAAGCGAAGATAAGTGGCAAGGTCGAGGAATGTAAGGCTTTTTGTGAGATCTTCAGTGAACCGTTCGCTTCTATCCTGACTGACGACGACATGGCGATGGAGAGGGCAAGAGCCGATTTGATAGTGATTCTTGATGGGATTATCCGGTCTTTCCAGGACGGCAGGGGAATGATTTTTGCAAAAGCACCGCATCCGCGTTGCCTGAAGAGATTGAAATTCCCAATGGTGCGACGGAGAGAGGGACTGGCCCTCTGATTCTATTTTGTCTTCAAAGCGTATGAAATGCAGGCGAACGCGCCCCGCAGTCCCGCATCGATCTGCCGGTCGTTGCGGGAGAGGAATAGAAGCCTTTCGTTAAGTCTCTTCAGGTCAGGGTCCTTCGCGCGGGCAGCAGCCATCTCAACCTTACTGCAGAGATTGTCCCCGCCGCCGATTGCTCTGGATCCTCCTGTCATAACCCGGTAGCAGTTTCGAACGGCTGTAAGCTCCCGATCGGTATATCTTGTGAGGAGCTTCAGTGCGACTGGCGGGATGAATCCGCTTTCATCCGTGGATTCTATGAGTTTTCTGGTTATTCCTTCCGGAAAATTAAGCTTGCTCATCTCGTTCCTGCAACGCCTCAACAGGGGGTCCTTAAGGACTCTCAGAGAAGTTATGTGGTTTCAAACCGAAAGTGTGACCTCAATCGGAAATGCCCGAATTCCTTTCCGAATTTCTTCTAATTCCATTCATACCCCGCCGGGGACTTCTATTCTGGTGGTGCCGTCGGAATAGATCCACACAAGCTGCTGACCCCATGCGCCCGCCTTTTCGAGACGGGTTTGAAAGTCGTGAATGCCCCGATCCATCTGCATGCAGTTCGAAACGAAACGGCTGAATGAGAACTGCAAACCCCTCCACTTTATCACCGTGCGTTTGTTGAACGTAATCATCTTCGCGTTTTCATCGCAGGGATCTTCGAACCCCGCTTCTGTTCCTGCATACCAGTTGTGAGCGACCGGGAGGAGCAGGGTGAGGAAAGTCGCCCCCCAGAGCCAGTCGCCAAGCAGACGCTGCGGCGCAGGAAGGTCGTGATGCCCTATGAAGCAGTACATTCCCTGTCCACCGCACTGCCAGTGAAGGAATGCGGTGCGCTTTATCGCCTCGGTCATCGTCCAGGGATCCCGGGACTTCATCGCTTCATACCAGCCGTGATGCCTGAACCCCCCGTTGAGAATCATATCGTTCTGGCCGTACATGAGATCAAAGCCGGCAGCGTTCAATTTCTCCCAGTTCCAGAATCCCTCGGCAATAAAGGCTGCGCGCGGGTACTCTGTCTTCACCTCGCGGATAAGCTGCACGAGGAATTCATCTTCGAATTTGTCGCTCAGCGGAAATCTGGTCTCACTGCTCCAGTTCACCCTGAAAGGGTCGTGCAGAAGCTGATAAGCCATGTCGACGCGGAAACCATCGACACCGTAAATCCGTATCAGATCCTTGACGGAGTCTATGAGGATTTTTCTCGTTTTGGGATTTGAAATATCGAGCTGCAGAGTGTCATCCCAGTAGAAACGGACGCCGTCATAAAGATATCCGCCGCGCCTGATCCAGTACCGTTCGCCTGTCTTTGCCTGAGTGAAATCATAGTAACCGCGGGTATCCCAGGGTTTCTCCCGTACATGTATGTAGGCGTCAGGAGCTTCTTCGACAAGCTCTGAGTCGACGGCTGTGTGGTTCAGAAGAAGTTCGAAAACGGAGCGAATCCCCTGGCTCCGCAGTTCATGGAGCTTGCGCGCGCAGACTTCCGGCCCTCCGTGCTGTTCGTCGATTCTGGTGAAAGACTTTATGGAGAAAGGAGAGCCGCCTCCGTTTCCCTTCGCGTTGAAAAGGCCGATCGGATAAACGCCGGTCCAGCGTATTGTCTCGA
>CAYQVO010000001.1:149011-189315 GCA_964421085.1 uncultured Bdellovibrionales bacterium | reverse complement strand
CGTCCAGGGTTCCAGGTTTTGTTTCGCCAGTTGTTTTCCGGTCACATTCTCCGGATCCTGTCCAAGTATCGCTCTCCGTTCTGCAAGATTGTAGGCGCGCAGAAGAATCTGATAAAAGCACCCGTCTTTTATCCATCGCGCATCGTCCTGTTCTTCCAGAATCCGGCGGCCCTCGAAAAGATGGCGCTCCACCTCCGCTTTGAGCCTGAGGTATTTTTCTTCAGGGGCAACGGTTTGGTCCCACTGGAGCGCCTCGATGCTTTTTGCTTCGTTGTGGAAACCAGCATCATGAAAAAGAGCGCACAGGTAGGGGAAATAATAATCGACCTGCGAAACAAGCAGTCCTCCGCCGCAGAATGTTTCCAGGTCCCATAGCGTATGGCAGAACCCCTCGAGTCCCGGATTCTGCGCAGATACATAAGAGCCGTCAGTAGAATGGAATTTGAATGGCTCGAAATGCCAGGGGCCCGAGAGAAGTTTCTTCACACGTTCGAGGAAGAGCCGCCCCTGGAGCTTTATCTCTTCGAAGCTTTCTGTTGAAACCTCTGCTCCGTCAACGACCAGACGGAGACGCTCGACTTCAGCCGGTACTTCGCGTTCCTGTTTCTGAAGTTCTTCGCCCTCAGGAAGAACCTTCATAGATACTCCTCTCGCCCCGGTGGGCGTCCCCCGCCTCCTGTCTGGAAAGCAGGGGACCAAAACCTTATGGCTGAAATATCGGTTGTTTCTCTCTTTTACTTAACCGGCCTTCACTGAAGCTTTGAGCCGGCAGACCTGCCTTTCAACCTTTAATAGCCAACACCTCGGGCTATATGGATTTAGATACAGAAAGACGCTGCAGGACTCAGAAACGAAAAGAGCGCTCATTCATAATCCCGGCGGATTTTTCAGCGAAAACGGAAGCTTATGGACTTTTTGCCGCGTCTTCAGTAAAAGAGACTTCTTACGGTTTTAGCGGATGTCCCCTAATGAATGACACGTCCTTGCTCAGGTCTCCCACGGATGCTGCCGACGACAATCCATTGCTCTTCGAAGTCGCCTGGGAAGTGTGCAATCAGATAGGCGGAATCTATACGGTCCTCAAGACAAAGGTTCGCCAGATGCACGCCCGATGGGGTGACAATTACTTTGCAGTTGGGCCTTACAATCCTGACACTGTCCGCATTGAATTCGAGGAGAGGCAGCCGGAGGAACCGCTTCGGGAGGTGCTCGCAAGACTCAAGGAGCGGGGCTACCCGGTTTATTTCGGACGGTGGCTGGTGGGTAATCATCCAAATGTTCTGCTCATCGATTACAAAGCTCACATGTGGTCGGTTCAAACGGACAAGCATTATCTTGCCGTCGATAACGGCATCACGATCGAAGATGAAAATGGAGACATCAACGAGGTAGTTGAGTTCGGTTTCTGTCTCGCGGAATTTTTCAGGGAACTGACGGCGATTGCGCCGGGCAGGAAGATCGTGGCGCACTTTCATGAATGGATGGCAGGAGTCGCTCTTCCCAGGATGGCCCTCCACAAGCTGCCGATAGCGACTGTCTTTACAACCCACGCGACCATACTCGGGCGTTATATCGCCGCCAACAATCCGAATTTCTATCGCGACCTGGACAGCATCAACCCGGAATGGGCGGCCAGGCATTACCGGGTGAGAACGCGCTATGTCATTGAGAGAGTCGCTGCGCACACGGCAAATGTCTTCACGACTATCAGCGGACTGACCGCGCACGAGTCCAGGAAGATTCTGGGAAGAGAGCCCGATGTGATCCTTCCTAATGGTCTCAACATCCGCCGTTTCTCCGCGATTCATGAGTTTCAGAACTATCACCGGCTGTATAAAGACCAGATTCATGAATTCGTCATGGGAAACTTTTTCCCGAGTTACCGCTTCGATCTGGATCGCACGAGATACGTGTTCACGAGCGGCCGTTACGAATACACCAACAAAGGCTTCGACATCTTCATCGAGGCACTGCACCGGTTGAGCTGGCGTCTGCGGGATCTTCCCAATCCTCCGATAGTCGTTGCCTTCATTATCACAAGATCGGCGGTGCGCGGCATGAATCTCGAAGTCCTGCAGCATCATGCAATGTTCGAGGAACTGCGGAAAATCTGCATGCAGGCAGAACAGGGAATGGGCAAGAAGCTGCTTGATTTCGCCGCAAAAGGACTGATGCCGTCATACGAAGACCTGCTGTCGGCGGACTTCCAGCACGACCTTAAGCGGGCGGTATATGCGATGCGAAGCGATCGCTTCCCTCCAGTCGCCACGCACGATCTCGCCGATGACCAGGGCGATCCAATCATGCAGCATCTCCGCTACCGGCAGCTTTTCAATGCCGACTGGGATCCGGTGAAAATCATATATCATCCGCAATTTCTGACCGCGAACAGCCCGCTGTTCGGGCTTGACTATGATCAGTTCGTCCGCGGATGCCATCTCGGCGTTTTCCCCAGCTATTATGAACCCTGGGGATATACACCCGCCGAGTGTCTTGCGCTTGGGGTGCCGGCTGTAACAACGGACCTGAGCGGCTTCGGCTCTTTTGCCCGCGCGCAGGTCGGCGAAAAACAGGAAGGAATCAAGATTCTCGAACGGTCGCAGAAAAACAACGATCAGATAATCCAGGAGCTGACGGATTATCTTTATGACTTCGTGCACCTGAGCCGCCGGGAAAGGATTGAAATGCGGAACAAGGCGGAGCGTCTTTCAGACATGTTCGACTGGAGCAAGCTTGCCACATTCTATGACGAGGCGGATCAAAAAGCGCTTGCAGTCAGGTATGGGAGCAGGTAGGGGCGGGGAGGACGGCGGTTCCCAGGCGCTTAATCCCATTCTATATCACAATACTCATCCGGCTCTGACCGCTTCTTCGTACAGACCTCCAAGCCAGGTTGAAGTCTGCGTCCTGCATGTCTCCAGAGCGTCTCCGTCGGAGGAGGTGAAACAGCGCCCCTTCCCCAGGATTTCAGAGAGGAAATCGTATATATGCCCCGAGCCGTGCGCAACGGCGCCACCTGCAGGTATTCCCTTTTCCTCCAGTACAGCCTGGAGGATAGAGGGGTGTCGAACGGCGTACGTAAGCGCAAGGAAGAGGCGCCGCGCCTCTTCGTTCGGGACCAGGTATATCTTGTCGATTGCTTCCCCCGGCTTATGCCCATTTGCGATAAACATCACATCGAGGAATCGCTCCCGATCGACAAAAAAAAGGGGCATGCGAACTTCCTCCAGAGTAACGCCTTCGATCTGACCGCTGAATATCTGCACGTAACTCCTGACGAGGCTTCGTTTCGGTGTCTGCGCGCGGTCGTTGCCCCGGCCATCGCGGGGATTCGCAATTCCGCTCGTTAGAGTATCACGCGCACCGATAATGTGAACCGAGAGAGGCTGCTGTCCCCTGTGAAATTTCTGAAGATAGCGGGCAAGCAGTCGCGCGGTTTGACTGCATGTCGAGCCGCTTTGAACTTCATCAATTATCATCGCGCGGCTCACTCTTCCAAGTCTGCAGGTGGAAAGGGCGATTTGACAGATGATCTGTTCCTTTTCTTCGTGTCTGATTCCATGAAGTTCACCTTTTCCGTCCTGACTCAAAAAAGTGCCGACAGGAAGCATCGCGCAGGGAAAGGACTTGCCTGCTTCCTCGTATCCGATGACTTCCAGTATCCATTGTAACGGCGCTGCACCTCGAAGAGGAAAGAAGACGATATCGGGATTTTTAGATACGATGTGTCTGTACAGAACTTCGCACCCTTTGACGAGGTTGACGACATCCGCGGGGGAATCTTTCTCGATCATCGCGTCAAGGACCGTGCAGTTTCCGAAATTCAGGTGTCCTGCAATTCGGACGCTTTGAAAAACGGCTTCATCGAGGAAGGAGCCGTCCGAAGGACGATTTTTCGAAGCACGATCCAGTTTTCTATAGTCGAAGTTCATACAACTCATCCTGCAATCATATCATTCAGCGACTTTTACTCCAGTCGCGGAAGGGTTCCGGACTGGACTATGATCCTCCAGAATGGTACCCTTTTCACACAGCATCTGCGGGGAAGTGCGGGGGAACAGGGTTATTTACCCCCTGGTCTTCATCAACCGCCCGAAAATGCCCTGAAGTATCTTCATCTCCCGGGCGTTGGGAAGAATGCGTCTGAAAAGATTCGAAACAACGTCAGGAAGGTGAGGGGGCGTTCCTTCATTGTAGAATTCGCTCTGCTCAAGGACTGAGTGAACGAGTTTGTCGAGGTGCTCATACTCGCTCCAGGGAACGGGTTCAATTTCTTCGCGCTCTTTCTGAAACGCAGGGTGAAGTTTCGACAGCTCATAAAGAACAATCAGAACGCTCTGTGCGAGATTGAGAGAACTGCACCCGGGACTGGTCGGAATCCTGACAAGCCACCGGCAGTGTTTTGAATGAGCTTCGTGAAGACCGGTTTCCTCAGGGCCGAAAACAAGAGCCGTTTTTCTATTCGATGTTTTCGCATCCTCAAGCCATTCGGTGATGAGACGCACGGGCCGGTTTTTGCCCCGGCGCGCGGAGAAGCCTGCCGCATCCTCCATGTCCTTCAGAGCATCTTCGAGATCGGGCGCTATCCGGCAGTTTTCGAGCACATCAACCGCGCGGCATGCTGTAACGCGGGCTCTTTCGATGTCAAAACGCGGAGGGCTGACCAGTGTTAGCGATGAGAAGCCCATGTTCTTCATGGCGCGGGCGACTGCGCCGATGTTTGCGTTGTCCTCGGGCTGCACGAGGACTATGGTGTACATGGATGTGTTTATATTCATGGCTGCGGAAACTCC
Source organism: uncultured Bdellovibrionales bacterium (assembly GCA_964421085.1). Taxonomy (GTDB): domain Bacteria; phylum Bdellovibrionota_C; class UBA2361; order UBA2361; family CAYQVO01; genus CAYQVO01. The sequence goes on along the minus strand of CAYQVO010000001.1, from coordinate 184,522 downwards.
GCACAGGTTTCTGCGAATACAATATGACGACTGCACCGCCGGGGAAAGGGGATGATGCCGGTTTCGGCGTCCGGCGTATCCGGCAGGCGATCAGGCGAGAAGATCCAGCACTGTTTTGTCCAGATCCTGCAGCGTGCTGATGACCTTTGCGTCTGCATTATAGGAGTGCAACGCAATTTTCATGTCGACTATATCGCCTGTCGGATCCCCGCTTCCCTCAGGGGCAAAAGCCCTCGATATATTCTCTGCGGCGATATTGACTCTCCTCACTGCGTCCATCATTCCGGCTCTTGCTGCATCGATGACTTTGTCGCCCATGGTTTTCCGCGCTCCTCGTGAGAAAAATCCGCAGGAATACTCGGCATTCCCGGACAGGGTCTTTAGGAAACGGGGCGTTTCTATAGAGAGCGCGGTCAGGTATAAAAGAAACAAATGACGGCTAAGGGCGGAAAAATCAGGCTTTGCGGCGATGAACTGCGGGTGCGCTTTCCCTGGAGCAGGGAGCGCTTCGATGCAGTCAGAAAAGTCCGGAACGCAAAGTACGATAAGGAGGCGAAAGAATGGAGGATTCCAATTGCCCTTGCGCCGATTCTTCTACGCTCGAGACTTTTCGACCCGGCCGTAATTTCCTATGAATTCACAAGGGACGACTTTGATACGGCCTACGAGAAGTGCGAATCGGGAATCGGGGAGGCCCGGGCCGCGCTTGCCGGGAATCCTTTTTCTGTCTCAGAGGAGCATCTCGGCAAGCTCGACCTGGACCTTATTTTCCGCTTTTCGCCCGGCGGGCATGCGGTCCTTGCGTCCCCGAAGTTCCGTTCGCGGGCTAAAAAGCTCCTTAAGGAAACGCCGGGCGTGCAGTACGCCCGGAAGGAAAGAGCCTTTATTTTCCCGGCCCACCTTCTTGGTACTTTCGTAAGGCGTCTGAGAGACAAGAAACTCAGTTTTGGAATCGAGGAGTCGCTTGGAAAAAGGCTCTCTGAAACCGGAGCGCTTCGGGCGCAGATTGCCGCTTCGAAATACAGGGCGAACGCGGAAGAGCTGAAAGAGTGCATGCTGGTTCCCTATGTGGAGACCCATGATGGCTCATTCCGGCTTTCCGGGTGGAGTACTGAACACCTTTCTGTGTGCTTTCCCGCCCTCAGGCAGTTTTCGGAAAAGAAAGCGCGGGCGATGTGCATGAGCGAAGAGCATCTTCTCGAAGTCCTTCACAGGGCGGCTCAGAGCGGACTTCGCATCTGGCAGGCGAAAGATGTCGAAGAGAAACTGCAGGGGTGCCGGAAGCGTCTTTCCGCAAAAATTCTGGTGAACGATGAAGCTCCGGACGACAGCGAGCTTTTCATGCTGAAACCGGAGACTGCCTTTGTCCGGTGGAAAAACGGGAATGGAGCCGTATATCTTGCTCCTGGCGTGTTCGAAGACGAAGTCGTGGAGAAAGAAAAGGAGATCCTCAATAAGGGGACCTGTCTCAGGAGCGTTGCGGATGAGGGAGACGCTCTTGTCTGCATTCGTGATTCGCATCTTCTCACTGTTTATGAGCTTCTAAAGGCTGCGTTTGAAGCACGAGGGAAGAAGCCGCTCGAATCCCGCTCGTTTCAGGAGCTGCTTGGGGATCTGAAAAAAAGAGCGGTTCTTCTCGAAGAACGCGAAGAATTCCACAGGATGCGGAATGTAACCGGTATTCTCTCCGACAGCGATCTCGAAGGGAGGCTTTATCCGCATCAGCGGGTCGCCGTTAAGTGGATCATCGAAAGACCATCGGGGGTTCTTGGCGATGATATGGGACTTGGGAAAACTCTCTCTGTGCTCGCTGCCTTTGGTGAACTGAAAAGGCGGGGCGAATGCGGCTTTCTTCTTGTGGCGTGTCCGAATTCACTCGTAAGGAACTGGACGCGCGAGGCCGGGCAATGGACGAGAGACATCCGCCTCCATCATCTTCCGTCATCTAAGCGCGACCGCGATGCTTTCCTTACCGGCATCGAGACGGGAAGCGCCGGGCTCGACGGCCTTGTCCTGAACTATGAGACTCTCCGTCTCGAGAGCGTCTTCCCGAAGCTCCAGTCTGTCTGCAGGAAGCGCAAGGTGTTTCTCTGCGTAGATGAATCACAGAGAGTCAAGAATCCCCGCTCGATAACATTCAAGGCGCTTAACTCTGTCGCCGCGCTCTGCAGCCGGCGGGTGCTCTTGAGCGGGACGCCGGTACCGAAGGATATCTCGGATATCTGGGCTCAGATGCGGATAGCGGACGGAGGGGAGCGGTTCGGCATGAAATTCTACGACTGGCTTCAGAGTGTCGCCGAACTCGGCAATAAATGGAGTGATTTTGCCGTCAGGCGATTTTTCCCCGACGCGGTGGAGGAGACAATTCTCCGCGTGCAGGAGGTGCTGCTTCGAAGAAAAAAGGAAGATGTAGTCTCCCTACCTCCGAAAATATTCAGCTACCGTGACATCGAGTTGAGCGGCGAGCAGAAAAAACGTTACGAAGAGGTGTGCGATGAGCTCCTCCTTCGGGTTACATCCGTGGAGGGAGATTCGTTTTTCAAATCCATAGAGAGCATACTCGAAGAGTATCTGCGCGCTGTTCAGATAGCGTCCAATCCGAGACTTGTCGACCCGGAGTGGAAAGGGGACCCTGCCAAATTCGTCGAACTGGACGAGATCGTCCGGGAAATCGTGGAAGAAAGAGGGGAGAAGATAGTCGTATGGACTAATTACCGGAAGAACGTCGAAGAACTTGCGGCCCGTTATGCGCATCTTGGAACTGCGCCTTTCAGCGGAGATGTGCCGGTGAAGGATAGAGCTGAGATCATTTCGAAGTTTCAGGATACAGGCGACAGAAGTCTCCAGATCCTCGTTGCGATTCCTGCAGCAGGCGGAGTTGGAATCACCCTTACGGCTGCTCAGACAGCTGTCTATATCGATCGCACATGGAATGCCGAACACTGGCTTCAGTCAATCGACCGTGTTCACAGAATAGGGCAGGAGGGGACGGTTAATATCGTGGTGCTCAATGCGTCGAAGGTGGACGAGCTTATCGGATTCAACCTGCGCCGCAAGGAGAAGAATCAGGAGCGGCTCCTTGCCGGGGCGATTTCAGCGGATGCGTCGCTTTATCCTGCAAGGGAGGAATTGCTGAGCGCGTTGAAGAAATAACGGGCAATTGTTCATTTCCCTCCTAAACGCACGCGGCTTTGACTCTTTCAGCTACAATGGATCCGATATCGAAATCAAAAACTCCGGGGATGATGTAGTCCTCCCGCAGAAGATTATCCGGTATCGTGTCCGCAATGGCCATCGCGGCCGCGACCTTCATTTCCTGTGTTATCTTCCGGGCACGGCACTCGAGAGCGCCCTTGAAAATCCCCGGAAAGCAGAGAACGTTATTTATCTGGTTCGGGTAATCTGATCGCCCTGTCGCAATGACACGCGCGATGTCCCGGATATGGTCGGGAAGGATTTCCGGGACCGGATTGGCAAGAGTGAATACCACAGGGTCCTTTGCCATGCTTTTAACCATGTCCCTGGATATGACCTCCGGCACGGAGACGCCGAGAAACATGTCGGCGCCTTTCATGGCGTCTGCCAGAGTTCCTTTCTCGTTTCCGGGATTGATGCGATCGAGCATCTTCTCCTTCATGAAATTCATGCCTTTTGGCCGTCCTTTGCAGATGATTCCATTTGTATCGCATGCAGTCACATTCTTCGCGCCCGCATCGAGAAGCATTCTGGTGCATGCGACTCCGCCCGCGCCGAAACCGTTTACGACAATCTTTATGTCCGAGAGTTTTTTGCCTGTGATTTTCAGCGCGTTATGAAGTCCTGCAAGAACGACTACGGCGGTTCCGTGCTGGTCGTCGTGGAAAACCGGAATGTCGAGCTCCTCAATCAGCCGCTCTTCTATTTCGAAGCACCGCGGGGCGGAGATGTCCTCGAGATTTATTCCGCCAAAAACAGGAGCGATGTTTTTTACGGCCCTGATAATCTCTTCCGTGTCCTGAGTCGCAAGGCAGACTGGAAAAGCGTCCACATTGCCGAAACGCTTGAACAGTACGGCTTTGCCCTCCATCACCGGGAGCCCCGCCGGGCCGCCGATATTTCCAAGCCCCAGCACAGCCGAACCATCAGTAACGACTGCTATTGTATGGCCTTTTATCGTGTACTTGTAGATATTCTCCGGGTTTCCGGCAATATCGACGCAGACGCGCGCAACACCCGGGGTATAAGCTCTTGCGAGCTGATCCATGGTCAAAAGCCGGTCTTTGGGAACAACCAGGAGCTTTCCGCCTTCATGTGCGGCGAACGTATCGTCGAACCAGGAAAGGAGTTCCACGCCTTCAATGCTCTTTATCGATTCAACGAGGTCCTTTGCATGCTCTTCATTCATGCAGTCGAACGAGATTTCCCGGAACTTGTAGTGATAGTTGCTTTCGAGCAGATGCATCTCGCCGAAGGACGCTCCTTTCTCCGCGACCCGCGCTATGATTTTCGCGAGATACCCCGGAATATTGCGGATTTTCAACCTGAGTGTGACCGAATATCCCGCGGAGGGACGGGTTCGGAGTGCTTCCGGCGCAGTAGACATGGCGGGACTTCCTGAAAAATAGATAGAACTATTTTTTTACACGAAAAAGCGTCAGGATGTCCATGACGAAACTGCCGCAGGACTGCTGTCAGGCAACCTTGTTCAGTTTTCTCTGTTCAGCCGCGGCTTCAGCGGCTCTTCTCTGCTCGGTTCTGTCAGGCTCTTCGGGCTGTTTCTCCGGTTCCGGTCTTTTCACCTGCTCAGGCGGTCTTGGCGGGGGAGCGCTTCTTCCATTTCGATCTACACTGTCAATCGTCATTCTAACCTCCTTATTGATCTGCCGCTCTCAGCGGGATGATTAAGAGCTGTTTCGGCACTCCGGGAACCATTGATTACTTCAGTCGGCGCAATAAAAAACCAGGGCGGGAAAAATACGAAAAATTCCGATGATTCCCCCGTCATGAGCCCTCACCGGCTGCTCCTTCAAGCTCCTGATCCATTGTCATTGCCGGCTCCGCGCTCTTTGGCCTTCCTACGACTTTCGCAGGGACACCTGCCACTGTGGTGTGAGGAGGGACTTCCGCAAGCACTACGCTTCCTGCGCCGACCTTCGAGCACGCGCCGATCTTCACGTTCCCGAGAATCTTCGCGCCGGCTCCAATCATCACTCCATTTCCAATCTTCGGGTGACGATCGCCGCTTTCTTTGCCTGTTCCGCCAAGCGTGACTTCGTGAAGCATTGAGACATCGTCGCCGACCACCGCTGTTTCGCCTATTACCACGCTTGTGCCGTGATCGATGAGGATTCCTTTCCCGATTTTTGCCGCCGGGTGGATGTCCATGCCGAAGGTTTCGGAGATCTTGTTCTGCATGAAGAACGCAAGAGGCTGACGGCCCTCGTTCCAGAGCCAGTGAGACACACGGTATGCTTCAAGGCCATGAAACCCCTTGTAGTTGAGGAATGGTCCGGCGTAACCGCGGGCCGCGGGATCCCGTTCCACAACCGCCTGCAGATCTCTCCTCACGGCTTCCATTATTTCTTCGGAAGACGAAAGGGCCTGATCGACAACTTCGCGCATCGACATGCACGAGAAGAATGCGGAGGAAAGTTTGCTTGCGAGAAGATACGACAGAGCATCCTCGAGCGATTTATGATTGAGAATAGTGGCGTAGAGATAACTTGCGAGCATGACTTCCTGCTCCGCCATCTCCGCAACTTCGTCGTAGAGAATGTCCCATATTCCGAGACTGGTGTTCATAAACGCCTCCAGTTTTAAGGGTTCTATTCTAGAACGAACCCCCGTGAAGGCAAGGAGCAGTCTCTTTTCGGGCATTGCGCCCGCTTTCAAAACGCATTAAAAGATGGCCGTGAGCACAAAGACATCGTTGGAGTCACTGAGGAAAAGGGTTCCAGCTTTTCAGGGACTTTCTCAGCCGGAATTTGAGGCTCTTTCGAAGAGTTTGATCGAAAGAACCGTGGAAAGAGGTTCGTATGTTATCAGATCGTCGGAAGAAAGCAGCACTCTTTTTTTCCTTGTGTCGGGAAAACTGCGTGTTGAAGTCTCAAGCAGTGAAGGAAAAGAACTTTCAATAGCGCTTCTGAATGAGGGGGATTTCTTCGGCGAATTGTCTCTGCTGACCGGCTCGAAACGGTCGGCTGACGTAACAGCTGTTGCCGACAGTGTTATTCTTGCGCTCACGCGCGACGATTTTTTCAATCATATAAAGCACCATCAGGGACTGCTTCTCCATATGATCAAGGCCATGGCGGAGCGTCTTTATGCCACTTCCGCAAAGCTTGCGGACTTTGCGCTGCTTGACGTTCAGTCGCGGCTGATAAAAACCCTGGTTAAACTCTCCGGAGCGGAGGAGGGGGGCGACGTCAGGGTGATTGAAGACCGGATTACTCACAGGGAACTTGCTGCCATGGTCGGAACATCGAGGGAAGTTGTGAGCCGGATTCTTGGCAGTCTTTCAGAGAGCGGGGTAATTGAGGTGAAGGGCGGAAGAATTCTCATGCACGGCTTCAAGGCCGATGGGAAAACCGGCTGTGCCGGTGTCCATACATGAAATAAAGACAAAGACCGGCAACAAGCCAGACTGCAAAGCGGATCCAGTTTGCGATTCCAGGCTCTACGATAAGGTGAGTGCAGCTCAGCAGCCCAGGCACAGGAATCACAGAGAGCGAATATTTGAAGGAAAGATACGCAATCACGCTGGAAAGAAGAATAAACGTACTCATGGGAAGTCTCGTGCCGGGAGCACCTTCGCCTGCGATCATGTACATCGCCGCACTGGATTCAAAAAAGAAAAGACACACCAGGCCGACAATAACGAGAGCAGGAATGAAGTATCTGCCGGAAAACAGTCCCGGCTGACGCCGACAGCGGCGAGTTTCACCTGCGGAGAATTCGGCATGTTTCTCAAAGAGATACCCATTGAAACAGGATTGAAAGATGCGGCAGCCTGTGCCGTGAAGGCGTTGAAATAACGCAGAAAGAAGGGGTTTGGAAGAGGGTGTAATCGCGCGCGCCGATGCGGGGCGCGATGAACGGTTACGGGCGGGTTTCCTCCTCTGAAACCCTGATAATCGGCCGGATTACGCCGTCCTCCTTCCGGGCCGCGAGCCTGAAAGCCGCCTCCAATTTTTCGAGGGGAAAGGTGTGCGTGGCCAGCGCTGAGGCATTGAGCTTTTTTTGAGAAATCAGTTCAATGACCCGCGCAAGAGTTTCATTACTGCGCCTCGAGAATAAAACCCGGAGCTGTCTTCGTCGCGCTGCAGAAGCGTCGAAAGTATAGCGATCATCAGCCGGAATGCCGATGATAATCACCTGGCCCATTATCCTGCAGATCCTTGCGCTCTGCATGACTGCGTCAGCTTCGCCTGCGCATTCAAAGACAAGATCAAAAGGGCCCTCTATCTCGTCGGGCCGGCAAATTTCGTCTGCGCCAAGTCTCGCCGCAAGTTCTCTTCGCTCTTTCACCGGCTCGCTGACAACTGTCCGCGCAGAAGATGCGAGCTTCACACACTGCAGAACGGACAAGCCGATGGCGCCTGCGCCGAGAATTGCCACGCGCGACGCGCCTTTCATGTCTGCAATGTTTACCGCGTGCAGTCCGACGCCAAGTGGTTCGGCAATGGCTGCTTCGTCGAGGGTCATTGAGTCAGGTATCTTTTCCACCAGGTTTGCGGGCCAGGTGAGAAAATCGCGGAACGCGCCGTCTGCAGGCGATGTTCCGAAAAACTGCACATGGGGGCAGACGTTGAAAAGGCCCTTGCCGCACCATTCGCATTCGAAGCACGGTTTTGCGGGTTCCAGGGCAACTCTCCCGCCAATCTCGAAGTCTTTTACATCTTTTCCCAGTCCTGCGATGATTCCGGAAGCTTCATGGCCGAGGACCATCGGCGCTTTGAGTACAGTGGGGCCGATTCGGCCATCCTTGTACCAGTGAATGTCGGATGCGCACACGCTTACCGACGCAATCCGGATAAGGACTTCGCCGGGAGAAGGCCCGGGCACCGGCTCGTCATGGAGTCTGAAATCAAGCGGGCTGTGTAGTCTTGATGCGCGCATAGTCCGTGTTAGTATGGAATCCTCGCGCAGAGAATTGTATTCTGTTTTTAATTGATGTCAAAATTTCGCCTCTTTTCAACATTCCAGGAAGTCCTCTTCCTCGTTTTCCACCCCTGGGTGGTGTTCCGTGAGCGGCTGTCGGAGAAGACGATTCACCCCGATCCTTTCGAACAGTTCCGGCGGTGGTATAAGAGCTCGCTTCTCATGCTTTCGACCGAGTTTCCAAATGCCATGTGCCTTTCAACTATCGGACCAGACGGACGGCCGGAAGGAAGAATGGTGCTGCTGAAAATGTTCGACGAGAAGGGATTTGTTTTCTATACAAATCTGCAGTCCCGCAAGGGGGAAAGCCTGAAAAGCCACCCGGAGGCAGCGCTGACTTTTTACTGGGGATCCGCTCAGAGACAGGTCAGGGTTCAGGGGCGTGTCGAGCTGGTCGAGGATGCTGTTGCCGACAGATATTTTGCGTCAAGGCCCCGCCGAAGCCGGATTGGCGCCTGGGCATCAGCGCAGAGCAGCATGCTCGGGAGCAGAGAGGTGCTCGATGGAAAATTCGATGAATTTTCCCGGAAATTCAAAGGGCAGGAAGTTCCAAGACCCCATTACTGGAGCGGTTTTCGCCTGATTCCGGACGAGATTGAATTCTGGCAGCTCAGACTCAACAGGCTTCATGACCGTTTTCTTTATGTCCGCAGCGAAGGCGGCGGGTGGAAAATATGCAGGCTTTATCCGTGATTATCATTCGTGCGCGCGTCGCCGGCTGATCGGCTGGCGGAACCGCCGTCATCTGTGCCATTATTTCGCCTGTGACTTCGCCCTCTCCTGTATATCTCCATAACACCCTCACAAGAGCGGTGGAGAAACTCGATCCTGTTAATCCGGGCCGTATAGGAATCTACTGCTGCGGCCCGACAGTTTATAATTTCCAGCACATCGGCAATATGAAGACGTATATCTTCGAAGACCTGCTGGTGAGAATGCTGCGGCGCGCAGGGTATGCGGTGACGCATGTCATGAACATCACGGATGTGGGTCATCTCGTGTCCGACGCGGACGAAGGCGAGGACAAGATGGCAGTCGCCGTGAAGCGCGAGAAAAAGACGTCGCATGAGATTGCCGATTTTTACACCGCAGCCTTCTTCAAGGACTCCGATCTTCTTCATGTGAAAAGACCCGATGTCGTGTGCAAAGCCACCGGGCACATAGGGGACATGATTGAGCTCATCAAAAGAATCGAGGCAAACGGATACACCTACGTTGCCGACGGTAACGTATACTTCGATGTGGCAAAGTTTGCAGCATACGGAAAACTCGCAAGGCTTGATCTCGAAAAGTTGAAAGCGGGCGCAAGGATCGAGGTCGATTCGAACAAAAAACAGCCTTATGATTTCGTTCTCTGGTTTACGAAATCGAAGTTCGATAATCAGGAACTTCAGTGGGATTCTCCCTGGGGCAGGGGATATCCCGGATGGCATATCGAATGCTCCGCTATGTCTATGAAATATCTCGGCGAAGAAATCGACATTCACTGCGGGGGTATCGATCACATTTCCGTTCACCACACAAATGAGATAGCCCAGTCCGAAGCCGCAACCGGCAAGCCCTGGGTCAGAGTATGGATGCACTCTGATTTTATCCTTATGAACAGGGAGAAGATGTCAAAGTCCAGGGGGGGATTTCTTGTCCTGGCGGATCTCATCGAGAAAGGATATGACCCGCTTGCCTACAGGTACTTCTGTCTGTCGGGTCATTACAGAACACAGCTCAACTTCAGCGATGAGGCCCTGGATGGAGCTCAAAGCGCCGTCAAAAGTCTTCGAAGATCCATCCTTGCACTGAGAGAAGGCGATGGAGACAGCGTGCCCGCCGGCATATCAAGTCCTTATATTGATCGTTTCAATGAGGCTGTCTTCAACGATCTGAACACACCGCAGGCTCTTGCATCGGTGTGGGAAGTCATCGGCGACAAAAATCTTTCCGCTGCGGAAAAGCTCGCGGTCCTTTACAGCGCCGATGAAGTGCTTGGTCTGGGGTTCCGGGACTGGCACCAGGTCAAAGAGGAGATTCCGGCGGACATCGCCGCGCTTGCCGAAGAACGCCAGGCGGCCCGCAGGGCAAAAGACTGGGCAAGGGCCGATGAACTCAGGAAAATCCTGAAGGAGAAGGGGTATAACGTCGAAGATTCGGCCGCCGGGCCGAAGATTTCCCGGAAATAACGTCGACGAGCCCTGGAAATCTGATACAAAACCCTGCTTATTCGCGATACGGCAGGAAGGATGAGGGTTTTTTCCTGAGGCTTGCATATGGTTATTCCGGTTTCGTCGGACCCACCTGCTGTCACCAGCGCAGATCCCGGCATAAATACTCCTGCAGGTGCATCGCCTGATTCCAGAATTACGAGCGCCGGTCAGATTCAGGCGGAAAAAAAAGCTTTAATGGCCGCACTTTCCCGGGTATTCAACGATCGTCTCAAGGGAAGAGTCACGGGGTCGGGCCTGCGGGCTGATCCTGGTATTGCAAAAAGGGCGGATGAGATATGGAACGCAAGTACAAGGCCCGGAAATCTGACTGTCTCCGAGCTTGAGTCTCTTGTCGCCGATGCAAATGCAATCGGATATCTCGCGGACCAGATAACTGGTGTTACGACAGGGCAGGCCCCTGCGGACCCGAAGTCTGAATTTACAATGTCGGCCGGGCGCCTGGCCCTTGCTCAGGAGAGATATGCCGCGCAGCTTAATCTGAATTATCGAGATCTGGTAAAGGAGCGTGTGTTTAACCGGGTGAGAATCCTTCACCTTGATGAAAACCCTGAAAGAGCGGCGATTATCAATGAAGTTCTCGCTCCATTCTTTCAGAAGAGGATTCTTTCCCCTGAAGAGGCACGGAGAGCGATTGCAGACGTCGAGAAAATCGGACGCCTGGCGGATTTTCTCAATCAGCGCGGAGTTGCGGCGGAATATGTTTCTCCGGAAGAAGCGATAAAGCCCGGTGAAGGGGATAGTCCGGTGGACACTGAAATGCATCGCCGCGAATACTACTTGAGCACAGCAAGTCTCACAGCAGAGGATATCCGCAAAGCACAGAGCTGGGAGCATCTTCCGCCAGGGACGAGGGAAATCACAGTTCAAGATGCAATTCGGCTCGGCCCGCCTCCTGCAGCAGCGGGACTTGTCGACGCGTTGCTCAGGAAAGCGGGAAACCGGGAATCTTCCGGCGACTGCCTCGGCTTTGTCAAGCAGGCCATGCGCACCGTCGGACTTTTGAATCCTCGAGACGATGGAAGATGGGGCGGCGCGATTGATGCGCCTCCGAGGATGGAAGAAATCGGCTTTATCAGAATCGTCGGAATAACCAGGGAGAATGCACGCCTTCTTCCAGACGGCACGTTTCTGTTCATGCCGACCAGCAACAAATATGGCCATGTGGATGTGGTTGTGCACAGGAACGATACAGTGCTGGGAGTCTCCGATCACGTCTGCACACGGGGGCCGGCAGCCTATGCCCGCGGCCCTATTGTGGGTTTTGCGGCTTATACCGGATAACCACGATTCACAGGCGGGTTTCCACCTGTCACTGCGACCGGCGGGCGTCTTTTCTCTGAACCATGCCGCCGGAAAGTGACGATAGGCGGGCAGTAAGTCAAGGAGAAATATCATGAGGGTCAACCCTATCGATAAGTTGTTCGACATACAGCTCCAGTTGTTCCGGAAACAGATTTCTCCCGAGGTGTTCGTCGAGACAATCGAGGAGTGCGTTGAAGAGGGACTTCCCCTTAATCTGACTATCTTTACGAAGCTTCTTGAGTGCTGGCATGGTCTTGAAAACTCCCATTTCGAGAGACTCTTCACGGTGCTTCGGAAGGCTTCGAATATGATGATTGCCGAAAATCCCGAGGCAGCGTTTACGTTCTTCAAAGCCGCTCAGAAATGCGCAAAGCATATCGAGCTGTGCCGGCTGCAAAAAAAGGCCGCCTGATTTTTATTAAGCTGTTAAACCTGCAAGTGCTCCCGGCATGCTTGAACAACTATCTTGAGCTCCGCGTCCCCGGCGTTTCCTGTCAATCAATTTTCACAGTACATCGGATTGTTACAGCCATAGCGGTCCTCAAAAATAATGACGCGAAGAATGGGGGTATCTAAACATTGATTCAGTGTCATGTGATTATGAGTGGAGCGACGCGGGGAAATATGCAGTGAGACCGCCGGGAGAATCCCGCAGGACATTATTGTGATCGCGGAACTTAATCCAGGGCCGGTCCGCCACAACACTCCACTTCAGAAAAAAAGCCGCCCAAAAAATTACGGGGACGAGCCGTAAAAAGCCCCGGCGCCTGGCGGAACGCATTCGTGGGTGCATTCATTCCCGTGAACGCAGCCCTCCTTCAGGCAGCGCCTCGAGCATCTTTACAGCCCTTGTCTTGAGCGCCCTGAATTTCCTCGCGCTCAGATCTTTTGTCGAGTACACCTCTACCGCAAGGTCGTTTAAAAAAGCCTCAACCTGGATTCTCTGCTCAGGGTCGCTCAATGATGCCCGTATGATCTGTTTAAGACCCTGCACTTCCGGTTCCCCTGCAACGGCAGTAAGCAGAGCTTCGCGGAAATTTCTGTGGAGATCAGCTGCGGTTTGCGCTTTTCTGAGATCCTCAAGCGACGATGAATCTCCGGCGCGCCTCGCCTGCTTTGCGTTCAAATGCGCCCGCACCGTGATGATCGCAAGCGACAGCGATACTGCCAGCAGCAGGAGCGAAGACGCACTGAAATGGGAGAGGAGATTTTCCATGGCGTTTGGCTCATGATACCTGAGCCGTTCTTTCTCGATCTGAGCCTGCGTCCCGGCTTTTTGAGGAACATCAGAAACAGGAGCAGCGGGCATGCTTCCAGGCCCTTTGACTGCATTAACCTGGATTTCGACAGGTGCGCCGGCGGAATATGTGCCGGTGCGAACATCGAATGCAGGAAAAGGAGCCGCGGTGATCCTGATAATACCTTCAGTCAGCGCAACTATTTCATATGAGAAAATCCTCTCCAGCATGAGACCGTTTCTGGAGGTTTCACGCTTCAATACCGGGGCCGCTTCATAAACCTTCAATCCTGATGTCCCGTTCAGTTTTAAAGTCAGAAGTCCCAGATCCCCCTCGCTCCGGATGAGCACACGCAGTTTCCTCGACTCGCCGACCGGCAGAGGACTTTTGTCGAAATCGATAAGCGTACTGGCAGATCCGGTAATCGTGACCGTATTTGCCGCCATTTCTGAGGGCGGGGGCGGGAGCGGACGCACGACAAGCGTAACGGCCTCAGTCTCAACTTGTGATGGAATCTTCACTGAAGGGTCGGCAGAGACCAGCGAAGCTGCATCGAGGCGCTGGGGCGGAATCTCAAGACGGCCCGCGAGCTGCGGATAGAAGGCAGTTCGCAGCCTTGTCACTTTGTATTTCCGGCCCTGTAATATCTCTTCCCGCGTTTCCCGGCCCAGTTCGTAGTCATTGACTCCCTCCAGATTGACATTCAAATGAGGAGCAAGGATTGGAAGCCGTGAATAAAATTCCAGTGTATAAAGCACCTGCTGCCCGAGATACGGTGAGTTGTTGCTTACACGCTGGGAGAGGAATATTTCCGGAAGGTCGGCTGCGCGAACCGCCGGCGGAGCAAGGAAAAGGCAAAGCATGGCGATTACCCGTTTCACCACCACTGCTCCGGAATCTCCTTAAAAACCTGTTTGTTATTCTGCGGAAGGATGGGCGTTTCAGGCAGCGCATCTATCCACGCTTCTGCTTTCTGCTTTCCCGTCTCCACCGGCTCGTTAGCGGGGATGAGCCTCAACTCTTCGACATGGACGCGGTGTTTCTCCTCCGGCTGACCGTCATTGTTGTCACTTGACGGGTCCTCAGAAGCTCCGCCCTGCAGGTTTTCGGAACCCGGGGCAGGAGGAGGATTCACCTGGGTTCGCGCATCGAGGTAGATTCGCGCCAGATCCCTGTTGAAGACTGCATGCTCGTCGTTCTCTTTCACCTGAAGAGCTCTTTCGTAGAGAGCAATCGCGTCCTTGTACTCATCGAGAGCGAAGAGTGTATTTCCGGTGTTGAACAGGATCCTGTAGCGATCACGTCCCGATCTGACCATCGGAAGAGCTCTCTGATAAACAAGAAGTGCTTCACGGTACTTCCTGCACTTGAAGAGCGAATTCCCGAAAATCTCCTGGATCCCCGCATCATCGGGATACCGGACAGCGTACTGATGGAACGCAGATCGGGCGGTCTCGTATTCTCCCTTCTGATACGCAGCATATGCTTCACGCAGAGTCATGGCGGGGCCCGAAGCCCGTGACTCGATGGGAATCGAAAGGACGAAGAGCGCCAGAAGCATCGCCCACCGCCGCCGGAAAAGAAGAACTCCTGAAAGAAGCGCGGCAAGACAGAGAAAAGGACCTGCCTCCCTGTAAACTCTGAGGCGGGATGGAAGCTGAGGGAGAAACGAGTCAGATCCGAGTACAGCCCGGAGATCAAGGTCATCAAGCTGGACGCGGATATATTTTCCCCCGCTTCCCGACGCAAGTCTGTTAAGCACCTCTTCATTCAGTTTCGTGTAGACGCTTCTGCCGCTCAGGTCCCGCGAAGTGAAGCTGCTGCCGGTGGTCTGAAGCGCAACGCCATCCCGTCCTCCGACTCCTATGACATTGAGAGGGATCCCGGATTCGATGAGCTTCTGAACCGTCCGTTCGACTTTTACGCCGCCGTCTTCTCCGTCAGAGAGGAGCACCATCTGAGCTCTTTGTCCGTGTATTTTGCCCGTTGTGAATATGGCAAGGTCAACTGCGCGCTCGATATTGCTTCCGAGGCTTGTCGTCGATTCCGTGGAAATTGCGGCAATGAACGACCGTAAAACTCCATAGTCGGAAGTAAAGGGGCAGTAAAAAAAAGGCCGCCCCGAAAAGAGAACTATCGCGATCCGATCGAGACGCCCGCTTGCTTCGCTCAGACGCACTGCGTCGAGGAGTTTTCGTTTCGTCATTTCAATTCTGGACGGGACAATGTCGCCGGCATCCATGCTTCTGCTTATATCGACGATGAAAAGAATGTTTTTCCCCGGAAGAATGACGCCCGTCTCCTGTGATCCGTTCTGCGGACGGGCCAGTGCGAGGAAGAGAAGAGCGAGTGTCGCGCACGCAGTCAAGACTTCCCACTGCGGCCGCAGCCGCACAGGAGCGCCAATCATTTCAAGCGCCGTGCTCCTTTTTCTCTCCAGATGAAGAAGGAGAATCGCGACAGGGACCACCAGCCCGAGGAGCAAAAGACGCGATGGATCGAGAAACAAATGCACAGGTATCCTATGGCAGCTTCCGGAAATAAGTCAGTTCAAGAATCAGAAACAACAGAAGCGCAGCAGATGCCGCGCCTGCGAGCGGGACGAATCCTTCGTAAATAACGGGTCTTTGAGGCTCAACATCGAGTATCGCCTCGCGCTGATCGATCTCACGCGCAATTCTGTCGAAATCGAAAGTGCTTGCGGCATTCGCATACATTCCTCCCGTTATTGAAGCGATTTTCCTGAGGGTGTATTCATCGAATTCCTCCGCGCGTTCTTCCCGTTCGGCGAATGTTTTAAGCTCTCCTGAGCTTCTCCCGATACCGACCGTATACACCCGTATGCCGAGTGAAGATGCGGTCGACGCGGCTTTGAGCGGGTCGACAGTTCCGCCGGTATTAAGTCCGTCAGTAAAAAGAATTATTGCCCTTGACCGTGCTGGAAGGCCCGCAATTCTCTTTACGGAATGCGCCAGGGCGTCTCCAATCGCGGTCCGGTCTCCCGCAACTCCCACCTGTATATCGCTGAGCGCGATTCTTATCGAGTCGAAATCACGGGTCAAAGGAGTCCTTAGAAAGACATCACTGCCGAATACAACGAGGCCGATCAGATCTCCGCTTCTCGATGCGAGAAAAGCCTTCAACGCATCCTTGACGGCATCGAGGCGGGAAACTGCTCCACCGGGCCGTGCAATGTCTCCTGAAAGCATGCTTTTAGAAGTGTCTACAGCAGCCATGATATTTCGGGACTGCGCAAACTCGTCATTTTTGACGACGACCTGCGGCCTTGCAGCGGCAATACCCGCGCAAAGCAGGAATGCGGCAATAAGAGATCTCATGACAGGCACGTATAGCCTCTGCCGGAGGGAAGGGGGAATTTTCATCAGTCCCCGGATCGAAGGGAAACGGAGAGAGTTCTCACTCTGACGGGATACGAGCAGCAGCAGGATCGCAAGCGAAGGCAGGAGCAGCGCGAACGGCTCGCTCATAATAACGTGGAAATCAGTGAGAGGAAGGCGCATTCCGCTCCTCCGCGATTGTCTTTCGCACGTAGTCCCTGTAGTCACTGAGAGCTGCTTCCGTGCCTGAAAGAAGCTCGCGCACCCGGGACTGGTCGAAAACAGGTTCGAATTTCAACCGGTCGAGTTCGATGACCTGTCTGGTGAAGGCAAGGAGAGAAGGCGCCGGCATCTGAAGTGTCGCGCGCGCGAGTTCGTCGGGGCCGAGACTCGAGAGATCGTTTTCCTCATAGGCATGTATGACCGCCTTGAGTTTTCGTGAGAGTTCGAAAAGATCATGTTTCCTGACCTGTTTCGAAGCGGCGCATTTCTGCAGAGTCGTTTCTGCTTCCTGGAAGGGAAGACGATCTATCTTCGGCTTTGGTTTCTTTTTCGAACGCGGAATGTATGCGGCAGTAATCAGGATGGCAAAGAGAGCCAGAACGCCGAGCCACATGCTCATGCCGGGTTCGGGAGGGAAATACGGGGGAGGTGCGATATCGAAGGGGGTTGGCAGCGTCTGGTTCATCTTATCCTTCGAATTCTTGCCTGAAGCAGTTCTACAAGCGGCCTGACAGGGTTGTCATGGACGAGAATAAAATCCGTTCCGGCCTGCTGAGAGATCGCTGACAGTGCCGCCATTCGTCTCGACTGGAACTTTTTGAGTGTTTCGACCGCTCTGGGTTCCGATGTATCGATTACGATTGATTCGCCGCGCTCAGGATCCTGGAAAGAGACGAGCCCGGCGCGGGGGAGGCGGAGTTCCACCTCGTCGAGAAGCCCGACGAGAATCACGTCGTGGCGGAGAGCGAGAGCCTTGAGCGGTTCAAGAAATGGACGCGAAATAAAATCAGAGATGATGAAAACGATCAGATGCTTTTTGAATTTCTCGTTGAGAAAGCTGAGCATCGGGCAGAGATTGGTGCGCGGAGCAAAAGGCCTGTTGTCGCACAGGGCCTCAACTATCCGGTGAAAATTAAACCTGGTTTTTGCCGGCGGGATGAACTCGTGAACCGTATCCGAAAACAGGCAGAGTCCGATAGAGTCGCGGGCCGCTTCCGCGAGAAGTGTCACCGCGGAGGCGAACTCGAGAGCTTTCCGGAAATTCGATTTGCGTCGCCCGAAGTTCGTCGAGCGGCTTATGTCCACAGCGAGCATCACTCTGAGTTCGCGTTCTTCTTCGAACGACTTGACATAGAATTTTCCGGCTGTGCGGGCG
The DNA here is from genome assembly GCA_964421085.1 of uncultured Bdellovibrionales bacterium. Lineage (GTDB taxonomy): Bacteria > Bdellovibrionota_C > UBA2361 > UBA2361 > CAYQVO01 > CAYQVO01. The sequence goes on along the minus strand of CAYQVO010000001.1, from coordinate 166,908 downwards.
GATGCTTTCCAGTGGATGTGTTTTATGTCGTCTCCCGGCTGATATTCTCTCAGGTCTGCGAAGAGAAGGCCCTGACCGTGGAAAGCGGTCCGGTACTGCCCGATAATATCCGTATTGAGCGACCGCTTTGTCCTCAGGTGGAGCCGCGCAATCTCGGCGCGGACTTCATCACCGCCCCGGAATATCTCCTCAGCGGGAACAGATCTGAGCGTGTCTGTCGCAGCAGGCATCCGCCATTTCTCCAGTATCGCGGCTTCACGGGACAGGAATATCTTCCAGAATGACTCTGATGATATCTTCGCTTTTCAGGCCCCTTGATTCCGCATCAAAACTGGTAAGGATTCTGTGCCTTAAAACATCGAAGGCAACTTCCTTGACGTGATCGGGAGTTACGGTCGTCGCTCCCCTTATGAAAGCAAGGCTTCGGGCGCACGATTTAAGGGCTATGCTCGCGCGCGGAGAAGCGCCCCAGTCGACCATTCCTTTGAGTCCCACTGACGAGGCGTCCCTTGATGCCTGCACAAGAGAAACGATATAGCTGTCGATGCGCGGATCGACAAAGACTTTCAGCGCTTCGAGCCGCGCGGCCAGGAGTTCTTCTCTGGTGCAGGCTTTTCTTACTGATATCGCCTCAGACAGCTCGCGGGTCGTCACATCAAGAATTGAAATTTCCTCCTCAAAGGTGGGGTAGGCGACCCTGACCTTCATGAGAAACCGGTCGATCTGCGCTTCCGGCAGAGGGTACGTCCCTTCCTGTTCAATCGGGTTCTGAGTCGCAAATACGAGAAAAGGCTGCGGAAGCTTGAAGGTCTGTTCTCCAATCGAGACTTCGCGTTCCTGCATTGCCTGAAGGAGCGCCGACTGCACTTTGGCGGGAGCGCGGTTTATTTCGTCCGCAAGGAGGAGATTGGTGAAAACAGGGCCTTTCCTGACGACAAACTCGCCTGTCTGCGGCCTGAATACTTCCGTCCCGAGGAGATCCGACGGCAGGAGGTCCGGCGTGAACTGAAGCCGGGTCATGCCGGCTTCGATGCACGAAGTGAGCGTCGAGAGGATCTTGGTCTTTGCGAGTCCGGGAACTCCCTCCACAAGGATATGTCCATCCGAGACAAGGGCCACGAGCAGGCGCTCGAGCAGAAGGTCCTGACCTACGATAAGGCGACGAACTTCCTTCTCTATTCTGTCGAAAATATCTGAAAATACCGGCGGTGCTGTCATTTTTGCAGCTTGTTACTAATCAATGCCATTATTAAAGCAACCTGTGTTTCCAGCAACACGAAAAAAGGACAGTGAAGTTGAGACGGAGCATTAAAAGCTATATCATGTGCTTTTCGATCAATGAACAGAACTGCTCTTATAATCCATGGCACCGGAGGGAATCCTGAGGGAAACTGGTTTCCGTGGCTCAAGCTCGAACTCGAGAAGGCGGGATGGAGCGTTGTTGCGCCCCGTTTTCCGACTCCCAAAGGGCAGAATATGGGAGGGTGGCTTGACGCCTTTGACAGGGCTTTCGATGGAGCAGGGCCCATCCCGGTTCTTATCGGTCATTCTCTCGGCGCGGCTTTTGCTTTGCGGCTGATCGAAAAGAGGGACCTGAGCCCCGAAGGGCTCTTTCTCGTCGCAGGTTTCGCAGGCGCCATTGGAAATTCTCATTATGACGCCCTTAATGCCTCCTTTCTTGCGGATCCTTTCCACTGGGAGATAATCAGGGCCCGTGCGGGGCGGATTTTTTGTTATTTTGGTGACAACGATCCTTATGTCCCTCTGAAAGCGGGGCTGGAGCTTGCTGATGCGCTTTGTACGGCGCCGACGCTCATAAAGAACGGCGGGCATTTGAATGCGGAATCCGGATTTACAAAATTCGAAAAGCTGCGCGGGGATATCTTAAGTCTGGGGAGTGAGGATGGGAATCAGGGAGAATAAAGAGCTGGTTGTTGGAGTAATAGGGCTTGGTTATGTGGGACTTCCTCTTGCCTTAAGCCTCGGGAATAGATTCCGGACAATCGGTTTCGACAGGAGCATCGGGAAGATCCAGCAGCTCCGCGATGGACTGGATCCCACCCGCGAGGGAAATGAAGAGAGGATCAGAAGCGCGAAGACGGTATTTACCTCGGAAGAAGAGGGGTTGAAAGCCGCAAGCTTTTTCATCGTTGCTGTTCCTACTCCGATTGATCGCAACAGGAACCCGGACCTTTTCTGCCTTGAGGCTGCTTCGGAAACGGTTGGCCGGGTTATATCAAGGGGGGCGGTTGTTGTGTACGAATCGACCGTGTATCCAGGCGTTACAGAGGATGTATGCGGGCCGATAATCGAGAAAGTCTCGGGCCTGCGGCAGGGAATCGATTTCAAGCTCGGATACTCTCCCGAGCGGATGAATCCAGGAGACCCTGTCCACTCACTTGAAAAGATTGTGAAGGTTGTCTCGGGTGAAGATGAGGAGTCTCTCGAAAAAATCGCTTTTGTGTACGGCTCGGTGGTTGAAGCGGGTGTTCATAAGGCGTCATCAATCAAAGTCGCAGAGGCTGCAAAAGTTATCGAGAACACGCAGCGCGATCTTAATATCGCGCTCATGAACGAACTCGCCATTATCTTCGACAAAATGGGTATTTCCACCAGCGACGTCCTCGAAGCGGCAGCCACCAAATGGAACTTCAATCATTACAAGCCGGGGCTTGTAGGGGGGCACTGCATAGGGGTTGATCCGTACTACCTGACCACCAAAGCGGAGCAGCTCGGGTATCACCCCCAGGTCATTCTTGCGGGGCGAAAAATCAACGACGATATGGGCCGCTGGGTGGCGCAGCGGACTGTGAAACATCTCATCACGGCGGGATTCACACCCAGGGGTTCAGTCGTGGGAATTCTTGGTCTCACATTCAAGGAGAATGTGGCTGACCTCAGGAACAGCCGCATTCCCGATATCGTCGAGGAGCTGAGAGAATTCGGTGTTGAGCCGCTTGTTTATGATCCAAATGTTTCGGACGCTGAAGCGCGCCGGGAATACGGAATTTCGCTTGCGTCCTGGGAGCAGGTCCACAACCTCGACGCTTTGGTACTTGCAGTTCCGCATTCGCAGTTTCTATCGATTCCTGCGGCGGACCTCTTTGCGCGTCTCAGGAGAGGCGGAGTGTTCATCGATATCAAGAGCGTGATAGCGAAAGACGGTGTCCCCGATGGGTATCATTACTGGAGCCTCTGAGGGTATGAAGGAATCAGGTACGTGGCTGGTTACAGGGGTTGCGGGCTTTATAGGTTCTCATCTTCTCGAGGAACTCCTCAAGGAAGGTCAAAAAGTGACCGGAGTCGACAATTTCGTCACAGGTTCGAAGGATAACCTCTCAGCTGTGCATACGATAGTTGGAGACGACCAGTGGAAACTCTTTGATTTCCACGAGGCGGATATCTGCGACACGGAGAAAATGGCCGAGGTCACAAAGGGCGTTGATTTCGTGCTTCATCAGGCGGCTCTCGGGTCAGTGCCAAGATCGGTGAAGGATCCTGTTTCCACAAACAGGGCGAACATCGACGGATTCCTGAGCGTAATTACTGCTGCGAAAGACAATGGCGTAAAGCGCTTTGTTTATGCTTCATCAAGTTCTGTGTATGGCGACAGCCCGGAACTGCCAAAGGTCGAGAGCAGGACAGGACGCCCCCTTTCTCCTTATGCAGTCACAAAACAGGTGAACGAACTTTACGCAAAGGTGTTCTCATCTCTTTACGGATTGAGCGCAGTGGGGCTTCGTTATTTTAATGTGTTTGGTCCGAGGCAGAATCCAAATGGCGCTTATGCGGCTGTAATCCCGAGATGGATCGACGAGCAGATGGCAGGGCAGGTAAGCGTGATTTACGGAGATGGAAGCACAAGCCGCGATTTCTGCTATGTGAAAAATGTGGTTGAGGCAAATCTTCTTGCAGCGACGGTCGATTCAGCGGCACGCGCTGACGTCTACAATATCGCGCTTGGGGGACGGACTACGCTTCTCGAACTCTTCGAGCACATCAGGTCGAGTCTCGAGGATGTGTTCGGCCGGGAGATGCCCGGCGTCCGCCACGAAGACTTCAGGGCAGGGGATATAATGCACTCGCTTGCAGACATTACAGCCGCACGGGAATACCTCGGATATGAGGGGAGGCATTCTCTGGAGGAGGGGTTAAGAGAAACGGTGGCCTCTTTCAGGCAACAGTTCGACAGCCAGCTCCACCACCCCTTTTCCGCAACAGCCTCAGGCACAGGATAGTACTTCCTATCGAGGCACATTATCTCAGGACTACCGTTGCAGCAGGCAAGGCGCCGCGCGGCGCCTTTTCTTCTCTTAGAGCGGCAGACTGTGCTCAGTAAGCAGCCCCTTCACGTCCGAAAAGATTCTTGATCTTTATGCACTGCTTTTTTCCGACTCCGATGTAACCGACGGCTTTTCCGCGGTTTGCTCTCTTTGCCCTTGTTGCAATTTCATAGCAGGACGGCCTGTACGTATAGAACCGGGCCTTATAGAAACCATTGCGGGCATAGTTTCTAAAAGTGCTGAGTTTCCGCCCCTTGGCGTCATAGATTGGGAGATAATTCGAAGCCGGGGCCCCCGCGCCGGGACCGCAGATGAAACTGCAGGACCTTGCGCGCTCAGTTCCTGCCAGATGGCCGGATGCCTGAAACTTGTAAAGCTGGTGATAGGAGAGTTTCTTTATCTTCCTGCACACTCGCGCAAGGCCGGTCGGCTTTGGTTTTACTGTGGCTGTCGGCTTTGGCGTTACTGTGGCTGTCGGCTTTGGCGTTGCTGTGGCTGTCGGCTCTGGAGTTTTTTCCTGTGCCGAAACGGTATTGATGCAGACCAGAAATGCTCCTGCGACAAATAAACTGCACAGACTTTTCATATACTAATCCTCACATAAAAGTTACTTGTGATCTGACTATGAAAACCAGCCTCCCGGATGATACCGGATAAAAAAGGCTCAAATTCCATGCTGGACACGTCCGAACTTCATACATTATTAGATGCAGCAACGCTATCGGGCAATACAGGATTTCATCGATCAAGAAATATCATTCCAGGGGAATCAGCAGGTTAGGATCGTTTTCCACACCCGCACTTCGTTTTCTTTCAAGCCGCGCGCCTTTAAACCGCGAAGTTTCGACGAGTATCGAGCCCGATGCGTCGAAGTAAATGGCGTATGCGGGTTCTTTACCCAGGAATTCGAGAAGCTGGTTCATCTTCGCGATCATCGGTCTTTGATCAGCATCCACCACATCAACAAGCAGGCATTGCGGGCGGGGCGGACGATACGTTGATCGAAGTGCCGACAGGTAATACGGATTCTCCAGTGATGCGAATGCCTGCTCAAAGGAACAGGTGTCGAGGTACCGATGTGTGTGAAAGTGCCGGCGATCGCGATGTTCAGGCTGCGTCAGCGTGTAGTAGTCGAACATGGATCGGTGAATATCAGTGCCGTGGGGCAGAGAATGTCTTCCGGCATAGAGGGAGAGAAGAAGTTCGTGATGCCTTCTGAAAACCCTCACGGCAGTCTCGAGCAGAAGGCCCGACATCATGCATCCATCCGGAAATTCTTCTACGAGATCGATACTGCCGCTCTTATCGGTCAATTCGAGAAACACTCTGTTTTCCTGCCTCGAGATCGAGTATCGCCCCGATTCTTTCCCGTTACGAAGGAAGAATTTCATAATGTCGAGGGAAAGTTCCTGGAGCAGAGGACTTGAATGAAAGAGCACATGATCGGGCTTGAGCTTCACCTCGCGAAGTCTCCGGAAGAATGCGGGGTAATCGAGCCGATTCGGGACACTGCAGTCGTCGACAGCAATAAAACGGTCAAGTCTGCCTGACGTGCCGACAAATCGCTGCAGAACGGCTGCAAGTGAAATACCATCATCAGGAAAAGAATTAAGGGAGTGATCGGCAGGGATTGCCATCGTCTGAATGACGACTCGCGGCGCCATTGCAATCTCCTGAAAGCGAACATCGCGCTGGACTGCCGCCCGCACATTGCTGTCCGTCCAGCGAAAGGACGACGACCGCCTGAGCGCATGTCCTCCAGGGTCTTCAGACCCGTCTTGAGACATCTAATGGTCCCTTGAAAATGGTAGTCAAAAATAAGCGGCGACCTTTCAGGTCGCTTCTTCATTTTTATCGCTACTTGGATTCCTATTCAAGAGAGAGGAAAGCAAAAAAGCCGGGAGAGAAGGGATCTCTCCCGGCTTTGCAGCCCGGGAAGGACGAAAGGTTCGACCTACTTGGTCAGTGACTGCCTCACCCCGTCGAGCTTTCCCGATGACCCCAGCAGGTCATTCCGGCTCGCAATAAACCTGGCGTATTCTTCCATGAAGATCTTGCCGACAGGCCGGAAGTCGAAAACGTCCGGTTTGTCGCGGAAAAACTCCCTGTGAACCCGTGTCCAGACAAGACGTCCGTCGGTATCGATGTTGATCTTGCAGACGCCGAGCTTTGCGGCGGGAAGATACTGCCCGGGGTCGACGCCCTTCGCGCCTTTGAGCGCTCCGCCTGCCGCATTGATCCTGGCGACCTCATCCTGGGGGACGGAAGATGAACCGTGCAGAACCAGAGGGAAGCCCGGGTACAGTTTTTGAATCTCCTGTACGACCTCAAAATGGAGCCCCTGTGTTCCTGAGAATTTGAACGCGCCATGACTTGTGCCGATCGCGCATGCAAGGCTGTCGCAGCCTGTCTTTTCGATGAACTCATGAGCCTGTTTCGGATCTGTCAGGGCGGCATGTCCTTCCTCGACCTTGATGTCTTCTTCGACACCGCCAAGCTGGCCAAGTTCCGCCTCGACACTGATTCCCTTCTTATGGGCAGCAGCAACGACACGCGCCGTAATCTCGATATTCTTCTCGAAAGGTTCATGACTTGCGTCAATCATCACCGATGAATAGAAACCTGACTCGACACAGTCGTAACAGGTCGCCTCGTCTCCGTGATCGAGATGGACGGCAAAGACAGCGTCCGGGAATATCTGGTCAGCCGCCTTGATCATCGACTCGAGCATGAGTTTATTGGTGTATGACCGCGCGCCCTTCGAGATCTGAATGATGAACGGAGCTTTGCTCTCCATGCACCCCCTGAAGAGTCCCATTGTCTGCTCAGCATTGTTGATGTTGTACGCGCCGAGCGCATACTTTCCGTACGCGTGCTTGAAAAGTTCTTTCGTGGTTACAATCATAATAATCTCCTTTCCCCCTCAGGGGTGTCATTAATAGAGGAACATCGGCTTGTTCAGCATCTGAGCGACCTTCGGCCTGTACTGTTCGACGTCATAAAGCTGCTCGACATCGACGCGCTTGAGGCCTTCCGTCATTGTCTCGATTGGCACATACGTGTACTTGCCTTCGCGGAGAGCGACCAGTTTACCGAACTCCTTCCTGAGCAGAAGATCGAGGGCGAGGTTTGCGTACGCCATGGCCACCATTCGATCGAGAGCATCGGGCTCGCCGCTCCTCATCAGGTACGCCACCTGCTGATATACAGTGTGGATTCCGGTGAGCTTCTTGACCATCTGCTGAGTGTGGGATCCGATACCGCCCAGTTTCTTGTGGCCGTACGCATCCTCTTCGCCGGTCTCGATGATGTCGCCGCCGACCATCTGTGCCCCTTCCGAGATGGTCATGATGGAGTAGTGGCTCGGGTTCCGCTTCTTGTCGTCGATGAGGAACTTCGCAAGTTTCTCGGGATCAAACGGAACTTCCGAGATGATTGCGCGATCCACTCCGGCGAGATACGCAGAAATAAGGGATGTTTCTCCAGAGTTTCGTCCAAACAGCTCAACCACACCGATACGCTCATGTGAGCCTGCAACGGTTCGAAGTGCCGTGATGCAGTCGACGCTGCGGGTCACGGCAGTCGAGAAGCCTATGCAGTAGTCGGTTCCGTAAATATCGTTGTCCATTGTCTTCGGGATAGCGACAACAGGGAAGTTTTCCCTGTGCATGCGCAGAGCATAGCTCTGGGTGTCGTCGCCGCCGATGGTGATCAACGCGTCGATTTTGAGGAACTGAAGCACCCGGAGAACATGCTTCGTGTAGTCTGCTTTGTCCTTGTCACCCATTTCATTCCAGCTGGAATCTCTCAGGAACTCGGGAACGTCGCTCTTTTTGACATTCTGAGGGTTTGTCCTCGATGTGTGAAGGAAAGTCCCTCCGGTCCTGTCGACTGTCCGAGTCACAGCTTTGTCCAGTTCGATGGAGTTTTCCTTCACGGACGCCGGATCGTCAGGGTTAAGATTGAGAAGACCGCCCCATCCACGCCGGATACCGACCACCTGAACGCCGCAGTCCATCCCGTGATACACGACCGCCTTGATGCACGGATTCAAACCCGGAACATCGCCACCACCTGTCAAAATTCCAATTCTCATTTAGTCCTCTTCAGCATTCGGAAATAAGTGAATAAATGTCCAGCGTCAGTATGCGTGATCACTCTCTTTCGTGAAATCAAACTGATGCACCCTTGCGGGTTGCCGCTGCGCCGATCGCCTTCTCCCTGCGCCGGTCATATAGACCAAAGCGGGCCAGGGGGCACAAGGCATAATATGAGAGGATCCTGGCAAATGTGAAGAGCAAATAAAAGGGGGTGAGGATTGGAAATGGGCTCCAGGACCCGCGGGAGACGCCAAACAAGCGTTTTTTCAGGATCCATTGCGGGGGTTTGAAGTTCGGAGTACTAGTCTACAATACGGTGGAGGGAGGATTTCATGTCGAAAAGGCGGACTCGGGCGGGCGCCCGAGGCAGGCATGGCCGTGCCTGCCCGCTGACTGAGCGAGGCCTGCAAAGGAGATCGAAATGAAAGATATGTTTTTAAAAGCTGTTCTTGCAGTTTTCCTGCTTGCAGTTGTCATTCCGGCTCCGGTATTCGCGGCCGGAGCGACGCTCGTCCTCAAGAGCGGACTCCGCATCTACGTGAATAACGGCTACGAAAAGATCGTGGACGGCTTCTCTTCGATTGACAAGGACGCCCGCCACAAGGTCATTTCTCTTGATATTGAGGGTGGAATCTTCCTTCTGGATCTTTCAGAGCTTGTGCTTGTGTGCAAGGAAAAGTGTACGAGCATCATCATCACTGACACAAGGGATCCGGCAAGAGGAAGGTGATGCACACAAAACTTTCAATTTCGAAAAACTGGCTTCCGCGCTATACAGGGACCCCTCTTTCAGAATTCACAGAGTATATCCTCCTCACCAACTTCGGCGACTACGTCAGGTTCTTCGCGAAGATCTGCAACGGGACCGTGCGGGGGGAAGGGCTTCCCATGCAGACATGCACGAGTCCGGACGGCGTAATGATCATAAATTTCGGCATCGGCAGCGCAAATGCGGCGACAATCATGGATCTTCTCGGTGCAGTGTCTCCGAAAGCGTGTCTGTTCCTCGGCAAATGCGGAGGTCTGAAGGAAAAGACAAAAGTGGGGGACCTGATAATTCCAATCGCAGCAATACGGGGTGAGGGGACAACGGACGATTATTTTGATCCAGAAGTGCCTGCGCTTCCATCATTCGCGGTGCAGAAGGCGACTGCCGAAACGATTTCTTCGTACGGGAAGAATTACTGGACAGGGACCATTTATACGACCAACCGGAGGCTCTGGGAGCACGACCAGGAGTTCAAGTCCTATCTCCACAGAATCCGGGCGATTGGAATCGACATGGAGACAGCTACCCTGTTTCTCGTCGGGTTTGCAAACGGGATCCCCAAGGGAGCTCTGCTCCTTGTCACCGACCAGCCGATGATTCCCGAGGGGGTAAAGACCGCCGAAAGCGACAGGATCGCAAAGGAGCTTTACACCGAGCACCATCTTCGCATCGGCATCGACACCCTTTTAAGCATCAAGAACAAAGGCCAGTCAGTGAAACATCTTGTTTTCTAGGTGATCGTGTATGGAAACGTGCCGCGGCCGGAAGGAGGACACCCGGCTTTCAGTTCTGGAGGTGGGCTGGCTGATTGCCCTGGCACTTGTCACCACAGCCTCCTATGCGCACATAATACACCATCCCTTCTGTGTCGTAGACGACTCACAGTACGTCACTGGGAACATAATCGTAAGAAAAGGGCTTTCATCAGAGGGAATCGGCTGGGCATTCTCGTCGTTCTTTTACGGCAACTGGTCTCCGCTCACTTCGCTTTCGCACATGCTCGATGTTTCCATTTTCGGGATGTGGGCAGGCGGCCATCACCTGGTCAACCTCATGCTCCACGTTTTGAATACATTGATCGTCTTCGCCGTCTTTTTCACCGCCACTTCGAGGTTTTTTCCGGGATTCCTCGCAGCTTCGCTTTTTGCGCTTCACCCCGTCCATGTGGAACCAGTCGTCTGGATATCGAGCAGAAAGGATGTACTGAGCGGCTTTTTCACTGTGGGAACCCTTCTCCTGTACACACTCTGGACGCGGAAAGAGGCTGAAAAACGCCTGTACGCACTGGCGCTCGTTTCGTTTATCCTGGCTCTCGCATCCAAGCCGCCGGTCCTGGTGCTTCCGGCCGTTCTGCTTGTTTTCGATTACTGGCCGCTCGAGCGAAGCTCGAGAATCGCTCCTGGCCGCCTGCTCCTGGAGAAGATTCCCTTCTTCGCCATCGCGGCAGTTTTCCTTGCGCTCAGCATCAAGGCCCAGACCTCGGACGGAGGAATTCAGATCCTGGATTCGAAGCCTTTAGTTGAGCGCGTCATCGACGCTCACGTATATTACCTTCATTACATGTGGAGCATATTGTTCCCGTTCAAGCTCGGACTTCCCTACGCATCGCCCGGCGGAGGTGTTCTGCTCCGAACGGCCTGCTTCTGCCTTTTCTGGTTAATCGTGCTCGGTGTATGGAAGCTTCGACTCAGGTTTCCGCCCGCTTTTGCCGGATTCCTTTTCTTTCTCGTGATGACAGCGCCATACCTGCAGTTCGCGCCTGTCGGCCTCCAGGTGATGTCGGACCGATGGATGTATCTCGCGGCAATCGGCATCTTTACAGCCGTATCTTACACTGCCTGTCTCCTGATTCCTGCCCGGGGTTCACGAGAAATCAGAGCGGCCGTAATGGGGGCGGCCCTTTTCTGCCTTTCCTTCCTGACGCACCGCCAGGCGTTTCTGTGGTCTGACGACCGCAGTCTATTCCGCCATACGATCTCAGTCACTGGACCAAACTTTCTTGCGCACAATTATCTTGCCGCCGCACACAGCGCCAGAGATGAATACGGCCAGAGTCTGGAAGAATTCAAAACTTCCTTTGGTATTCAGCCTTTTTCAATGACGTTCGAGAAGATTCTATCCAGCCTCGCAAGGGACGGCAGAACATCAGAGGCGATCTCCTTCCTGCACCCGCCGGTGCGTGCTGATGTCAGGTTCGCCCGGCTCGAATATGGCGCCATGCTGTACGCAGTATCAGGGCCGGACGCAGCAAGGGATGCCTACCGGCGGAAGTGGGGGCGGGATTCGCTGGAGGACGCCGTCCGGGAATTCGATGAGGTCCTGGCGGAGGACATCAATAACAGGACAGCCAGGGCGCTTCGAGCGTTGAGCAACCTTCGCCTGAAAAAATACGGGCCCGCAGACAGTGAATTTCAGGAGATTCTCAGAAAATTCCCGCAATCCTCCCAGGCGCTTTTCGGGCTGGGCGTACTTCGATACGAGCAGGGAAAACACGGTGAAGCCGAACACTATCTGAAAAAGGCGCTCGTTGCAGATCCGAATTACCGTCATGCCGCCAATAACCTCGCCACGCTTTACCAGAACACCAAACGTTACGATCAAGCGGTCGAATACGCGGACGTTGCCATTCAGCTCGAAGCTGACGATGTGGACGCGCTCGAGGTCAGAGCGGTTTCTCTTGCGGCACTTGGAAGAAAGATGGAAGCTCTGCAGGCGTTTGACTGTGTCCTTAAACTCGCGCCCCGGAACTTCAGCGCATTGAACGGCAAGGGCTCGGTGCTTTATCAGTCAGGACGTTTCCTCGAAGCTGCGGTATTTTTTCGAAGCGCCATGGAAATAAAGCCGGGTATTCCCGTCCTTTATTACAACTTCGGCACCGCGCTGGCGAAAGCCGGAAATATCCAGGAGGCAGTACCAGTTCTGCAGGAGGCGATGCGGCTTGATCCCTCTCTCCAGGATGAGGTGTCATCCATCCTTTCCTCTTTCGGGATTACCACAATTTTCCGGACGGAGGCCGGCCGATGATCAGCAGGCTCCGGAATCCTTTTTACACGGTCTCTTTCATTCTCGTCGCTGCCGGGGCGATACTTCCGTTCGCGCAGAGCATCGGGTTCCCGTTCAGTTTCGCGGACGACGGCAAATACGTTTATTCCAACGTGGCTCTCCGGACCCTCCCGTTGGGAGATTTTATTCGCTGGAGCTTCTCTTCTCTGTATTATGGCAACTGGAGCCCTCTTACCTGGCTCTCACTCAGGCTGGATTATTCCTTATGGGGACTCTGGCCCGGAGGTTACCGGATTACCAGCCTTATCCTTCACACCGCGACGTGTCTCCTCTTTCTGCGGTTCCTTCTCATGTTCGTCGAGAAACGGGCGGCGCTTCTTCTCGCGCTCCTTTTTGCGGTCCATCCCGTCCACACTGAGCCTGTTGTCTGGATCTCGAGCAGAAAAGATCTGTTGAGCGGTTTCTTCATAATGCTTTCACTGGTGCTCTACTCCGGATATGCCGCGAAGCGTGCGTCCGTTCTTTTCATATTCCCGGTGGCTGCGTTTCTCTGTGCACTCGCTTCGAAACCGACAGCATTCGTTCTCCCCGCCCTGTTTTTCCTCATCGACTGGTGGCCGCTGAGAAGACGCACGGTCCCCCTGCTGCAGCTTTTCGAAGAAAAGTCGGTTTTCATCGTATTTTCAGCCGCGTCTCTTTTCCTTGCGATTGAAGCTCAGTCGAATCTCGGCGCCATTGATCCGGCCGACACTCCTCCTTTGTCAGTCAGGGCCGGCAGCGCCGCCGTCTACATCTGGATCTATGTGAAAAATACCTTCTGGCCGTTCCATATCGGTTTTCCTTATTCGCCCCGTCACTTCGAGAGCTGGACGATGGCGTTGTCCATCATCTCTGCGATGATCGTGACAGCGCTTTGCTGGAAGGCCAGGCGGAAAAGGCCGGAGTTGCTGTTCGGCATCGTATTTTTCCTGGTGACGATTCTTCCCTGCACAGGAATCGTCCAGGTGGGGCCACATCCCATCGCCGACCGCTGGATGTACATACCTCTTGCCGGACTTTTGTTTCCTTTCACCGCTTTCCTCCCTGAAAAGTCCCGGACAGCAGGAGTCCTGTCGACGGTTCCAGTCATAGTACTTTCGGCGGCTTCCTTCATACAGACGGGATACTGGTCGAAGGATGCGTCTCTGTTAAGTCACTCTGTCTCATCGATTCGCGGAAACTGCTATGGACACACCTATCTCGGGATTACGCTCGCCAGAGAAGGTGATCTTTCCAGCGCGGAAAGTCACCTTGAAAAGGCGCTCGATACCTGCCCTCAGGATCGTGCGGCGTTCGAACGCCTCGCAGCGGTTCTCTCTGCTTCAGGAAACGCGGCTGCACTCGCGCATGCATTGCCTTCCCGGGACGAAATTCCTTCATACGCAATGAGGCGGTATGCAGAGGAGCTTTTCATCCTTGCAAGTACGCCTCCTGCGGCCGCAGTCTATGAATCTCGGCACGGTCGAAATCCGCTTTCAGAGTGCATTGAAAAGCTCAATCTCGTCCTCCAGCAGGACCCGGCCGAACCCTTTGCCCATAACTCCATGGCGCTTGCTTCGGCGTTTGGAGGGGATTTCAAAGCCGCAACCTGGCATGCCCGGACCGCCGTGGCTCTTCGCCCCATGAACGCTGAATTCCGGAGCAATCTCGGAGTCCTTCTTTTCCGGCTCGGAGAGAAAAGCGAAGCGGAGCAGGAGTTGAAGACGGCTGCAGAATCGGGGCCCGGGATGGGAGAGCCGTTTCTGAACCTGTCAGTCCTGCTTTATTCAGCAGGGAGGCTCGAAGAAGCTCTTGAATGGACGGAGAAGGCAGGTATCGCTTCGCCCGAAAACCCATCTGTCATCAGTTTGAGAGAAAAAATTCTCCTCAAACAGGGGCGTGGTGATTGAACAGAATCCCGGAGAGTCACTGCAGATTCTCCGGACTCCTGATTCACGGTGGAAGTATCTCGATTGTGAGATGCCCTGTATAAGTTCCGGCCGGGACCGCGAGAAGATTCTTTTTGGAAAAGGCCAGGGTGAAGTTTCCATTTACGTTACCGGACTTGTCCGTGCAGCTTTGAGAAAACGACGCTCCCGTCTGTCCTGATAACGGCTCCCCGCTGGTCACACTGGATCCTTTGGCGCCGGCTTCGTCGTTCCAGAAGGCGGCGTAATCCACATGGTCACTCCCTTTTTTAATGGTAAACCCCGGCCCGTCTCCCGTAAGCTTTGCCTTGTACCTGCCGAGGGAGTCATTAGTGTAAACGCAGACATCGTCCTGAAGCGTCAAGTCCCCGTTCCCCTGGTATTCGGCTGTGAGATCTCCGACACTGGTAATCTTCATAAGGTGCGATATCGTGACGGAAGCAGTAAGGTCTCCGGAAGAAACAGTCGACCCCGTAGACCCGTCGTGCGCAATGGCCATCACCCGGGTTGAGATGAGGGAAACAGCCGCGAATACGGCCATCGCTTCAATGACCATCCGTTTTGAACAGACCATATTACTCCCTCAAAAAGGCTGCGCCAGAAGCACAACGTGTCGTGACTTCGCCCGGCTTTTTTCGATCGCAGCTGAAACATCCTTAAGGAGCCCTGAGTGATCTTCCGGTTTACATGCTGTTTCATCACTCGAAAAGTTCACTACCAGGCTTCCACCCTCCGGGGAAAACGAGATTTTGCCGGGGCAAATAGTGCTCTCCGCTGGGTTATCGCCGATAGGAGGGGAAACGATGAACTTCGGCGCAATTGAAACTGAAATAGCGGAAGCCGCAGTTGATTTTGTGCGGGAAAGCGCTCCATCACAGGCGCAGACATTTTGCACCGCGGCAAGAAACCCCGTTGATAAAAGAAGCGATAGATGCCGCTTCAACTCTCCTCCTCTCCGGCAAGGCGAACTGCTTTACAACTGCAATCTCATACTACGGGAGGAGTGCGGGAACAAGGGTAAAGAAAAAAAGGCGGAAGAGCGGCATTTTCGCGCCGCTCTCCCGCCATTTTTATGCCCAAGCAGAGAAAGGCCGGAGGGCTTTCTCGAGCCTTTTTAGTTCGGGGTCATGGTGATTGTCAAAGTGCCGGTATAAGTATCGGCCGGGACCTTGAGAAGGTCCGCTTTCAGAATGTCAATATAGAATGTCGCATTGCTCTCCGTGTCGGTGCCGGACACGCAGGTATCACTTTCCGTGTTTGCACCGGTAAAAGCGTGCTTTTCTCCGTCCGACACATCTGTTCCACCTGAATGTCCTGTCGATAGGGCATGCCAGTAAGGGGTATAATCTATTGTCTCTGTGGAGTTTGTGATTGTAAAAGCGCCCGATGCACCGCTTCCATCCATCTGTATCTGGTAGTTTCCTGACGCTGTATTGTTGGAATACACACAAACATCGCTGAACAGGTTCAATGGGCTCTCAACCCCCTGGTAATTATTCTTTGTAAGGTCGTCTACCCCGGTAATCCTTACTATCGGGTCTATATCGACAGTAATTGTGGAAGTGCCGGTGCTTGATGTTCCAAGATCTCCATCATCAGCTGCCAGCACAGATCCTGGTATGGTTAAAGCCATCAGCGCCATCGTTATTGCCGCTTTATTAATCGTCTTCATTTTCGCCCTCCAAAATTGGATGTTGCCAGGCACTGCTTTTTGCCTGACTTGTACTTCTGATTTTGGCTATCGGGCGGCAGAAAAAATAACTTGACACCGTGGGACGGATTCGCCATCTCCAGCCCTTTGTTTTTTCAATGTTTTTCGAGATGCCGGCATCTCCCTGAATTCACTGAAGAAAAATTCGGCGAAATAGGGGCCTTTCCTGCAAACGGTATTATGAAAGGGGCCTGATCATGCTTTGAGATGACGAAAGTTGAGCTTTATCAGTCCCTCTGGAGGCATGACACTGGATATCTCCGACGTCTACGACGTAGTCCGCGCCCTTCAGGTCAGGCGCAGTGAATTCGCACCTGTATTTTTCGCTTTCGATATACAGCCGCTCCCCGCCGGAAATTTCCACCTGGAACACCCCGTCATCCTCGGTGATAGTGTAATCTTTCGGACCGCGGATTCTCTGGTAGGAAACGGGATTCCCCTCTTCATCTATCACCCTGCCTGTCAGCACGAAAACTTTCTCCGCCGACCATGTGCGTTTTACAAAGTTTCCCGGGAAAAGAGTCACTTCATAATCGTTCGCGTCGTAAGCGACCAGTTCGCGCGCCGTTTCAGGGTGCCGGATTGCCACACGGTACCTCGCGAATGGAGCAAGGGGGACCACAAGCGTACGGCCGATGGGAACTGTGTCGAAGTAGGCGCCGTTGACAACCACATCGAATCCGCTTTTCACAGCAGTGCTGGTGACGACTTCGATTACGAGAGCTGAATCTATGGTGGAACCGTACGCGACTGAAACCTTGCCCCCTGAATAAAGCAGGGAAGTGTCTCCGTACACACCAAGCGATGTGCCGCCGGTATCGGAGCCATGTTGATCATAGACATAGCCCCGCGCCCGGAAATATTCATGGCCGTAATCCAGGGAGGCGTTTGTGAGGAGACTGTTCCTGCTCTTTCCCTCTTCCACCCGCTGACGCAGCAGTTCTTCGCGCAGTTCCGCCCGCGTGCCGTAACCCGCGCGGCCCGAAGCGTGATACTGCAGTCCCGTCGTCACGCGGTCGGTGCGGGTTCGCGCCGCCGAATTGTTTTCAATCGTGGATATCGAATTGAGATTTTCGCCGAGATTCCGGGTATAGCTCAGAACTCCCTGAAAACCCGTTCCTTCGTCCGTCCACAGGTAAGAAGTCCGAAGATTCAGGAAATTTCCGCCCACCCCGGAGCCGAGGATTTTCCACTCGAAACCCGGCCCATGAGCATAACGGGGCTGATTGAACTCTGCGGCTCTTTCCGCCGGAGTCTGGAAGAAGGAACTTCTCCGGACTACCCGGTTATTTCTGTTTCCAAGGTAGAAAAGGCGCAGATCACCAAAAACACGCTCCACCATCCAGCTCCAGGATGAGAGATCAGGAGTAATCTCCAGTTCCTGATCGAATGGGTCGCCTGTCGCGTCTTCCACCACTGTGAAATCGTCGACATCATCTCCGCCTCGTGTCTTAAGTCCCGAAACATACCAGCTGATATCTCCGGGCAGCTTTCCCTGCACGCTGCCGTAAACGCCGCTTGTTCCCTCGGTGCTCTGTGCGTACTGCGTTACGAGCTGGATACCTCTATAGATGCCGACTGCGCCGATGCTCGCAATCTGCTGTTCATCACTCCCGTATGCGGCGGGATCGAGTTCGAGAAAGCTGAGAGCTCTCCACCGAAGCCCTGCATGCCAGATCGGATCGGAACTGATTTCGGTATTGTTCCGCGCATACCCTCCTTCGAGCGTGAACACCGGGCGGGACGTGGCGACGAGCAGCCCCGACTTGGTGAAGAAATGTCTCTCCCTTATGGCGTTCCCGCTGCCCTCATTGATAACGACGTCGACATCGTAGCTCCCGTGCGGGAATGTCGTTGTGTCCACTTCCTGCAGGCCGGGGTTCAGCACCTGGGATGTCAAAAGCCTCGCTCCCTGGAAGAAATCGACCCGCGAGCGGTATGGAACATAGATGGAAAGAGTGCTGCCTTTCACCACATCCGGATCGAGAAAGAGCATGTCGCTGTTCTCAGCCTTTACGCCGGCGTATTCCACAGTGCTGACAAGATTGCTGCCCCCACTGCGCAGAAGCCCTGCATCGGTGCGGA
>CAYQVO010000001.1:134860-149001 GCA_964421085.1 uncultured Bdellovibrionales bacterium | reverse complement strand
CCCCGCCGATGAATGAGCTTGCGGACAACTGCGTAAGTTCATAACCAGTGCGGTTTTTCGAACTGGGAGCTTCGCCTGCGTCAGTCGCCGAAATTCTCCCGCCTGAATCCGAAAAAAAAGTCCCTTCCGCCAAGCCGGAAACCTTCCCGTAGCTCATCATCGTCCTGTGAGTGAGGGCCGAAGCATTGAATGCGTCCGAAATTTCGCCCGAAGAGGCCACCTGCACTGCCTGCTGGACTGCAAAGGCGCTCTCAGGGTCCGGGAGAAGCTTTGCCGACTCCAGAGCCTGGGTGCTCAGCAGCCGGGTGTTGATCTCCACGATGACTCTGAAAGTCTGAAGATCGCACCTTATTGAGCCTGTTCCAGGCCTCTCCCTGTAAAGGGGGATCTCCCCCGAAAAGAGCCCCTGCAGTTCCTGGGTTTCCCCCCGCAGCCGCGACTTAAGCTGTTCAATGACGTCCGCCGGATTTTCCAGCCTGCACCATGAATCCGTGAAATCCGAGAGGATGGCACCGACAACCTGATCCGAGTAATACAGGTCGAAGATCATCGTTTCCACTTCCTGCTCTTCAGGGGCCGAAGTCACGTCCGGGATATTATCGTCGAAGGAAGCGGCGGCCCGTTGTCCGGCAGCCGCTGCAATGCGTGTGGAGATCATGATGCACGTCCCGGTGCTGCCTGCTTCCACCCTGTAATCGACGCCTGCGCCTGCAGGAAAGGTGACAACCACCGGCGCCGATGAAGGCGACGGGCTCACCTCGATTTTGTCTGCGACTCCACCTGCCGGAAAAGGGTCCAGTCTCGCGACAGCCGAAGGAACGCCTGAATCAATGCGGAGTTCATGCCGGGCGGTGTCGAAACGAATTTGCCCTTCGTTCAGCTGGATGGACTGGAAACACAGTGAACTTTTACGGACATCGGCGGTGTCTTCGAGCAGATGAAATTCGAATCTGGGACCTTGACCACCTTCGGGCGGGCCGGCAGCCTGGGAGACGGCATTCGGAACGGAGCAGGGGGCGAAGAGTGCTGCACCTGCGCATACTGTCAACAACGCAGGCAGCCAGGGACTTTGTCTGTGTGGAGGCCTCGCTTTATGAACCTTTCTTTTGAAAAACACCCTCAGCCCCGAAAGGAACCGGGCACGATGAGCCGTTACGGTTCGTTTAAACAGGTTAAAGCTTCAACTGGCTTTAACTAAAACCGGAAAGGAAATTGTGTCAAGTAGTTATCTTTCCTTCAAAAGGGATCAGGTAATTGTTCTCAGGTGCCCTGAAAGGGTGGAAGGAAAAGATGCTCGAAGCCGTTAACACTCTCTTTGATGAAGAAGAGCGACCAGTCCGGCGGAATCTGAAATTTCCAGACATTGCCCGGATAGAGACGGCGGGTGTTCACGGGGAGGCAGCGTCCGTCCTTCGCCCTGCATACCTTTCCGCTGGTCAACCGCACGCTCGAAGTTCCCCTGTTTGTGAGCAGAATTTCTTTCTCGGAGCGTTGAGTACCAAGGAGGACCTTCGCATTTTCCGGCTCGGCAAGAACGAGAACCCCGAGATTTGCGACAACGCGAAGCCGTACTGGTTTTCCATCGAACTGGACCGTAAGAAATTCCGCCTCGAACGATTCCTTATTCACAGAGAAGCCGATTGTATACACCCTTTCCATGAGTACTGCGGGTTCTTTGAGGAGAAGCCTCACCGTTCTCTGCGACCCCGGCTCAATCGAGAAACGCCGCGGTGAAACCAGCAGCTCCCGGGAATCCACCCGCTTTTCGTCCGGTTCTCCCGGCCGCTCAAGACGTTGGGGCACAGCACTCAAGAAGATCTTCCTGCTGCCGGGGTTCTGCACGACTATGTTATGCACGGGTCTGTCACCGGCCTTGAAGGTTACCTGGACCTTATCGACCGAGAAATCTATTTTTGCGAGCTCCATCAGCCGATCCCGGGGAATCTCGAGCTTCTGGTAGCCTTCAAATCCCTGAACATTTACTGCAGCGATTCGTCCCGCAGGCATTCCAGCCATGGATTCAGGCGGCCGCTGAACCACCCCTGAAGGCTTTCCGGCTTCCGCCTCCGCTGCCTCGTTCTCCTCAGGGATAGTGGGAATTTCCGGTGCTGGAGCAGGGGTATCATCCGCTTCTTTTCCAGCCGGTTTCGGTTCCTCAGGGCGGCTCACAGGAGCTGTTAAAATCGACGCACTCCGTATGACCGGCGATGCCGGTTTCACCGGGGCAGCGGGCGTTGGCGTGTCAGGCGGCAGAGAATCCGGGGCGCCGTCTGAAGGTCCTTTCGCGGAGGCGACAGGTGTGAAACCAGGGGTCGGCTCGGGTGAAGGAGCAGAAACCATTTCCGGGACAGGATCTGCTTTTGACACAGATACAGGGACCGGGGGTGGTTGTGCGGTCCTCGGCTTGACTGTGAAAATTTTCGCTCCCCCTTCTTCGGTGGCGGACAACATGAACAAAGCTGACTGTTTCAGGTCGAGCACAATCCGGACCTTGTTGCTGTGGACTCCGATGCGGACCTTCCTTACCCAGTCATTCTGCTCTACATCGAGGAGCTGGCCGCGATCAACTTTCACCCCTTCGACGTCAATAACGACGCGATCGGGATGTTCGAGCTGAAAATACTCGAACGTGGCGGCGCCTTTCGGCTGGACACGAAACTCAAGGTCCCCTTCCTTTTCCGCGCCCTCGACTCCAGGATCGCTAAGGTACAGGGAAAAAGCGGGTCCCTGGTAATCCAGCAGCGAGTTTTCAGCGGGTTCCTGCGAACGGCAGAATGAGGGGGTGAGAAAAATCCCGCAGGAGAGCACCAGTACCAGGATCGAACACTTGCTACTGAAGTTCATTCCCTTTCTCGACAGGTCTTAACACCACATCATTGTCATCCCCGCTCTCTCCCGACTTGCGTCTGAACGTCACCCATCGATTCTCCGGCACTTCGACCTCATGGGTGAACCCGGGGTACACCCTTTTGTCCCCGAGTTTAACGCATTTCTCATTCCTCTCCTCCCAGCTCTTTATCTTCGCATCCTCTTCGGTCGCACAGGAGACCAGCTGGGAGAGTTTCTCATGAATGTTGCCATCATTTCGAAAAGTCACCTTCCCGCCGGTCCGAGTCCATGAGAAGTTGGCGTTCACCTCCCTCGGTTCGACAAAGATGAGCATCCCTATCGTGGTAAATACTTTGATCACGGCCTGCTTGTCCGGCTGCAGCTTGATTCCCGACTCGGTCTCGTCGAGACGGGACTGATCCGGCTTGAAGGACAGCCTGTAAACCTGTTCTGTGTCAACAGAGGGCTTTTTCAACATCATCCGCGCAGTGCGGTTTCCGTTGGCAGGAACCGAGAACCGCTTGGGAGAAACAAGAATATCGGTGGATTCTTCCATGACCTCCGTGTCGTCGGGTGTCCGCTCTTTGACCTTTTCGAGTTGAGCAACTACATGAATAGGATCCGGCCCCGAGTTGGACACTATTATGTCCTGAAAGAAGCGTTCATTGGCGCGGAAGACACTGATGACACGCCCCACGCTGATCTGGGCTGATGCCGATGATGCCGAAAAAACAAGAAGCAGCACAACCGCCAGTGGGCCTTTCGAGATTCCTTTCAATTACCAACTCCTTAAAATAACGCTTACCTTGTCGTCAGAGTGAGATTCAGCTGCGCACTGTACGTCCCGGCGTATGCACTCCCGAGCGTTGTCGAAGTGAATTTCACTTTGACTGTCGCGTTTGTCGTCCCGCACGCATCGCTTCTCGCTCCCGAAGCCGGAATCGCTGTATGATGGGGCATGTCCACATCTCCGCCTCCATCATTCCACTTCACCTCGAAGCCGATATTGTGAGTTCCATCTGAAGCACTGTAGTCTCCTGCGCCCGTGTCGGCCGAGATGTAATAATTCGAAGAATCCTTGTTGTAAATCGAAACCATGTCGTGTCCGACTATATCTCCGGACCCGGTCCACGTACCGACGTCTATATCGTTGAGTTGACAGATCTGGAGCTGGTTCTGCGCCGGAGCGGACGACGGGATCAAAATGGCGGCAACCATCAAAGATACTATCGTTTTTCCCAGGTTCACCATCTATGCGGCTCCAATCGGCAGGGGACGTCCCTGTTATTAGCATACCTCATCTGAATTGAGAATCGCGATTCCCGGGCCCGGAAAAAGGGACACCCACTTTTTCGGTTTCGACTGACAGCCGGGTAACCTGTTGATTCCACAGGAATGAGCGGTTTTTTAAAAAGTGGGTGTCCTCTTTCGATCCTTCACGGTGACCGAAAAGCCGGGAATGTCACAACTGCCATCCCCTTCACAAAAACGACATCTCCGCTCCACACCATGAAGTTTCCATCGGGCGAAATCCCGACTGTCAGGGATTTCTGTCCGGGCTCCACGGCCTTGACATACTCAACTCTAACTTCATTTATGTCGCTTTCAACGATTGATTCGAGGAGATCAAAATAAACGGAATTGTTCACATGGCGATTCAAGTCGATATCATTTGCGCGGAGATTAAACTCCCTGGTGCAGGCAAATGTGGAAGGCGTCGAAGGCTTCCACTTCTCGAGATCCATATCGCTCACAACGTCACCTTCAGGCTCATACATCGCAAGGGTCTCGTCATTGACCCGCAGAAGCCGGTTATCCATCAGGTCAATAAGAAGCCACACTGAAGTCCCCGTCACGATCTGCCCGCCGTTCACTGAAAGAGAATACTCCCGCAGCGCCTTGAAACCTCTCGGCTCTCTTGACCATGTCGATATTTCAACTTCCTCCTGCACCTTCGGGAGACGAGAAATCCGCATTCCAAATTTATGAAGAATCCATGCAGTGTGCCGTACCGCATGCCGGGCGGCGCCGTCTCCGCATGACAGAGAATGCCTGCCTGCAGCTTCATGAAGGTAGCGGGTCAGGTGACCGGGCCTTATCGCTCCGTCAGGGCCGCAGTCGCAGAATCGGATATGGGTTGACTGGGAGAATTTCACACTGCCACCGCAAGGACATAATCATGCACGGGAAATGCTGCGGCGCCATTATAGTTGCTCCGGTCCTGCCCGTCTACTGCCGTAACGGCGTCACCTGCTCAGGAATCCGTTCCCTTTGACGAAAAAACGCCACTCGAGATGCTGCGCTTTTGAGATCCCGATTCTTCCGCTCTTTCCGATTTCAGAATCATCAACACGGGCATAAGGCTCGATGCTGATCAGGCCGGATGTGAGCATATTTTCGCCCAGCATCTTTCCATCTATCGCAAGCGCCTCGCACAGCCTCGCAGGACCGCTGCACAGTTTCTTCAGATCGGTGATTCCCCGGCGCTTCCGCATCTCTTCGATTCCGGTGAGCGGTTCAAGCGCGCGGAAGAGGACTGCTGCGCCCACACCTTCTTCTTCAGTCACGATGTTCACGCAGTAGTGCATTCCATAGATGAAATATACGTAGCAGAAGCCGGGTCTTTCGAACATGATATCGTTTCGTTTAGTGCGGCGTCCAAATGAGTGGGCAGCCTCATCGAGTGCGCCATGATATCCTTCAACCTCCACGATCATGCCTGAAGTCTCGATTCCATTGACTCGCGTGGTGAGTCTGCACCCGAGCAGTCCTCCTGCCACATCGAGCGTGGAGTGCCTCAGAAGGCTTTCTAAATAGTTTTTCTTCATTTTCAACGGGGCCGGACGCTTGATGCTTTTGTGCCGGCAAGTTACGATGTCCGCATAATTTTTATACTTATTTCATAAAGATGAAAGAACGCCCGGAACAGGAACAGGTTCGTTTTGCGAAGCTTGAATCGCTTCGAAAAGGGGGATTTGGGTTCCCGAACACCCTCAAAGTCACTTCAACCGCCGAAGATGTGCTTAGAACCAGTGTCACCGAAGGGGAGTCCTCCGACAAAATGACAATTGCCGGACGCATTGTTCAGCTCCGGGTCATGGGAAAGGCTTTGTTTGCCCACCTCCTTGACGGAACCGGCAAGGTGCAGATTTATGTGCGCAAGGATGACATAGGCGAAGAAGCTTATGCCGTATGCAGGGATTTCGACCTCGGAGACATAGTCTGCGTAAGGGGTTTTCCGTTCGTCACAAAGACGGGGGAAAAGACTCTTCACGCTGATTCGGTGACTCTTCTTGTCAAATCTCTTATTCCGCTCCCTGAGAAGTGGCACGGGCTCACTGATATCGAGGCGCGGTACCGTTACCGTTATGTGGATCTGATATCGAACCCGGATGTGAGAGATATTTTCCGGAAGCGTTCAAAAATCATAAGGGCCCTCAGGATTTTTCTGGACAGCCGGGGATTTCTGGAAGTGGAGACTCCCGCGCTTCACCATGTCGCAGGCGGGGCGAACGCAAGGCCTTTCAGGACACACCACAATGCTCTGTCGGCCGATATGTACCTCCGCATCGCACTGGAACTTCCCCTGAAGAAACTCGTTGTTGGAGGAATCGAGCGTGTGTACGAGATTGGGCGCGTGTTCCGCAACGAAGGGATATCGAAGAAGCACAATCCTGAGTTCACGATGCTCGAATTTTACCAGGCATACGCGACGTATGACGACCTGATGGATCTTACGGAAGACCTGATGAAGTCGATAGCACAGGAGGTGTGCGGCACGCTGGTGCTTCCATGGGGAGAAAACACCATTAATCTGGAAGGTCCATGGCGGCGGCTCTCGATGCTGGAGTCCATTTATGAGGTGGGAGGGGTCGGACGTGACGTTGATCTGAACACCATTGAAGCGCTTCACAGTGTTGCTGCAGCTGACCGAATCGATCTCGTGGATCCGAAAGACTGGGGACGGTGTCTCGAGGATGTTTTCAACGGACTTGTCGAAGACAAGCTGATAAACCCCACCTTCATAACACACCATCCGTCGTCCATTTCTCCTCTGGCGAGAAGAAACGTCAACGATCCTCGAGTTACCGACCGCTTCGAGCTTTTCATCAACTGCATGGAGATGGCCAACGCATTCTCGGAGCTCAATGACGCTGTCGATCAGCGGGAACGGTTCGAGGCGCAGGCGATGCGCAAGGCAGGCGGAGATCTCGAAGCCTGTGATGTGGACGAAGACTTCCTCCGGGCGCTTGAGTACGGGCTGCCGCCGACAGCAGGAGAGGGGATCGGGATAGACCGTCTTGTCATGTTCCTTACAAACTCACCCACCATTCGTGATGTCGTCTTCTTCCCTCAGCTGAGGGCTGAAGAAGCAGAGATTGAGGGGTAAGGAACCGGGATAATTCAAGTGGGACAGCTTCAGTTTTCGAAAAAAGTTGCATTAAGATACCTCTGGACAAGGCGTTCTGAGGCGTTCATCACGATCATCACCGTGATCTCCATTCTTGGAGTCGCAATCGGTGTCATGGTGCTCAACGTCACAATGGCTATCATGACAGGTTTTGAGCATGAACTGAGGGACAAGATACTCGGAACAAACGCCCATATTTCGGTGAAGTCTCTTGGGGGCTCGATAAACAACTGGCATGCATTGTCTTCAGTAATACGGCAGATTCCCGGGGTGGAGTCTGTCTCGCCATTTACATATCATCAGGCGCTCATACGTTCGGAAAACAGATCGACCGGAATTCTAATCAGGGGTGTTGAAAAGGGCACAGCCGCCGCCGGGCAGCTCGCGTCAGAGATGGGGACGAGCGAAGACATCGATCTTCTTTTTGATCCCCCCAAGGTCGCAGTCCGGGGGGCCGACGGTGGTAACGGTGAAGCTGAACTTCCGGGGCTGGTAGCAGGACGGGAGCTTATGCGGATTCTCGGCGTATTCAGGGGCGAGCCCGTTTCCCTGCTCTCGCCGCAGGTCGGATCCACGCCTTTCGGCCTTGTTCCGCGCTTCAAGCGGTTTGTAGTCGTGGGAAGCTACAAAGGACTCATTGAATTCGAAAGCGGTGTCGCCTTTGTCTCCATGAGAGAGGCGCAGAGATTCTTCCAGATGGGCGACAATGTGTCCGGACTCGAAGTGCGGGTAAAAGATATTTACGCAGCCCCGGCCATTTCCCGTGAAATTCTCGACAAAGGAGGAGAGATTTCAATCGGCATATTCGCGCAGGACTGGACCGAGACAAACAAGCCTTTGTGGGACGCCATGAAACTCGAACGCAATGTTTATTTTATCGTGCTGCTCCTTATTATCATCATGGCGAGTTTCTCCATAATCACCACGCTTATAATGCTCGTGCTCGAGAAACGAAAAGACATCGCTGTCATGAAGACTCTGGGCGCAACTTCCGGGAGCATAGGGAATATTTTTCGCATTCAGGGGGCCGTGATTGGGGGAATAGGCACAGTGCTCGGGCTTGCGCTTGGCTACGGCCTCTGCATTGGTCTCAAAGAATTCGGGTTCCCGCTGGACGAAAGAATTTTCCAGATGTCGAAGCTTCCGATAAACATAAACTGGATCAATTTCGCTCTGGTGGGCCTTGCGGCGTTTGCAATCTGCTGTCTTGCGACGGTTTACCCGGCAAGACGGGCAAGTACTCTCGACCCGAGCGAAGTGCTTCGTTATTAGTCTCCAGGGAAAGGATCGAAGTGAAAATTCGAGTGGAATGTCTTCGTAAATCGTTCAAGGATGCTGACCATGAGCTTGTGGTCATCGAAAACCTGAGCGCTTCGTTCACTTCGCCTGCCACTGTGGCCATCATCGGTAAATCAGGAGTGGGGAAATCAACGCTTCTTAATCTTCTCGGCGGTCTCGAGCGGCCGGATTTCGGCAGTGTGTTCTTCGATCATCAGGACATTTTCGCCCTGAATCAGAACGAGCTTTCGCTCTTCAGGGGCAGGCATGTCGGCTTTGTTTTCCAGTTTCACCATCTCCTTCCGGAGTTCGACGCGATTGAAAATGTCTCAATGCCTCTGATAATCACCGGAACGCCGGAGGAGGAAGCCATGTCGCGGGCGGAAGAGATTCTGAAAAAAGTGGGGCTTGCCGCGAGGCTCGATCACAGGCCGTCGGAGCTTTCGGGAGGCGAACAGCAGAGGGTGGCAATTGCGCGCGCGGTGGTATCAAACCCTGATGTCGTTCTTGCAGATGAGCCGACAGGCAATCTGGACGCTGCAAGCGCCAAAGATGTCCAGGATATTCTTTTTGCGCTGAGAGCTGAACTCAATAATCTTCTTGTTGTTGTGACTCACAACGCTGAACTTGCCCGCAGCATGGACGCCGTGTATGAGATGGTGCCGGGGGGAGAGCTGAAGGTGTGAGCGGAGGCAGGCCTGAGTGCATGTTTTCCGATAATTATTCAGCTCATCGAAATAATAACGGAGCGACCTTTTTCACGCCGTAAACATCAAAAAAAAAACTGCAGACAGCACAAAAAACCGTTTGATTAACTTTTCACCCCGGTGTATCCCGGAAGTATGGACACGAAATACGACCAGAATCCCGGAGCCGAGGTACCTGACCCCAAAGACCACGAGTGCCGGCTCCGGGGGACGCCCAGGCCTGTCGTACCAAAAGGGTGCGAAGACCTCGATATGAACGGCGATCCACTCGAGGTTTACGTATCGACCCAGCAGCGATACTGGCTTGATGCTCCCGGATTGTTCGGTATCACCCTCAAGGGCGGGGTGAACGGCGAAGAAGTGCTTGGAATCGTGTATGACCAGATCGAGGATCTGCAGAATGCGCTTGGTCCAATATACTCGCTGTTTCTGACGCTGGAGTGTATGGGCGTCACTCCCGGAGAAACTCCGGAGGAGAAGCAGCAGTGGTGCGAGTACATGAGGGATTTCGAAGCGCCTCAGATGCGTGACGGCCTTATCGCCCGACTTGAGGAGATCTGCGACGGCCTCGATAGCGGGGCAATATCTTTCCTTGGCCTTAACCTCGAGAAGTTCAAGGGCGTCATGGAAATGATGATGGTTCAGGGCTGCTGCGGAGGGGTAGACGCGTATTCGGTTGCAAGAGGGGGAACGCAGGTTCGAAGGGTCTTCTTCGGGACGGAAGATCCGAGCGTAGAGCCTCACGATATTGAGTTCTTCACCAGGGAAGCACAGGACAACAGAGGCAGGTACTATTACTACCCTGACGGTCAATGCCCCAGAATGATGATTGGAGATCCGCTCGAAAATCTGGCGCCGCAGATTCAAAAGTTGAAGGCACTTGACGGCCGGCATTTTATCGCCGCCGTCTTCAAAGACATGCTTGATTCAGTCAGGGACAACGGCGAACCGGTCGAAACAGCTCCGCGGTATCAGGGAGGGGCTGTCTTCTGCCGGGCTATTTTTCAGAAACTCTTTGCAGTGCACTTTGCCATCCGCACCTATCTCGAGGAGGACAAGTCCATATTCCTGCAGGGGGAAAATACGCAGACGACTCTGAGAGCAATTAAACAGGCCATTGAGGAAGCCCGGGAGAAAAGACGGGGCTCGTCGCATCTGGATTAGCTGCAGGACGAAAAAAGGGAGACGAAAAAAGGGACACCCACTTATTACCCTGCCGGGCGGGGTCGTGAAATCAGGCACTTAGGTGGGCATGCATTCCCAAAAACGCGATACGCTATTGAAAAGAGTCGCGCAGGATGAAAGATTACGCGAGTAACTTCACAGCCTATGCCCGCTGTAAAGACGGGGATGCTCTAATTTGCTCAGCATGACATCTCTGTCATTTTCATTACAGACCGCCGGTCCGTGCAGAAGGGAGGTTTAAGGGAGATGGTTCATATGAAAGCAGCCCTGCGTGCTCTTGTTTCCGTGTTTCTTTCCACAGTCCTGTTTTTTCCTGCAGGCGCATCGGCGCAGCAGCCGGCAGCAGACACTTTTCATGTGGACGAAGTCCGCCTTGAAGGCAACCGGCGCATCGACACGAACGCGATTCGTCTTCAGCTCAAAAAGACATCCGGACTGCTGGGCAGCGAGGACATCAGTGACGAAGTGAAAATCCTTTACCGGACAGGATTCTTCGATCAGGTTCAGGCTGGAGTTCTTCCGGTTCCCGGCAGCCCAGGACACTACGTGCTCAAATATACGCTCATTGAGAAGCCGGTCGTGCGGAAGGTCTTTATCAAGGGAAACGAGAATGTCGAAGACGACGATCTTCTGAATATCTTTAAATTCGGTTCCAGCCGGTTTCTCGACAAAACGAAGATCGATTCGCTGATTCGGAGTGCGTCCCAGTACTATCAGAGCAGGGGCTACTATGATGCGTCGTTCGAGTATTCAGCGGTTCCGGCCGGGGAAAATCAGGTCGACATCACTTTTATCGTCACTGAAGGAAAACGTTACAAGATTGCTGAAGTTGAATTCAGAGGACTCAAAGAACTTGATGAGTCGGACGTCATGGATGCAATCCAGACAAAGCGTTACAAATGGTGGAGTTCATGGCTGCTGGGCACAGGACGACTTAACCCTGAGATGCTGCAGAATGATAAAGGTCTCATTCGTCAGTACATGTTCGATCAGGGACTGGTGGACGGGTCGGTCGGAGATCCTGTTGTGGAGAAAAAAGACGATGGAAGCATAACCATAACTTTCGATATCAACGAAGGCCGGGTCTATTCAGTCGGAAAAGTGGCAGCCTCAGGAGATCTTCTTGATGGAAGTGTCGAGAAGACGCTGGGTGACATCGACCTCACGACCGGAAAAACTTTCAGCGCAACTAAACTCCGGGACGACAGCTTCAAGATTAACGAACAGTTCCAGGATCTGGGCTACGCTTATTCCAACACTGTCCCCGACACAAACATCAACAAAGAGGACGCGACTGTCGACATCAACTATGTCGTGCAGAAAGGCGAACCGGTACATATTAACCGGATTAACATCCGGGGCAACACGAAGACGTACGACAATGTCATTCGGCGAGAACTCAAAGTCGATGAACAGGAGCTGTATTCCGGTTCCAAAGTAAAGAGAAGTCAGGCACTTCTGCAGCGACTGGGATATTTCGAAGAGGTGAACATCGCCACTGAGCCTGCAGAGACGAAAGACAAGATCAATCTGCTTGTAAATGTCCGCGAGGCTTCAACCGGGCAGTTCAGCATTGGTGCGGGGTATTCGACCTCGGACGGGCCTCTTTTCAACGCGAGGCTCTCCGAAAACAATTTGCTTGGCACGGGTAAACGAGTGTCCCTCGATGCCGACATCGGAACCCGCAGAAACAATGCTTCTCTGTCCTACTATGACAGGCGTTTCCTCGACACTTACCTTGCAACCGGCGCGGAGGTTTTCCGGTCGGAAAGAGAGTATTCAGATTTCGACAGACTGGCAGTGGGGGGCGCTGCGACCCTTGGTTATCCGCTCGAGGAGGTCTTCGGAAAAACGTTCGAGGATATAGGAAGTGCTCTCAGATACGAGCTCATGACTGTCGATATACGCGATGTGGATCCGAACGAAGCGGCCGAACTGGTTATTCAGTCGCAGGGGGAGACGACCTCATCGGCTATCCGGCCTTCGCTGACACGGAATACAATTAATAATCCGTTGAACCCGAGCCGTGGTTCCGAGCAGGTGCTGGCTGCTGAGTATGCCGGACTTGGAGGGGACGCGGAGTACATGCTTTATGAGGCAAAGAACGCCTGGTACTACCCGGTCCTTGAAACCAGTTTCGGCAATTTCGTGCTCTCGTTTCGCACGCGTTTTGGTTATGGTGATTCGCTCAATGATCAGAAGTTCCCGCTTTTCAGGCGTTATTTCCCGGGAGGCATCAATTCGGTCCGCGGCTATAAAGATCGTACTCTGGGACCGAAAGATTCCCGCGGACATGAATACGGAGGTTCGAAACAGTTCGTTCACAATAACGAGCTGATATTTCCGATTGCAGAGTCGGCAGGCATCAAGGGCGTCGTATTCTACGACTTGGGTCAGGCATATGATGATGACGATAGTGTTGATTTCGGCGAACTGCGGAAGGGTTACGGTGCCGGGATACGGTGGATTTCGCCGATCGGCCCGCTTCGCATCGAATTTGGATTCCCGGTCGGAAGAGAACCTGGCGAAAGCAGGATGGTCACAATGTTTACCTTCGGCGCGCCCTATTGAGAACGCTCTGCCGCGCCCGCGCACGGCCGGCGCAGGCACAGGCGAAGGAGGGTCGCAGCCAATCTTGCGGTTATCGCCGGGTTGCTTGAGTTTTGCCTGAGCATTCGATATACACCTGGAAAGCCGAATCTATTAGTTTAGGGGATTTACTGATGAAAATGTCACTTGGATCAGGGGTGGCCGGGAGTGTTTTCTTATCTTTCGTTGTCTCGACTGCCGTCATCGCACCTGCCGCACTCACTGACTCGTACGGGTAAGTCTTTATTGTGGATATGCAGCGTGTCATAACTGAATCAATCATGGGCAAGGCTGCTCAATCTGATTTGCAGTCGGAGGCAAAGAAGCGTGAACTGAAGCTTCAACAGAAGAGCAACCAGATAAAGGAACTGGGGGAGCAGATCGAGAAGCAGTCTTCGCTGCTTTCGAAAGACGCGCTCAGTCAGAAGAAACAGGAGGTCGGGAAGAAACAGAAGGAACTCGAGAGGGCCGTCACCGACGACCGTCAGGAAATGGGCAGGATGCGCGACGAATCCCTTTTGAAGGTTGTCAAGGCAGCCAGGAAAGCGGTGCAGGATTTAGCCGCGGGCCGCGGAGCGAGTATCGTAATGGAAAAAGATCCCCAGGTCGTTCTTTATGCCGGCGAGGATCTGGATATAACATCCGATGTGATTAAGATTCTTGATAACAGGAAGCTTGGTGAATAGCGGGAGATTGTAATGGAGGAAAAAGTAATTTTCGATGCGGTCGCGATACAGAAGCTTCTTCCGCACCGCTATCCGTTCCTCATGATCGATAAGATCGTGGAGCTCAAGGAGAACGAATCGATTGCAGCCGTCAAGAACGTAACAGCAAATGAGCAGTTCTTCATGGGGCACTTCCCGTCGATTCCAGTAATGCCTGGAGTACTGATACTTGAGGCGATGGCGCAGGCAGGATGCATACTGTCGAAGGTTTCGAGTTCCGGAGCCGGGAAGAGCAAAAATCTTTATTTCGCCGGCGCAAATAAAGTCAGGTGGAAACGGAAAGTGGTGCCCGGTGATACTCTGCGTATAGAGATGGCTTTCACACGCCGGCGCGGTCTGTTCTGGGAAATGGTGGGTAAAGTCCTGGTTGACGGCAAGGTCGTCTGCACTGGCGAGCTGATGGCGGTCGAGACCGAC
>CAYQVO010000001.1:119685-134850 GCA_964421085.1 uncultured Bdellovibrionales bacterium | reverse complement strand
GAGATTGAATGAAAGGCCGGTAGACATTGACTATCGAAGTACACCCAACTGCAATAATTGAAGATGGCGCCGAGATCGGAGAAGGGACCACGGTTGGTCCATATTCCATTATCCGTAAGAATGTAAGGACAGGGCGGCGGAATGTTATTGGACCCCATGTGGTGATTGAGGGGTTCACAACGATTGGCGACGAGAACCAGATCTTTCAATTCGCTTCCCTCGGGGCCGTCCCGCAGGACCTTAAGTACAAAGGGGAGCCGAGTGAACTCCAGATAGGATCCCGCAACCGAATCCGCGAGTTCGTCACGCTTCAACCCGGGACTGAGGGCGGCGGGATGATCACAAGCATAGGCGACCAGAACCTGTTCATGGCCAACAGTCATGTGGGACATGATACAAGAATTGGAAATGGAAATGTTCTTGCAAACAGTGCGGGAATCGCGGGACACGTGGAGATCGGAAACCGCGCGATACTTGGAGGCCTTTGCGGGATTCATCAGTTCGTACGACTGGGCGACTTGTGTCTCGTAAGTGCCGGCGCAATGGTCGGCCAGGATGTGCCGCCCTTCTGCCTCGTGCACGGAGACCGCGCAAAGATTGCAGGGCTCAATGCAATAGGCCTGGATAGAGCCGGTTTTTCCAGAGAGGACATCGCCCGACTGAAGCGTCTCTTCAGGGAAGTCCTCGGAGGCAAAGGGCTTTTCAAGGAAAGGCTTGAGACTGCCGCGGAGACGGTGAGGGGATTTACTCCCGGGGAACAGATGATTCAGTTTCTTTCAAGTTCAAGCCGCGGTATCTGTTCAGTTCACACAAAACAGGCTGCCGACTGAGGGATGCCCGCCGGCACGCCTGCTGGAGGTCTGGTTCACCGCAGGGACGACGGTTGGAGCGATCCCCCCGGGTCCCTGCGGTCCTGTCATCCGGCTAATACACACCGCCCTGACGCGCATAAAGGTTGTTGATCTTTATGCACGAACCGTTTCCGAGGCCGATGTAACCCTCTGAGCTTCCAGTCCTTGATCTGGCGGTGCCGGCGATCTGGGCGCAGGAAGGTGAATATGTGTAATACCGGAAAGAGTATACACTCCCGAATTTAGCATAGGCCCTGAAGGAAGAGAGCAGATTCCCGTTCCTGTCGTACAAAGGCAGTGAGTTTGGTCCAGGCACTGACGCTCCGGCTCCGCCGATGAAGCTGCATGAGTGCGCCCGGTCTGTGCCGCTGAGATGACCCGATGCGGAAAACTTGTAGAGCTGTCGATATCCAAGTCCGAATATCCGGCTGCACACCCTGTTGATGCCGAGAGGCGACGGATAAGCGATGATTGTCCATTTCTTATTCGTCCATCGCTTTTTTGCGACAATCGCTGTTTTCTTCCCGTATTTTCTGCACCTGAAGTACGTGTACGATTTATCGAGAGTGATTGTCTGCGTCTTTTTAGTTTTGGAAAACTTGACGGTGATCTTTCTCCTCTTGCGTGTGACCTTGTCGGCCTTCTTGTCGCTGTCAAAGAAGCACTGTGAAAAGTCTTCTTTTGGAACTGCAGTCGGCGTCGGTGTGCGGGTTTTGGTCGCCGTAGGTACGGATGTGGCAGTCGCCACAGGTGCCGTCGTGCTGGTTGCCGTTGGTTCTGCTGTCGGCTCAGGCTGAACAAAAGCATGAAAAAACGGTGCAACCGCGAATAGAGTTATCAGAAGAATTTTTGCAACAATCATTTTTTTCCCTTGTATGAAGAAGAATTCCTGTTTTCTGGAAGATCACATTAACCTGTGTGCGGTGCCGGAAGGAAGCCGGATTTTCGTGAAACTTAAACATGTCACGAAAAACACGCAAGGTTATTCACGGCGGCTAAACCCTTGTTTTGACGTTTTTTTTCCGCTCCGCAGACGAGCACTTCTCTCATTTTTCTGAACCAAAGGACTGATTTACACGGATAAGCGTGTGAGAGATCCGTTTTCAAACTGAGAAGCAGGCAGTTTAAGATATGACGACAAAAAGACCCTTTCAGATCGCAGGCAGCCCACGCCGGTGCAATGCGGCGGAAAAACCCGACCCTTCTGTTGATTCAGATTCCGGAACCCAACCTGTTGTGCGGGAGTAAAAATTATTGGCGACCTGCCCATCTTTATCTCCGGTGACAGCAGTGATCTTTGGTCTCATCCGGAATATTTCTCCCTGGACCGGCAGGGCCGGCTTCAGGAACCGCCGCAGGAGATTCAGCAGCCGGCACGACCTGCGGTTTATCGGTTCGACAGGCGTCCTCAAATGAGGGCCGATGCGGACGAACTGAAGAAAAGAGTCGAAGCTATTCGTGAGGCGGAGAAACAAAAGACGGAAGAAGCACCCTTTTCAATTCCGGATGATGACAGCTCAGGAGAGAAGATAACCCGACTGGTAAACATAGGAACGCCGGAAGAAATAGCTGAAAGGCTTGCGACTGTCGGCTACCAGTGTCTTCATTACCTTGCTGTCCAGATTGCGCTTGTGCTCAACACCCCGTCCCAGAGAACTCGCGCCCTTCTTCTCGAAGGTCCGTCAGGCTGCGGAAAAAGCTTCCTCGCAAAATCACTTGCTAAAATCACAGGTGCCGAGCTGATGTGTCTCAGCTGCTATCAGGGAATGATCACCCAGAATCTGATAGAGTCGCCATCCACCCTCGCGCTTGCGAATGCAATGGCGGGAAAGGGAAGCGCGACAGCCGAAGAACTCCTGAATCTCGGAATACTGTCGCGCGCATTCCTCGCTTCCCAGACACGCCCTGTTATTCTCCTTATAGACGAACTCGACAAGCCCGACGGAGCGATAGATACGTTTTTCCTCGGTCCTATTCAGGACGCCCGAATCTGGCTCGAGTCACGGCCTCCGATCGATGCGAACGTCGACAATCTCCTTATCATGTTCACCAAGAACTTCAACCGCACTCTGGATGAGGCTCTGCTGCGGCGGTGTCATCCGGTGAAGATGACTTATCTTGACTCTACGCTTGAAAGAAAAATTCTCTCCGAACACTGCAACGCGCAGCTTGTGTCCAACCTTGTCGCTGTCGCGGATCGGATGCGCAACAGCTCCGGCTCCTACCAGTTCGAAAGACCGCCGGCACCGGAGGAACTTCTCGCTGCAGGTCTTTATGTCGAAAAACTGCTGGAATGGGGCGTTACAGATTTCGGCTTCATCGCGCGAAATATCTGGGCAACTCTGGCGAAGTCGGAGCACGACAGGGCGGTACTCGAGCATATGATGCGCTATCATCCGGACTTCCTCGATCCGCTCTTTCCTGACGGCAAGAACACTCCCCTCGAAGAGATTCACAAACGGCTTGGAAGAGTGGTCCTGGAAGGGATCATTGAAGATACGGAGCGGGAAAACCGCGAAAGAGCCTGGCGGGACATGAATTACCAATAGGTTATATCTTGCTCATCGCTGCGCACACAGGATAACCTGTAACCCGTTACTTACTGTTTAAACCGGCTGAGTCTCTTCCCGAATGGATATAGTCCCGCAAATCCTGGCAAACAGCCTTATCTCCGGAAGTATATACGCGCTTGCGGGCGCGGGTATCGCGCTCACCTATGCCCTTTTCCGGATCCTGAACTTCTCCCACGGCCACCTGATGATGGTGGGGGCTTACAGCTATTACTTTTTTTCCGTGGATCTCCAGCTTTCGCCCCTTCCAGCTTTCATCGCAACCTGCGCGGTCGGTTTCTGCGTTTCTGAGTTTTCCCTCAGGGTTTTCGTCAACCCGTTCCTCGGGACGAATGCTCTTCTTCCCTTTGTGTCCACACTTGCGCTTTCGGTCGTACTCGAATCGATCGTATCGATTCTGTTCGGGGTCAATGTGAGGACTCTCACTCTCGCGAACTGGGGGGAGAGTTTCGAAATGCTCGGCTTTTATATTACGCATTTTCAGGTGTGGATCATAATAAGCGCCGTGCTTATCCTGGGCGCACTCGCTTTCATAGTTCACTGTACATCAACAGGAAGGCTTATACGGAGCATCTCGGAATCAAGGGAATCCGCCCTTGCTCTCGGCATTCCTGTCCGGCGTGTGTCTTCGCGGATCTTTCTGCTCTGTGTGATTCTGGCGATATTTTCCGGGATCCTGGTCGGGTATGAAACAAACATACAGCCCACCATGGGCAACTCCTACACAATAAAAGCCTTTGCAGCGATGGTACTTGGAGGTCTCGGAAACGTCTGGGGGACGATCGCGGGAAGCTATATCCTCGGTATTGTCGAGAACTTCAGCATCGGTCTCGACTTTTTCGGGTACTCTCTTCCTTCCGGTTACAAGGACGCTTTCGCATTTTTAATCATTCTCTGCATTCTATTGTTCCGTCCGCGGGGACTCTTCAATCAATCGATGCGGTCAGTCTGATGGGAAACACCGGCTACTATATCCATCTTGCGACTCAGATCGGAATCTTTGTAATCCTAGCGATCTCGTATAATTTCATTCTCGGGCTGGGCCGGCTGTTCAATCTCGCGCACGTTTCTGCGTATGCAATCGGCGCGTATACAACGGCGATTCTCGGCACATATCACGGATACGGATTTTTCACCTGCGTGGTTCTCAGTGTTCTCACCAGTTCCATCCTCTCATTCCTCATGGCTGCGATTTCTCTGAAGCTTACAGAGGAGTATTTCGCCATAGGCACCATGGCGTTCAGCGCTCTGGTGTCGGCGCTGCTGATCAACTGGAAGAGCCTGACAAACGGGGTGCTTGGAATTGCGGGGATTCCGTCTCCTGTCATATTCGGTCACGAAATCGTGAAACCCGAGGAGTTCTGCCTTCTTGTGCTTGCGGTCTGTCTTGTCGTGACGATGCTTTTGAGGCTCATATACGACAGTCCCTTTACTCTGAGCATACGAGCCCAGGCTGAATCCGATATCATCGCCCTTTCGATGGGCCGGAATACGACGGGTCTTCGTACGGTTGCGCTTGTTATCGGTTCCGGCGCGGCTGGAGTTGCAGGAACGCTCTTTGCCTGTTTTCTCAAATATATAGACCCGTCGTCGTTCACTCTCACGGAAATGGTTTTTATTCTTACGATAGTGATAGTAGGAAGCCCCGGTTCTTTTCACGGGGCGGCACTTGCCTCGATATTTCTCGTGCTTATGCCTGAGTCGCTGCGCTTCATCGACATTCTCCAGCGTGTTCCGGGTCTGCTCGGGCCGTTGCGGCAGCTCATGTATGCGGGGATCCTTTTTGCCGTCGTTTATTTTTTCAGGAATCGTCTGTTTCCTGTGAAACGAAAGGTCTGACACTCATGCTGAACTGTAAAGATGTGCATCTGAAAATCGGGGGGACGTCGATTCTGAACGGCGTCACATTCACCATCTCCGTGGGGGAGATGGTTGGAATGATCGGACCGAACGGATGCGGTAAGACAACCCTGTTCAACGCGATAAGCGGCTTTCTTCCTGTTTCAAAAGGTGTCATCCGACTGAATGATCACGAGATAGGCTCTCTGCCGCCCTATCAGCGGGCCCGCAAAGGCATCGGGCGCGTTTTTCAGAATTCAGGTGTGTTCCATGAAATGACGGTTCTCGAGAACATGGTGCTTGCTCTCGAAGGGGGACTTCCCTGGTACAGGACGTTTCTGCCGTGGTCGTCGTACACGAGAGAGCTTGTTAGAAAGGCACGGGGGCATCTGGATAAGGTCGGGCTCATCAGTCTCGCCGGGCAGAAAGGCGCCTCGCTTTCAGGAGGTCAGAAGCGGCTTCTCGAGATAACGAGGACCCTTGCGATGGGCGCGTCGGTGCTTCTGCTCGATGAACCAACGGCAGGGGTATCGCCGAAAATGAAGGGAAGCATAGCAGAAATGATGATCCAGCTCCGGGAGGAAGGTAAGACTGTGCTCATAATTGAGCATGACATAAACTTCATTCAGGGGTTCTGCGACAGAATTCTTGTGATGGACGGCGGCCGCATAGTCCTCGATGACACTCCGGAAAATGTCCGGAATGACCCGAGGCTGCAGGACATCTATTTTGGTGGAACGGGCCGAAAGGAAAGTTAAAGATTTCAGGCAGTTCGGCAGTAAACAATGTTGAAAAAACGGCCGATGTATCTGGTACAAATTTGTGCAGGTATGCATCTTATATCATGCAGCGTGCGGCTCATTTCAATACCAGGTCGAAGTGCTGAACGGATCCGATGTCAGGAGCATTGTGGCGGGATTAAAGAAGAGACTTCTCATAGTTGACGACGAAGCCGGCATTCGCGACTCCTTGAGGCTGCTTCTGAAGCAGAATTTTGAGGTTCTGGTGGCGGCAGACGGCCGGCAGGCGCTTGAAACGGTGGAGAAGCAGAAACCGGATCTCATCCTGCTCGACATAATGATGCCTGTCCTCGACGGAATCGAGACCTTGAAAGCTCTGAGAGAGAGGCAGAACAACACACCTGTCGTCATGCTTACAGCGGCTAATACCGTCAGGAGCGCCGTTGAAGCGATGAAGCTCGGCGCTGTTGACTATCTCAACAAGCCCTTCGACATCGACGAACTCACGTCACTGATTATCCACCTTCTCGAAAATGAAGAGGAGGGCGCCGATTCACAGAAAACACAGTTGTCCGTGAAAGCAGAAGGCGGCACATACAACACGATAATCGGGCATTCCCCCGGAATGGCCGGAGTGCTGGAGCAGATAAGACAGATCGCGGAGAAAGATACGACAGTTCTTATTACAGGTGAATCCGGGACCGGGAAAGAGCTTATCGCGCGCGAAATTCACAAACGAAGCCGCAGGAATGACATGCCCTTTATCGCGCTCAACTGCGCTGCTATTCCTGAAACGCTGATCGAGTCTGAACTGTTCGGGCATGAGAAGGGCGCGTTCACTTCCGCCGTTGAAAACCGGGTCGGGCACTTCGAACTTGCGGACGGCGGCACACTTTTCCTGGATGAAATAGGCGAGCTTACTCTTCCGGTCCAGGTGAAACTGCTCCGGTTTCTTCAGGACCATGAATTCTACAGGCTTGGCCGCACCAAACCGATCCACGTCGATGTCCGGCTCATTACCGCGACGAACAGAAACCTCGAAGATCTCCTGAAGGAGAAGAAGTTTCGCCAGGACCTTTTCTACAGGATACATGTTGTCAATGTGCTGCTGCCTCCCCTGCGGGATCGATATGAAGATATCCCTGTGCTTTGCGAGCATTTCATGACCAAGTTCTCACCTCTCTACGACGAGAAGATGCTGAAGATATCGCCTGAAGCGATGGATGTCCTTATTCAATACGAATGGCCCGGCAACGTAAGGGAACTCGAGAACGTTATCGAGAGCCTTATGGCGCTCTGTCCGGCTGAAGTTGTCGAACCGAAGGATCTCCCGGTAAAGTTCAGCCGGCATCGTGAGGACGGAAAACATGCTCCTGTGTTCGAAGGGAGTCTGCGTTTCGAGGATGCGGAGCGCATTTTCGAGACAGAGATGCTTCCTACAGCTCTTCGCAGGACGAACTATGTTCAGACCAAAGCAGCCGAACTGCTCGGCATCAGCCGGAGGATTCTGAAATACAAAATGGACAAGCTCGGTATCGGCGACCGGGAAGCAGGCGAAAAAGAAGAAGCGCCTGAGACGGATGCTTAGCGGCGGGAAATTCCGCCTTTTCGGCGGGGGAGGCTCAGCGTCACTTGAACAGCTCGTCAAGCTTCGCCATGGCTGCTTTCTTATCGCTTGATTCTTTCTTTCCGGGGCCTTCTGCCGGCGAGAAGAATTCGCAGAAATTACTCCTGTCCTTATCAAGCACACGATCGGCCTGAGGTTCCCGGCATTGATTGTAGGAGGATTCGTCATAGTGCCGGCAGTTGAGGCACACATGTACGTCCGAGTGACATTTGGGGCATGTGTCTTTTCTGCCGAACCGGGCCGAACCTGCGGACTCAATCCTTGTGGAGCAGTGAAAACAGTAAATTGACATGCGCAGACCTCAGCTTCTCCGGACTATTCGACTTCGTCCAGCGTGAGACGAATCCTTATATCAGGCCCGAATGAAAAATTCCAGTGAAAGAAGCTGGTTTCAAATTTTCCCGAATATCATAATATGTGCTCCATGAGCGCGAAGGTATCAAAGAACGAGAGCGAGAGCCTTGCAGAGTCGTCTCTTCGGGGGGCTGCCCGGCCGGCGTTTCATGCCTTTAAATGGTTTCTCGCGGAACTTAAGTGGATTCTGAGAGTCATATACTCTTCGTGCAACCGTTTTTACTGGGATAATGGCTTTTCCAAAGCGGCTGCGCTGGCTTACACCACGCTGTTTTCCCTTGTTCCTGTCACAGTCTTCGGCTTCGGCATCCTTGCGTCGGTTGTGCTCGCCAATCAAAACCTGCTCGAGTCTGTCCGTGGATTCATAATCCGTCAGTTCGTGCCGTCTTCTGCGGGCGCAGATGAAGTGCTCCAGTACCTCAAGACTTTCAGCGATCAGGTAATGACTCTTCTGCGGTTCGAGGAGGAGACTTTTCGAGTGAGCGTCTTTGCGCTGGTTTTTCTGGTTATATCCTGCCTTGTCCTTATAAATACCATCGAGTACACGCTGAATCTGGTGTGGCAGGTGTTCGAACCAAGGACGATGGCGCATCGTATCTCGGTTTTATGCACCATCATTGTGGTGATTCCAGTCCTTGCAACTTCCGCTTTCTTCACGAGCATCTTCATCAACCGGCAGATCAGCCCCTACGCTCTGCTCGATACCACTTACAACCGTCTCGTCCCGTTTCTGATTGACTGCGTTGTTTTCGCGGTCGTTTATTATCTTGTTCCGAAAGCCCCCGTGCGTCTCCGTTCCGCGCTGTTCGGCGCCATCCTGGCGGCAGTGCTGTTCGATCTCGCGAAGTACGGTTTTTCAGTTTATATCGCCAGACTTTCCTCGTATCAGCAGATTTACGGAACTGTCTCGACGATAGTGATTTTTCTTTTCTGGCTTTATCTTTCGTGGACCATTATCCTCATCGGAGCTGAGTTTTCATTCCAGGCCCAGTATCTTCCGAGAAACGGCCCTCTTGTAAAACGCACGTTTATGAGTGTGGGGGACGGGAGGTTGCTGCTTGCACTTCAAACCCTTATCATTGTCGGTAAAGCATTTATCGAAGGCGGCAAACTCCCCGGTGATTTGGACCTCGCCGAAAGACTGAACTGCAGCTCTCTCGTGCTCCGTCCTATCCTTGCAGAGCTGAAAAAAGCCGGGATTATTACGCAGAGCGATTCACGGGAAGCAGGGATCGCCCTGGCGCGCCATCCCGCGCGGATTTCGCTCAACGAACTGGTTGAGCTGTTTTTCAGGCATGGGCATTTTGTGAACTTCCCCGCCCAGCTGAGCACTACCTTCGGCATGCTTGCACTCGACCAGGATCTGACCTCGAAATCCCTCGCAGATATTCTGGAGGTGAAGGGGTAAGGCATTATAAGGGCAAAAGCAGCCGCATTATGAAATTCGGGAGTTTTCCAGAAGTCCGCACTCTGCCGAATGGTCTTTGTGTCATCTGCGAAGTGATGCCTGCAGCTGAAAGTGTCGCGTATGAGCTCGTGCTTCCAGGGGGAATTGTCTGCGATCCCGGGCATCTCGGCGGACTCAGCCTGATACTGAGTGAAATGCTTTCAAGGGGCGCCGGGCCGTACGACTCCAGAGCTCTCTCTGATGAGTTCGATAAACTGGGAATGCGGCACAGTGAAAATGCGGGACAGGATCGATATGTTCTCAGGGGCATGTGTCTTAAAGGCGACGAAAGGAGGGGGCTCGAACTCCTGGCGGAACTGGCCCTGAGGCCCCATCTGCCGGAAAGCCATCTCGAGAGCATCAAGGACCTTCTGCTTCTGGATATCGACGCTCTCAAGGACGCCCCCGCAGACCGGGTATCTCTGGCGCTCCATCAGAAATATTTCCGCGATCCGTACGGGAGATCCCCGTACGGCGATGTGGAAGGTATCAAGGATGCCGGAATAAAGGATCTCGCCGGCCTTCACCAGAGGCTTTTCCGACCGTCGGGTTCCATTCTTTCTGTCAGCGGCGCATTTGATCAGGAAGAAATCGCCGATTTCGCCGGGCAGCTTTTCGCGGGATGGGAAGGTGAAGCCGCGGAACTTGTCCCTGCCGAGTCGTCGGGCTGCGATTTCTACGAGCATGTTCAGGATGACAAGTCGGCGCAGCAGTACCTTGCCGCCGCGTTTCCATCTGTACCTTTCGGCCATCCCCAGTATTACGTTGTCCGTGTCCTGAGCGAGATTCTTTCGGGGGGCATGTTTGGCCGGCTTTTCCTCGAACTCAGGGAAAAAAGGGGCCTCTGCTACAGTGTTTTTGCGAGATATTCCGCGGGAAAGGACAGCGGCACTTTGTCTGCTCATGCGTCTACGACACCTGAGAATTGCGGGGAACTGGTAGCGGTGCTCATTGACGAGCTTCAGCACGCGGCGGAAGGTCTCAGGGATGATGAACTCGCGCGGGCAAAGGTGAACGTGGAAACTTCCCTGATCCTGAGCGAGGAAGGCGTTTCGTCGGCATGCTCGGGAAATGCCGGCGACTGGTGGTTCATCAGGCGAATCCGGCCCCTGGAGGAGATTCAAAAGGGAATTAACCGTGTCTGCAGGGAAGCGATAATCGAGTATCTCGAGACGCATCCGCCGCAGCCGTTCGGTCTCGTCACTCTTGGAAGGAAAAGGCTTCTTTGATGGAAGGTAATATTCGCGTGCATAAGCTGGATAACGGCCTGACAGTTTTAGGCTTCCCTGACAGCAGCGCTTTGAGCGCCGCCATAGGCGTATTCGTCGCCAGCGGAGCGAGAGACGAAAAGGTGTCATCGGGAGGGATCTCTCATTTTATCGAACATATGCTGTTCAAAGGCACAACAAAGAGAAACGCGCTCGAACTGACACACGCTATTT
The DNA here is from genome assembly GCA_964421085.1 of uncultured Bdellovibrionales bacterium. Classification (GTDB taxonomy): domain Bacteria; phylum Bdellovibrionota_C; class UBA2361; order UBA2361; family CAYQVO01; genus CAYQVO01. The sequence continues at coordinate 123,980 of CAYQVO010000001.1, read as the reverse complement.
CGGATCTCGGAGCGCAGTCGAATGCGTTCACATCCGAGGAAGAAACTGTTTACTATGCCGCTCTGCTGCCATCCCGCATGCTTCAGATGGAGGGGATACTCTTCGAAATGCTCCACCCCTCGTTTCCTGAAGATGAACTGACGCTCGAACGTCAGGTGATTCTTGAAGAGATAGCGGGGTATCGTGACCGGCCGCAGTTTTTTCTCTTCGAAAAGGCATTCAGGGATTATTTCGGCGGGCATCCGTGCGGAAACTCGATTCTCGGGAATGAGGAGAGCGTTGCAGCAATCTCGAGGAAAGACCTGGTTGATTTCTTCACGGCCCGGTATTCGCCCTCGAATATTGTGGTGGGTGCGGCCGGCAACTTCGACTGGGAGTCCTTTCTTGCCCATACCTGCGAGACGGGCGCTGCGTTGAACGGACCAGGAACTGTCAGGGCGCATTCTTCACATACACACACGCCTGGATACACGGAATATTACCGGGCAAACCTTCACCAGACGCATGCGGCCATGTTTTTGCCCGGCCCTTCCGTCAAGGATGACGAGAGGTATCCATGCGCCGTTGTCAGCACAATACTCGGGGACGTAACGGGGTCCAGGCTCTACTTTGAGCTGGTCGAGAGCGGACTTGCCGAGACTGCGACAATGGAGACCGACGAACGTGACGACACTGGATGTCTTACGGTGTATACGGTCACAAAACCGGATTGCGCCGCAGAAGTGTCAGCGATGGTCCGGAAATGTCTGAACACTGCGGTTGAGTTCACAGAGGGCGACCTCGAGCGGGCAAAACGCAAACTCTGCGCGAGGATGGTGCAGAGCAGCGAGGCGCCTCTCGGGCGTCTCATCGGAATGGGGAGCGATTACCTCGCTTTGTCAAGAGCCGTCTCTCTCCGTGAGAATCTTGCGCGAATCCAGGCAGTGACACGCACCGACATAAAAGCTGCTCTTGATCGATTTCCTGTTGATGAACCTGCTGAGTTCAGGCTGGTGCCGGACAACGGATAGAGGGCGACGATTTTTCTGAAACTGTCGCCGCAGACAGTGGGGGAGACACAGTTCCCCGATCTCTTTTCGTATTGTTACAGCGGCAGCTCTGATTGTAGATGTAAAGCTGCATGAGGATTCTTCACCTGTCCCGCTTGTCCATTCTGATCCTGTTTCTACTGCAGGCTTTTCCTGCGCATGGGGACGATTATTCTCTTTCAGTTTCGACGAAAGCGACGAATCAGAGCGTCCTGGTGCGGATCCGGAATACGGGGTCGAGGGATCTTGCGGGTGTTCGGGTAAGACTCGAATTCGACCAGGGGAGCTGGGAGGCCGCCGTCCCGCATACAGTTTTTCCCGGAAACGAAGCTTTCGTTCCCTTTACAATCTCGGGCCCGTCAGCGCCGGGAACATGGCCGCTGATTACAAAGGTTTTTTACACCCATGATGGAAAAGAATTTTCGCTTCCGACTGCCGGCTACTATCACTTCGGCAGGGGGAGGGAAGTCGAGGCAGGATGCGAACTTGACACCTCCGTGATAATGCAGACGGGCACCATCCGTGCACGGATTCCTGAAGGGTATTCTTTCCGCCTTATCCTTCCTGACGAGATAAATCTGCAGGACGTCGCCACGGAACGCGGGGGCAGAACCTATCGCGTCTCGAATGCCAACTACCGGTTCCGCTTTCAGACGCCTGTATACGGGGTGATCGAGACCACTGACTCAGGTCCTCACGGGGCAGGAATATGCGAAGGCAGGGTCGTGTCAAGAAGCTCTCCTGTGACTCTGTTTTCTTCTCAGAGTTATTTCCTGCTCGGGTTGCTTGCGCTTGTTTCTTCTTATCTGTCCTTTCGAAAAGGAACATCACGAGGCAGACTGCCCTCCCGGATGGCAGTAACATTCACGCGCTGGTCCTTCAGTCTTGCTCTTGTTTCAGGGCTGTTTGCCGCGGCCCACGTTCTTTATCTCGTACCGCGCTATCTCACTGAGAACAGGTACTTCGGTCTCGACGCAACGGGCCGGCAGGCGCCCGTTCTGACTGTGTTCAGAAGTCTGGCCGAAGCGCTCTACTTTGACGGATCCAATTACGCTGATTTCTTCCGTTATGCAGCTGACCCTATCTACATCTATTTTCTGACCGGCAATTTCGCAGTCCTGTATTTCCTGGTAAGGCCGCAGCCTTTACAGGATAAGTACTGGCAGCTGATGCTTGCGCTGTTTTCTTTTCTGCCGGGAAAGAGAAACCAGGGAGACGCGCCCGATGGCCGTCTCGCCCGGGTCGCCATCCTGAGCCTCAGCGTCAAAGCGTTTTTTGCGCCTCTGCTCATAAGCTGGACAATCAGCAATTTTCAGCACTATTACTATTTCTTTGCGCACTTCTCCGGTTCATTCGACAGTTACGAGCACCTCATTATTCACTCGCTTATTTCAATCGACGTACTTATCTTCGGTCTTGGATATCTCACGGAGCTTCCTCAGCTGAAGAACGAAATAAAGTCTGTCGAGCCCACTGTCCTTGGATGGGCGGTTTGTCTCTCCTGTTATCCTCCCTTTAACGAGATTTCCTTCCTTCCGTTCGAATACCCGTCGTCCGCCGACTGGCACCCGCAGCTTGGAACTTTCGGCTTCATGGCTGCCCGCACAGCCGTTATTCTCCTCTGGGCTGTATATGTCTGGGCCACTATCGCGCTCGGGTTGAAATCATCGAACCTCACAAACCGCGGAATTGTGGCAAGGGGTCCGTACAGGTTCGTCCGTCATCCTGCTTACATTTCGAAGGTCCTGCTCTGGATCATTGAAGGCGTTTTCATGGCGAAGCTTTCATTCGGGTATCTTGGGGCGGCTGTGGTTCTTTACTTCCTCAGAGCCCTGACCGAGGAACGGCACCTCTCTGCTGATCCCGCTTATCTTGAGTACAGGAAAAAAGTGCGGTGGCGGTTTGTGCCGGGGATTGTGTGACTTCCGCAACTGCTTTTCCCTTTGGCCGGCAAAAAAAACCACCAGGGTTTCGCGCCGCTGGTGGTTCGTGATCGTTCGCGAAACGTCAGACTCTACTTTCGTTTCTTTCCCCGGCCTTTCTTCGGCTCGTCATCGTCATCATCATCGTCGTCATCGACATCTTCGTCGTCTTCGCTTTCTTCATCTTCGTCGTAATCGTCTTCGTCGTAATCATCGAGATCATCGTAGTCGTCGTCATCATCGAGATCGTCGAGTTCTTCCATATCATCGTCGTCAAGACCTTCGATGTCGTCATCATCATCGTCCGAGCTTCCCTCGAAGATATCAGGATCAATCTCTTCGAGCGCCTCTGTCATTGCGGCTATCACTTCCCCGAAGTCCTCCGCCGTCACATCGGCACCTTCCAGGGCTGCTTCAATCGCTCCCCGCATTTCGGTGACGACTGCCGCGTCTATCTCCGAGTTTCCTTCCGCTTCGTCGGGTTCGTCCGCAATTTCTTCGGCTCCAAGCTCGTTTTGAAGATGCTCCTGAAGCTCTTTGAAGCCTTCAAGCAGCTGAGAAAGAGCATCGATGATCTTCTCCGTGGCACGCATAATTTGAACTCCTCCATACAAGTCGGGACTCCGAAAAGCGTAAAATCATTTGGCTTTTAAAATCAAGAGTCAAAAAGTGGGGAGTATCGTGTAATGCTTCAATTGAGGAGTTAATTAAGAGGGAGAATGGGGCTATTTTCCCCGATTGTTAAAACACTGAAGGTTGAACGATAATAAGCTGCGGATTGTGCCGGGAGGGGGAAGATTATGCGCAAAATTAATCACCTGATATCACTGCTCTTTCTGATGAGTGTTGTTCCAGGCTGCACAGGGTACACACCTGGTGCGCCGAAGCATGGAATAACCACGGGCGATTTTGTCGGGAGCGAGGGGGATACAACGGTTGTATTGACCGTGAATTCCATACTGGTTCTTCCAGTTTTTTATGATGAAGGGGTGAAGCCGGAGAAGACGAGCGAAGGTGTTTTCTATGACGCCCTTATAAATGCTTTCCGAAGCGATGTGGACATTGAGTTGAAATCCGACTCCCGGCTTATCAGAGATCCACGGAAAGACACGAACTCTTCATGTTCCACATACGGAATAGAAGCCGGAGCGAAATACGGGGTCGATGGAGTTCTCTGCACCACCCTTCACAGATATACGGAGAGGGATGGGTCCTCACTGGGGGCTGAGCGGCCTGCTGCCCTGAGCTTTTCCATGCAGATACTCCGTATAAGTGACGGGAAGCAGGTCTGGGCAGGTGATTTTGTGTTCAGAGATCAGGCGCTGAACGCAAATCTTTTCGATCT
>CAYQVO010000001.1:113579-119675 GCA_964421085.1 uncultured Bdellovibrionales bacterium | reverse complement strand
GCCGCATGAATGAGCGTGCGGGCAGCGGAGGATGGCAGTCTGCGCGAAGCGCGCTGGAACGAGGGTTCCGTGAAGCCAGTCAGGATTTTGCGAAAAAGAGGCTGGAGAAATTCGCGCCGGGACAGTTCTAAAGGTGAAGCAGTAAGAGGCCCGGGATGGCAAACACGGCGGCAACGCGCTCACTGAGACGGAAAAATATCCCCCGCAGGGGGGCAAAAAAGAAGCTTGTCACAACCAGGCCTCCCGGGCCGCCCAAATCACCGAAGCGGCAATGGAAGCATGACGCTCTCGCGCTTTTTTATTCCGCGGCTGCGCTTTATGTGCTTCTTGCATGCCTGCTCTTCCAGTTCAATCTCGCTGAATCGCTTCTCGGGCGCGAGGGAAGGCCTGCAACTGTAATCGGACGGGTGGGAGAGGTATTCGCCACGTTTCTCGGCACCTACATGGGTTTCTGTTCGCTCATTGTCATTCTCTGGTGCTGTGGCTATGCATTTTTCTTCTGGAAGTTTGATGAGGATTCGGCAGAAGAAAGACAGGCAATCTCGGTCCCCGGGTATGCAGCGGCTCTTATCGGTCTCTTCATATCGGCGTGTTCTCTGGCATGGCTCGTTGGAGGCGAGCCTGCTGGAGGAATTCTGGGGTCGTGGTTCATGCGGCTTCCTTCAGACAAGATAGGAAAGCTGGGCGCCGGAATTGTCGCGTCGGCGGTTTTTCTCTTCTGCCTTGGAATAGTCTCCGGGCGAAGCGTGCCTCACATCATCTCGCGAACGGTACGAATCCTCGGCAGGGGGTCGGTTCATTCGGGAAAAGCCGTGTATGCGGGCGGAATTCTCTCGGGAAGAGTGCTTCGGCGGCTTCACTTTCTGATCCGGGGAGAAAAGTGCGAAAAGAGCTTTGATGAACTCAACCCCGTCTGGGAAAAAAACATCACAGACGATGAGACTAATGTACGTTCGAAGGCGCGGAAAAAGAAGCCGGCGCCTGAAGTTGATGATGTTGACGATGACGACGAAGACCTCTGGGAGGAGGAGTATGACGAGGAGGACTTCGTTGAAGAGGACGATGACGACGACGAAGAGGAGTATTCCCATGTCGTTGTGACAAGGAGAGAGAACCTTGCAAAGGGGGCAAAGCAGAAGGTTCGTAACGTGCCGCCGGCTTATGACGCGGCTAATTACGTGCTGCCGGATACAAGTCTGCTTACCCGCAGCGGTCCCTCCGAAACGAGCGAGGATGATGAAGAGCTGCTCCTTATTTCAAGACAGATCGAAAGCAAGCTGAAGGATTTCAATGTTCATGGAAGAGTGACGGAAGTTCATCCCGGCCCTGTAGTCACCCTCTTTGAGTTTGAACCTGCGCCGGGAGTCAAGGTGGGCAAGATCGCCTCACTTCAGGACGATCTGGCCATGAGTCTCAAGGCGAGTTCTCTCCGCATCGTCGCGCCCATTCCAAGGAAGGGGACCGTCGGAATTGAGGTCCCGAACAAGCACAGGGACGTCGTGCGGCTTGGCGATCTCATCGACTGCGAAGGATTCATCGATTCGGAATCGCTTCTTACAGTTCCTATCGGCAAGGACACGTACGGCGAGCCCTTTGTCGCCGATGTGGCAACCATGCCTCATCTGCTGATGGCGGGGGCTACGGGCACCGGTAAATCGGTTCAGATTAACAGCTTCCTTCTAAGTCTTCTTTACCGGGCAACGCCTGAGGAACTCGGGCTTATTCTTATAGACCCGAAAGTGCTGGAACTCAGTGTATACGACGGCATTCCGCACCTGCGGGTTCCGGTTGTCACTGTTCCGAGGCAGGCAAAAGCCGTGCTGGACTGGGCCGTGCGCGAAATGGAGCGAAGGTACCGGCTCATGCAGCGTTTCGGCGTTCGCAGCATCGACGGTTACAACAGGCTGGTAAAAGGCGGGCCCGAAGGAGAGCGCAGGAGCTTTTCAGAGGATGTCATAGACCTCGACGAAGAGGAGATAATCCAGGAAGGAACGATCGTAAAGGATGATCTCGATCCTCAAGCCATTGTCGAGCAGCTCCAGCCTCTGCCCAAAATAGTGATTGTGATAGATGAACTTGCCGACCTGATGCTCACCGTCGGACGTGAGATCGAGGAGTTGATTACGCGTCTTGCGCAGAAAGCCAGAGCAGCAGGGCTTCACCTGATTGTCGCCACTCAGAGACCGTCTGTCGACGTTATTACCGGGCTTATCAAGGCAAACTTCCCTGCGCGCCTGTCCTTCAGAGTTGCGAGCCGCATAGATTCCCGCACGATTCTCGACTGCATGGGAGCGGAGAAGCTTCTTGGAAAAGGCGATATGCTTTTCATGATGCCGGGCGGTCTTGCTCTGAAGAGAGTTCACGGCGCGTTTGTTTCTGACACAGAGGTCAAAAGAGTCATCGAAGAGATCAAGAAGAACGGCCCGCCAAGCTATGATGCGCGCATCATGGAGATATGCGAGAAGGCACTGACTGAGAGTGAGAATTGCGGCGGTGACTCCGGCGGAGAGGGCGAATATGACGCGTTTTATGACAAGGCCGTGGAACTGGTTATGGAAAAGGGCCAGGCGTCCACATCCATGATTCAGAGAGCTTTCCGGATCGGATACAACAGGGCGGCCAGAATTATCGAGATGATGGAGCATGAGGGCGTAATCGGCCCGATGGACGGCGTGAAGCCGAGGGAAGTGCTGGTGCCGGGAAGAGGGAAATGATCGCGCATTGCGCGGTCACTTCTTCTGCAGATTCGCTTCCACAACGAAGGTTCCGGCAGTTGTCTCGAATGGAATCACTATAATCGGCGCCTTTGTAATCTGGGTAATCTCCATGTTCTTACCCTTCATGATCACCGGTATTGCCATTTCAAAAGTATATCCGAGCTCTTCAAGCTCTTTTTTCGCGCCGCCTGAGATCATATTCGTGATTTCGCCCACGGCGTCAACGACATCATCGGTGATTTCAGTGAACTCCTCCATCAGCATGTTGCTCACTATTCTCAGAATGCACTTTTCCTCGAAGCTGACCACCATGTTTCCAGTAGCCTTCTCGCCGGTAAGTCCGATGATGCCTGAGATATCCCCCCATGAAAGCTTGTTCATCTTGACTGCGGGCTTCCCCGGCCTGGGTTCAAGTTGAGCCATGGTGCCGATGACATTTGTGGTTGCGTTTATAAAGGGGTTGATAAGTTTGGCGTCCATCTGCGGTGCGTTCTCCCGGAATTGGTTTCGTTAATTCATTTCAGCAGCAGTTGATTAGATAGTCCAACGTGCCGGGAAGTTCCACATTCTCCCTTAAAAATCTTCCGTATTAATCTAAAGCCCGGACCTTTAACAGCCGATACTCATTAAAGCGGGGAGAGTAAAAGAGCCGGACGGGCGGCCGTTTGGCTACGCCAAACCTCACTCCATAAGCCAAGCGGAATTTCGAGAGGCATTCATGGGACTTGACAGTGTTGATAAAAAAATTCCGATTCTTGTTGTTGATGATTTTTCCACGATGAGGAGAATTGTAAAGACCGCGCTTCGGCAGCTTGGATTTGAAAATGTCACTGAAGCCGAAGATGGTGTTGCCGCGCTCCAGAGGCTGAAACACTCCGGCCAAAACTTTCAGCTCATAATTTCCGACTGGAATATGCCTAACATGATGGGCATTGATCTGCTCAAGGCGGTGCGGGCCGACGAAAGCATCAGGAAAATACCGTTTGTGATGGTTACAGCCGAGGCCCAGCAGGAAAACGTGATTGAAGCGGCAAAAGCGGGCGTTACCAATTATATCGTGAAGCCATTCACCACTGAAGCTCTTCAACAGAAACTCGAAGCTGTATTTTCGAGACACTCATAGTTATTTCCGGCTGCCAATCTTCGACCGGGGACTTATCGGTCAATCTGAAAGGGAAGGACTGCCTGTGGGGCTCCGCGGCGATTCTCGCGCCGATCGAAGGAGACATCGCGATTGCGCTTCCTGAAAACCTTGTGCAGGAGATAGTCATCTCGCTTTATTTTGATTCTTCTGCAGGGGGAGAGCCTGCCCCGAGATGGCAGGAGATGTCGCCCGGGAAATAGTGAATGCATTTGCCGGAAAAGTCGCTGCGGCGGTATTTCCTGATGAGCCTTTCACACTGGGAATACCCCGAACCGGGGGATATCCGAAGCACATCGACAGGGTGCAATGTTTTCTTTTTTTGACGGATGATGAGCGGCAGCCGGCGGTGGTTACGAGGGCGTGAGTAATGGTCTTCCCGTCCTCATTATGTTAAATTCGCCCGATGAAATTTCTCTTCATATCCCTTCTCCTGATTCCTGCAGTTGCCCTCTCACAGACAAGAGCCTTTGACTGCCAGGGGAACAAACCCGTTTCGGAAGGTGAAGTGGGAGAACTTGTCTCCCAGGTCCAGAGCGCCTATTCAAAAGTCCCGTCGCTCAGCGGTAGTTTCTTCCAGGAGAGTTTCAACGCAGCTCTTGAACTGTCAGAGACGGCAACCGGCAGGTTTGCCTTCAAAAAGCCCGGCAAAATGAAGTGGGATTACGAGTCTCCTGAAAAGCAGGTGTTTCTTGTCCAGGAGAATACCGTGTGGCTTTACCAGGAAGAGCAGCGGCAGGTGCTGATCGACAAGTTCGACAGGATGATGATGTCCGATCTCCCGGTGGGTTTCCTTATGGGAATTGGAGATCTTAAAAACGACTTCGATGTTCGCGCCGCGTGCACGACGCCTGACGGAACTGTTCTCGAACTGGCGCCGAAATCAAAGAAATCACGGGAACTTTCGAGCTTCAAGCTTCTGGTTGGAACAGGCTCTTACATTCCTGCCGGTGCTTCCGTCCAGGACATCTCCGGCAACACTACTTCATTTATCCTTTCAGATGTCCGATCCGATCCCGAGTTTGACGATGAGATATTCGAGCCGTCCTTTCCGAAAGGGCTCGATGTGCAGGATCGCCGGTTTCAAAAGAAAAGAGGGGAATGAATATTGCGCTGGTGACACTTGGCTGCGCCAAAAACCAGGTAGACTCCGAAGTGATGCTTGGCCTCCTCAAGAATCAGGGATACTCGCTTGTGAAGGATCTCGAGTCTGCAGACGTTGTTGTCATAAACACGTGCGGATTCCTTCAGTCGGCAGTTGATGAGAGCATCGATGCGATTCTTGATGCGGCATCCCGGAAGGAAAAGGGGAGGGTCAAAAGAATTGTCGTTGCCGGATGTCTTGTTGAACGGTTCAAGGAAGGCTTGAAAGAAGCCCTTCCGGAAGTCGACGCCCTTATCAGCGTAAATCAGATCCCGTCAGTCGCCCAGGTTGCCGCAGGCGTTTCCCCTCACACCCGGCGGATATCTGAGAAGCCGTCCTTTCTTTATGACGACCGCATGCCGCGAATCGTCGACGCGTCGGCGGGTTCTGCATATATCAAGATATCCGACGGATGCGACCGCAGATGCGCTTTCTGCATAGTGCCGGTTCTTCGGGGTCCGATGCGGAGCCGATCCATGGATTCAGTTCTTCGTGAGGCGGAGCAGCTCAGTGCATCAGGGATCCGCGAGATAAACCTCGTTGCTCAGGACCTGACGTCTTTTGGCAGGGACCGTGGCGAAGGGGACCTCAGCACTCTTCTCAGGGCGCTCGACGCGCAGAATGAGAACCGGTGGGTCAGGCTTCTTTACGCATACCCGGCCGGAATTACCGAGCCGCTTTTGACTTCAATCGTGGAGCTTCCTTCAGTCTGCGAGTATCTCGATATCCCGCTGCAGCATGTAAGTGAAGCCGTGTTGAAAAGGATGCGCCGTCCCTCGGGCCGTTTTGCATCAAGACCCCTTGTTGAATTCATAAAGAAAAAAGCTCCTTCTATTGCTCTTCGGACGACTTTCATTGTCGGTTTTCCTGGCGAAACTGAAGATAATGTCGCAGAGCTTGAGGCCTTTATAAGAGAGGGCCATTTTGCATGTGTGGGCGTATTTACGTATTCACCGGAGGAAGGAACTTCCGCTTTCAAACTGGAAGGCGGGGTCGGTGAAACAGAGAAGGAAGAGCGAAGAAACCGGATAATGCTCGCCCAGCAGCGGGTGGTGGAGAGGTTTTAAAGTTATCAGGATATCGGGCGATAATAG
>CAYQVO010000001.1:106268-113569 GCA_964421085.1 uncultured Bdellovibrionales bacterium | reverse complement strand
GAGGAATCTCGAGAAATATATCGGACAGGAACTGGAGGTGCTTGTGGAAGGCGTCCATGAGGAGACGGATCTCCTTTTGACGGCACGGTCGAGGTTCCAGGCGCCTGAAGTGGATGGAAAGGTTTTGATTAACGACATTGCTGAGGGTTGCTCTGCGCCCGAAGGGGGAACTTTCGGCAGGGTGATTGTGGAAAAAGCGGCGGGATATGACCTGGTTGGAAAATATTGTGGCAGTTCCGACATTCCTGATTTTTTGAAGGAAAAGCCGGGAATGTTGTAACTGTCATCACTTTCTGTGATCCTCGGGGCCATGCAGGATCACCCCAAAATCGGCGTTTTCGTAATTACGTACAACGCCGTGAATCACCTTATAAGCACACTTAACCGAATTCCGTCCAGTGTATCCGAAGAGGTGGAAGAAATTTTTGTCGTAGATGACTGCAGTAAGGACAACACCTACTATGCCGCACTTGGCTACAAGTACGAGCAGGGGCTTTCAAAACTCACAGTCCACCGGAATGAAGAGAACCAGGGGTACGGAGGCAATCAGAAGGTCGGGTACAGATATGCGATAGAGCGCGGTCTCGATATAGTTGCTCTTCTTCACGGCGACGGGCAGTACGCGCCGGAAGTCCTTCCCGAACTCCTCGAACCTGTCGTAAAAGGTGAGGCTGATATGGTGTTCGGGTCGCGGATGTCCGAACGGGGAAAGGCCCTGAAAGGAGGAATGCCCTATTACAAATACTGGGGAAACAGAATTCTCACATGGGCTCAGAACAGATTGTCAGGCCTTAATCTCACCGAGTACCACTCAGGCTACCGCCTTTATTCAGTCGAAACACTCAGGAAAATCCCGTTCGAAACCTTCAGCAACGGATGGCACTTCGACACTCAGATTATACTTGCTCTCGCTGAGAGAAAGATGCGAATTGTTGAGCGGCCCATACCCACCTATTACGGGGATGAGATTTGTCATGTGAACGGCATTCCGTACGCCGTGCACTGCCTCCTTACGACGGCCCAATATTACAGAAGGCAAAGGGAAGGCACGCTTATGTTCCCGGGACCAGAAGACGTGCCGCGTCCGGCGAAACACGGTTAACAGGAAAGGGAAGGAGTTGGAGTTATGGAAAAGAATCCTGCATTGAAGGTCCTGAACAGCGTGGGGCAGTCCATCTGGTACGACAATTTATCGCGTGATGTGCTGAGGTCGGGCACGCTCGAGAAGTACATCGCGGCGGGTGTAAGCGGCCTGACAAGCAACCCGACGATTTTCAAGAAAGCAATCGCCGACACATCCCATTACGATGAAGACATCAGAAATCTTGCGGCGGAAGGATTGTCTTCGGAAGCCATATGCGAAGAGCTGTTTATCCGGGATGTGGGCGCTGCTGCCGACCTGTTGAAGCCGACGTTCATTGAAACATCAAGAGCTGACGGTTATGCGAGCATCGAAGTTTCTCCACTCCTTGCGAACGATACTCAGAAGACCATAGAAGCGGCCAGACATCTGTGGGGCCGGCTTGGACGTCCGAATATAATGATCAAGGTGCCTGCGACGAAAGAGGGGATTCCGGCCATAAGAGAACTTCTCGACTCCGGGTTGAACATAAACGTCACCCTCATTTTTTCCGTCGAGGTGTACAGAGAGGTGGCAAAGGCATATATCGCGGCTCTCCAGTCGCGCGCGGAGAGGAAGGAGGCGATTTCTGCAATCCGTTCAGTTGCAAGCTTCTTTGTCTCGAGGGTTGATTCAATCTTTGAAGAGAATGTGAAGAGACTGGTTTCGTCCGGCAGGAAGAAAGAAGGCGACTTTTCGGACTTTCTCGGGAAGGTTGGAATTGCGAACTCAAGAGAAGCTTACAAGGCGTTCCTCGAGATTTTCGGGACAGAAGAGTTCCGGAAGCTTCAGTCACAGGGAGCGCTTGTGCAGCGGCCACTATGGGCAAGCACAGGCGTGAAGAACCCGGCGTACAGTCCGCTTCTTTATGTTGAAACGCTCGCCGGAAAGGATACAGTAAACACTCTTCCTCCCCGGACCCTCGATACACTTCTCGAAGGCGTGACCCTGACGGATCCGCAACCTGTCACCGAGGATGCCGATGAGGCATCCCGGCTCCTTGCCTCGCTTGGTGAGAAGGGGATTGATTTCGAAGCTCTTCTTCAGCAGCTTGAGGTGGACGGTGTGAGGATTTTTTCGGATTCCTACAGCGAATTAATACAATCGGTCGAGAATAAAAAAGAAATCTTGATGAAGGGCTGATTTCCCTATACATTCGGCCTGTAGAAGGCTGTCACAGGTCTATTTTTAAAACGGCGTATTCATTCTTCAGGGAAGGGCAAAAGCATGGCTTGGTCAGTTGAAGTTATCGAATCACGCCTGTTCGCTGGAGTGGTTGCGGATGAGATTGTCGCGTCAGTCCAGGATATCGAGGCTGAAGGTGATTTCTGCTCGGTGGCACTTGCCGGGGGAAGCACTCCGGCGGAAACATACCGCCTTCTTTCACACCCTCCGCGTGTGGGAGAGGTCAACTGGCACAAGCTTCGCCTGTTCCTCAGCGACGAACGGTGGGTACCTTCCTCTGATGCGCAGAACAACTTCAAAATGATCAGTGAGACGCTTCTCGCCCGCATCCCGCCCAACTCCGCGCAGAGTTTTCCCGTCGATACATCTCTCGGTTCTCCTCAAGATGCGGTGAAAAAGTACGATGAAATCGTGCGGGAAAATGTCCGCACAGGGAGTGATGGTCTGCCATGCTTCGATATCGTTCTGCTCGGCATCGGTGAAGACGGACACATAGCAAGCATCTTTCCGGATTCCAGCCTGCTCTCACAGACCAACTCTCTTTATGCGGCGGTGCAGCAGCCATGGGATAACCGTTACAGAGTCACTCTTACACCGAGAATGATTATGTGCGCCCGGCGGGTTATTGCGCTTGCAAAGGGAAAGGCGAAGGCGGAAATTGTGAAGCGCGTTATCGAAGGTGACGAAGGATCCTCTGTCCTTCCCGGAAGACTTCTTGCGGAACATACAGGAGAAGTGAGCTGGTATGTCGATTCCGAGGCGGCACAGTTGCTCGCCCGAAAGTAATCAATGCGGTTTTCAGTATTATCAAGCGGCAGTAAAGCAAACGTAACATTCCTTGAAGCGGGAGCAACGCGTCTCCTTATCGACTGCGGGCTTTCCTGCAGGCAGACCGAGATCCGGCTTGGAGAAAACGGGATTGAGCCGGACACGATCAGCGCGCTGCTCCTCACGCACGAGCATGCAGATCACACCAGAGGAGCAGCGACATTCAGCAAAAAATACAAAGTGCCGGTATTTGCCAACAGGCATACAGCAAAGAAAGTTCATGGCTGTCCCCGGATGCGGCATTTCGAAACCGGGCGTTCATTCCTGATAGCAGACGCCGAGATTACTCCGTTCAGTATCCCGCATGATGCTGCCGATCCTGTGGGCTTCAGTGTGCACAGCGAAGGCCTGAAATTTTCGCAGGTAACCGATGTGGGCCGCATTACTCCCCTGGTCAGGGACGCACTGGCGCTGACCGACGCTCTTGTAATCGAATTCAATCACGACCCCGGTATGCTCTGGGGATGCTGGTATCCCTGGGTTTTGAAGCAGAGAATCGCGTCTTCTCACGGGCACTGCTCGAACGAGGATGCCGCCGCGCTTGTTGCTGAAGTGTGGCATCCGGCTCTTCAGTATATAGTGCTCGGCCATATCAGCGAGAACAGCAATACTCCCGAGCTTGCGAGAGAAGCCCTGCTCAGAGCCATGACTATTCCGCTTGATCCTGAAAGTCTGTACTGTGCAGACCCGTACCATGCCACGGCATGTTTCGAGCTGTCTCCACCGAAAAGAGAGGTAAGGAAAGATGATCCCGAGATACTCACGGCCTGAAATGGCCTCGATCTGGAGCGAGGAAGCAAAGTATTCGACCTGGCTCGAAGTGGAGCTGCTCGCGTTGAAGGAAATGTCGAAGCTCGGAATGGTACCGGAAGATGCTTATCAGGAAGTTTCCCGGGCAGCGCGCTTCGATATCCGGCGGATCGAGGAGATCGAAGCTGAAGTGAAGCATGATGTTATCGCTTTTCTCACCTGTGTCGCAGAAACTGCCGGTCCTTCGGGGGCATACCTTCATAAGGGAATGACATCAAGCGATCTTGTCGACACGGCGTTTGCGGTCCGGCTGAATCGGGCAGGGGAGCTTTTGCTGAAGGAACTGAGATCGTTGATTGAAGCTGTCCGGAGACGCGCGGAAGAATTCAAGTATACGCCATGTATCGGAAGAAGCCATGGAATCCATGCAGAGCCCACAACTTTCGGGCTCAAGCTGCTTAACTGGTATTCTGAGTTCAAACGGAATGAAAGAAGGCTCAAGGCTGCTGTTGACGGGGCCGGAACCGGGAAGATTTCAGGTGCAGTCGGCACATTCGCATCAATCGATCCCCGGGTTGAAACAGCTGTGATGAAGGACCTTGGCCTGAAACCGGAACCTGTATCTACTCAGATTACCGCAAGGGACCGGCATGCGGAATTCTTCAGCGCGCTGGCAATCCTTGCCACAACCATAGAGCGGTGCGCGGTTGAGATTCGGCACCTTCAGAGGACCGAGGTCAGGGAGGTAGAGGAAGAATTCAGCAGGGGCCAGAAGGGCTCGTCGGCAATGCCTCATAAGAAGAACCCGATACTCTGCGAGAACATAACGGGGCTTGCAAGACTGATGCGTTCTTATTCTCAGGCCGCGCTCGAAGACATGGTACTCTGGCATGAGCGCGATATCAGTCACAGTTCGGTAGAAAGAATAATAGCGCCTGATGCCTGCATACTCATGGATTTCATGCTTTCAAGGTTCGCCCGTGTCGTGGAAAATCTCCATGTGCTGCCTGAGCGTATGCTCGAGAATCTGGAAATGACACGGGGACTTATTTATTCGGGCTCTCTTCTGCTTGCTCTTGTTGAAGCAGGGATGACGCGGGAGGAAGCGTACAGGATTGTACAGGGACACGCCCTTGCCGCCTGGGAAGCTCCGCCGGGGCTGAGGGAGAGAGTTGAAAAAGACCCTGAAGTCTCGCGGCGCGTACCTGAAGAAAAGCTGGACGGGATTTTCGATGCGACACGGCACTTTACGCAGGTGGAATATATTTTCCGCAGAACCATCGAGAATTAACGCCGGGTCTTTCAATTCTGCCTTCAAGTTGTTAATTTTGTCATCGAATCGATCAACCTGCTTATCCGAGGATCATCAAATGTTCAGCCGTTTTCTTCCGAAAACAACAGACTTCTTCGCATTCTTCAAGGAACACATCGACGTAACCCGCAAAATCTGTGATGAACTCCTGGCCATGTCCGAAAGTGACTTCGACATCAGTGACGCAGCGATGCGTGTAAAGGAACTCGAAAGGACGGCAGACGACGTGACAAGAAGGTGCATGAAGGCTCTTCAGCGGACATTTATTACGCCGTTCGACCGGATGGCGATAAAAGGACTTATCGGCAGTCTCGACGATATTCCCGATGCAATTGATGAAGCAGTCTCCCGCATAAGCCTTTTCGGAATCCATGAGCTTCGTCCCGCCGTGAGAAAATTTGCCGAGATCCTGAGCATGATGGCGGTGGAACTGGAGAAAGCACTGCATCTTCTCCATAATCTGAAAAATGAGGCCGCAATAAACCGCCACTGTGTAAACGTGCTCAGACTGGAAACTGAAGGCGATCAGGTGCTCCGGGACGCCTTGATTTCTCTCTTCGATGAGGCGGAACCAGTCGTGATACTCAAATGGAAAGAGATTTTTGAGTACCTTGAGGAAGCGACTGACTGCGGCGAAGACGTTGCCAACCAGATCAGCGGAATCGTAATCGAGGCTTCGTAACAGCAATGCCCCTTTTATGGTATGTTGTCATTTTCGCGATCGCCCTGGCGCTTGTCTTCGACCTGATTAACGGTTTTCACGATTCCGCGAATTCAATCGCGACCGTCGTATCGACCCGCGTCCTCTCGCCAAAAGTCGCAGTTATATGGGCGGCATTCTTCAACTTCGCCGCAATGTTCGTGTTCAAGGCGACTGTTGCAGATACCGTCTCAAAGATTATTCATATTGAGTCAGCCGATCCTGTGTTCGTATATGTTGTAGTGTTCGGTCTTGCCGGCGCCGTAGTATGGGACCTCGTCACCTGGTGGTGGGGACTTCCCACGAGTTCCTCTCACGCGCTCATAGGCGGCCTTGTCGGCGCAGGGATGGCGTATAAAGGGCCGGGAATAGTCAGGTGGGAGAAGGTCGAGAGCGCGTTCTTTTTCATTCCGCTTGCGCCCTGCATCGGCCTTGCCTGTGGTTTTGCCATCATGATTGCGATTTTCTGGATCTTCCGGAATTACCGTCCTCTTGTGGTCGACCGGATATTCAGGCGCGGCCAGCTGATTTCCGCCGCACTCTATTCCCTCGGTCATGGAGGTAATGACGCACAGAAGACCATGGGAATAATCGTCGCTCTTCTCGTTGCCGCCGGAATGATGGACGCATCAGTTCAGCTTTCGCTGACTGACTGGCACACCAGCTGGATCATTCTCTCGTGTCAGCTTGCGATGGCGACGGGAACCGCTTTCGGCGGATGGCGCATTGTGAAAACAATGGGAATGAAGATAACCAAGCTCCGGCCCGTCGGGGGATTTTGTGCTGAGACCGCAGGCGCCCTCACACTGTTTCTGGCAACTCACTTCGGCATTCCGGTTTCAACAACTCACACAATAACCGGCGCCATTGTCGGTGTCGGCGCTACAACCAAAATCTCCGCAATCAAGTGGGGAATAGCGGGGCGAATTGTGTGGGCATGGGTTTTCACAATTCCCTGCGCTGCGGCGATGTCCGCCCTCAGCTTCCGAATCTGGGCGCTGTTTGCCTGACAGTCGAATCATCGTCAAGCGGGCGCTGTGCATCCCGGCAGCACAATCAGCGGGTGTCCTGTTCATGAATCCTCCAAATGCCTGAAGCTATTTGCCTTTCCCGGGGAGCTGTGCTACTTTTCGTTGCGAATTCACACTCGGGTTCACCCTTGATTGATTTTGGTCGAGGGCATGTCTTGGTGACGCTGCCGGCAGACACACCAGATTGTCTTATCAGCGCCCATGCCCGGGGAGGTTAAACTAAGACGGAGAAAATAAGAATGGAAGAGAACACTGCTCCAGAGCCTTCTGCCGCTGCGCCGGACTCAACCCAGCCTGAGGGCGCAGTCCCGGAAGAACAGAAAGGCCCCCGGAAATCCTACCAGGGAATTGTTGAACCAGTAGATGTGTCAATCC
>CAYQVO010000001.1:103911-106258 GCA_964421085.1 uncultured Bdellovibrionales bacterium | reverse complement strand
GCCCATTACGGACATCAGTCGGCACGGTGGAACCCCAGGATGCTTTCCTACATCTTCGCCGAGAAAAATGGAGTCCACATCATAAATCTCGACGAGACCATGCGCGCATGGGAGAAGGCCCGAAAATACATAGTCGACCGTGTAAGCATGGGCGGAACGCTTCTTTACGTCGGAACAAAGCTTCAATGCCGCGACATCGTGCAGGAAGAAGCCAACAGGGCAGGCGCATTCTTCGTGACTTCGAGATGGCTTGGGGGAACCCTGACGAACTTCGAGACTCTGAAGAACTCAATTAACCGCATGAAGAAACTCGAAGAACTGTATGCGAATTCGCAGGTGCCGGATTCAGGCGTAAAGCTCAACAAGAAAGAGCGACTCGGTATTCAGCGTCAACTCGAAAAACTCAATGCAAACCTCGGCGGTATACGCAATATGCGCAAGATCCCTGAGCTTGTCTTCATAATGGACATCAACAAGGATGACATTGCGGTGGCTGAAGCAAAGAAGCTCAGGATTCCCGTTATTGCTCTGGTTGATACCAACGTCGATCCTGAACTCATAGATTTTCCTGTTCCGTCAAATGATGATTCTTCGAGAACGCTCAGGCTTTTTGCCGGAGCCGTCGCAGACGCCATCATTGAAGGAAAGAAGATATACGAGTCACGTACGATGAAGATCGAAGAACCTGCTCAGGCTCAGGCTTCGAAGGATGCCGCCTACATGCGCCGCGAAATCCGCACTCCGGTCGATGGAGCCGGCGCCTGATTAAAGGGCGCCCGAACATGTTTTTATAAGGAGAAGTTAATGGCAGAAATTTCAGCATCACTGGTTAAACAGCTCCGTGAGATGACCGGAGCGGGAATGATGGATTGCAAGGCTGCACTGCAGGAATCCAGTGGAGATATGGACGCGGCAGTTGAGTACCTGAGGAAAAAGGGTCTTAAGAATATCGACAAACGCGCCGGAAAAGTCGCGGCCGAAGGTGTTCTTGGTGTCTACGTTCACCCGGGCGATCAGGTTGTTTCGGTCGTCGAACTGAACTGCGAGACCGATTTCGTGGCAAGGCAGCCGAACTTCAAGGATCTCGCAAAAGACCTCGCCATGCAGGTGGCTGCGATGAAGCCGCGCTACATATCAGTCGAAAGCGTTCCACCCGAAGTAATCGAGAAGGAAAAAGAGATTGCGATGGAGCAGCTCAACGAGCAGCAGAGAAGGAACGCCGACAAGATCATTCCCGGCAAGCTCGAAAAGTTCTATGAGGATACCGTGCTGCTTCGACAGCCCTACATCAAGGACGATGCGGGTAAGAAGCTCGTGCAGGACCTTGTGAACGAAATGAGCGTAGCTTCCGGCGAAAAAGTGACCATAGGAAAGTTCCAGCGGTTTGAAGTCGGGGAAGGAATTGAAAAGCCGGCAGGCAATCTGGCGGCGGAAGTGAGTTCGATGGTGTCTATGTAAACTATCAGGCGAGAGATGACGCGGGAAACACTCAAGTACAGACGAGTAGTCCTGAAGCTCAGTGGTGAAATGCTGGCCGGCGACAAAGGTTTCGGACTTGATCCTCATGTCATCTCGAAGCTCGCGCTCGAGATTAAGTCCGTTTATTCGCTCGGACTGGAACTTGGAATAGTGATAGGCGCCGGGAACATCTACCGCGGGATTCAGGGTGTTACGCTGGGCGTAGACCGCGCTTCCGGCGACTATATGGGAATGCTCGGAACCGCAATCAACGCGCTTGCGCTTCAGGATGCCCTCGAGCACAAGGGAGTTGATACAAGAGTCGTGTCGGCAATCGAGATGCGGCAGATTGCCGAGCCTTATATCAGGCGGCGCGCAACCCGCCACCTTGAAAAGGGCCGGGTAGTAATTTTCGCCTGCGGCACGGGCAATCCATATTTCACTACCGATACGGCCGCAAGCCTTCGCGCCATGGAAATCAACGCGGATGCGCTGTTCAAGGGCACGAAAGTGGACCGGATTTACGATGCCGATCCGCACAAAGAACCCAACGCGCGGGCTTTCAGAGCGATCAGCTTCATGGATGTTCTGCAGCGGAGCCTCAAGGTAATGGATGCAGCAGCCATCTCTCTCTGCATGGATAATGATTTACCGCTTGTCGTCTTTGATATGGGAAGGGAAGGTAATCTGAAGCGCGTGGCGCTCGGGGAAGATATCGGCACATGTGTGCAGAACGACGTCGACATCGAATTCCATGCCGGAAGCACTTCGGAACTCCGACCGGGTATTTGAGGAATCAGGCAGCTATGAGTAAAGAAACTAAGGACTTCGAACAGCGATCTCAAAAGGTGATAGAGCATCTGAAAAAAGAGCTTTCCGGCATAAGAAC
>CAYQVO010000001.1:88935-103901 GCA_964421085.1 uncultured Bdellovibrionales bacterium | reverse complement strand
AACCGGCCGGGCAAGCGCGGGAATACTCGAAGGTATCATGGTTGAAGTCTACGGCTCTTCCATGCACATAAACCAGCTCGGCCTTATTGCCGCGCCCGAGGCCCGGCTTGTGACGGTCCAGGTTTACGACAAGGGAGCTGTCGATGCCGTTGAAAAGGCGATTCTTGCCGCCAATATCGGTATCACACCGCAGCGGGATGGTCAGCTTATTCGCCTTGCCGTTCCGCCTCTCACTGAAGAGCGGAGAAAAGAGCTCGTAAAGAATCTGCACAAGCTTGGCGAGGAAACGAAAGTTTCAATCCGGAACCTGAGAAGAGACTGCATCGACCTTCTCAAGAAGGGGAAGGACAGGAAGGAGATTCCGGAGGACGATTTTCACAAGGGCCAGGACGAAGCACAAAAGATAACGGATCGTTTCACTGCCGAGGTCGATAAGCATATCGCGGCCAAGGAGAAGGAAATGATGGAAGTTTAAGGCTCCGCATGAGTCAGGAAGTTCGAGCACAGACGACGGATGGTGAATTCGAAAACCTTCCGAAACACGTCGCTGTAATAATGGACGGAAACGGCAGGTGGGCCAGGCAGAGGCATCTTCCGAGGATAGAAGGGCACCGCGCCGGGGCGAAAACGGTGCGCATGGTCGTTGAGGAATCGCGGCGTCTCGGCATCCAATACCTGACGCTTTTCACCTTTTCGACTGAAAACTGGAACCGGCCTCCCGACGAGGTTTCCGCGCTCATGAAGCTTCTGGAAGGCTATCTCAGGTCTGAACTGGCGAAGCTCATCGACAATGGAATCAGGCTTCGCGCTGTGGGCGACCTTTCGAAGCTTCCTCCTTCTTCCCGCGACATGCTTCTCGAGAATATCGCGAAAACCGAAAATCTCGACGGCATGCAGCTGGTCCTGGCCATATCATACGGATCCAGGGAGGAGATTGCGGCTGCGGCAAGGAAGCTTGCAGAAAGGGTGAAGAACAATACTCTCGATCCTGACGGGATTGATCCGGAGGTTTTTGCCGGAGCGCTCTATGCTCCTGACATACCGGATCCTGATCTTCTGATCAGAACGAGCGGTGAGCTCAGAATTTCGAATTTTCTTCTGTGGCAGCTGGCTTATACCGAAATCATCGTTACCCCTCTCTTCTGGCCGGAATTTTCAAAAGGGGAATTTCACAGGTGTCTCCAGGAATACGGAAGAAGAGAGCGGCGTTTCGGACTGACGGGCGAGCAGATTGCGCGCGCGGCACGCTGAACAACAAAAAGGGGACTGATAATGGACTGGCAGCGTTTTGGAAGCAGACTGGGCCCATGGATTGCGCTTGTGTGCCTGGCGGCACTCCTGCTTGTCATCGCATCCGTGACATGTTTCGGGGGACTCCTTCTCTGTTTTCTCTCCGTATGCGTCGCTGCGGCGGCATCGCACGAGGCCGCACGATCATTCAACTCGGAAACGGCAGGGACGCGATCATTCTTTCTGCTCAGTCTTCTCCCTCCCGTCTCCGTGATGGTCTCGTTCGCGCGTCTCGGCGTCTGCGGTCCTGATATCCTGCTGAAGAGGTCTTCGGAAGCATTCGGCACTTCTCTTCTTCTGGTGATTGCGCTTCTTTTCACAGCGGGCATACTGCGCGGTCTTGAAGAACGGGAAGTATCCGGGCGGTGGTTCAGCGGGATATTTCCCGCCGTGCTTTTCATCGCCGCCGGAGCGGGGGCTCTCTGCACAATTGCGACATTCCCGCGTCCTGCCGCGCTGCTGGGCTGGATGATCCTCATTGCCGCCGCAAACGACAGCTTTGCCTATCTGGCCGGAAGCTTGATAGGAGGAAAAAACATGGCTCCTTCGATTTCGCCTTCGAAGACCTGGACCGGCGCAGCCGGAGGACTAATCGGCGGGGTCGTTCTCGGTGTTTTGACCGGAATTTTCCTCGTTCCTGATGCGGGGCTTTTCAGGCTTGTACTGTTTTCGGTTTTCATTGGAATCGGCGGCCAGACCGGCGATCTGGTCGCGTCCTACATAAAGCGTTTTACCGGAACGAAGGATTTCGGTTCTCTTCTTGGAAGTCACGGTGGGGTGCTTGATCGTGCAGACAGCCATTTTGGAGCTGCCATGCTGTTTCTCGTGGCACTTCAAGTGACGATGTAGCAGGTGCGGAATGTTATGCAGCTTCGAAAATAAATGCCTGAGTGAGACGTCCCGCAGGCTCAAGGTCGTAATACTGGGCTCCACCGGCTCCATAGGAACATCAGCGCTCGAACTGTGCAGACGTTATCCCGACAAACTCGAGCCTGTGGCGCTGAGTGCCGGCCGCAATGCGAGGCTCCTGGCGGATCAGGTCCGCGAGTTCATGCCGAGGTACGCGGTTCTCGCAGATGAGGCTGAGTGCGAAATAAGGTTTCCTTCCGGAGTCGAGGTTCTCCGCGGTAAAGACGCGCTCTGCCGGATTGCCGCTCTGCCTGAAGCCGATGTGATACTGGCTTCCATTCTCGGCATCGCGTGCCTTGAACCGGTGCTGGCTGCGCTCCGCGCGGGCAGAAAAGTGGCGCTTGCGAACAAGGAAAGTGTCGTATGCGGCGGCGCCTTCCTCGAGGAGGCCCTGAAAAACGGCGGAAGTCTCGTGCCGGTCGACAGCGAACACAGCTCTCTTTTCCAGTGTCTTCTCGGGCGCAGCCGCACTGAAATAGATCACATCGTGCTGACGGCATCAGGAGGGCCTTTTTTGAATGCGTCGATGGAGGAGCTTAAGAAAGTCACGCCCGAGGCGGCAGTGAGGCATCCCAGGTGGAACATGGGCGCAAAAATCTCGATCGATTCAGCCACAATGATGAACAAGGCGCTGGAAGTCATCGAGGCCAGGTGGCTCTTCGGTTTTGAACGGATTGAAGTGGTTGTTCACCCTCAAAGCATAATTCACAGTCTTGTGGCGCTTCGTGACGGAAGCATGCTTGGCCACCTGTCAGTCCCCGACATGAAGTCGCCCATAGCCTTCGGCCTTCTTTATCCGGAGTTGAGGCTTCCCGGCACCATAGAGCCTCTTTCGCTTACGAAACACGGAAAACTTGAATTCATTGATCTCGATCACGAAAAATTTCCGGCTGTGAAGCTCGCCTTTCAGTGTCTGGCGCAGGGAAACGCGGCTTCGGCGGTCCTGAACATCGCAAATGAGATAGCTGTGGCGGCATTTTTGGAGGGAAGAATCACTTTTCCCGGAATCATGAGAGTAAACATGAATTATCTCGATCTCTTTGCCGGAGTGGCTTGCAGAACTACGGACGAGCTTAGTATCCTGCACCAAGAAATGAAGAACAAAAGAGACGTAATTCTAAGTGGAGCTGCCGCAGCAGTATGACAATTATCGCATCTATTCTGGTCCTCGGGATCCTGATCTTTGTCCATGAACTGGGCCATTTTCTCCTTGCCAAGCTCAACGGGATCGGGGTTTACGAGTTTTCGATCGGTTTTGGAAAAAAGCTCTGGCGAGGGAGAATCGGGGACACTTATTACGCAGTCGGCGCGATTCCGCTCGGAGGGTATGTCAGCATGGCAGGTGACGATCCCGCGCTCGTCATGGGCAGGTCGACATCGAAGAACCAGGACTCCGAAGAATATTCAAAGGAGGAAAGCGAGGAAGAAGCTGCGGAGCGCCGGCGCCTCGAGTCCGATCCTCTCGCAAAGAAGCTTCTGGAGGACGAGTCTTCCTGGTTCCTGAAAAAAAGTTATCCGGCGAAACTCTCCGTTGTCCTTGCGGGCCCGTTTTTCAATTTTCTCCTCGCAATTGTTCTTTCCATCTTCTCCTATGCTGTTTTCGGAGCGCTTGTCCCGGTCGACGATCCTGTCATCGGCGAGGTCGTCCCCGGCCTTTCTGCCGAGAAATCGGGACTCAAACCGGGAGACAGGATACTCTCGATAAACGGCGGGCCCATGAGGGACTGGTACCAGGTGGCTGAGTATGTCGGCTCATCCGGGGGCAGGGAACTGAACATGAGGATTGAGCGGCCTGCTGAAAACAGTCCCGGGCAGTCCGGATTCATGGACATAAAGGTTGCCGCTTCTCTCGATTATGAAGAATACGCGGTTGTCAAAGGCGAAAAAAACGACAAGTACAGAATAGGCATAGCTCAGAGCACAAAAAAGAAGGATGTCACACTCAGCGAGGCTGCGCTCGACGGGACTCTTCATGTCTGGAATCTCAGCGTGATGACTCTGCGTGGAATCGGGGGGATTATCCAGGGCGCCATTTCGCCCAAGCATATCGCGGGACCAATATTCATCTTCCAGACCGCTGCCAGGACCGCCAGAAAGGGGCTTGAACCTCTGATCAACTTCGTAGTATTTCTAAGCGTCAGTCTTGCCATATTGAATCTTCTCCCGATCCCCGTGCTCGACGGCGGCCATGTTTTATTCTTCACCATTGAAGCGATTATCCGCAGGCCGGTAAGCCTGAAAGTGCAGCAGACTGCCACGCAGGTCGGCCTTGCATTCCTGCTGCTGCTCACGCTCTTCGCGGTGGGTAACGATATTGCAAGATTCTTTTAAGGCATGTGGACTTTCGGCATTGACACAAGTTCGCCCATTCTTTCGTGTGCGCTCCGTTCGTCCTCAGGTGAGGTTCTGGCATCCAATGGGAACTCTCCCGCAAGCCATAATGAGGAACTTCTCGATGTATTCAGAAAACTTTGCGCAGAAGCCGGAGTGAAGCCGCAGGATCTCGAAAAAATTGTGGTCGGTGCCGGGCCCGGCTCGTTCACCGGACTTCGGATTTCGTACGCATTCGCCAAGGGTCTCTGCCTTTCGCTGAAGATCTCTTTACTGACCATATCTTCTTTCGCCGCTGCGGCGGTTGAGCATGCTGCGAAGGAAACAGCAGTTTTTGTAATGAGCGCTGCGGGAAGAAACGAGTTTTTTTTCGGAGCATATACGGGCAGGCAGGATGGAAGTGTCGCTCCGCATGGCCCGGAAGAAATAATCGGCGCTGATGACGTTCCTCATCGAATCGCGGAACTGTGTGATGTACTCGAAGTGAAACAGAGCACAGCTGCGAGTCCGGAGCCATTTCGCCTTCCTGTGAATATCAGGGAGGGATTGTCCGTGCGCTCTTCAATAGAGCTTGCGGCCGGGCTTTGTTTCCTGGGCCAATCGCCGGTCCCGGCTTTTTCAATGGAGGAACTGGCGAAAGCTGCTCCGAACTATATAAGGCGGCCGGCCGCGAAGACTATTGCGGAGCGAAGGGCGGAAAATACAGGAAAATAGAAAAATACGGTAAAAAGTGGGCAGTTGACAGGGGGCAGCTTTGTCGTTACTCTAACTGGGTACAGACAAAAGGCAGTACGAAAGAGCAGTATTTCTTCCTGATTTCTCTGACTTTCTATCAACAGTAAATATCCTTAAGAAGTCTGGAGTTCATATCGAGGTTTCGGGTTCCTTATAAGCATGCCCTTAAGTGTCCTCAAACGCGCAGGCTCCTTGAGAATATGATTCGACAGTTATGAGAAACTTTCCGGCTGAAAATATTCCGGCAGCGATGTTCGAGGAATATTTCAGCCCTGACGGAGAAGCTGTTACTCCTCAAATCAGGACCATGTTTGTAGTATCCATATAATCAGGTAAGGCAAATGAATCTAAACGAACTGAAGCAATGTACCTCAGAGGAACTTGTGAAGCTGGCGCAGCAATTCAATATCGAAGCTGCGAACAATATGCGCCGGCAGGATCTCATTTTCGCAATTCTTACGGCGCAGTCCGAGTCCAACGGCAGTATCTATGCTGAAGGCGTACTCGAGTGCCTGCCCGACGGTTTCGGCTTCCTTCGCGCCCCGGATTTCAACTACCTTCCGGGTTCGGACGACATCTACGTTTCGCCCGCGCAAATCCGCAGATTCGGGCTGAAAACGGGCGATATTATCGAAGGCCAGATCAGGCCCCCGAGAGAGAAGGAAGGTGAGCGCTACTTCGCGCTGCTCAAGATAAACTCCGTGAACTATGACCCGCCTGAGGTCCTGAAGACCAAGGTTCTTTTCGACAACCTCACGCCTCTCTATCCGATGGAGAAGCTCAAACTGGAGAGCAAAAAGGGCGGAATGTCCACAAGAATTATCGATCTCTTTTCTCCGATCGGAAAAGGTCAGAGGGCGCTGATTGTATCCCCGCCCAAAGCCGGTAAGACGATTCTTCTTCAGAATATCGCCAACGCGATTGTGGAGAATCATAAGGAGGTTATTTTGATCGTTCTGCTCATCGATGAGCGGCCTGAAGAAGTTACCGACATGATGCGTTCGGTCAAGGCGGAAGTGGTGAGTTCCACCTTTGATGAGCCGGCTCAACGGCACGTTCAGGTGGCGGAAATGGTCATCGAGAAGGCGAAGCGGCTGACCGAACATAAGAGAGATGTCGTGATTCTCCTCGACTCAATCACGAGACTGGCCCGCGCATACAATGCCGTCGTTCCGCCAAGCGGAAAAATTCTTTCCGGCGGGGTCGATTCGAACGCGCTTCACAAACCGAAGCGGTTTTTCGGCGCTGCCAGAAACATCGAAGAGGGCGGAAGTCTCACAATTATCGGCACAGCTCTTATCGATACCGGATCGAGGATGGATGAGGTTATCTTCGAAGAGTTCAAGGGTACCGGCAACATGGAACTCGTGCTCGACCGCAAACTGGCGGACCGCCGCGTCTTTCCTGCTATCGATCTCAATAAATCAGGCACCCGAAAGGAGGAACTGCTTTTCAAGAATGACGTACTTCAGAAAGCCTGGCTCCTCCGGAAAGTTCTCGCTCCGCTGAATACCGTGGAAGCAATGGAGTGGCTCCTCAGCAAAATCGAGGGAACCAAAGGGAACAAAGAGTTTCTCGACATGATGAAGGGATAGCAGGGAGGATTCCGATTGGCTGCGCACCCCAGAATCGTGGCGGTTGATGACAATCCGGACTCTCTCTTTGCGCTCGAACAGCTCCTGATTGAAAACGGATTCGAAATTTTCACCGCGGCAAACGGCCTGGATGCCCTGGAAAAGATTGCGGCGGAAAATCCCGACATCGTTCTCCTCGACATCAACATGCCGGGAATGGACGGCCATGAAGTGCTTCGGACTCTCAAAACCGATCCCGTTTTCCGGTTCATAACGGTAATTGTCGTTTCTGCAAATGATTCGATTGATCAGATAAACCGTGCGCTGGAAGAGGGGGCCGACGGCTACGTGATTAAGCCTTTCAGAAGCGACGATCTTATCTGCCGGGTCCTTGCGGCTCTCAACACACAGGCTGTTTACAGAGAACTTAAAGTCTCAAACGAGTCGAACGCTTCTCTGCGCCGGCAGCTTGGCGAGAAAGCAAGCTTCGGAAATATCGTGGGCCAGAGTCCGTCGATGCTCGGCGTGTTCGACCTTATGCAGAAGGTGCTCGATTCTCCGGTTCCCGTTCTTATCAGCGGCGAATCAGGCACGGGAAAAGAGCTTGTCGCAAAGGCCGTTCACTATAACAGCTCGAGGAAGAACAGGGCGTTCATCGCCCAGAACTGCGCAGCATTCAGCGAAAGCCTTCTTGAGTCCGAACTGTTCGGGCATATACGGGGCGCGTTCACCGGCGCAATCCGGGACAGGGAAGGACTCTTTCAGGCGGCTGATGGAGGTACTCTTTTTCTCGATGAAATCGGCGAGATGGCTCTTCCTCTTCAGGCAAAACTCCTGAGAGTACTCCAGGACGGAACTTTCACACCTGTCGGAGAAATCAAACCGAGGAAAGCTGACGTACGGATTCTTGCCGCCACGAACCGCGACCTTCATGAGATGGTCGCGCACGGAAAGTTCCGGGAGGATCTTTTCTACAGACTGAACGTCGTGAATATTTCCCTTCCGCCGCTCCGCGAGCGCCGTGTCGACATTCCCCTTCTTGCCACGTTCTTTCTCGACGAAATCGCGAAGCGGAATAAAAAGAATCCGAAGGGACTTTCGCACGATGCGCTGCGGATTCTTTCCGACTTCGACTGGCCCGGAAACGCGAGGCAGCTTCAGAACGAAATGGAGAGAGTGTGGATCCTGAGCGGCGATGCAGAAGAAGTTTCAGCTGACATTCTTTCCCCTGAAATACGGAAAGGCACACTTCTTAAGGGATCTACGACTACTGCGGGCATAAGCGGAAACCACGTGCAGCTCAAGGACGCCGTCCAGGAACTGGAGAAACGGCTTATTGGTGAGGCCCTTGAAAGGCTGAACGGCAATAAAAGCGAAGTGGCAAGAGAGCTTGGAATTTCCCGCTCGAATCTGATTGCAAAAGTCAAAGATTTCGGGCTGGAGTGAACAGTCCGTTGCTGCACAGGCCGCGCACTAAACAGGGGGATCCCCGGGATAAGGAGCTTTCCAGAAAAACAGCACGGCCATCAAAGCAAGCACTCCGGACGCTCCAAGAAATATCCTCCCTCCAAACCTGACAAATTCATAGAACTCGATCCGCTTCTGAAGCCGGGTTATGTAGCGGGCCTGCTTTTCGACATTCAGATCCGGCAAAAACCTTCCCGGCTGCTTCAGAGCCTTCAGGCTCGATCCTTTGGTTTTCTGCTGCGACTCCTTCTGCTGAAGCTCCACTTTCGCCTTTTCCAGCACGTTGTTGAGCGATTCCATCGCCCTTCCCGCAAAAATGAGGTTTCCTGCGCCCAGCAGGACGCATAAAATAGCAGCACCAGCGGCGGCCTGATTTCTCCTTTTTGGACTCTTTCGCGTCATATGAGGTTTCTCGTCATGAACAGATCATCAAATGCGGAAAAGGGGGCGAGCACTCTCACTATTGCAGTTTTCGGAGTGATTGTTGCGGCTGCCGTCTATTCTGCTTCAAAGATACTTCCTTTCTTTTATTATTACTACGATCTTCAGAATCAGATGAGCTCATTGATTGCAGTAGCGCAGGACAACACGGACCAGCAAATCCGGAAAAAACTTCTCAAATACCTGAATGAGGCTGAAATACCCTTCAATGAAAGAGATCTCGTAATCAGGAGAAGCGAGGCGGATAACAAAATGTCCATAGGCCTTCCCTATAAGGAGGTGTTCTATATTACCTGGGGCGGGAAGGATTATAATGTTCATACCTTTGAGTTTTACGCTCACGTCGAAGGAAGATTCTAACCCTTCAACGAATTCGCCCGGTCGAAGGGCGGGCAGGCACAAGCCTCTTGAACATGCATCTGTTGTGTGATATCCATCTGAAGGCCTTTAAATGTGAATCGGCGAGTTCGCAAAGGTGATATTCATCAGTGCTGCATACGACATTATTCCTGCAGGGATATCTGCGCAGGCTTCTTTGAATTTCCCTTTGACTTCTCTCTTCCGTTCCGCTTCTCAATCTTTACGGGATTCGTAATGTCCAGAAAAAAAGATGACATGATACCTCCGGAATGGCAGCTCGTATGCGACGACGAAACCATCGCCCGCTGCCTTGCCCGAATCAGCTACGAAATGGTCGAGCGGGACAGGGATTTGAGCCGTCTGGCCATAGTCGGAATCCGGACGGCGGGAGAGTTCCTCGCACAGAGAATCAGAAAGCGCATCGAGGAGATTGAAAAGCAGAAAATAGCTTACGGTGTCATCGACATCACTCTTTATCGCGACGATCTGATGACCAGTCATTCGCAGCCCCTTCTCAAAGGCACTGACCTTCCTTTCCGGGTTACAGGGTCCCGGATAATTCTGGTCGACGATGTGCTGTTCACCGGCAGAACAGTAAGAGCCGCGCTTGACGCCATCATCGATTTCGGACGTCCTTCCTGTGTTGAACTCGGCGTGCTCATAGACAGAGGACACAAGGAACTCCCCATAAAGGCGGACTACGTCGGGAAAAATCTTCCTACCAGCAGGAAAGAGTCGGTGAAAATCCGGCTCCGTGAAAGCGGATACAGCCATGACGGCGTTTTTCTTGTGAGACCGAAGTGAAGCATCTGCTTGATATAGAATCACTGCCGGAAGAAGACTTCCTGGCAATACTGAAAAATGGGAAGCATTTCCTCGAAATCATGGATCGGGACCTGAAAAAGGTTCCGACGTTGCGGGGAAAGACCATAATCAACATGTTCATGGAGAACAGTACCCGGACGAGAACGAGCTTCGAAATTGCCGCAAAGTGGCTCTCTGCCGATGCAGTGAATTTATCCGGCTCGGGAAGTTCGGTTTCAAAAGGGGAGACCCTTCTTGACACAGCCCTGAACATTCAGGCCATGGCGCCCGATGTCCTGGTTCTCCGGCACAAGGAGAGCATGTCGCCTCACTTCCTCGCGAATCATCTGAAGAATGTCGCCATTGTAAACGCCGGCGATGGTCTTCATGAGCATCCGACCCAGGCCCTTCTTGACTGTCTTACCCTGATGGAGCATTTCTCCGATCGGCCTGACGGAATTCACGGGCTCAAGATTGCAATCGTGGGGGATGTCCGTCACTCCCGCGTTGCGAGAAGTAATGTGTGGGCTCATAAGCTGCTTGGAAACGAAGTCCGTCTCGTGGCGCCTCCGCCGCTTCTTCCTTTCGAAGTGGACGGCGGCAAGTGCTTCGGTCCTTTCGTAAAGAAATACCACTCGCTTGCACAAGGGCTCGAGGGCGTCGATGTCGTAATGGCTCTCCGGATGCAGCTCGAACGCCAGGGCCAGTTTTTCGTGCCGTCACTGCAGGAATATTCCCGCGAATTCTGTATCACGGAACCATTGCTGCAGCGGGTCGCGCCCGAATGCGTCGTGCTTCACCCGGGCCCTGTGAACAGGGGAACTGAACTCTCGACAGTTGTCGCGGACGGTCCGCGGTCATTGATAGGAAAACAGGTCCGTCATGGAGTAGCCGTCCGCATGGCTGTTCTCTTCGCGGTCTGTACCGGTTTCGAAAAGGCTGGAGGAATATGATTCTCTTTGAAAATGCTTACGTGATTGACCCGGCCACCGGCACCGAAGGGATGCGTGATGTGCTGATTGATGGCGATCGCGTAGAGGACGTGGGACAGCCCGGTGAACTGAAGGCAGCCAGTGTCAAAGATAAAGTCGATGTAAACGGGAAGTGGCTTGTTCCCGGTCTTGTCGACCTTCATGTTCACCTGAGAGAACCCGGATACGAGTGGAAAGAGACAATTGCAGCCGGCGCGAAGGCTGCGGTTGCCGGCGGCTTTACCACAATCTGCTCAATGCCGAACACAAATCCGGTAAACGACAATGCAGAAGTGACGAAATTCATCCTGGAAAAAGCGGCGGCAGCCGGGTATGCGAGAGTTCTTCCAGTCGGCGCTGTGACGATCGGCCTTAAAGGGGAGGCGATGGCGCCTTATTCAGAGCTTGAGCACGCAGGCTGTGTCGCATTTTCAGATGACGGCAACCCGGTTGAAAATCCGCTTCTTCTGAGAAGAGCTCTGGAGTGGTGTTCCATGACAGGCAGGCCTGTTGCTCTTCACGAGGAAGACAGGACGCTTTCAGAGCACGGCTCGATGAATGAATCCGCGCTTTCGAGCCGGCTCGGATATGCGGGAATTACCGGGGCCTCAGACGACGTGATGATAGCGAGAGATATAGAGATAGCCCGGCTTACAAAGGGACGGATGCACTTCTGTCATCTTTCGACAGCCCGTTCCGTAGAACTCGTCAAAAGAGCGAAAAATGACGGAATTGCCGTGACAGCAGAGGTCACGCCGCATCACCTTATGCTTACCGAAGATGCAGTACTTATGTACGACACTAATGCCAAAATGAACCCGCCTCTCCGGCTCGACGAGGATATGATGGCGCTGAGGGCAGGACTTGCCGACGGAACCATAGATTGCGTCGCAACCGATCATGCTCCGCATGAACTCGACAAAAAACGGATTGAATTCGCGCTTGCAGCCTTCGGCATAATCGGACTGCAGACTGCACTGCCGCTGATACTGGAACTCGTACGCAACGGAACTTTGACAAGAATGCGCGCTGTTGAAGCCATGACTGTCGGAGCTGCGCGGGCTTTCGGTCTTCCTGATGCCTCGATTAAACCAGGAAGTTCTGCTGATTTAGTCATTATCGACCCTGAAGAATCCTGGGAATTTTCGGAAGGGAACAACTTCTCGCTCAGCGCGAATTCTCCTTTTTCTGGAAAGAAGATGAAGGGTCGCGCAATAACTGCCGTGATTGGCGGCAGGTTTGTGCTCCGTGAGCGTGTATTTCAGAATGGAGCTGTATGAGGGATTACTTCAGGAGTATCACGGGCCGGCAGGCCCTGCTGGCTCTCGCGGACGGGACTGTCTTCAAGGGATCCGCATTCGGCTGCGTCCGCGGACTCGAAGACCCGGTAATCGGTGAGGTCGTCTTCAACACTGCCATGGACGGGTATCAGGAGATTCTCACTGATCCAAGTTACTGCGGCCAGATAATGACGTTCACGTGCCCGCACATAGGAAACGCCGGATGCAACGGTGAAGATGTCGAAAGTTCGAGGATATGGGTTGAAGGACTCATTATCCGGAATCTGAGCAGGCTGACTTCGAATTTCCGGGCCGAGACATCGCTTCCGGCATATCTCGAATCGAAAGGAATCATGGGCGTATGCGGTATAGACACACGCTCTCTCGTGATGCATCTTCGGGAATTTGGGGCGCAGATGGGAGCCGTCGCGTGCGGCAGCGACAACATTGCAGACGATTTGGTGGATATCGCGCGTTCAAACGCGCATCTGCTTGGAAAGGACTACGTCGCGGAGGTGTCATGCCGGGAATCTTATCACTGGCAGCAGGGGGAATGGATTGCGGGGCAGGGGTTCCAGAAGTTCAACCAGCAGAGACTTTCAACAAGGCCTCACGTGGTCGCTCTCGACTGCGGAATCAAGCAGAACATCCTCAATCTGCTTACAGCATCCGGATTCAGGGTGACAGTTGCTCCGGCGTTTTCCACATCACAGGAAATCATCGCTCTGTGCCCCGATGCTCTTTTCGTATCAAACGGCCCCGGCGACCCGGCGGTGCTTCAGAACATCGTCGGCGAAATAAAAAAACTGACAGGCAGGTTCCCCGTTTTTGGAATCTGTCTTGGCCATCAGATTCTCGGCCAGGTATTCGGAGGGCGCACCTATAAGCTCAAGTTCGGGCATAGAGGAGCGAATCATCCAGTTAAGAATCTCCTCACGGATACCATCGAGATTACGAGTCAGAATCACGGGTATGCAGTGGACGCGGCCTCCCTTCCAAAGGACGTGACTGTAAGCCACCTCAGCCTGAACGATATGACCGTCGAAGGTCTGTCCATTCCGGAGGCTAAGACCTTCAGTGTTCAGTACCACCCTGAGGCGTCGCCCGGACCCCACGATGCCCGTTATCTGTTCCGCAAATTTTTTGAAATGGTAGTAGGATAATGCCGCGACGAAACGATCTGGAATCCGTGCTCATAATAGGCTCCGGACCGATAGTAATCGGTCAGGCGTGCGAGTTCGACTATTCCGGGACCCAGGCCATCAAGGCCCTCAAACAGGACGGGTTCAGGGTCATTCTTGTGAATTCCAATCCCGCGACTATAATGACCGACCCCGAGTTCGCGGACAAGACCTACATTGAACCAACCACTGCCGACTATGTCGAAGAGATAATCAGGAGGGAAAGACCGGACGCTGTCCTTCCGACTATGGGGGGACAGACGGCTCTCAACACGGCTCTTGAACTGGATGCCAGAGGAGTGTTCGAGAGATACAATGTCGAACTGATCGGCGCGAAGATTGAATCAATACGC
This sequence comes from uncultured Bdellovibrionales bacterium, assembly GCA_964421085.1. Taxonomy (GTDB): domain Bacteria; phylum Bdellovibrionota_C; class UBA2361; order UBA2361; family CAYQVO01; genus CAYQVO01. The sequence goes on along the minus strand of CAYQVO010000001.1, from coordinate 90,205 downwards.
ACCGCAGAGGACCGCGAAAGCTTTCGCAGGGCGATGGATGAAATAGGTCTCGAGTCTGCCCGCAGCGGCATCGCATATTCACTCAAAGACGCCGAAAAAGTCGCCGCTGAGATCGGATATCCTCTTATTCTCCGGCCGTCCCGGACTCTCGGAGGGACGGGAGGAAGCATCGTGACCGAGCATTCCGAACTCTCTGCAAAGGTCGGAAAAGCCCTGATGACAAGCCCGGTTCGCGAGGTTCTCATTGAGGAATCACTCGTCGGATGGAAAGAGATCGAGCTCGAAGTCATGAGGGATACGAGGGACAACGTCGTCATTGTATGCGGCATCGAGAACCTGGACCCTATGGGAATCCACACTGGAGATTCAATAACAGTGGCTCCCATCCTGACGCTCACTGACAAGGAGTATCAGATCCTCCGCAACGCGTCGCAGAAGATAATGAGGAAGATCGGGGTGGACACGGGCGGATCGAACGTACAGTTCGCCCTCCATCCAAAGACAGGGAGACTCATCGTGATCGAGATGAATCCCCGCGTGTCGCGCAGTTCGGCTCTCGCCTCGAAAGCGACGGGATTCCCGATTGCAAAAATCGCGGCAAAACTGGCAGTGGGATACACGCTGGACGAGATACCGAACGACATCACAAAGAAAACTCCAAGCTGTTTCGAGCCCTCCATCGACTATGTCGTGGTCAAGATTCCGCGTTTCAACTTTGAAAAGTTCCCGTCGGCAGACTCTGTGCTTGGACCTCAGATGAAATCAGTGGGCGAGGTGCTGTCATTCGGAAGAAATTTCAATGAAGCGCTTCAGAAGGCGATGTGTTCTCTTGAAATGACGACAGCAGGATTTGATCGGGAAACGCTCGCAAGAGACCTCGGCAGGACCGAGATCCTCGAGCAGGCAAAGATACCATCGGCCCAGCGTCTGTGGTTTCTGGGGGAAGCTCTAAGGACCGGATACTGCGTTGAAGAGCTTTTTGAGGCTACCGGCGTTGATCCCTGGTTTCTCGCCGAGATACAGGCGCTCATAGAGATTGAAGAGAAATTAAGGGGTCATAAGCTCGAGGAGCTGACGCCGCAGAATCTTTTTCTTCTCAAGCGTGAGGGGTTCAGTGACAGGCGAATAGGGACGCTGCTCGGTACAGGCGAGGAAGAGATTCGTGCCCTGCGGAAGAAACACGGCATCAATTCGAGATTCCGGGCTGTCGACACATGCGCAGGTGAATTTGAATCTCAGACACCGTATCTGTATTCATCTTATGATCTTG
>CAYQVO010000001.1:31283-88882 GCA_964421085.1 uncultured Bdellovibrionales bacterium | reverse complement strand
CTGCTGCGTTCATGCGGTCTTTGCTCTCAAAGAAGAGGGTATCGAAGCCATTATGGTGAACTGCAACCCGGAGACTGTGTCCACCGATTATGACATAAGCGACAGGCTTTATTTCGAGCCGCTCACTTTCGAGTCGGTGATGGAGATAATCGAGCGGGAGAAACCTTACGGTGTAATCGTCCAGTTCGGCGGACAGACGCCGTTGAAGCTCGCCGACGCGCTGGAGAAGGCGGGAGTGCCGGTACTTGGAACGCCTGTAGAGTCGATAGATACGGCGGAAGACAGAGAACGGTTCGCAGCGCTTGTCGATCGTCTTGGCCTGAGGCAGCCTCAGGGTAACACAGCCACCTCTATTGAAAAGGCGCTCGAATGCGCAGCGGAAATAGGCTACCCGCTGATGATCCGGCCATCCTTTGTTCTTGGCGGGCGCGCGATGCGCGTTGTCCAGAATGAAGATGAACTGAGGAATTATATGGCGGAGGGAGTGGAGGTTTCGAACGACAGGCCTGTGCTCCTGGATTCATTCCTTCAAAACGCGATCGAAGTCGATGTGGATGCCGTGTGTGACGGAAAAGATGCCGTGGTCGCCGGAGTCATGGAACATATTGAACGGGCTGGAATTCATTCGGGCGACAGTTCCTGCTGCATTCCGCCTCCAACTCTTCCCGCTCTGGTCATTGAAGAAATCAAGCGGCAGACGAGACTCCTCGCTCTCGAGCTCAACGTGGTGGGCCTGCTCAATGTCCAGTTTGCAGTGCAGCAGTCCGGTATATTTATCCTCGAGGCTAATCCGCGGGCGTCCCGCACTGTTCCTTTTGTGAGCAAGGCATGCGGAATCCCCTGGGCAAAGATGGCGGCAAAACTGATGGTCGGGCACACTCTGCAGAGCCTGAAGGTGAAGGAACACCCGGCTCTGCCGTATCACGCGATCAAAGCCTGTGCGTTTCCTTTCAACCGCTTCCCCGGCGTCGATATTCTCCTGGGGCCTGAGATGAAGTCTACAGGCGAAGTGATGGGAATAGACAGAAGTTTTGCCGGAGGGTTTGCCAAGGCTCAGGCGGCCACGCTCAATAACCTTCCCACAGAGGGAACGGCGTTTTTGAGCGTCAGAGACGGTGACAAAGGAGAGGAGTTACTCCTGATTGCACGGCGGCTTTACTCTCTTGGCTTCAGCCTGGTTGGAACGGCCGGGACATCCCGTTATCTCGAGAAAAATGGAATAGTGGTGAAGAGTGTGAACAAGGTGAGTGAAGGCTCCCCCAATATCGTCGACCTGCTTGGCAGCGGTGAGATAAGCATTGTGATCAATACCCCGGAAGGAACGAACCCTTTCCAGGATTCCCGTTCGATCAGGGTTATCGCAAGCGAACTCAAAGTTCCTACATTCACCACCCTTGCCGCCGCGTCGGCTGCCGTTCAGTCCATAGGCATCATCCGGGAAAAATCGACTCTTGGAGTGCTCGCGCTCCAGGAGTATCATGAATTGCTGCAGATATTATGAAATCACCTATCACACCCAGAGGATTCGCATTGCTGAAGGACGAGCTTCAGAAGCTCAGGAACCAGAGACCTGAGATAGCGAAAGCAATCGAGATCGCCCGATCTCACGGGGACCTTTCGGAAAATGCGGACTACGATGCCGCAAAGAACAGATCCGGGCTGGTCGAGGCGAAGATCCGGGATCTCGAGTCGAAGATTGCGATGTGCGAGGTGGTCGATCCGGCCACGCTGAACGTGACGGGAAAGGTCATGTTCGGAACTGTAGTCTGCGTCGCCGATATTGATTCGGGTGAAGAGCGGACCTTCAGCATCGTGGGCGAATACGAATCCAACGTAGATGCCGCGCAGATTTCACTGAGTTCGCCCATCGGCAGGGCCCTTATTGGAAAAGCTGCCGGTGATACGGTAAGAGTACATGCTCCCGGCGGAATGAGGGAGTACGAAATCCTTTCGGTGGAGAGGATGGAGGGATGAGGAACTGAGATTGCCACGTGCGCCTCGCCCGGCTCGGCGTCCTCGTAATTACGATTGCCCGATGTGAGCGGCAATCTTATGACTGGCTAGCAATACGTTTTTCTCATTATGATCTCCGGCGAAACAATCGAGGAAATCAAGGATAAAGCGAAGCTTCTCGATGTCGCGGGAGAATACGTCGAACTGAAGCGTCAGGGCGCAAGATTCGTCGCGTGCTGTCCTTTTCACTCTGAGAAGACCCCGTCATTTCACATCCGCCCCGATCAGAACACCTATCACTGTTTCGGATGCGGAGTTTCAGGAAACGTCATCAGCTTTCTCATGCAGGTTCGAGGGCTTTCTTTCCCCGAGGCAGTCGAGGAGCTTGCTGCCCGTTACAACATTGCAGTCAGGCAGGAGTCAGGCGGGGTCAGGAAGGAGTCTGCGGGAGCGCTGAAAAACGATCTTTACAAGGTGAACCTTCTTGCCGCGGCTTTCTTTGTGAATCAGTTCCGGGGAGCCCCCGGGGAGGCAATCGCTTATCTTAAGGAACGTGCTCTTTCGAAAGAAGCAATACGTGAATTCGGAATCGGCTTTGCCCCGTCAGGCCGGGATGTTCTTGCCCAGCACCTCCGAAAGCAGAAGGTTTCCGACGATCTGATTTCAAAAGCAGGACTCTGCCGGAGAAATGAGAGCGGTGAAGTCTATGATACATTCCGATCACGGCTTATGTTTCCAGTCAGAAGCGACCCGAAAAGAGTCGTCGCATTTGGAGGCCGTATTATCCCGGCCCTGATAACCCGGAAGGACTCGAATATTCCCAAATATATCAATTCGCCGGAAACCGCGGTCTATGAGAAAAATAAGACTCTCTTCGGACTGCCGCAGGCCCTGCCTGCCGTCAGGGCGGCGAAAGAGATATTCGTTGTCGAGGGGTATCTGGATGTAATCGGACTCTGGCAGGCAGGCGTAAGGAACTGTGTCGCGACATGCGGCACCGCTCTTACTGCCGGACATACAGAGCGCCTCGCAAGGGTTTCCCGCAAAGTGGTTCTGCTTTTTGACGGCGATACGGCAGGAAGAGAAGCTGCCGCAAAATGCTTTCCGCTCTTCCTCAATACAGGCGTCGAAGTCAAAGCGGTTTTTCTTGACGCCGCAGACGATCCTGACACAGTAGCCCGAAGACTCGGACCCGGAACGGGTGAATACCTTGCTGAGCTTCAGCGCTTCGACCTTCTCGATTGTTTCGTCGATATGCAGGCCCGCAGATATGGAGTCGATCTCCATAAGGGGGAAGGGGGCCTTTCAGTGGGCGAAATCTCGAAAGAAGTCGCTTTGGTTCTCAGAGAAATTAATGATCCTATTGTCCGCGACCGCATGACCGAGAGGACCGCTTTCAGACTGAGGGTGAAGAGCAAACTGCTCCGGGAGTCCGTCGAAGATCCTTCCGGCAAGGTGCCGGCAATTGAAGTGGATCTTTCACATGAATCTCCGGAGACCATACCGATGGACGCTTCAATCGTTCCTGTGCAGCAGCTTGACAGAACAGAGCAGGAACTCCTTTCAGCTATCATGGTTCATAGAGAGTTGAGCGGCGAGGTTCTTGAAAATCCTGGAATATGCCCTCTCTTGAGCCCCTCAGTGCTTTTGTTTGCACATGGTTTTGCCCAGGTGCTGGAGCAGAGCGAGGAGATCCAGAAATCGGAGACAAAAAGGCTCCTCCAGCGGTTTGGAAAGTCATGGATCGAGCACTGGAAGAAATCCTACGACATGGCATCGCGTTCCGAAGTGAATATGAAGGCTGCGTATCAGGACTGCATAGCAGGTCTCAAGATTCGGAGAATTCAGGCGGCAATCGATGAACTGACCGGGATGCGGAGTGATACGGATGACGAAGGGGTGCAGGCAGCTCTTTCCAACCAGATACTTCAGCTTCGCCAGCAGATGGAGGAGATTCGGAAGGAGCAGGGAAAGCGCTGAACTTCCCCCGCCTTGGAAAGACAGGCGGGGCAGTTCACATTCCTCTCGATAGTCCGAGTCCCATGACCCCGGCCATAATCACGGCCATGCACAGTACTTTTATCGCGCCCATCTGTTCCCCCTGCAGAACGAAAGCCGCAATTGCCACCCCCATTGCGCTTGCTCCAACCCACACAGTGTATGCAGTTGCTGTCGGAAGAAGTTTAAAAGCTATTGAGAGGATCCACATGTTGAGAAAGGCAATTACAAGGTTGACCAGTGTCGGAAGAGGCTTCGTAAACCCTTCCGTGAATTTAAGGGTCATCACCCAGATCACCTCGCCAAATGTGCCCGCAAGCAGCCACAACCATCCAGCCATTCAAAAGTCCTCCTGGTTCGATTCAATAAACCTCTCATTTTTACCGAACATTTTAAAGGGTTTAGCGACAGGAGATCGGGAGCTGCCGGAAATCCGGGAAAAGTTGCGCCGGGCAGGATCAAAATCGCGGGGAAAAGGAGCAGACGGCGTTGAAAACTTAAGGTCATCCTTTGTGAAAACCCCGTGATTACTTTATATTAGTCGCTCATTCTGCTCTCATCATTTCTTCGCTAATCAATTGGGGTAAGTGTCTAGTGGTAAAGAACAGGTCATTGAAGTCAAAACCGGGGTCCAGAAGGCTCAAAGTGAAACCGGCGAAACCCGCGCCCAGGAAGCTCAAAGCTGCACCTTCGAAAAAAGGACGCGAGATAGCGCAGAAACTTTTGAAGAAAAAAGCCAGGATTGTGCCCAAAGTCAAAGCGGGCGCAAAAACCCTCAAATCAGGTCCGGTCAAGAAGGTGTCGACAAAAGCGGCCGCGGGACGTCCGGCACTCAAGGGGAAACAGGCAGCCGCTGTGAAGTCCCGTCATATTGCACTTAGTCCGGCGGCTGAAACAGGAAAGGGAGCTGCAAAGAAAGTCACAAAGATAAACAGATCGGATCGCGTTGCCCCGACTGCTCCCAGGATTCAGGACCTGGCGAAAAAATTCATGAAACCGTCTGCAGCGGCTGAATTCGCGGTCAAAAGAGCAACTGCTGCGTCCCGCGCCGCCGAGCGGGACGCACGGGGAGAGAAGAAGAAAGCGGTCTCCCGTGTGTTCGCTGCCCGTGAGAAGATGCCGAAGTCTCGGAAGAACGCCAATTTCGATCTCGACGTCGATACTGACATCGAGACTGATGACGATGCGTCGGCGGGTACCGTCGACCGCCTTCTGGACCTCGGGAAGGAGAAAGGCTACCTGACAGTCGACGACCTGAGCGAAGCGCTGGACAGCGAGGCCGTGTCCGAAGAGCAGCTCGAAGAGGCGATGTCGATGTTCGGCGAACACGATATCGACATTGTCGCAGGCGATGATGCCAAGTTCGAAGCGGAAGCAGCGCCGGCAGGTGTGCGGGAAGACGATGTCGACGCTGGTGCTATCGGAAAGAGTTCGGATCCCGTCCGGATGTATCTGCGTGAAATGGGAAATGTGAGCCTTCTCACACGCGAGGGCGAGGTTGAGATAGCAAAAAAAATCGAATCAGGCCTGAAGACAGTGACGGAAGAGAGCCTGAGGCAGCCGCTTGCTCTTAATTTTGTCGTAAGCCTCTTTGAGATGGTAAGAAACGATCAGATTCGTCTCCGCGATCTTTTTGCCGAGGAAGATACTGAAGCAGACGCAGAGGAGGAAGAGGAGGAAGAGCGACCGGAAGCAGAAGCGGAGGGCGAAGAAGAAGAGCTTTCTCCGAAGCAGCAGCGTATAGCTGAAGAAGAGGAGAATCAGAAGAAGGCCTTTCTGCAGAAGTCGGGACCTTTCAAGAAAGCGCTCCGTGAAACTCAGTCGCTGTTCGAGTCTCTGAAGAGCACCCGCAATTCGAACGCCAGACGTCTCGAGCTGGAAAAGAAGTACAACAAAATACTCGCGAAAAATTCCGCGCGTATTGAGGGTCTCAATCTCAACCAGCGTCAGTTTCACAAAATGGGCGAGGTCATCAAGGAAGCGTTCCAGGAACTGAAAGAGGCAGGCCGCACACTCCGCGACCTCGAGAGGGCATACGGAAAAAACAGAGAGGAACTTCTCGAAAGCGCTTCCGACCTGGTCTCCAGCGATCAGCTCGCGTTCAAGCGGGTGTGCAGGCGTTTCAAGATCAAAGCCTCGGACGCGAGGGATCTCGGCAATACGCTCATGGAGACGACGAAGCGGCGCCAGGATGTCGAAAAACGGGCAATGATGAATCTCGCCGATTTCGACACCTCGGTCGAGAGGCTTAGAGACGGAGAGATCCGCGCATATGAGGCCAAGCGTGAACTGGTGGAAGCAAACCTGAGGCTGGTTGTTTCAATCGCAAAAAAATACACGAACAGAGGACTCCAGTTCCTTGACCTTATCCAGGAAGGAAATATCGGTCTGATGAAGGCGGTGGATAAATTCGAGTATCAGCGCGGATACAAGTTCTCGACGTACGCGACATGGTGGATACGCCAGGCAATTACACGCGCTATTGCGGACCAGGCCCGTATAATCCGCATTCCTGTCCACATGATTGAGACAATTAACAAGCTCGTGAGGACATCACGGCAGCTGGTACAGGAACTCGGAAGAGAGCCTCTTCCCGAGGAGATTGCCGAGAAGATGGAAATCCCTCTCGATAAGGTGAGGAAGGTTCTTAAAATCGCGAAAGAGCCGATATCCCTGGAGACTCCGATCGGAGAAGAGGAAGATTCTCATCTTGGAGATTTCATCGAAGACAAGCGCATAATTTCGCCTGCAAACCAGGTCGTGAACATGGACCTGCAGGAACAGACGAGACGCGTTCTTGCCACCCTGACTCCCAGAGAGGAAAAAGTCCTGCGAATGAGATTCGGCATCGGCGAGAAGAGCGATCATACGCTCGAAGAAGTGGGTCAGAACTTCGATGTGACGCGTGAACGAATAAGACAGATCGAGGCAAAAGCGCTGCGTAAGCTCCGTCATCCGAGCCGCAGCAAAAGACTGCGGGGGTTTGTAAGCTGATATGGTACGAATTCTTCTCCTGATTCCTGCTGCTGTCGTAATGTGTTCATGCGGCCGCTACGGCCCTCCGCGTCCGCCGGAACATCTCGCACCGCAGGAGGTGACAGACATAGAGGTCAAACCTCAGGCAGACAAAGTTTCCATAAAGTGGAAATCACCCGAAAAAGATGTTCGTGACAAGGAACTCAAAACTCTCGACGGTTATATAGTCGAACGTGCGAACCGGAAGGAGATGCGGGAGGGAGTTCCTCTTGATGAATTCATGGCAGAGCTTGCGGTAATAGCGGACAGGAACATCGAAGATCGCGACACACTCCGCAGAGAGGCACGCGAAAGGGGAGAGATTTCCCGCAGGGTTAAAGTGCCGGAGGAAAAGCGTGTTTTTTCGTACGACGACACGACCGCCAGGACCGAAGAGACGTACATCTACAGAATTGTCCCGATCAACCAGGGAGATGTCAGAGGCACTCCATCGAAGCTTATCGAGGTGCTCTTCAAAGGCGAACAGAGCGACGTTTCGATCTTCAAAGATGAAAATGCTCTCGAACAGGAGATGCTGCAGACCGAGTTCGAGCAGGAGGAAGGGACACTGGCGAAGCCTGATCTGCTGCCGTTCGGAAAGTAGAGCGGTCCGCAAAAGCATCCGGAGAAAACAAGCACCCCGCAGTCGCGGAAGGCGCGTCGAAGGATCTTCCGCCCACATTCCCCTTGCAATTTCCCCTTCAAGTACTTACGCTTTATGCCGGCATGGGGAATCCTTTCAGCACAGGAGAAGTCAATTGATTGAGCATGAATTTCCGTTCGTAAAGATGCATGGATGCGGGAACGATTTTCTTGTGCTTGCGAATCCCGGCTTTGCATACGAAGACTGGCCGCCTCTTGCCCGCGCGCTCTGCGACAGACACTTCGGCGTCGGAAGCGACGGCATGATGATCGTGGTCGATGCATCCTCCCCTCAGAAGAGTGTCAAAGTCTGGATGTTCAACCCCGATGGTTCGCCGATGGGGATGTGCGGAAACGGAATCAGGTGCCTCACCCGGTTTCTTGCGCTCGATGGGATAATGACGAAGGAATCTTTTACCGCACGCTTCGATGTGATCGGACGGGAAGTGATCTGCGACGCTTCGGATTACGGTCGGAATGTGAAAGTCGATATGGGAATTCCTTCGTTTTCCCCGAAAGATGTTCCGGTGGATTCGCCTGAACCTGTGATTTCTTCTCCCATTACGGCATGCGGGAAAACGTTCCGCTGCACGGTTGTGTCGATGGGAAATCCCCACTGCGTGATCCCCGTGCAGTCTCTTGACGAAATCGATCTCAATGAACTTGGGCCGGCTCTCGAAAACCACCCTCTTTTTCCGGAGCGAACGAACGTCGAGTTCGTGAGCGTCGCGGCACCCGATCACATTTCCGTCAAGGTGTGGGAGCGGGGTGCAGGTGCGACACTTGCATGCGGAACAGGGGCCTGCGCCGCGCTCGTCGCATGCACAGTTCTCGGGCTTTCCGACGGCCGCGCGCAGGTCGACCTTCCAGGCGGAACGCTCTCAGTTGGATGGCGCGGCGAGCGTAAGCCTGTGATCATGACAGGGCCGGCGCGGGAAGTTTATACGGGTGTTATCAGGACCCCTTTGGTGGAGGATTGACTTATGAGCACTATGACCATTACAAGTGATACATTGAAAGGAACCTGGACTGCGATTGTCACCCCTTTCTCGAAAGACGCGTCTGCTGTCGATCTGGATTCTCTGGGAAACCTTATTGAGTATCAGATCGGCGCCCGCATCGACGGAATAGTGGTCTGCGGTTCTACGGGCGAAGCTCAGACTCTCAACGATGACGAATACCAGAAGGTAGTATCCTTCACCAGAGAAGCGATAAAGGGCCGCGTTCCGCTCATCGCCGGAATAGGCACAAATGCAACTCATAAAGGCATCGCGTTCGCAAAACTCCTTCAGGAAATCGGGGTCGACGGAATTCTTGTTGTCGCTCCGCCTTACAACAAGCCTCCTCAACGGGGAATTATATCTCATTTCCGGGATATCGGGCGCGCGACATCGCTGCCTTTAGTCGCGTACAATGTACCCGGGAGGACGGGAGTCAATATCCTTCCTGCTACTATGGCGGCGCTTGTGAAGGAGGGCATTATCTGCGGCATCAAAGAAGCTTCAGGCTCGATGGATCAAGTCCTTGACCTTCTGTCTCTTGTCCGCAATTCGTCCTCCGTGATGTCGGGCGAAGATTCGCTTGTAAACTCTCTCATGATGTCGGGCGGGCGAGGAGTGATTTCAGCCAGCGCCAATATAATCCCTGAAATTTTCGTGGAGATTACCACGGCCGCGCTTAACGGCGACTGGGAGCGTTCGCGTGATGCCCAGTTCAGGGCGCTTCCCTGGGTCCGGCTGATGTTCGCGGAGACAAATCCCATTCCGGTAAAGACGGCGCTTGCACTCAAAGGAATCATCAAAAATGGGGCGTTGAGGCAGCCACTGTGCGATGCGGAAGAATCAACAATCGAAAAAATCAGGAGCATGCCGGGATGAGCGGAAGGGATCCGGCGGGTGTGGCCGTTGCAGGCGCAGCGGGAAGGCTCGGTTCGCTTATTCTTTCGGTAAGCAGGGACTACCCGGACCTGCGGATAAGCGCCGCGATTGAAGCCGAAACGAACCCGTTAATCGGTAAGGTCGCTCTTGCACCTGAAGCAAACAAGGGACGCGAGGTGAGATTTTCGTCAAGCCTGAGCGAATCAATGAACGATTCGAGTCTCTTCATCGACTGCGCGTCGGCAGCATCGTCAGTGCAGACAGCAGCGATCTGCGCCGAGATGAAAAAGCCCGTGATAATACTCGCCACAGGGCAGAAGCCTGAGGAACTTGACCGGATCAGAAGTTATGGAAAAGAAATTCCGGTCCTTATCGCTCCAAACGCATCTATTGGCGTTTTTGTGATGCACGAGGTTACGCTTCATGCAAAGAAACTGCTGGGCGCTTCCTACGATGTTGAGATAGCGGAGATCCATCACAGGCACAAAAAGGACGCGCCGTCAGGTACTGCTTTGAGTCTCGCGAAAACTCTCGCCGCTGAAAGAAACGAGCCCGTTTTCTGCGGGCGGAATGAAACGTCAGGATCGCGAAAGCCCGACGAGATAGGAATCGCTGCTCTCAGAGGCGGCGATGTTCCAGGTGAACATACTGTGTATTTTTTTGGAGAAGGCGATCGAATCGAGATTCGGCATTCAGCGCGAGATCGAAGCATCTTTGCCAGAGGCGCTTTGATGCTGGCTCAAAAGCTTCGAGGATGCGCGCCGGGAATATATGGCGTGAAGGATCTTTTCGGGCTGTAAGCATGGAAAATCACGGCCCCTTAACATCCGGGAAACACAGAATTATCGGGAGGTTTTCCCGGCGGTTTCCAAAAATCTTGCTCGTTGCTATTTTCAAGTCAGGCTGTTATAACAAAGTTATCGCTGTTTTCTACAGTGTCTTCGTATTGTTATGCGGGCCGATGTAATGTATTGTGCGGCCTGAAATTCTTGATGGCGGAGTAATTTCGCAGGGCTGTATTTAAAACGTTTTATCAGAGAGTCATGCCATGGTTAAGAGGGAGAAGGCTAACTACATGATCCAGTCGGTGTCTCACGCGCTCGATGTGATCGAAGAACTTTGCAAGGCTGGCGGTGAGATCGGTGTGACTGAGCTTTCAAAACGGCTTAAGCTTCATAAGAATAATGTTTTTCGTCTGCTTGCTACGCTCGAACTGCGCGGCTATGTGGAGCAGAACTCCGACACGGAGAACTACAGGCTCGGCGTGAAAGCGTTGCAGCTCGGTCAGGCGTATCTGCTTCAGAGTGATCTCGTGGGCCGCGCTTATCCAGTTCTGAAGTCTCTTTCGGAACAGATTGGAGAGACCATAAGTTTCGCAGTGCTGCAGAACGGGACGATTTCATTCCCCGTCAGCATCGAGTCAAAACGTCCGGTAAAGGTGGCGCCGCGCATTTCAATGTCGATTCCAGCGAAACAGTCGGCTGTCGGCCGTCTTTTGACCGCGCAGCTTCCCGATTCGACGCTCGATGAAATTCTCGCCGGGAATACGCCCCAGGATGCCGCGATCAAAAACCAGCTGAATGACCTGAGGAACACAGGGACTATAATCGATCGCGCGGCAACCGAGCCCGATGTTCTCTCTATCTCAAAAGTCGTGCGGGGGAACAACAATCAGATTATCGGCGCTATCGAAGTTCTTGTTCCGCAGTACCGCGGCAAGGCTGATGATATTATGCCCGCCATAGATTCGGCGGCGCAGAGTCTTTCCAACGCACTGGGATTTTCAAGGACCGGGCTGGCAGGAGAGCTCCAGAAGACAGTCGAAGCTCAGCCGACGACCGAACAGCTGGGACGGATAAGATAAAAATATCGGCCAGGAGAACGCGCTTTCGCTCAAATCTGCTTCAGGGCGCTTCAGCGCATCTGCTGATACATTGATACCTGCGGGGTTCCGCCGTCTTTTGAAGCCTGCTTTTCATGATAACGGACTGCCCAGGCATTAATCGCGTCAGCCAGCCGGGATTCGAATTCGCGTTCACTCATCCCGAAGCTTGATTTAAATGCTTCAACGGCGCTTCGTCCATCTTTGAGAAGCTTGAAATAACGCTGCATTGCAGGAGCGTGGAACGAGCGGAGAAGTGAGTTTACGGCAAATAACGACTGACCGTATGCGGCGCCTACGATCCTGTTGTCAAGCCTTGTGAATCCGCCCTGAAGCTGCGCGATCGGAATCAGCGATCCCGATTTCATGTAGCGTGCAAGAATTTCCTCGAGCATCGGATTCACGGAACCTTCAAACCACTGCGCAAGTCCTTCGTCCACCCATCCCGGACATCGTCCCCCGGCGATTGCGTTTACATAGGCGTGAGTGTATTCGTGTCTCACCGATCGGATGATGTTATCCAGGCTCTCCTCATCGACCGGCTCGACTACCGGTATCAGAATCTTCCCTTCAAGATACATGGCATTTGTCCAGGCAGGCGCGCCGCTTTCCCTGTAGAAGGCGTCTTCATCAAGAAGCTGGATGGAGAGAGAAAACCCCGGAGCAGCGCCGAAAAGACTTTTCAGGGTATCGCTGCTTGTGTTCAACGCGGCAGAGACGCGATCAGCTGCGGATGACCACCTCTTTGCGCTGACGACAGTGTACCGGACCTGCGGCGGGTGAACGGAAGAACTTCCATCGTCGGTTGATTCGGCAGTACCAAGACGCGCGCGAGGAGATTCGTCGCAGTATGCCTCGGTAATCATGCCGGGGTAAGGCATGCTTCCGGTTAGAAGGATAAAAACTGAAATCTTGAAAAACCAACGTCTGAAAAACACCTTGCTCTTCCGCCTCATCCATGGTTGTTGATTGAAAGTATCGGCGGATTAAGAGCGAAGCATGAGTGTGGGGTCAGGTCCCGGGCACTCCGGTTGACACCCTGCGGGTGTTCCTTTATCCTGTTCATATTACTCGAATTATTTTCAGAGCTATCAACGACCAATGGAAAACACCGACTCATCTTCAAATCCTGAATTCTCACCGTCCGACAAGACCCCGCTTTTTGTGACCGCAGCGGCTGTCGTGGCAGCCAGGGAGGCGATTGAGGCTCAAGGCAGGGCAGGCGACGGCATCAGAGTCTCGATTGTCGGCGGCGGCTGCGCGGGCTATCAGTACAACCTTGACTTCGAACAGGAGATGCGGGCAGGGGATATGCGCATGGAATTCGACGGGCTTCCGGTGTTCATCGACCCCATCAGCGCTGATTATCTTCGCGGCACCGTAATAGATTTTATTTCCACGCCTCAGGGAAGTGGTTTTAAATTCAATAATCCCAATGCCCGTCGCACCTGCGGCTGCGGAAACTCCTGCTCGTAGGCCGCGCGAAGCATGCAGAGACTTGCCTGTCTTGTGTTAGTCTTCCTCGCGCCTTCGCTCACGGGGTGTGCGAAAAACGCGCGGTATGAAGTCGTCAAGCCCAGGTATGAAAGGGTGACATCAGAGGCAAGAGAGCTCCAACTTCTCCAGCTTCAGCCTCTGGAGATTATCGTAACACCTGGCGAAGTCGCCCAGCTATGGCAAAGAGCGGAACTTTTTGCTTATCAGTATCTTGGTACGACGCCCACTGTCGCCTTTCAAAGTTCCCGGACTCAGCCTGACAGCACGGCGTTACAGTTCAGTTCAGAACACTATCGGTACTCAGTCACCAAAGCGAAACGTGGCGCTGTAAATATTGCTGTCGCTGTCTCATGCGTTCCGATGAATCAGGATGGAGATGAATCAAAGGCCGATCTGAATGCCAGAAACCTCGCCCGGTTCATGAAAGAGGGGAGACTCCAGCTGTCGGTGCTGGAGAAATAGTGCCGCGAGTCTTCTGAAAGCGATAATAGTTCTTTCCCAAGGTGCAGAAGAGAACATACATTCTGCTTTTTCGCGCAAACTCCAAATTTTTCGCACGACAAATAGTGCGGCGTTTTCTAACTCTGAACACCCTTTCTAACGATTCCAGAAACATCTGAGCAGGAAGCTTATCCCGGCACGCGGCCCTTCAACGAAGAAAGAAACCTTCGAATCGCGGGCCGGAAGTTTTAGGGGGAGGTTTGAGGGAAATGAACAAGTTGTCTGGAAGGTTGGTTGTCGGTTATGAGATTCTCGTTTTCCTCCTGCCGTTCTTTTCTCTTTCGGCAGCTGTCGCTCAAAGCAGCGGCATCAAGGTTGTGAAGGATTCCTACGTTGTCGAGCTGAATCCGGCCGTATATTCCGCAAAGGCGAGTCGCGACTTCAGCACCCGGAGACTCGGAGGGACTTCGACGCTTCTCATCCGCCGGGGATCCATGGGAATTCAATCGGTTTCACCGGACGGCATCGAGTTCATTCCCTATGACCCTTCGGACGAAACATGTCAGGAACTCGTTTCAAGCGGTGTGGCTCTTTCCTGTTCACCTGATTTCGAATTTCACACCCTCAAGGATTCAAACGACTCCATTCCCTGGGGAATAGAAGATATCGGCTCGAAGACGGCGTGGAACAGGACTACAGGCTCGGACGATGTCGTTGTCGCGGTGCTGGATACCGGGGTCGATTACAGTCATCCGGATCTCGCGGCGAATATGTGGATAAACAGGGGTGAGATTCCCGGCAACGGCGCGGATGACGATGGAAACGGGGTCATAGACGACATCCACGGGATGAACGCCATGAACGACTCCGGCGACCCTATGGACGACAACGGCCACGGGACTCATGTTGCCGGCACAATCGGCGCTGTCGGAAATAATGGACGGGGCGTAACCGGTGTTAACTGGAAGGTCCGGATTGTCGGACTCAAGTTCCTTGGTGCGGGCGGTTCCGGAAGCCTCTCCGGGGCGATCCGGGCGATGAATTACCTGCTGGACCTGAAGGCCCGGGGTTTGAACGTCCGGGTGGTCAACAACTCGTGGGGCGGGGGAGGGTTCTCTCAGCAGCTTTATGATGTTTTCAACAGAGCAGCCAGTCAGGGAATACTGCTTGCGGTAGCTGCCGGGAACGAAGGCAACGATAATGATTCGAATCCCGCTTATCCGGCCAGTTTTGATCTGACGAACATCATCTCCGTAGCGGCCACGGACAGGGAGCACAATCTTGCTTCCTTCTCGAACTTTGGAGTCACGACTGTGGATATTGCCGCTCCTGGCGTATCAATTCTGAGTCTTGCCCCGCGAAACGGGCAGGTATCAATGTCGGGAACATCAATGGCAACTCCTCATGTCGCAGGCGCTGTTGCTTTGTTGTGGGCGAGTGAGCCCGCGCTGACTTTAGATCAGGTCGTCTCACGGATTCTGGAAAGCGGTACTCCGCAGGCGAGTCTCTCTGGAATCGTGAAAAGTGGAAGGACTCTGAATGTCGGAAGAGCTGTGATGGGAGAAAGCGTGCCGATGCCCGCGCCGGCTCCTGAGTTATGCTCGTATGCGGCAGAGAAGGTCGCATTTGAGCCGAATCGAAGCGCTGACAGTACCAGAATAGTCCTGTCCGGGGATGAGCTCGAATTCAAAAAGGTCGCGTTTAATTTCGACTATTACGGCCGGAATGCGGAGAGCGTTTACCTTTCCCTCAATGGACTTGCCTATGTCGGCAGGGGGCCGAAGGACATGGACTACAGAAATGGTTCAAAGGCTCCTGCAAATGCGATAGCAGCGCTTCATACGGACCTGACGGCCCCGAACTCTCCTTTCGGAGTGAGATACCGGATCAGCGCTGATAAATCAGTCATGGCAGCAAGCTGGCGGATGCGTCACTTCAGCAGTCCATCGTCAGGAGAAGTCCGCGTATGGCTTGAGGTCCATTCGTCGGGCGCGATAAAGACATGCGCCGCCATCGATCCTGCGATTCTGGGCGATGTCAGCAGGTCTTCTACCATCGGAATTTCGCCCTCATCTTCAGCCCGGGGCACGACCTGGGCATATAATGAAACGAGAAACGATGCGAACATATGTGTTCTCTTCACGCCGCAGTGCCCGGGCACAAAACCGGGTGATAGTACGGAAATTTCCGTCCGAAAGGTCAAACTGCTCCCGGGAACAGACACTGAGAGTCTCAGGCCCGGCCGCAGGATGAGAATAAACGCGGCAGGATCGGGGACCGGGCAGCTTCTGCTTTCTACGGCGCTGAACGGGAGGAACTGCACGAGCTCGAAGAAGATGAACATGAGAAACGGACGCGGAAGAATTCGCGGACGGATACCTTTCGCACTCGCAAAGCGACGCGTGACAAGGATAACTGCCCGCGTCGGGGGAAGAAGCGCCACAAAGCATATTTATGGAAACTCCGTCCGTCGTTCGGACAAAGGACCTGACAGAAAGCTCAGCAATGCTGCTTTCGGCCGACTCTGCAGCTCGCTTTTGAAGAGTCTGCATTAGCCCCCGGAGGCTTCATCAGCCAATGACGCCGCTGCCGGGGCATGGACGACTTCAGCTCGGCTCGAAATGATCGTCGCCGAAAATATCCTCTGATTCCCCTTCCTCATCGTGGTGGGAATGGGCGTCCGCCTTTAACGGACCGCCTGGCCGGAAGAGCAAGGGTGTCAGTTCAGGCGATACAGCATCCTTTGTCTTTGCAAGCCATCCTTCGTCGCTTTCCGTCATCTTCCGGAATTCTTTCGTTTTGTCGAGAAGATATTCGACTTCACCGCCCTCGGGATAGTAGCGCCCCCGGTGGTGGATAGCGGGAATTTTTTCCTCTGCTAAAAGGGAATCAAACCACACTCTCGCAATTCTGAACCTGTAAATCTCATTATCCGTCTCGGTATCAATCCCTTCGGTGCCGTGAAGAGCGCTCTGCAGAAAGCCGTGGGCGGCAGGCACACCCAGTCCGAAGATCTGAATGAACAACGCCCCCACATGAGCACTTGTGCAGCCCCACCTCGACAGTTCCCACTGATGATTGAGCTTGTGGGTCTGGGATTTCAGCTGGCGGCGATAATCAATGAATCCCTTCCGATCGTGAAGGAGGAAAACACCGAGACTCAACTGCGAAATTGAGCTGACAAGAAGGCTTGTGCCGATCCCGATAGCCGGAATGGAGGCTCCGAGCTGCCCCCCTATGTTCAACAGCTTCTGGAAAGAGGCGCTGACATGCTTCCATTCATCAAGCGTGCAGACGGCGCTGAATTTCCTCGCGAGGTACACAATGGTGATAAAAGATGCGAGGTCAAAGGGCTTGTAGAGGTCGATCATCTCATTCGACGAGATGTAGACACGATTTTCGAATTCGTCGGGAAAGAGATTTTTGCTCATGAAAAAGAATGGGGCAAGAATTGCTCCTCCCTTGAGAAGCCTCTTAACAAGGAATCGCGTCCCCTGGCTCAGCTCACCCGTGCCTTTTGCGCCGTCGGCCGCAAGTGAACGGCTGATTGAGCTGAAGGAAGTGGGGATCTCGCCTATCAGAGCGGCATACTTTCTTGCATTCTGCCAGATCTCCAGAGCGTCAAGCTGTTCAATTCCTTCCTCTGGTTTTTCGCGCGTCATGTCTTCTTCTTATATCGTGGCGGCATCCCGGGACATCCCTTAACTACTTAAATAATCGGTCGAAAATACCGGGAAAGCAAGCCCCGCTTATCATGCAGACGCGCGGCGCGCGCGGAGCATGTTCAGGTCCTCCGCGCAGACGTCCGAGTCGACAGCAACGGTGCCGAGGGATCTTCGACGATGCATCACTTTACCTCCGCATGTTTTGTTCAGTGCTGAAGTGGCAGCCGTTGATGCCATGTGCATTCCGAGCCGGAAACAATCAGTGTGACTGCGCGAGAAAATTTTCTGAAAAGATTTCTTTTCCACAAACATCAAATTAATCTATTGCCAAGTATTGAAGATGGTGGCAATCTCAGGCGTGGATGGACCAAAATCCATTACCACGTGGTAGGTCACGCTGGTGTGAATCATGTGGTGGTCACCCTGCATAATGCAATAATGAGCACCAACATTGAGACACACTGGGTTCGCATAATTCGCGGTTATTGCCGCGAAAATGTGTGAAACCAGGATGAAGCGCAAGAAGATTTTTTGTGCTTAACTTAACGATGGGGATGTTTCCTGTCACTTAACTTTACCAGTAGTGCAGAGAGGAGATGTTGGCTTTCTGCAGGACTGGAATTAAAGAGAGATTAATCATGGTAACGAAGAAAAGAAAAAAAGTAGCTGCTAAGAAGCCTGCTGCCAGGAAGGCTGCGAAGAAAGCGGCTCCGAAGAAGGCTGCAGCAAAGAAGCCTGCGAAGAAGGCTGCAAAGAAAGCTGCTCCTAAGAAAGCTGCTCCTAAGAAAGCTGCTTGCAAGAAAGCTGCTTGTAAGAAAGCAGCAACTCGCACCACTAAGTCTTCTCCAAGAAGATAAATTTTCTTCAAGCGGAGCGGTTGAAAGATCGCTCCGAAGCGGCCCTGAGTTCTGGATTCAGGGTCCCGATGGCCCTGGGATTTTTAATTCCGGGGCTGTTTTTTTCCCCCTGCTGCATTATAATCCCCTGACATTTAAGGAGATTTGTAAGGACAAGTGAGCAATGAAGGCTAAAGACATCCGTAGAGGCAACGTGATCCTTTTTAATAACGCCCCATATAAGGTGATGAATTTCTTTCACAACACTCCGGGAAAGGGGCAGGCTATTGTGCAGGCAAAGCTGAGAAATCTGTTGACGGGAAACCAGACTGAAACGCGGTTTAATTCCACAGAAGATGTTCCCGAGGCAGACATCTTCGTCTTCAAGGCTCAGTATCTTTATGATGATGCGGAAGGCTTCCACTTCATGAATACGGACAACTATGACCAGCTCGCCATTCAAAGGGATCTCATTGAAGACCAGATTCCGTTCCTGCAGCCGGAAATGCAGGTAACAGTCACCCTTTATAATGATTCACCAATTGGAGTCACACTTCCGGCAACCGTGGTGCTGACTGTGGTTGAAACAGAGCCTGAACTCCGGGGCGCAACAGCGGCAAACTCTCCGAAGCCCGCAAGAACGGACACCGGACTCTCTCTGTCCGTGCCGCCGTTTATCAAGGTCGGAGACAAAATAATCGTCAATACGGAAGAGGGGACGTACGCGGGCAGACCGGACTGAACGCAGCCTTACCGATCGAACCCGACTCCGACGTTGGCGGCTTCTGACCCTACAATCTCGCTGCTTAGACGTGAGTTGAACATCTGCCCTGCTGCAAACACAACGCGCACTTCGAATGCTCTGGTGTCCGTATCCGCGTCATCTCTTGTCGGGAATGCAAAATCCACGCGCAGAACCTGTCCTCCCGAGGATCGCGGGAAAGCCATCCGCAGCCCGACTCCAAAATCGTTGTAAAGCCGGTGCTTGAACATTTCTCCGAGGCTGTCACTGCTTGCGGAGCCAATATCGCCAAATATGACTCCCCCCAGACTGATCAATCTCCAAATGTCCTCTGCAATATGAATCCTGTCCTCTACATTGAGAAGAATCCTCTTTTCGCCGGCATAAGACCTTGCTTCATAGCCTCTAAGCCCTGTATCGGCTCCGAGGAGAAACTGTCTGTCCTTATCGAGTTTCCACCCGTAATCGAACCGGAACCCTGACGCAAGCGTATGGCGGCCGAGAAACATGTCGTGCACGTAAAGAGGCTGGAATATCTTGTAGTGCCTCAGTTCGTGCCTGATAAGGGAATTTTGAAGGCCGTCCGACTGCAGTCTCGATGAAAGGCCGATTTCCCCCCTTACGAATTCATGACGGGCCATCTTATAACCCCGCGCATAGTTGGTCGTCATCAGCAGGGCATCGCAGCTGGATGCGAGAAATTCAGGCGCTATTGTAAGGCGGGCTGTGAAATCCTGCCCGAGATTGTAGTCTTCCGTTCTGTCAAAACGGTCGACGTAGTTCAGGGAGATGAAATCAGGCTCGATGTATCTGTACTGAAGAACTGGTCCGCTGAATTTCCGGTTCCCGGGAAGCAGGACAGGATCATGGGAAAGCTTCTCCGGGTCCAGATCGAGGTCCTCGTAATCCTTCGCCTTCGCCTCGAAGAAGCGATAGTTCTGAAAATCCCATCCGATCGTGTACCTGGAGACCTCCTGATCGGGCCTTTCCGACGGCGAAATAGTGTACCCTGCCGAAATATCGTCTATCTTCTGCCTGAAGATGTAGTATTCGTCACCATGCCGGAAAATTCTGCCGATTGTGTCATCAACCCGGCCCTCGAGACCCCACGAATATGAATCCAGAAAGCTTCTGAACGGCCTGTCGAGATTGAAATAGACCTTCTCGCCGTCCGACCGCTGTATGTAGGCGCCGGCAAGCCGCTGGGCAGTGCCCATCAGTCTTGGGTCGTCCCATACCGCCTGCCAGCTCTGCCTCTGGTCGTCCTCCTGATATCCTATTTCCGCCCGTTTCCCAAGTCCGAGAAGATTGCTCTCGGCAAGTCCGATGAACTTTTTCTGCGTGCCTGACCCTGTCGAGTAGTCCACCCTGGGGATGAGACTCCAGGTGTCCTGCACACTCACTTCAACATCGACGAATTCCCTGTCGACCCGTGGACGGATCTCCACGTTTCGAAGAGCGCGCAGAGTACGGAGGATTCTCTCGCTCTCCCGGACCGTAAAGACATCGAAGGAATCGCCTTCTTTGAAAAGGAGCTCGCGCCGCACGACTTTTTCCCGGGTCGAGACCTTCACAGAGTTGACAGTCGTATACAGCGTTCCCAGATCAGGGCCGTCGAAGATCTCGCGGACATTTATCGTGATATTTCGAATCGTCTTTCCTTTGAACTCTTCGAATGGATCCGGCTTCTTCTTCGCCCACGCATCGAAAGGAAGAAGAAAAAGAATCACCAGAAAAAAAGCGGGGAGATTTTTTTTGCCGCTCATCATTTTCAAAATGGAAAAGAACCTTAATGCAAAGACCATTTTCTGCAGGAAATACCGTTACTGACCGTCAAAGTCGTCTTTATTGTCATCATTGTAATCGTCGAAGGGAATGTCGTAATCCTTTTCCGCCCTCTCTTTTTCGATGCGTGAAAGGACGCCTTCGATTTCTTCTATGTACTGCGAGCAGATCTGTCTGAGATCTTTCAGCGGAATGAGCTTCTGTTTTCCTTCCTTCTCGATCACGCTCTCTCTTATGCGCAGAGGAACCTGAAGGTACTGATACGCCGCAGCTATCGTCTCCATCCCGGGGTCCGACAGGAAATGCCGGATCTTCATCACACGGTGCTCGAGAGCTGTCGATATCTGCGCCAGAAAATACTTGAGCGAAGCCTCGCTGGGCCTCATGGAGTTGAAATATCTGCTCGCCCGCACATCGAGCCTCTTCAGGTACTTGTCGAGCGAATCCCTGAGGTTGTCCAGATCATGAGTGAGCGATGTCAGCAGCTCCAGAATCGCATCCATCCTTGCACGCCGGCTGCGCGAAGAGAGTACTGTCAGAGAAATGATCAGAGAGACGAGTACGACCAGTCCAGCTCCCCGCGCGATGGGCACGACTCCGATAAAATACACATACAGGGCGACAAGAACGACAAGCGCCGGGATTCCGATGTAGAAAGGACCACCGGGATTCAGGAGCCGAGGCGGTTCTCTGTCCTCAATGATTGTAAAGGGGGAAACCTCCCCGGTGCCTGTGTTGAGGAATTGATTGTCCAAAACTCGTCGACTCGTTCACTTCTTCTTTTTACCAGGATAGTCTAATCCGACCCCTGGATTTTCATCCACCCCAATTCTTCTTTTGTCGTAAATTTCAACCATCTGCACACTGGAATGCCTGGAAAACTCCTGCACGAGACGGTGCGGAATGCCTTCGGTCAAAAGTTTTGTAATTGCGGTGGCACGCGCCGAGTGGGGGCTTACGTGTCCTTTTGTTCCTGCGAGCATGCAGTACTGCTTGAACATCCGGTAAATGCCGCTGTGCGAAACAGGTTCGGGGGCAGGGGACCGGCCTCCGCGGCCCCGATAGCTCACAAAGAGAAAGTCGGCGTCAGAGGCCCCTGCTTCGCGTCTTTCCCGAACAAGAGCCCTGACACGTGCGGACGCCCATTCAGGAAGTGCCTGTTGAGCATCTTTGCGTGCTTTTGTGGACCGCAGATAAAGGTACGTGGTCCCGGAGGCGGTTTCCCGCACATCTCCAATCCGGAGCGCCGCAGCCTCACTCCGCCTGAGGCCACCGCCAAACAGCGTTGCCAGAATTGCACTATCACGAAGGCCTTTGGGTGTGCCGGGGTCCGGCATTTCAATGACCTCGCGAACGAGGTTAAAATCAATCATTTCAGTCGGCCGTTTACGTCCGGATTCTTTTGCCGGCGGCGGCACACGGTCACGATCAAACGGGTTCTCCTGAATACCGATGTTTGCAGCAATCAGAACCCTGTACATCCGCCTCAGAGCGGCGAATTTCTTCCAAATAGTCGAATTGGCCTGTGTGGACTGAAGTCCGTCACGTTTAACGTTCCGCCGTCGTTCTCTTGCGAGCTCCCGGGACGACGACTCCACACCGGAGGCGAATCTTGGCCGCATGCCGGGTTTTCGTTCCAGCCAGCTCCGGTACGCGATCGCATGAAGATCTGTGGCTGCTGTTATCGCGTTCGACGCTTCGCTGGTGCCGACTTTAACCCCCAGGAATTCGCACCATTCTTTCAGGACACCCAGATAAGTTTCCTGAGTGTTTAATGCGCGTGTGGAAAGAAACGCGGAAAGGCGCACCCAGACAGGATCGGGGCCATTAGAACCAGACGATGGGCGCCGTGCAATCGTAGCCGGCAGGGTGGCTGCTGAAGGCTTCATATGACAGAAAGATAACGCCGGCGGGCGATCCTCGAAAGATGGAAAATTGCATCAGTTTTCCAGTTCTGGTGAAGTAAGATATGGGGCGGCGGCCGGAGGTTTGCCCCTGAACGCGGATTATGCGCGTTCAGCCCGTTCCCTGATGCGATCTCTGAGAGCTTTCAGGTACTGCATGAGCGGTTCGTCATCCTTCGCACGGAAGAGTCTTTGTACTTCTGCAATTACAGCTTCGAAGCTCTCGAGAATTTTTCCAGGCCCCACTGCCTGGTCGATCGTCTCCTGAGAGAGAAGAAATGGATCGAAACCGGGATCCGGCTGCCCGCAGGCTCTCGCGGTCACATCAAAAACCCGCATCAGGTGCCCGGCCATCTGCAGTTCGTCTTCCCCGCCCCTTTTTGACTACCTCCCCCTGCCTGTTAGACTCTTAAACTGGACCTTGGAACCCCTTAATACCTCAAGAAATGCGGACGGCAAAGCACAACCGGTCAAAGGCCTCGAGACCTAAGCGCGCAAATGCGCCCGATCGACAATGGGAGAAACTCAAGCTGCGCATTTCCACACTGCGCTGCGAGGCCGAAGAGAACCGCCGGAAGATTCATCGTCTCCGGAGAGTTCACGAAGCGTTCAAGAGCGATTCGCCCGCAGAGGATGTGGCCGGTTCTTTCGTTAAAGGACTGAAAGCCCGTTACTCGGAAACTGCTCTTGCGCATCTCGCGAATGACTGGTCGTATCGCCTCAATGTGGAAAAGGGTCAGAGTTGCGCTATCGACATCGAGGCATCCTCACTGCTTGACACAATGCTTTCTTTTACAGACGACGAGGCAACGCGGAAAATTCTCACCGGCGACTGTGCCGGGGAAGTGCCGCTGTGCGATATGCGTGCAGTTGAAATACTGGATCGGATCGAGAAAAACGGGCTTGAATATCTGAATGCTGTCCGCCGGTTGGAAAAAGAGCGGAATCAGCAGTGTCTTCTCCAGTCGAAAGCCCGCGACTATCTCCTCTCATGCCCGCCCGAAATCCAGTGCATCCTCAGGAAGGTGGAGGAGACAGAACCTCTTCTAATCCCGGAGAATAACGAACAGCCTCTCAGGCTCTTCGATTCTGAGGACGACGTCGAAGGATGGGACAGATACGGTCTTGAAAAAATGCCTCCGCCGGATGTACTCGCAGTTATCTCACCGAACCCCGAACGTGTGACTGCTGCAGTAAACAACGTGAGACGCATGACTGATTCAATAATCGCGTCGTACGCCGATGTGCTCTGCCTTACGGCAAAAGAGGCTGCAAAGATAAAGACGATCCCCTCCATCCATCGGATAAAGGAATTGAACTCGCTCAGGAGTGAATTCCCCGGCGACGAATGGAACGATTCTATGCAGGCAATTTCCGTTGAAGCGCGCGAAACCACCTCAGTTTCGGCACTCCGCGATTATCTCAACGCACGAAAACACTCCCTTGACATAACGCGGAGATCTCTTCTTTTCCCGAAACAGTACAGGTCCATTCCCCCATTCGAACTGCTCAAACGCGCATCTTCTGACCCGCATCTTACAAAGCTTGATTCGCTTCTTCCTCCGTTTGCTCTGAAGCTTCCTGAGGGATTTCACAGCCAGGTCCTGAACATGCATTCACGTCTGAGGTCTCTCATAGCAGGTCATCCCGAACTCTCGCTCGGAAGAATGGAAAGCGACACTCTGGCGGACATTGTGATGTTCGGCTTCTATCGCTTCGGCGACTTTGGGCCGCATTATTCAATGGAGGATGTTTATGAGACTGTGTGCAAAAGCAGAGCATGGAATGAAGGCTACGAAAAATTTGCGGAGTTCTTCGAGAAAAAACTCTTTCCGCTGAGGAACTATATCTTCCGGCATTCCATGGAAAAGAACATTTCCCCTGCTACGCTCGTTCTTTTTCAGCCGGCTGCCGCCATTGGCTGGGACAACTTTGGGGGCGCCGCAACCCGCGCGCTCTATCATGCCGCAAGGGAAGGAAACGAAACAGCAAGAAGGCTTCTCGGAGTTAACAGTGTGAGATTAATGTTGAGCAAGTATGCGCATGTGTCATATACGTCGCGCAGTTTCTGGAATGAGATTGTGAGTGTCACGGACGATTCAAGATACGATATTGCCAGAGCTGTCCAGATTGCATCCTCCGCTTCCAATCGCCGGCACATCTTCACAGCAGGCTGGAATGGTAATGAATGGCTGCTGCGCCAGACCGCCCTTTATTACTGCTTCTACTTTACTGTCTCTGAAGCAGAGTATGAACGGGAGGCACTGAGGTGGGCCTGCGATCTCGGGCTGAACGATCCGGCGGAACTCTGCCTGAGGACGATAACTGAATTCGACAGGCTGTTTGTTGAGGGCGGCCTTTCGGACCTTTATGAAACAATGAGGCGGACCCGCGAATTCGTCCCTCACTGGCGATCGTTCCTTGATCTGTTCGAAACCTTCTATTCAGAGCACTCTGCATACCTTGATCAGACAGGAATGATGGCGGAGGAAGGTCTATCAGAGGTTGAGATGTGGAGGAGCGAGAATGAGTACTGAATTCAATTCGCATCTCGAAACATATCTCGCCGGCCATGCTTTTCCGGAAGAAGAACGGATCATGATCGGGGAATTTCTGAATCAGAAGGATGAATCGTATGAAATTCTTCCTCCGGATGAGGTGTGCAGATCATGGTGTGAGGTACTGCCTGAAGATCAGATCCTTCTCGAGGCAAGTCTCTCCGGCCAGGATATCTCCGAATTTGGACTCCGTGCAGAAGTGAATGAAGTCCTGAATGGTCTGGGCATTGAGGTGCACGGAGGCTTTTTCGGGGAGAACACCCTGTTTCTCGATACATCGCTTTCATATGAACAGATCGTGAGGGACCACGCGGGTATCAACAATGCACTCTCAAAACTCGCAGGGATAGTGGGGGCGAAAATTTTCATCAAACTCGCGCCGGCGTCACACCCTGTTGAAGTCGGACGGCGCGGACCCCGCCGTTCGGGATCTTCAACGAGGGGCGAGATCGAGTTTACGAGAGCATGCGCAAAAGCGATTCTGGGCGGTATCAGTACGGACCATGATGAAAACGGGATAAGGATAGTTGTTCCTCCCGGCCGGGGAAGCGAGGCTTCTCTGGCCCTCTCGGGAATCAGACTGAAAGCGCCCGTATCCATCCTGGAAAGAACCGATCAGACAGCGCATGGTTCCGTACTCGAAGTCCTGCCGCCTGCAGCAGA
This sequence comes from uncultured Bdellovibrionales bacterium, assembly GCA_964421085.1. Lineage (GTDB taxonomy): Bacteria > Bdellovibrionota_C > UBA2361 > UBA2361 > CAYQVO01 > CAYQVO01. The sequence goes on along the minus strand of CAYQVO010000001.1, from coordinate 63,424 downwards.
GCGTGCGGTCGCGGATCTTCCGCCCTTCATTCTGGCAGCGCTCGGATTGAAACCTGATGAATCTGCAGCGGCAGTCCGGCCCATGTCTTTCTTTCTCAGGCTGAATGATTACATCGAGCATTATCAGGAACGATTCCCGGGCCCGGAACCCCGCACGCAGGAGTTTTTCTGGGCAACCGGCGAGGAGAATTCCCTGCATGATGACGCATGGAGCATAAATATGGAGGGGCCGGATGCTGTCCTGTCGCTTGCAAGGCCGGATCCCTCATTTTCCATCCCGCAGGGCGGAGTTGTTGACTGCACAGCGAGGATGCTCTGGGAACACGTCTATACAAAGACCGGGGCCGAAGTTATTCCGATGCTTCCGCGAAGCCTGGCACGCTACCGGTTGTCACTGTGCCCCTGGGAAAGCAGGCCCTGCCTTGTCCTGAGGACGAGGATATCTCCTGATGGAGAAATTAAGAACTGCTCTCTCAGATCGGAACTGGTCAGAATAAACTGTTGCGTCGGGCCGTGGGATCCTTGTCCTGATGACGTGGAGTTTGCGGGAATCTCGAATGCTCTGAGCCGAAGGTACGGTCTGCCCCACGGCTGGCACACCACCATGAAAACATTCATCAATATCTGCGTCTATTTCACCCGGGAGGCATCGTGTCAATTCGCTGAAGAAAACAGTCTGCCGCTCTACTACAAGACGCAGACGCTGAAGCCGCTGCCGAAGCGGCTCGTGTCCCTGGAAAGACGGGGCAAGAGTCTTCAAGAGTCAGTTTATTCTGCGGTTAAAGAAATAATCGGCGATGATGGTGCTTTGAGGAGCTACTGCCGCAGTTGCCTTCCCCCTGACCGCCACATTCTGGAGGGGATTCTTTTTACGAAACCGGCACACGGTCCCGTCAGACCCGGCCCTGACTCATGTCCGCCGGCGGGTATGCAGTCATCGTTTGTATCGCCTCTTCGCCGGTATGATTCCCTTGCAACAGTCCTCTCCTGGTCAAGAATAATCAGGGGACGGACTGACGCTGGAATTCCAGGGAGACTTCCTTCGAGCATACTTCGCAATATTTTCCTCTCAGGAGTGTATTACGACCAGGATCTCTTTTTGAACGACAAAGACTTCTGGGTCAGTGAAGACAGGCTCTATTTCGATCTCCTCAATGGAAGGCCCTCTATTAAACTGCGTGAGAGCGACACCGGAACGCGTATAAAAGGCATAGATTTGAAGAATGGACGTCTTATTCTCGGCTGAAATGCTTCCTGCAGGCCTGAATTTGCTATCTTTACGAGCTTGCATTGTATAAAATAAAATATCGTTTTGAGGTTATCATGCCGGGTACTACTACCACTCCAGATCCAGATTCCCGTCTGCGGACAGAGAACTCCCCCACTGCGGCCTTTGACGAAATGGTTTACCCGCGTGAGTCGATTCGAGATGCGATAGCCGGACTTGCGGCAGAGATCGCAGACTGGATCCGGAGCGAAGATACTCCGGTTGTTCCCGTGATTGTGATGAAGGGAGGCGTTTTCCCGGGTACCAAGCTTCTTCAGGATCTCTCTGAGTATGATCTCGGAGGCCGGCTCAAGGATTTTGCTTATGTCACATCACATCGCTCGACGGAAACAGCTGACTTCGAGCCCCGGAACATCAGTTTCGAAGGCGACCGCGTGCTCTTTATCGACGAGATCTGCGATGGAGGCGATACCATTCAGCTTCTCGTCGAACTTGCGGCCAGGAGAGGCGCCACAGAGACGGAAGCCGTCACCCTCATAACACGCACGAGTGCTGAACACGAACCTAAATACCAACCAAGGTGGACCGGATTTAAATACGATGGCCCTGATTGGTTCGTAGGCGAAGGACTGGACTGCGAGGGCATGCACCGGGCGCGCAAGGATATTTGCATTCGGAGAAAGCCCGGCTTGCAGGGGATGATTTCAGGACTTTCTGAATTCAGAGAAAAACACCCTGAGATCTCTTTTACAGGGATGGACCGCTTTTCAGTGTCCGCTGATCTGCCCCCATTCGAGGCCGCCGTCGTGGAAAATATGCGCAAGCCACGGGGGGGAGCTGCAGAAGGCGAAAGAGCCCTGCTGGCCTGGGAAGAAATGATTGAAGAGTTGCGGCGTACAGTGAGCTGGAATGGCAACACTGTGACGGCAAGGATCCCTCAGCGCGAAGTCACTGCCCGGGGTCTTTTAATGGCAGATGTCGCGTCGAAGCTCCTTTACGATCTGCCGAAGGAAGCAGCAGAAAAGGAAGGATACAAGGTTAATGCAGAGGCTGTTTATTTTTATGGCAGCTCAACGAGAGGAAGGCTCGGCAGCCGCGATTTCGATCTATCTGTGCTCGTTTCAATTCCTTCCAGGGATTACATGACGCATCCGCCCGTATGGGACTTTACACGCAGATTTGCAGAGCAGGCAGTCCTTTCTTCAGAATATGCGGAAGACGGCATTAAACCGCAGATCGAGCGGATGAAATGGCACGAAGGAGGATTTCGAATTCACGTTCATGTCGGAGAAGAACCGACCAAGAATCGTCCTTTTGGTTCAGGACACAACGATTATCATTGTTCAACACTTGTGTTTCTCCGCGCGCGGGCCGAAAAAGGAGACTCATCATCAAGGCCGCTGGCGGCGCTTTTTACTCCTTTAAATGACTTTCTGATCAGGGCGCTTTATGAAATGGGCAAAGAAATTTAACGCAGCCTCCATGTCCCCTGCCCTTTTTTGAGGAAGATTTTTCAAATCCGCTTTTTGCTTTTCATCAGCGCATCGTGTTAGGCTCCCCCTGATTTCAATCAACAATCAGGTAGTTAATGGCAAAAAAGGTTGTCAGGAAAGGGAGCATCCCTGCGAAAAAGAAGGTCTCGAAACCATATTCGAAACCGGCGCCAAAAAAACCCGTAAAAAAACCGGCGCCGGCGCCAAAGAAAAAGCCGGTGGTGAAAACAAAAGCCGCAAAAGCACCTCCCAAAAAACCTGCGCGCGCACCGGTGCGCAGGGTGGTGGGGCGCCGTGCAGCAGCCGTCGAAAGGAATCCGGATGTTTCACCGCCGCCTGCAGCGGATGCTGCCGCCCCTGCCCCGGGGATCCCCTCCCCTCCAGCCGCTTCTGCAGCGAAACACACCTGGGATTCCATCCCGAAAGGAGTGCCGGCCCACATAAAGTTTCTTATGAAAGAAATAGCAGCGGAGTGCTCTGTGGCAGCGACATGGCCTTTCCCTATGGGACAGTTTCTCGCAAACATTCCACAACAGGTGTGTGCCCATGAATTTGCCTGCCTGCTCTTGAGCCTCGAGCACGGTGCCGGCCGGATTGGGGAACTTTGCGGAGTTTCGGAAGAACAGGCGGCTCAGCTGGTGGAGTCAGGCACTGAGCATATACAGGACTATTTTGCCTCAATCTGTCCCGATATCGATCGGAAATGGAGGGCAACGATCAGAGGCCCGGGCGTCAGGGTCGAGAACCTGGTGGATCAGCATCTGGTGGCGAAAGTCGACAGGAACATGCAGGTCGTCATCGGTCAGATGATTCTTGCGACGCTTGCCGGGTGACATGCGTGTGAGAAAGTCCGGCAGCAGCCTTGTCACCTCTGCTGCACCAGAAGCTTGATTGCGCTTCCAGGGGGGGGATTATTGAAAATGGCGGCTGCATCTCCTCTCCGGCATGATATCCCCCAGAACCGGTCGAGATAAGGGCCTGCCTGGGGCGCAAAAACCATGTCCCCTTCCAGCAGGTCGACCGGGCCTGTTGCTGCGGCGCGGACCTGGCCGTTGATCTCAATCCGAATCCGCGTGCCGGCACCCTGGGATTTCACATGCTTTATCACATCGTCATGCTCGCGGTATGTGGTCTTGATGTTCCCGAAATTATCGATGTAACAGATAACACCATGAGGCGCCTCGGGGATCTCCTTAAACGCGTCAAGCTCTTCGCCAAGAGACTCCTCCAGCTTCCGCCCGGCAGCCGGACCGACCAGAGTTGGAAAGAGATCAAACGGCTGAAAAGCCCCCTCTGATTCGACTTTGACCTTTCGAAACTCATCTATGCTGCCCCTTACGAAGGACAAAATATGCCCGGCGTTCAAGGCAAGAATAACGATGCCGTTCCGGAGCCTGGCATGTACGAATGATTCTTTCTGCCGGCTTTCAGTTCTCGGAGAGACACTGGCAAAGATTACCAGATGCTGAGGTCTCAGGTTCTCATGCTGAAGAGCGCACTGACCAACAAGGTATCCGGCAGACAGAGTATCGAAGTTGTAAACGGAGCTTTGCAGGACATCCCAGCCCGGGGGCAGATTTGTGAGGATCGACGCAGTCAATAGACCTGCGCCAAGACTGCCGGGCTGAAAATCCGAGATCACATGAACAAGCTTTCTTTCCACTTTGCTTATATCAGCAGGACGGGGCGGCAGATTCAAGAGGAAATTTCCACGATTACTCGCCGGTCTGCTCCGCAGGGACTATTGAATCGAAATCTGTGAGAGAATGCATATGCATCCATTTTTCCTTCGAGGAGACAGCCTGTCCGCTGTATTCTTTGTGACTCCAGTACTCGGGGCGCCCGCCGGTGTTTTTCGGATGGGCAGGCGTTTTCATCAGAACATCGCCAACCTCTGCAATGTACTGAAGCCAGTACTTGGCTTTCTGCAGATCTGTCGTGTGAAAAACCTCCTTCAATTTTCCATCGGCATTCCGTCTGTAAACGATAAAAGGACTTTTCCATTTCATAGTTCTAGAACCTTCCATTTCTCACAACGGGTAAGGACACTATCGGATCAGGCTGCAGGGAGAATTAGAGCATTCTGCTTAACGCCGTTTTAGAAGACTCGCCGCCGGGTCTACTAATTCCATCTGCTCGATCTCATGACGAGCACGAGATCCTGTGAAAGACTGTGTGCCGCTCTTTCGCTTCGCGCAAGTTGATATCATCAACAAGAACAGGGCGGCCCGCCGCCTTCATACCAGTGAGGAACAAGGAACACAAGTCCCGATCTCAACTCCCGCTTGACGCATGGCCCCGAAAATAACGTCCTGTCTTGCCCGCGCCATTCCCTCTACGACAGGATTCACGGATTCAAGATGCGACGGATTCGGTGCAAGGTAAGGACCGACATCGTCTCCATTTCGGGTCTTTTAGTTCCGGGAATGTCCAAATATTGAATCCAGGCCCGGGCAGGAAGGTCCACAACTCGGCGCCTACATTTGCCGTTCCCGCAGTCCCGTTATGCACAGAACCCGGGCCGGATCGATCTCAAGATAGCTGCAGATTGTGCGAAAGGAAAAAAGATAGTCGTTTTCGCAGCTTAGGAAGAACTGCGTCGCTTTTCTCTGAAGTTCCCCCTCTTTTCTCAGGTCGTTCATCGCTGAAACAAGAACTGCCAGCAGCAGATTCTTTTCAGGGCGGGAGGAGTCAAACACCTCCCAGTCATCATAAGCTGTGAATAACGCTATGTCTTTTTCCTGCTGCAATTTGAAAAATCTCCCGGCAAAACCCTCTGAATGAGTATCGGTACCATTGTGATGCCGCTTTAAGTTCTGCGGCAGTTTGGGATCGCAATAATCTTGAAAAGCATCTTAATACTTTGCTACAACCTGCCAAAGTATTTGCGCCTTTGAAGAGGTTTTGATTAGAAGCTACCTGCCGGGGAGTTTCTTGCCTCTTTGCGGGATTGTCTTTTTAGATACGCTTCATTTACTTTTTTATCAATACAAAAACGTCACTTCTCAAAAGAAACTTTAAGCCCCTTAAAGTTCTTTACTGTTTCACTCAACAATATGTATCGCTCGACTGAGGCCAGATGTTTATGGCCTGAGAGTTTTTGAATTTCCACTGCCGGAATACCCATCTCTGCAAGTTTTGAAATTGCGGTTTTCCTCGCACAGTGCGGAGAGTAGAAACGCCTGATTCCAGCCGCCCGCTGCACTCGTTCAAACTCTCTAGCTATCATGGATCTATTCATGCGGTCGGTTACGGGCAAATCCTTGGCGTTGTAGCGGATAAAAAGCCTATCCTCTAGGCTTGCCCCTTCCGAGAGTCTTTGGGCCGTGTAGCGCTCAAGCAAGGGCGCTCCCCATTGCATAACGGATCTGTCCTGTTCTTCGCCTGATTTTGTGACCGGCAAATTGAAATATAAAATATCGCCTAAGTGTCTTACCTGGCCTATCTCTAACGTTTGCACTTCCTCGAGACGCAAGCCGCCCGCGCAAAAGGCGGCAAAAAGTGCCGCTTCCATTATGCCCCGCCTCGACATAGCCGCCCTTGCTATTGCTTCCATAGCCGCAACTTCCCCATCGGGAATGCGCCTTGTTGGTCGCCTTGGCTTTTCGGCCCTTGGCCTTGTCTTCATGGCAAGTACTGCTTCAAATGGATTTCGAATCTCTTCGTAAAATGGGCAGATGGCTCGCTTGTAGATGGAATGATTTATCACGATATAGCTTCTGACCTGCTTCTCAGTTGGAAGAAGCCCGGAGCGGATGCCTGGAGTTTTTCGCACTTCGGAAATGAAGTTAAGCGCATCAATTTTCGTGGCTTCGTGGAATGGAAGATCGCCAAGGAAGGAAAGCCATGCGTGGAAGCGATGGCGATAGTTGTAGCGCGTGAAGGGTGCAAGGGTAGCGAGGAAATCACAAAGCGCCGCCTTAGCGTCGATATCCAAATAAGTGGAACCCCGCAACTTTCTGACTGCCATCCCCCTACCTCCATTCTATTCGGGATCGTTGGCATTAAAGAAACATAATTACGGAAAACAGTCATAAAACCTCGGTTCCTCTAATCTCTTATTTCTTATTCAAGAAAATGAGCCGAGGCGCAAAAGAGCCATTTTTCTGCGCCCCGGCTCGGTGAGAGGTTTCCTAACTACTTAAATTTTCTTTTCGCTTCGCTATCTTGCTGCTTTGCTATCTGCATCATGCGCTCATCAAGGGCGTTTGCTTGTGCTATCTCCTGCTCTCGTTCCTGCAATGTCAGCTCTCGGGCGGTAAGGCGGGCAAGTTCTGCATCATCGATTAGCCATGGCCTAAATGGCCCGCCGCGCATATGGTTCCAAAGCTCCAAGGTTCCAAATGCAGCGAGCGCAAAGAGTATTAAGAGCGCCCAATTCGCCCCTTTCTTTTCTGTCTGTTCTTCCATGTCTCAATACCTCCGCGCATTAATGGCCTGAGGCTTATCAACAAACTCCTTGCTTACGATGGTGGCACTTTTCCCCGTCTCCCCATGCCAATCAACCGAACCCGTCACAGTGCAAGCCGAGACTGATCCCATAAGAGCGCAAAGAATAACCGCTTTGCCGAGCCTTGCGACTTTGATTTCGTGGAGGAACTTCGAAGCAAGCCGAAGCGTTTTTTTGTTGTAGTTGTCCTTTGAAATCTCTTCGATTTCTTCCTGGCGAAAGCCTCTGCCTTTCATCAGGTCTACCATCTCGGCTAGCGCCACTAACTGCGTTCCTGCCTTAACCATTTCTTTTCTGTCCATGTCAAAACCCTCCGATGTTTTTCCTTGTTACTTAAAATCCTTATGCACTTCTCGCTGTCAAAATCTCTTCTGTGTAAAACTCTATGCCGGGGATTTCCGCTTCGCCCTTTGCTGCCCTAGCAACCTCGCCGAGCTTCTTTTCATCGAGCATTAGGTATTCACGCGGCACCGCGTCCATATCTTTAACGCGCCATTTATACAGAAGCCGTTTTGATGCATTAAAAGGAATCGTTTTCCGCTCGGGTAATATCGGAGTCGGAACACAAAGCGTTGCGGCTTCGGCTTCTATTGCTTCCACTTCATCGAATGCAAAAGGATCTTCTTCAAGCTTCGCTTTTGCTTCCGCTTCAAGCATGGCCCTGGCCTTTTCTTGCTGTTCTTTTGCCTTCCTTTCAAGCTCGGCTTGCTCTTTGCGGCGGATGTCTTCCAGGTGCGCAGACCATTTAAGAAGCTGCCCTTTCAGGTGCGCCTCGACTCCTGAAAGCGTCTTTTCCGGATCGCGGAATGCCTCCATGATGTCTTTCTTCTTATCGTCCAGCGGCTTCGTGAGGCTTTTGCGCAAGGCATCTAAATCCTTTTGTGCTGCCTTTACCTTGCCAAGATAGAAGCCTGCCTTTTCTGCCGTGTCCGGATTTGCTATGTCAATCTTTAGCGCCTCAACCGAGGCCACGATTGAAAGTTGCTGCTCTTTGATTACGGGTAACAGTGCGTCAGTCATTTTCTTCCTCTCTAAGTTGCTCCAGAGTTTCCCAACATGCCTCGGCTTCATTGATAACACGCCGAAGCTCTTTGAATGTCTCGGTAACGCCAGCATGGGGCGCTGCATCAAGCATTCGCCTCGCCTCTGTTATGTGCTGGATAAACATCGCTGCTGCTGTGGGTGCATCGTATGCTTTAATCATGCTGCCTCCGTCTTGCTTATCAAGTCTGGTAAGTCGCCGAGGCAATCGTAAGGATCGCCGCTATCTTCCGGCTGCTTCGTGCAAAACTGATCCCATCCTTCGACTCGGCGCTCGCAGAACACTTCCGAACCGGCATGAGTACAGGAATACTCCGCCCTTGCCTTCTTCCAAGTCTCGGGCCATTTATCTGCGCCGATAGCCTTAACGATTAGCTTCGCATCGTAAACAAACTTCGCCTTGCTATGCGCCTCTTCGCGGTCGATTTCTGCAAGCTGCTTTCGTGACTCGCTTAAGGTATCTGCCGGAACAACTCGCGCCTGATGTTCAAACGCCTTTGGCGGAAGCGCAGAATCGGGCAAGTCCTCAATGTCCTGCGTGAAAATATCACTTGCGGCTGTTGTGGTAAGGATTGCATCAACATGCGCCCGTTTTTTTGCCATCTTCAGCACGGTATTATATTGGTCTGCGATGTCCGTGTTTTCTACTCTTCCGACTATCTGCCCTTCGATGTCAGGAGATCCGAGCGGAAACCTTGCCCCGCAGCCGCCTTTCTTTCCATAGCAAAGCCATCCGTTTGCTTCTTTGGTTTGAAAGTCTGTTGATTTGATGAGCGCCGATTTTCCGCAAGTAGGGCAAGCCCGCTCGGCATTCCTCCAGCGGTATTTGCTCTCTAGCGTTGAGCATGAGCCAACGCCCTGCCCCACTATCGAGCCTGACATGTCGAGGAGCGAACAGATAATTTGATACTCGCGATGCCCGTTCTCGAGATGCCGCTCGTCAATGGCGATTGTTGGCCTTAGCCTGAACATGAGGCCGAGTTTTTCGGCTCCCGGCTTATGCAGTGCGGGCTTATCTCCGCAGCCGGGAACCTTGCCGTAATGCGTTCCCTCTTTCATTACGCTTCGCATAGCGTCCTGAATTGCATTTACTTGCGCCTGCATCGTTTTCGCATCAACGGGCGCATAATCAATAACTACAAGTCCTTTCTCTTCGCTTGCCATTTCTTCCTCTCTATTTCGCAGCCTTTAGCCAGGCCATAAGCGTTCTAATGTTTTCGATAATCGTTTGCGCCTCGTCCTCCGATGTGGCGAAGCGCAAGCGCTCTTGAAGTTCTCCAATTCGTTTTTCAAGCTCGTCTCGGTTGTTTCTGAAGTCGCTCATAGTTCCTCTCACTTGTTATTATCTAACCAAAGTCGCGTCGTTTTCTCGTCTATCCAGTCTTCCGCTGCTCTTTTGATTGCTTTGTCCAAGCACTCATCCGAGCAGAAAGGACCATCGGCCAGAATCGAGAAAACCGCGCAAAGGTCGCAAACAATAGCCCCGCAAACCGCGCAGATTCGGGCCTGAATGTCCGTTTCTTGGCAGGATTTGCAGGGGGTTTCTTGTTCCATGTTAATTATAATCGGTCAACATCTTGACCAAGTCAATAGCTTTCTGGTTAATATCTTGACCATGCGCCTAAAAAAGATTAGCCTGATAGTGAGATTTCCTATTTTATCAATTAGAAGGCTTGGTCTATGCTCGGCTCAATGCGATTTATTAAGACGGTTCAAGAGATTACGGGCTTAGGGATTCGGGAGTTATCAAGAGCCGTTAGCCAGCCCCACTCGAAATTGCTATTTTGGCGCGATAGCGAGGCATCAAAGATGAATGAATTTGTCGGGTTTCTTTGTAGGCTTCGAAAAATATCCGGCCTTAGTTGGTCAAAATATGGGAAGATGCTCGACGGGGAATTTTTGGACACTAGTAAGAAAGGAGACAAGAAATGAAAACTGCTGCGGCTATTGCGTTAGCGGTTTTAATGATGGTTTTTTGCGGTTGCTCAACCAAGTACACTATTGATCTTGCGCCTAACGAGGCTAGAACTGTCCCGGTAGGCTCTCCGCTCTTTACTGCGTACACTAACGGATTTGGTTTTGGAGGCACTCAGGAGCTTGTTTATTCCGGTGTGTCTTACAATACCATTCGATTAACTCAGAGATCGCAATCGTACACTGTGAGCAAATACGGTACTCACTACTCTGAACCACTTCAAAGCGAGATTACATTTCCGGCAACTTTCCCGCAGGATATAAACTATCAGGGATTTCGGTTTCGAGTGGATAAGGCAGATTCAAGCGGCCTTCAATTCACATCGTATGAACTTCCACCCAATTACCAGACGAAATGATCAAGATTCCCCTGCCATATGGGAAGAAGTTCGTTCAGGTTATTCCGCGTGAAAATTTCGATTCTATTCGAAGCGGCTATTCCTACTCTGAATATATGAAGAACTTGGATCTATGGGAATGGGAACAGATGAGGGAGGGCTTTGAGACGTTCCGTGTTGAGATGACGATGGGAGAGTTTCTATCTGAAACGCACAAACGCGGCCTTCCGCTGAATGCAGAAAGCCGCCAAATTGTATTAAGAGAAAAGGCGCTTGCTCTTGGCCTAATCCCTCCGGATGAAAACTAACAGATACGAGCGCCCAAGCGTTCGCATCCGCACTATTTTTTTATCCACGGCCTTTCATTCACAAGCCAGAGAATCACCGAGGCCAACGCCAGCGCAAGCTGCTTCATGGCTTCCAGCCCTATAGCTGAAGGGTTCCAGCTCAAATAAGCAAACATCGCCGTCAGGTAACCAATAACAGATGAAGGCTGAAGAATCCTTGCAATAACCTTTTCAGCAAGCCATTTATAAACTGAACTTAACATAGTAAATCCTTGATAAAGATTAGTCCTTAATATCGTTTCGCGGTTCGCCTTACTATTCCTGGCCCTTCGATTCGAAGTGTGCGTATCTGCCTGAAAGTCACGCGCCCGCCCTTTGTTTTCCTGAGTCGGCCAGCGATGCGATGAAAGAAAAGCAGTAGCATGGGCTATTCCTTTGGTTCGTTTGGCGGGATTGGCACTTCCGGAAGCGGCATTTTAAAATCCCTTATCCTGTCGTTGATGGCGCCAAGCTGTTGCCTGTAAACCTCAATCTGCCTTTGATGCGCCTCAATCTGCAAAATGCAATCGTAGGCTTGGGCTTTAAGTTCGTTGAGTTCGTTCATGCTGCCGCCTTGATGTCGAGCCTGAGATGTTGCTCCATTATCCACACCACTTCGCGAGCAAATTCATCCGGAGTCATGCCCGGAAAATCTTCTCGGTTAAACTTAAATTCCCCGTTCGGCATCACCTTCATTATCCACTTATGGTTTTTCCCGAATATCGCCAAAATGTCCGGAGTGATTTCTGCTTTTATGTCTGTCATGCTGCTACCGCTAATCCTGCGTTAATTAAACAAGTCCTCATGTTGTTAACGAGAGTAATCATCGCGTTTCTGTTTGCCGCTGTATCGTATGCCCCCGCCGTTGCTCCCGTTCCCCCTGCGGGTGCTGCTGCGCCTACTACATAAGCCGCCTGAACGGCTGCGCCGTTACATCCAAATTTGCCAGCTATTAAGGCACTCTGGTCTGCGCCAAGCGTGAGAGCTGGAGTAAGCGCTGCGCCTACACCAGTGGGAGTAGTTGAGAGCACTATTTTTGCGGGATTGATGTCCGATGAAATTGTGTTAGTGGCAATGACTTGTATTCGAGCTGCGTATACGTTCGTCGAAGGCTGTGAGTCGTTGGTAACAAAGTCAAGAGTGCCAACCACGTCATTAGCAGAGACGGAAGTATCTGCTCGCTGCATCCTGATAGTGGCACCCGCCGAGCGGGAGATGTGCAAATCTGCCTGCGGAGAAGTCGGCCCGATACCCACATCGCCGTTAAAATAGTTTACCGCTGCTCCGGATGCCTGATATACGCCCCACTCGTTAGTTATCGAGGGGATGATGAGAGTGCGCCACGTGATATCATTGTCGGCGGTCGAGCCTCCCGGTGTAGTGTCCCACGTTGGCTCGATTGCCCCAGTCGTTCCTGCGCCATTAGCCACGTAGTAATATCCATTTGCAACCGTGGGCGCTCGCACGATTCCTGCCGAGACTGCTGCTCCCGCTGTCCATGCGGCAGGTGTTGAGATTTTAGTCGGCGCAGGGAGGTATAGCCCGTAATATGTTTCAATAGTGCCGCGCCGAACGAGAGCGGTTGAGACAAGTCCCGCAGCAAGGGTAGTGACGGGATTCGCATACACGTCAATGTTGTTATGGCCAGCTACAAACGAGCCGCCATAAACTGTGCCAATGGTGCCGTTATCATCTCTCCCCGCAGCGTATGCTCGTAACCCCTGCCCTACCGCGCCCATACAGCTAGATCCGGCACTCGTGAGGCCCCCATCAATCGACATACCCGCAGCGGTGCCAATGCCATATTGTGTGCGCGTGTTAGTTGCCGTGAGCGAATCGTTGCACGTAACGTAAAAGCCGTTAACAGTGGCGTTTGTGGAGTTGTTAGTAAGGGTGCCTCTAGTCCCGGTGAACACACCAAGGGCAGGAGTTGTAAAAGAGGGAGAGGCAAGCGGAGCATAGGCTGATAGGTCATGCGTATGGTCGCCTGCTGCTACAGTGCCAGCCGTGGTTCCTGTGTTGAGAATCGAAGAGTTTCCTAAACCGTGAACCGAAGCGCCGGTAGCTGTGACATGAGCCTGAAAGGCGGCATCTCCAGCGTAATCGCCAAGGTCTGAAATCTGGCTCTCGGTAATACTGATGCCTGTACTCTTATCCCATGCCAAGAACACAGGGTCGGTCTCTACCGTCAGGTAACTTCCCGCTGGTTGATATACGCCTGTGTGATTGTGATCCGCCGCTGAAAATGCAGTTGTCGGAGAAAGGGCTGCTGTGCCAAGGCCATGAACGGCTGTTCCTGTTGCGGTTGTATGGGCTGCGAAAGTTCCTTGCGCTACATAGTCTTCCGGGATTGAGGCCATGCCTCCAGCAATGGGATCGTAATAGACTTTCATTTAGTCCCCCAACTCTCCGGGTATGTTCTCGGTAATATAGTTAACGGTAGTGAGATTACTGCCGGTGTAGCTGAAGGAAACCATCATGATCGTATCGAGGCTTCCGTTTATGAGTTTTTTGTATCTGATGGATTCAAGTTGGTTAGATCCGTTGTAAGCCAGCGTGAACGTAGTCCAATCAAGCGGCATCGCTGGAGTCTGTGGGAAGATGCTAGGCATGTTGCTTACTGCGACTGTGCCAGATGTGGAAAAGGTTCCCGTTGCGCCCGAAATCCATTGCGTCCCTGAAGTTGAGAATGTACCGCTTCCAGCATTTGCCGTTACGGTACTAACGGGATTTAACACGGTGACATTTGCAGCGAAGGTTCCGGTGCCTAGCGCGTCAAGTAGCGCATTCGTTGTAACCTGCGCTGAATAAGTTGCAAGCCCCGTAGTGTCGATGCTTATTTCCGGCATGGAAGACACGGCAACGGTTCCATCTACCGTAAGGCTTCCGCCATTATCAGTTACTGGATAAGAGGAAGGCCAGTTGTTTACGGTGGAAGTTGTGGCAAAGGTTCCACTTCCTGCGTTTGCAGTAACTGTTCCAGCTACCGTTTGAGAGACGGGAAAATTTGATATCGAAATTTCTCCACTTACCGGCTGCACCGCAGGAAGATTAGAAATGCCTACTGTTCCTGCCACGGAAAAGGTTCCATTACCTGCATTCACAGTAAGAGATCCCGAAACTGGCTGTGTATCAGGATAGAAAGTGCCAGTAACGGGAAGTGAAGAGTTTAAAACGGTAACAGTTGCTGAATAAGTTCCTGAAGGCTTGGCCGTGACAGTGCCGGAAATTGGAAGCGGATTAGTTTCCGACAGGGGCATTGCGGCACCTTCCCCTCCAACATCAATTTTTACTCTTTGATAATGCTTGCCGTCTACGAAATCGGTTGCTACCGTTTCGCCATCTCCCGGCAATTCTACGTTGTCGGCCATTTAATTAATTCCGTAAAAGCTTATTTATTGTCCGTATATCAGCGTCCCAAAGCTCAGGATGCCGGTTAATAGGCTCAACCCAAATTTCAGTGCATCCGCCTTGGGCTTGGAACCATAACAAATTATTGATGCCGGCTGCTTTCGAGGCTCGAAGGACTGGCACGAATTGGGAGAGCCTGAGATACCCAATGCAACACATTCGCTCCGATCCAAGGTCGAGATCGAAGCCATCGTTTGATAGCACTCGAATTTTTCCTCTTGGGAAATCGGTGCGCTGAAAGCCGTGCAACTCTGCAATATCAAAGCCGCTAAAATAAGAGGTTTTAACATTTGGATTCCTTCCAAGCTTTACCGCCCTAGGTAAGTATCGCCGCATGATAGTGCGCTTCTTTTTAACGGTTGCTTCTCGCTCGTCGTCTTCAAGCCGCATCATTACCCAATAAGAGGCAAGCGAAATGCGCGGCTTTATCCAAGCAGCAATCTGTTTAATGCGCTTCGTAAACTCTGGCCTATCGTATTTTGTGCAATGCCGCCCTGAGCGGTTGCAAGTTCCGTTGTCTGCATATATCTCTAGGCGCTTTGTCTTTTGGGGAAGTGCAAGAAAGCGCTCCGGACAAATATGAGTTTTGCCGAAGCTACCCCAAAGCATCGCGGCCCAAGGGCGCTTAACTGCCTCATAAACCCGAAGCGCTTTCGTGCATGTCTCAGAGTCGAACGCCTCCATGCCTAGGAAAGAGACTCCCCTTTCTGCTATCGCCAAACCCGGCAATAGTAGAAAGAAAAGTATGTATTTCATTTAGTATGGGAATTTATCCTTAGCCAGCATGAAGGCTACCCTATCCGCCATCCCCGGTTTTCCTCCCGGCCCGTCATCAACCTGGTATGCCCAACGGGATTTAAAGCACTCGGAAGCCGCATCATCAAAGCGCTCTTCTTTTATCGCCTTGATCAATTCTTTGAAGCGAATAAACCCGCCTTCGCCAAGATTGAAAATCATATTGCAAATTGCGAGCTTTCTATTGAGGCTGAGTTTTGTAAGCGTTTCATCTCCAAAGACTCGCCGCATGGCAAAAGCCGCTGTAAATAAATCATCGGCAAAAATCTGGTTTATCGCCTTATCGCTTAAATCCACGGCCTGAAGATTATGTCCGATTCCTACTGTCATAATGCCGCGAGAGTCAGGATAAACGCGCCTTGTTTTTCCTTCGTCTCTTTCCAGCATTGTGCGAGCAAGTGCCGTGAACTCTTCTTCAGTCATCTCTGCCTTATAACTCCGGTCATGTGGGCATCTAGCTTATCAAGCACCTGATCGATTTTTCTATCTACGGTTTCAAGCTTTTCGGCGTTGAATTGCTGCGTTGTTTCAAGTGCTGCAATGCGCGCCGTCCTTTCCGTTGCTCCTGACTGAAACAGATTCATGGCAGACGTTATGTTAGTCACCCAAAGCCCGAAGATGGAAAGAAGCAAGGCTGCAAAAAAGCCTAGCATCCATTTCGTTTGCCCGTTGCCGTTTGTTGGTAAGTTCATTTTACTAACCCTTACGTTGAAAGAATTGCTTTGATGGGCTACGTTGCGGCATAAAACCCGCAGCCTGAAAGCGTAGCCGTTCCGCTCGTTGCCCATGCGGCCAAGTCGTGCTTATAAGCAAAGATTCTGTTACTAGTCTGCAATGCCAGAATGCCGGTTTTGTATGTGCCGTTATCAACCGTCATCACGCTTCCGCAAGCCGTATCGTTAGCGGTGGACTGCGCTACGGGTGCGGTAAAACTCAACCCGCCCGCTGCCAAGCCTCCGAGTGTTCCGGAACAGCGGATATAAAAAAACACCAGCTTGCCGATTTGTATGTATTTAGCGGCAGTGGTTGTTACGGAGCCATAAGTCAACCCCCCCGGTACTCCGTAGGTAGGGGTCCAACCCGTCCACGTAAGCGGGAAGCCCGCAACGAAAATTCCTTCAATCAGCGCTGCAATATCGCTGGCCGTCCAAGTCTTCGAACGCAATGCATCGGCGTAAGCCATTTTTCTTTACTCCTGTTTATGTTGGATCGTTTGCGTGATAGGGCTTGATAATTCGAGCCTCTAGGGTAAGCGTTGGTAAGCTTCCCTGACTCCAGTTTATAGTCCAGCCGACAAGCTGCGCCCTGTAGCGCTGCGCTCTAATCACATATTGCCCGTTATGTGCCAAAACTTCTTCGGCTGTGTATGTTGCTTCCCTGCCCGATAGAGAACTTCCGCCCGAAGCTGGAAGCATAGCGGATAAAAGCTCCACGATGTCCAAAAGCTCTAGCGTGTTATTGTCATAATAATTGACATCAAAACTAGTCACCGTGTGCGGATGGTCATGAACTCTTAAATAATATTCGGCGAGAGTGTTTAAGCTTTGGGTATCGCCTAAAAGGTCTGTTTCAACCTGGTCTAATTCCGAACTTCCGTAAAGCGTAGTCGATGTACCACAAAGAAAGGTATCATAAGCGCTCGTAGTGCTATCTCGCATTTGCGAAAGCGAGTAGTTTGCAAAGGTATCTTGAGCGTTGGCGACTTCTTGATTTACGTTTAAGTAACCCTTCCCGCCAAAAAGCTGCGCTCTGTTCACAACGCTTGATGAATCAAGCCTTTCCCATGAGTTTAAAGATAGGATGTCTTCATCGGTGAATACTTTCGTAACTGTGCCAGTAGTTCCCCAAGGCCAAAGGGCAAACTTACCCGATCTTCTTTGTGCAATCTTGCAAGCTGTTTCAGAACAAAGGGCGCGAAGGTAGGCATCTTGCGTTTGCCTGCCTTCGATAAAGCCATTAACGCGCCTGTTAAAAGGATGCGAAGTTGCAAAAACCGTGTTGCACGTAGTTGAGAAAGCATCGAAATCCCACTTGGTACTTTTGGCAAATGCGCTCCCTGTCCAATCTCCAGTCATGGCGGCTGCTACGTGATCGGGCCGTGTAATGCACTTGGTTCCGAGATCGTCTGTTGCAGGAATATAGCCCGAAGTATCGGCTGCGCCTTTGGTTCGCGCCATTAATTCGACGTTTATTTGAGTTGCATAAGCGCTTCTTACTACATCCGGGTATTGTTTAAACTGATACTTCCTTATATTTCGCCCGGAAGATGTATCTGTTCCCCAAGATGCGGAAAGGCAAAACACCTTGAAGCATGGCGGAACGGCTAACGCTCCGGGAAAGTTCCAACCGCTTTTCATCGCGACATCTCTATAGCCATAAAGGAAGGTGCCAGCATCTTTGTTGCAGTTACCGAAAACGAAATCTGTTGCAGTCGTTGCGAAGGCTGATTGCTTTATGCCTACGGCGTATCCATATACGCCTGATGGGAATGTAGTTCGCGGCATGTAGAAGGCTTCGGGAAATTGGAAATAAACCCAAAAATCCGAAGCGCCCCTAACAAGGGACAGGTAGGCAGACTTCGGCACTTCGACTGTGGCAAGTGCGGGTTCGATAGGAATATAATATTGCCCCGGATCGTAAGTCCCGAGCGCGTAGATTGAAAAGACGAGGTTTCCAATAGGGGTTAATCCGCCATTGTTAAGCCCCCTAAAGCGCCATTGCCCGCCGCTAACTATCACTCCATCTTCGGAGCTAAAGGGTACGATCCATTTTGCCTGGAAGGGATAGCAATACTCAATAGAGCCGTCAACCGCCTCTGGCGTACTAGCACCGCCTTCTGCGCCTGCCCTCGCGAAAACATGACCTTCTTCGATGGCGGTATTAAAAACATACGCATTCCTAAATACGCCCTTAGAATCTTTTACATATATATGATTTAAATCGCCCGTTGTTTCTTGCGGATCTAGCCCTCTGGTTGCCGAAGCGAAAGCGTAAGCGGAAGCAGAGTCAACGCGGTATTGGATGCCAGGGATATTGACAGTTCCCTGCCCGAATACGAAAGGAACCGCCTTCCCCCTTGCGCCTTCTACTACAGTGGCGGCAGGAGTAACCGCTGGAGATAAAAGATTTGTATCATCAATGCTCGCAGAAATAGCCTTTTGCGGAATGGTCTGACTTTGCACGTTGAAAGTTAGCGTCTGATCGCCGTCTGAAAATCCTTTCGTTATGCTTTTGCAAACGCCTGACCATCTAAGCACCATATCAGCATAAGGCGAAGTATCTGACAGCGTTGTGCGGGCATCGTAAAATTCAACCGCTTGGTTTACGCCCGTATATTCCTGAAGAAGATCGAAAACTCTGAGTTCTTCTCCGATGCTCGAGAAAGGATCTTTAATTGTCACAGTGCCAGAGCTTGCCGCTGGCATACCATTTTGACCGAGCGCTAAACCAAGCCCCGAAATGCTTTTTAAAAGCGGGTAATAGATAACCGTGGTTTCGCCAGTCGGCATCCGGTTAGAAAACCGCAACACTAAGGATGCGCCGGAAGTCATATGCTTTAACGTGATATGAAACGCAAACCAGCTTTGAACGGCGGGAGTAGTCATCTAAACACACTCCTCGCAAGTAAGGGTTAGCCCCCATGTATTAACCGATTCGTAAGTTGCCCTGGCGCTTGTTATTACAGCATGAACGGCGGAGAGGTTTTGAATTTGCGGATGATACGTGGACGAAATAAGCGCAATCGGTTGTATGTCGGTATAGTCTCCTATCTCATCATAGAAAGATTGGATCTTTGCGTTAGTTAATCCAGAGTATTGAAAGTCAAAGACTAGCGCCGGGACTCGCTGCCCTTTTACTTCTGCTACTCTCTGAGAGGTTCGTCCCCATGCAGGATCGCGTCCGAAGTCAAAAGCAGTGCCGAACATCACATTAGAAAAAGCTGGCTGCGTAGCACTTCCGCCTGCATTGGTAAGGTTTAGTTGCCAATAGCGATAGGCTGAAGTTGCTGCAAAGGTAGTAACGAAATCTCTTGCCTGTGAACCTATGAGGCTTGCGGCTGTCAAGGAAGTTAGAGATCGGCTAGTAAACGAAGCCCCGTCACTTGACGATTTCAAATCAATCCTTGCCGCTGCAGTTGAACGGTAGAAAAGATCCATTCTTGCAACGAATAGGAAGTTGCAAGCGCGAGTAATCGATGCGCCTAAATCCCAAACGAGCGTTTGAGTGGTTTGAGATGTTCCGCTTCTCCAGTAGTTTTTGCGCGGCCCTAAGCATAGGTTTGTTTCTGAAAATCCGGCCTCTGCTGCGGGAGTGGCCGTGAGTGTGCCTTTCCGCGCAATGTCGGAGTATCCAAAAAGAAGGTTTGTCAACTTAGCCTATGATTTCCTGAAAGGTTGCGCTGATGGTATTCCAGTTAGGGATGCCATCGGGGTTTGATGTTGAGCCGTCTAAGCATTCGCAATGCATTATCCTTCGGCCCATCAAAAGATAATGCTGCGTTGTGGTGTAAAGGAAAAACCGATTTATGTCTTTTGTCCTTAGTATCTTTTGCTCGAATGTATTGGTAAGCGCATCTGAAACGCCTGTCCATTCAAGCTCAAGTCTGATTTTTGGTTCATCCAGCCTCATCATATCAAGAGCGCCTGAAGTTGTTTTTTCGCCCGGTGTTTCCCCTGGTATCTTTTCAAATGACAACGAAGATGGTCCAACGCCTAAATCAAGGCATTGGCCTAAATAATGTTTTGAGTGTTCTATCGTTGTAGTTCCAGCGGAGCGAGTGAAAGCGACATACCAAAACTGTTTTGCTGCCGTAGTTGCAAATGTCGCTATGTAATCTGTCGCATTTGGCCCGTAAAGCGTAGCGCTTGCAAAGGATGCATCGCTATAAACAGAAGTAGCTCCTGCATAGCTATCAGAGGTATGCGCCTTGATAGTTATCGTGCCTATATTTTGCGCCTTTAAGAGATCGGCCCTAGCAATAATCAAATGATTTACCGTTGCCGTAGTTGCCGCCGCTGCTACGGTGCCAAGGTCATAGGTAATTAATGGATCAGCCGCTACCGCTGAAGCTAGTTTGCCTCTTAGGTATCGCTCGCCATTAACCAGATTCCCGAGCGCATAAATACCGTCGAAAGTTTGCGAAGAAGTCCTGACAAGGGCATTGCTCTGAATATGCGGGTAACTTATGTAAATCACCGATTGTTACTTGGCCCTTGACTTGAAGCATAGGCAGATTGAAAGTTTACAATCGGGCCATATTTCTTCGCTATCTCGTTATCGTAGCTGGCCTTGATTCTTAAATTCACATCGACATTTACTTTCGAGTTTCTAAGCTTATCAAGCTTTGCGAGTGTGTCTGAAATGGCCTTAGAGGTTTCAGCAAATGGGAACTTAATTTCCTGCAACGTGGAAAGGAATTTAAGTGCATCGGCATCCGAGATATTGAGGAAATCAGAAACGCTCTCGAGTCCTGCCTTTTCCGCTCCAGCTTGAAACTTCTGCAAAGTTCCAATGTCCATCCCCTGATTTTGAAGAAACTGAATAATATCGGCGAGCGTGGTTTTTCCAGCTTGCTCCGCTTCTGCTCCAATGGCCTTGATAGATTCAACCGAAAGAGCGCCGCCTTTTGTGCCTAGCCCCATGAGGCTATTAACCGCTCCCTTTACGTTGCCAAAGCCTAAAATATCGTGCGAAAGCCCGCCTTGCTTTGCAGCATCGGCAAAGTCTTTTCTTCCCGCCAAGAAAGCATCCATCGCTTTTTCTTCAGCGGTTTTCGATGCGTCTTTAAGTTTATTAAAGGCATTGGTTGTTCTATCAACTTGGTTTTCTAACTGAGCAAGTTGCCTACTTTGAACGCTTGCGCCTTTGTGCTTGGAAAGATATTCGTCAAGTTTGTTCTCTGCGCTAGTCATGGCTTTTTGAGCTTTCGCCATTTCGCCATAAAGTTTCTTTAGCGCTTTGCCCTCTTCCGCTACGGTCATCTCATGCGCTGCAACTTTCGAAAGTATGTCAGAGTAAGCGCCAGAGGCTTCGACTAAATCTCTAATTTCTTTTGCCGCATCCTTTGCATCTTTCGCAGTATTTTTCATGGCAGATGACGCACCGCCAAAACCCTTTGTAGAAGGCGGATCAAAGGAAATTGGCTTATATGTCATAGCCTGTCCCTTGCTTCCAGCTTCCATATTAGCAGCAACGGCAACAAGTGTTGCATCAGAGGCGGCTCTTAGATCCTCTAGTGATTTAATTCCTGCGGCTGTACATCCGTTTATGAAATTAGCCGCTGCTTCCGCTGAAATGCCGAAGGTGTTTACCATGATGGCCTGAAGCTCGGGGAAAGTCTTTGCGCCTAACTCCATTGCTTCGACTGCTACGCTTGCGATTGCGTCAGTTAGGACCGCACCGCCGCTCCATCCAGCTTCCTGTGTTCTTTTAAAAGCTACATCAACCGCGCCGACTGCTTCGGGGATGCCAGCGCTCATAGTGGATTGCAAGCCTTGAAGCTCGTTCATGAGTTCTTGAGCGCTCATCTTGCCTTGATTAAAGGCAATCATTAGGGCTTCGGCTAGTTCGGCAGCGTCTTTACCAAGCGCTTTGATAAGGACTCGAAGATCGGCTATTGAGCCTCCGACATTGGAAGAAAAGACATTAGTGAGGCTTACCGAAAGATTTTCAACATCAACGCCAGCTTCCGCCATGACTTGAGTCCAGGCATCGCCAACTGCTGAAAATGCGGATTGCGCTTGTGCCGGAAGGGCTTTGAATGCGGCATCTGTACTGCCTTTAAATGTGAGATCGCTAATGCGTTGCAGCTCTCCATTTACAATGGTGACAACATTGCTCTTTCTTAATATGTCGCCGATATATTGATCAGCCGCTTTTCTTGCCTTTGTTGATTTGGAATCTGAATTGCCGAGCGCTTCGGTGATGCCATCGACGATTACGGAACCGATTGCGCTTCCAACTGCGCCGCCGACTTCGCCTAATATCTCGCCGCCTAACCCTTCGCCGCCTAGCGATTCTCCTATCGACGATCCTATTGTTCCGCCAATAGAGCCGCCAAGGTCGCCAATTACATTAGCCCAATCTGAACTGTTCTTTGCGTTTTTAACGCCGTCAATTAAAGAGCTTGTTATTTCGGCGGATAGTTCTTTGCCTACGCCGTCCCAAGGCCCTTTTGTGCTTGAAGTATCGCGGCTATTTACGAACTGAACGGCAGTTTGATCTGAAAATTCACGAAGCTTCCTTGCGCCCTCGGCTGCTTCGTTTAAGGCTGCTGATACCTGGCTTGCAGGTTGCCCCGCTCTTATCAGCGCTTCTGCAACCTTCGCCATATTCTCGGCGATTTCTGCAACATTGTCCTTTGTTTCTTCGCCCGCTATCTGAGCAAATGCGTTTAGGTTGCTGCCGTATGAGCCGGTTTTATATATCTTTTCAATCTGTTCTCGAATGCCTTTGATTGACTCTTCGAGCTTTTCGGCTGCTCGCTGCTTGGTTTTCGAGTCTTCCGGCTCTAAAAGCTTCTTGCTGCTCTTGGTTGCTGCCTTTAAGTTGTGATCGAATAGCTGGACTCCCTTGGAAAGATCGCCCCATACATCAACTTGAGTTTGTCCCTCGGCTGATACTTCAGCAACGGCTTGCTTTGCGGGCTTGAACTTGTCTGCAATGAGCTTGGCAAATTTAAGCGCTGGCGAGTCTGCCCATGAAAGCTGATCTATTGCATCTACTTGAATCTGAACACTAAACGTCTCCGAGGCTAGATTCTTTAATTCCGTCCATGCTCTCGAGGCGGCATCGGCTAGCTTTTCGCATTCGTCTTTTGCCGGGATAAGATGCGAAACGATAGAGGATAACCCATCACTTACGGCTTGCCACGGTAGCCCGCGAATAACGGAAGCCAGTTCTTGGAAAACGGCTGATAGTTCCTCGTTTGTTCCGATCCCTTTTGTTAGTTCGTGAAGCCCGCCCTTGGCTGCTATTTGAACTTGCGTAAAAGCATCACCAGCGCCAACGGTTGCTTGTCCGAGTGCTGAGTATTTTTCTTTCAGCTTCTCGGTTGCTTCTTCCTGGAGTGCTATCAGCTTTGCTTCCGGTGTCATCCGCTGCAAAACGTCCTCGAATGATTTCCCGAGGTTTGCGTTTGCTCTAGCCCATTTCCTAGATGAGCTTTCGGCGCTTACCATTATACCGATATGCTTTAACGATTCGGTTTGCCCGCCTACAATCGCTTGATACATCCGATTAAGGCCGTCTTTGGCATCCGATCCAAATGCCTCGCCCATCGAGCGGGCTGCCCTTGCGTAAAGATCGAAGTCTTTCGGATCAAGTCCAGCGGATAGCATCTTGGAAAGAATTTGCATCTGTTCCATTTTCGGAACGGTGTAATCAAGAGCGCTGCCGAAATTTGAAAGAAGCTGTTCGCCAGATTGCCCCGCCGCCTTCGCCAGTCGATTAAAGGCTTTTTCGGCATCTGCCAAGCGCTCGCCCTGCTGTGCTACCTTACCAAGCGCCGTCACTACCGCAGTTCCAGCGAGAATAACCGCCCCGGCTGATATACCCGCTACTTTTCCAAGATTTCCAAATTCGCTAGCAAGTTTGGAGACACCGCCAACGGAAGCAGATCCGATCTTTTGTACTTCGCGCTCGAACTTATTTAATCCAGAAGTCGCCGCCTGAGTCGCCGAGTCAAACTTCTTAACGGCTTCGCCCGCCTGATTAAGAACAGACACCGCGCCTTTAGCGTCAACTCTTATGACAATATCCTGATACTGCGTTGCCAATTAGTGTTAGCCCTTTAAACTTGGATTAGTTGGGGATTTCGTAAATCCCATTTTTCTGCCCATGTCTAAAACGACAAAGGCAAGTTCGGCGGATCGCTTCCGCTGTATTTTGTTGTCTCCGATTAGTTGCTGGATGATATCGGCAAGAAAAAGCACATCATCGCTAGGCGAGGTTCTATTTTGAAAAGCCTCAAATACTATGCTTGCGATTCTTGCTTGAATTTCCTTGGTTGCTGGCCCTTCGTTTGATTCGAAGGCGTTGATATTTTCTTCGGTAAGCTGCGCGGCTTTCTCGGTAATTTGAGGCTTTTCAAGTCCGTAGCCCACGGCAATAATATGTTCCATCTCTTGTTTGGTTAGAGTTCTCATTCGAAATGCTGGCCTTCTATTCTTTTAGGCTTTGAAGCTGCTATTTTTTGTAGCTGCGCGTCTATTTCCAAGAGCATCAGTTCTAGCTGCAAATGAAATTCGGGATCGTCTAAAATCCCAAGGTCTGAAAGAAGCCTCTCTTCTTCGCTTACTATGCCTGATACCTGATAGAGCCTTTTTGCCAAGAGGAACTTTTCTATAAACTCCTCAACATCAGGCTCGACTAGTTCCTCTATTGGGCAACCAAGGGGCGTTTTGCAATCAGGCTTTATATCCCCTTCTGATTCGGTATAAAGCCTGATGCATTGCTGGCAAGTAAGGTTTGGCTGCTCTACTCTGAACTGGAGGCGGGCGAGGACTCGCCGCTTGAGTCCTTTTTTTCTTCCGCCTCCTCTTTTACGCCAATAGCGTTATAAGCGGCATAGACTAGCTCTAACGTCTCATCGAGTGCTTTGCCTTCCCTGATTGCACTAACGGATAAAGGCTCATCATCCTCGTAGACTCCCTCGACGTTCACAAGCTTATCAGTGATAAACTTATGGTAGCGGGCGCGAGTCTCGATGAACGATTTACCTTCAAGTTCCTTAGCTATCGCTAATTTCTCAAAGTCGTCATCTTTCCTTTTTGCCCGCCTGAATGTGAGCTTGGCGATTCCTCCGTTTGGATCTTCAAGAGATACAACTTGAACAGATTGAAACGTGAGAGTTTTTACCTTCATAAAGTCCTTACGCTAAAAGCGCCCCTGAGCGGTCGCTGAGTATTTCAAGAATAGGATCAGTAAAGTTAATGCCAGCGGGCCAAGAGGTAGCACCCATGACGGTGAAGACAACCGTTTCCGGATTATCTCCAGCACTTGCAAGATTATTCTGCGGGCTATCCACGATTTTAAGCCTTGGGAAATATATCCTCATGCCGTAATAAACACCGCTTGCACCGATAGGATCAGCCGCATTTGCTTGGCATCCATGCTGCAATCTTGCTTTAAACTCGGTTCCTACCTGGTGTGCCGTGAAAAATGTGGCATCCTGATGACTTCTGAAAGTCACAGTCAAAGTTCCGCTAAACGGCAAGTCGCCCGTTGCGACCGGCACTCCCTGAGAGGCGGTTCCTGTTGCTTCCCTTGGATGTTCCTGCGGCCTGTTAAATTCAAGCGATGCAGACTGAATGTTGTAGAGGTTTCCGACCGCAAGGGCCGGGCCGTTTTGAGCGTTGCACCAGAAGCTATCTAAGCTTCCCCATACCATTCTCTTTGTGTTTGCTGCTGTGCATCCGCCAAGAGTCAAATATGTGTTAGTTGCCGAAGCCAAGTTCTGAGCATCGGCCAGACAATCAATCGTAGCCTCAATGTAATCTTTAGGCGGCGGGAAGTTGAGTGCTACTTTCTGCGCTACGCAGGTTCCGTACTCTATCGCACTTCCGATATTAGGCTGCCAAGCGGTTGTAAAGAATTTTTGATTAGCTGTCTGGTTCAAGATAATTGAATGCGAATAAGCTCCGCTTCCGAGGTTTACAACCGAAGCCCCGCCGAACATCTGAGCCATTGCCACAAGCTCGGGAGAATTATAACCAAGCTTTCCCTGCAAGGTAAGTTGAGGAGCTACGTTTCCCCTATCAATCTGATTTGCAACTATGGAACCTAAGCCAATCGGCGTAACGGTAAGCGCTTGCGCTTGCTCTCCGTGGTTAATCGTGAAATTCACTAATTTGTCATTTGCTCCGCATGCTACGGGAGTTCCCCAGGTGCTTGCCACCTTAAGCCCCGCTACGCCCTGAGCGCCTGTTATCTTTGCCATTTGTATATACTCCGCAAAATTTTAAAAATCGTTTACGCTGAGATGATTCCCCGGTAAGTAGCCGATGCCGTCCAGCAAGGTTGAGAGTCGATCGTTATGTCGCTTATTTCTAAAGCGGCATCTGGTGGAAGCCAGTAATCAACGCTTGAATCCCAAGTCGCCCCGAGGTTTGAATCAATCGTGGAAAATAGTTCTTCAAAAAAATCTCTAATGCTCGTGAAAGATGCTCCGGTTGTATCCTGAGCGCGGGTGTAAGATACGGTGACTGAATAATCCGTTACTACTTCGCCAGTCACGCCAAACGCCTTTAGGAAGCTAACCTGATACGAAATGAAGTTAATTTCCTGCCCATAGTAGAGCTTCGTTACTTCAAACTCGCTTCCAAGCGTTTGCTCGTAAGGATAAATGGCCGTGGTAAAGCTAAGGATATCGCCATCAGTAAACACATGATCAGCGAAGGCTTTTTGAACTATCGCGCAAGTCATCTGCTTATCACCGCATATGTTTTAGCTGGCCTTGCGTTCCCATCGGGCATGTCGTTCTTATCAACATCAACGGGAAGTGTAAGCGTTGATAGAAAAGCCTCGTAACGTCTCCCAAACTCCTGAAGGCGAAGATGAAACTTATCGTTATCCTCTTTGATTTGAGAAAGGGCGCAAAGCGCTATCGCCTTATAAGCAAGGGCAAGGCGCGTTTTCTTCAAGTCATATATGCGAACCCAGTCAAAGCCTTTTGATTCAAGCTCGAACCGCATCTCTTCTTCTGCGATGGAGAGGAAATCACCTAACTGCGTATCGCTTAAATAAGCAGATATTGCCGGGTAAACCTCTTTAAGATCAGCCGCTATAGTGCCAGGGATTCCGTCCGTTGGGCGAAGTCTCTCGCACTCGAAATACTGCATAACGGTCTGCTTCGTGCCGGCGGTTTGCGCTATGTAATTAATAGCAAGCCAAAAGCCTTGCGCTGTTTCAGTGCCTTCTGGATCTGGATCGTCAATAGCTGGAATAGTGAAAGTTCTAGGGTAAGGAGCAGTTGCGCTATGAGTCCAGTAGGCAATCTCAGCCCCTGTTGCTCCCGTTCCCGCTTGTGCTGCTGAAATGCTCGCAGGCTTTTTATCATCAGACCAAAGGAAGATAGAGGGTGCCTGAGAGGGCAAGTTTACCGGCTCTCCGTCTAGCGATGCATAGAATGTATGCGTTATATCTTGCCCAAATTGATACTTCATTTCTTCTCGGCCTTCCTCGCAATCTCTTCCATAAACTTCTGGCAGCTCTCAAAACTTTGATTTATGCCCATGCGTTCAAACCAGCTTTTTCTTTGTCTTGCCATATCAATAACGGCCATGCGCCCGCGTACATCAGCGGGCAAGGTTTTCCGCCATTGAAGCCTTGCATCGGCATCGGCTTTTTCTTTAAGCCTAGCCCGCAAGATGGCCTCTAGCCTTGCTGCGTCAATGTTTGGAGTCCAGATCATGACTTTCCTTTTCTCTCGTATTCCTTGACCTTGGCTTCGAGCGCTGCAATGGCTGCGTCTTTGCTTTCAATTATGCGGTCGTTTCCGGTTAGCTCCCGGCAGGCATAATCGAGCTGTTCCCAAAGGCCGCCCGTGACATCCTCGTAGACTGCGCTCTTGCCAGCGGATGCGGCTTCATTTGCTTCCTTGTATTGCTTTGAAGTCGGCATCCACCATTTGAGAATCTTGAAACCCTTATCAAGTGCATACATGCGAATCATCGCTACTTGAGCATGCCCCGCTGCAAGGTTAAGCCTGAAAAGTGAGGGCTTCTCATCTGGCTGCCCTCTTCCTTCGATAGCGCCGAAAAGCACATAAGGCATGCGCCGCCCTCTATGCATCGGCTCAATGGGAAGCCTTGCTTTTTTTCTTCCCTCTTCCTCTTCTATTATTAACTTATCCCAAACTTCCTGATTGATTTCAGAAGTGCGCATAAAAACCCTCGAAAATATCGATTAATAAAAAGGGCGGAATGGAAAAGCCCATCCCGCCCCAAGAAGGAACAACTATGGAAAAATGCTCTACGTGTCGGACTTGACAGTA
The DNA here is from genome assembly GCA_964421085.1 of uncultured Bdellovibrionales bacterium. Classification (GTDB taxonomy): domain Bacteria; phylum Bdellovibrionota_C; class UBA2361; order UBA2361; family CAYQVO01; genus CAYQVO01. The sequence continues at coordinate 35,374 of CAYQVO010000001.1, read as the reverse complement.
CATCCGGCGAGATCATTCCATTCGATACACTTATTGAATATCCACGAAGAATATTCAGTGTGGAATCCACTGGAACCCACCCATGTTTCCCTCGTCTGAACGCCCGGACTATACATAGCGCCAAACGCCAGATCGGGATTAAACACAAGGGCCACATCATCGGAAGACGATGTAGGAAGCCCATCGGTGCAGTAACAATCAACACCAGGTATCGAGCCTCTATAGCCGTTAAGTCCCTGAGTCGATTTCAGAAGAGACACCATAGACTCGATAGCAAAAGGCGTAGCCCCTGTCTGAGTCAGTTCTTTCTGAATCTCGTAAATGCCCTTGTAATCAAAGACACCAATGAGATTTGCACCATCGCGCCCTGCCAATGAGGCATTGACCTTGTAGGCAGCTTGCATGATGTCTGCAACCGTCAAAACACTCGTTGCAGTAACTGCCGTGTTTCCGGTGAATCCGGAAAAGAGAGCAAGTATCTCATCATCAAGAGCGCGAGCGATTGCGGCACCGTGATAGCCAGGAATATCAGCAGGCGTGATAGTTCCAAACTGATCGGCTTCAACTGAAATCTTCGTGCAAACTACAGTCTTTGCCGCTGTTGCTGAAACTGTAGTCTGACTGATTTCGCTGTTTGCTGAATAAGTATAGGCGGCTGCTTCCGCTGCCGTTTCCGCCGTTACGCTTCCATCCTTTCGGAAAAGCTTAACTGCGGTGTTGGCGGGCAAGTCTTCCGCCTTAACGAAGGGCATCACTACAACTTTCTGAACAAGCGCGGCTGTAATGCCATCACTCACTACATCAGTCGGGTGTGCCGAGTTAGCTAATAGCACATGATAATCATCGGCCATGTTTTGAAATCCTCATAAAAAAGCCGCCTCAGTTAAGGGCGGCTTCGCTTAAATTGTTAAATTGGTTTTTGGCTTTTAGGCTTTGCCCTTTTCGTGTCTGTCGAAAAGCAGACAGGCAACAACCTGATAAATGTTTGCCAAGTTGGGGTTTGCGGCATCAAGACAGCGATTCAAGTTGATACTTGAGCCTGTAATCGAATAGCCTGAATTGAAATTATAATCGGCAATCGTCTGAGCGCCGATTGAGAAGTTTGCTATCGACTGCCCGCCGAAGCAAATCTGCAAATCTTTTCTTTCTGTAGTCATCTGTTAAAAACTCCTTTGGAGAAAATCAAAAATTATTTGCGCGATAGGGCTTGCTGAGAAAACCGCGAGCGCTCTTGGGGAGTAAGCCTTGCGGCCCTCTCTTCGTTTGTCATTTTCAAATACTGGTCGAGCGAAACATTGCCGCCCGATGCGCCGTTGGGTGTACTCTTAACCCCTGGTGACTTTGTACCGGCACTCCCTTGAGGCTTTGCAAGTGAAGGGTAAATTTCAGCCAAGCCTGCTACATATTCAGCTATGCCCATATCTTGTGCGGGGTTTGCCTTAGAGCGCATAGGCTTTCCGTCTTCGCCTTTAACAACAACTCTTTCGCCGTCATAGTCGCACTCTTCCCTGACTAGCTTTCTTATGATGGGAAGGGCATCGGGGTTAAACTTTTCTGCTGCTTCCTTCATTACGGCATCGACGACTTTAAGCTCTTTTCGCTCTGAACGGAGGCTTGTTACTTCTGATTCAAGATCGTTTACTTTCTTAGCCCAAAGTCCTTTTTCTTCGTTCTTTACGGTTTCTTTCCACTCATCAAAGCGCTTGGGATCTGCCTTTGCCTGTTCTTCGCGCAAGAGTCTCAACGCTTCCGAGTCTGCCCTTGCCTTTTCAGGATCGATGCCCTCGAATCTTTTTTCGTAATCTGTCGCTTTGGACATCCAATGATCTCGCTGCTGTTGTAGTTTTGCAGTATCTACAGGTTTTTCTTTTACTTCGCCGCCAGTGTTCTGTGCGTCATTTTCCGCCATGAATAGCATCCCCTATTTTTTTGTTTATATAGTCAATTTGCTTTTTGCTTAAGCCGAAAAATGGTCTGCGTTCCTGATTCCAATTCGCCTTATCTTGCTGATCTGGCGAAATGAATATCCTGCCTTCTATAAAATCTTTTGTGAGCTTCGTTATTTTGCTATGAACCCCTCGAAGCATCGCGCCCGTAAATGTGAGATCAACCGGGCTTGCTTTTCTGCCTTTGCTTACCTTGTAAGCTGCGTAGCCTTTGGAATACTTTTTAAAATTCCCGCCGTCTATTTTCTTTCCGCTTTGTGTTCTTTGAACTATCTCGGTTTCTGACTCGAGGAGTAACCTTTCGAAGACGTTTTTTACGCCTAGCAAGGGATCTGGAAGCACGATCTTACCTTTGCGCAACATCATGGCCGATACCCTAACTCCGCTGCCCTCTCTGCGCTTATCGGCCTCCACTGATGGCGGCAATTATAGCCTCCGCCGTATGTCGCAACGGGCAAGCCTTGCTCGTTATCCATCTGACCTATTTCTTCCATTGTGTAAATTGGAAGTGTTCTTTCTTTTACGCCCCAAGCTTTGCCATCTAAACAGTCCTCACAGAATGGCCTGATTATTGAGTCATGCTCCGGCCCAAGGTAGATCATGAGTTCAAAGCCTAAATCTTTTGCCTTGTTCAAAGTCACTGTGCGCTGAAAGCCAGCAAGCCCGGTATTAGCAAGCGTTTCAATGCGAGAGGCCATTGCATCCATGCGAGAGCCAAGTAGCCCGCCAACATCAAGAGGGCTTCCCGTTATCGCCGTATTGATAAGCGCCGCTTGCACATCGGCCACGGTTGCACCTGTCTGCATTAAAACCTGTTGTGCTTGAGCATTAACGGCTGCCACTATTGTAGCCTTACCAATATCAGTGAAGATTTCTCTTTCGCCAACTTGAGGGATGCCGCGAAATACGCTTTCAACCTGCGCTATTTCATCAGCATACATGCGCCTGATTTCTGCTATCTTGGCCTCCAGCCCTGCGGCTTTAAGCTCTTCAAAAAGGCTATTGATTACCCTTGCTGCTTCGTTTCTTCCTAGGCTTCCTAGACTTTTCTCCTCCACAAAACGCCTCAAAGAGCGCTCTATAAACTTCTGCAATTCTAAAGAATAAATCTTTGATCTCGCTTCCTGCTTTGATATATGAGCTGAAAGCCTTAGCCTTTCTTCTTTCATTCTTCATCAGCCGCATCTTCTTTTTCAGGCGCTTCCTCTTCGGGCTTTTTCTCCTGCGGCTTTTCTTCCTTCGGCTTATTTGGATTTCCGAACATATCAAACCCGGCCATAGGATCAGGCGGTGTGAAATCTGCTGCTTCAATCTCGCTTAATGCCTTTAGCTGCTCTTCTTCGCTCATGGGAATTTGGAGCACAACTCTCGTTATCAAAGCTTTCTGCGCTGTTGGAACCTTGGCAAGTTCGCCCTTGAAGCTGATATTTAGTTGCCGCAACCTATCGACATTTTCTTCCGTGATTTCCGGCATGATGACGCCGCCAGTAAAATCGGTAACGCCCATAAAGCTTGCGTAATGCCGCATCGCTTCATCCATGAGGGTTTTTATATCTTCAGTCGTGGCTTGAATGGTGGAAATTAAAGCTTCCTTCTCAGCATCAAGGGTATCGCTACCTTGCACCGCCTTAGAGTCTGCCGGAAGTTGCCTCGTCAAAAGCAATCCTGTCTTCATGGCATTAAGAAGTGCTTGCTCCATTTGCCGTTCGTAGGAATCAACGGCAGTTGGCGGAACTGTCTGAATGGTTGCCCCTTCAGGGAGTAGCCCCCAAATATATTCACTTAAGGCTTTCGGGATATCAGTATCAGCCGCGCCTATAATGAAGTTTTTGTCATAGCCCTGGTTGTACTGAATATTATCGTAATTAGAGCGGATATTGTGATAACGCAAAGACTCTTCAGCCAAGCCATCAAGCCATGCATCGCCCGATATCGCGGCAATAGGAATCTCTGTAAGTTCTGTTTCTATTGTTTCTAACTCTTCAAACTGCGCTGATTCCCCAAACTCAGGGAGGGTACCTTGCGCACTTTGACTTCCAAGCTTGAAGCGCCGAACGATATAGCGGCTTCCGTCGAACTCAAGCGAATCTGACATCTTTACTCGTCTGATTAGGTCTGTTGCGGTCTGTCTAGGTTCAATGATGT
>CAYQVO010000001.1:14162-31273 GCA_964421085.1 uncultured Bdellovibrionales bacterium | reverse complement strand
CATACTCGTAGCGTAGGAATTTGTACTTACCAAAGCGAGCGTTAGACTGAGTTTCAATTTCCCAATCAATAACGGAAAGCGGCTCTAAGCATTCAAGGAAAGGTCTAAAGCCTGAAGATGCTTGCTCGGCCTTACTCATGCCTAAAGTCTGCCCGGCATCGGCTAGTACGTAAGTGTCGCCATAGAGCAAGATTGAAGGAAACACTTTGTCTTTAATGAAGGCTGCAAGCGAAGTTCCAAAGCCATCGATATTTGATACACCGTCATGAGGCTCTAGAAGCTTTGATAACTCATCATCTGGTTTGGGCGAGTCTTTGAAAAAAATACTCTGCCAGATGGCAAGGACAATTTTATGAAGGTTTAAATATCTTGTTCGAAGTTCTCTTGCTTCCCTTAGCTTCTTAGCGCTATCAACATCCGATTTTGAAACCTCAATAGCGTGAGGCCAGAGGTATTCAATGCTCGAGACTATAGAACGTTCCCCATTGTAGAGATCGCTTGCCTGCCCCCATAGCGGCTTTCTAGCCGCATATTCGGGATGAATGTATAACTGCGCCATAATATTAAAATCGCTTGTTTGAACCTCGAAGCGGCTTTATGCCAGGAGCTTCAAGGGTTTCATTTTTAGTAAGCTGGAAAAGCGGATACCCAACGGCATCCATGTAATGCGTCCAATCTTCGCCGGGAGGCTTTTCAATCTCGCCGCGCATTCCGTCTTTAAGGCTCGTTTCCGTAGCAGAGCGGATAAGGTTTCTACACCACGCGGCTGTGACAAATTGCTCATAGGCCATAAGTGCATTTGTTCTATCGAGCCTTGCCTCCACTGTAGGCGCTGATCTTGCCGCCCTTACCACAACTGAGGCATATCTGCCGCTTAGGTACTGCTCTATCTGATTAAAGTCACAAGAGGGCGCTTTATGGCTTCCTGCAAAGCCGCTAGGGTCGCCGTATACTTCAACATGGCACTGGCCGAATTTATCGGGCGGATACTTCGAGATAAACTCAGCACAAGCATCCATTAGCCCTCGGCATTTGCCGGAAGTCTCATCAAGGGCAACGAAGCGGTGATAGCGTATAAAGTTCTTTTCAACGCGCTGCCGCTGCATTAATACCCATGCAAGCGGGGATTTGTTGAAGTCAAAGCACAAAAGTAAGGGCAGATGAGGATCTACCTTTACATCGAGCACCACGTTTCTCGAGTAGAAGAACTCCCAATAGGCCGTTCCTTTTTGGAACGGTACAAAGACTCCGTAACGGTAGCTCTGAAGCTTGCCCGGATCGTAAGAAAGCGTTCTTTCTAACGTGTCTATGTAACCCGGCTTTAAATGCGGATTGTCATCAGTCCATAAGATGATGCGCTTCGCATTATTAACAGGATCGTAATCCTCGAAGTTGGCAAGTTCGGCGTAACTGTTCGTTGTGCCTTCAGGCGTTCCCTCGCCCATGCCCTGAATTACCTGGGCTTTTGGATGCCTTGCTCTAAACTGACACCTATCAAACCACTCGCGGCCCTGATAATAGCCGCACTCTGTTGCGCTCCAGTGACTTATGTTCTCGCCGACAAGGGATTGCCACTTGTTTGCACTATGAAAGATGATTCTTTGCTTTGTACGCTTAATGGCAATTTCAGCCGGAGCGGTATAAGTAACCGTGAAATCTTTGCCTTCATTTAGGCCAAATTCATCGGCTAACACCTGAATAAAAGCAGGTATCGAAATCAGCTTCGCTTTTGCATGAGTAGGAGCTATATGCCAGCTCTTTTCAACCTGCCAGTTCTGAAAACACCTTAAGAGATGCCACCAGGCAACGGTATAAGTCTTCCCTGAGCCTAAGCCCCCTGTGATCCAGAAAACTGCTGAAGTAGTATCTTCGTAGCAATCATATAACCAATCGGGCCAAACTTGCGCCCGTGAGAGTCTTTCAGCCGTTAGTGCCATCTACTACCCCGGCTTTCTTACTTTGCCTAGCGCTTGGCCTATCTTCGCCCCTTGTGGCTTGAATCGTTATCGGTGCGCCTTCTGCTATGGTCTGCTTCCTTTCTGCTTTCTCTAGAAGTTCCTTCGAAGCCTTCCAGTCAAATTCCGCTGCCTTGTTCCAGCACTCCCTAGCGTCATCAAGGATAGCCTCTTCCGTATCTTGAAAGGCTCTAGCAAACGCTTCGTTATTTGCTTGCCAGTCACGAGTTGTCTGTACTCCGACAACCGCGCGCCTTGCTGCCTTGCTTCTATTCCCTTTGCACTTGTAATACTCAGTGAGGAAGCGCTCCTGTTCTTTTGATAGTTCGGCTTTCCTAGCAGGCCTTTTCGTTTTAGCTTTTGGCTTTTTAGTAGCCATTTTAAAAACGCCTCAAATCGCACGGATTGCACGAAAGAAAAAGGGCGGCTCCGATGAGAACCCGCGAACATTGGGGAGCCGCCCGAAAGGAAATGGAGATGAAATATCTATTTTGGCTCCGTCAATATCTTAGCCACTATTGAATCAAAACGTGTCCCTCCCCCTGCTTCTGCTGCGAGGCCAAAAGTAACACGGCCATAGGGCGCTAAGGCTTGGCGGTTAATAACGGATTGTGACTCATAGACCACGTTGGAAGCCTGATTTGCTATAAGCGAGGTTGAAAGCAACGTGCGCCAAGGGCCAGATTCAGTAGGAGCATGCTGAAAGTTAGCGGTAAGGATGCCCGAAACACTTCGCATCGTAGCTTCCACAAAGCCAGCGTAGCCGGAAGCGTTCGTATCGAAAGCTAAAGCTACGGCAGAAGTTGCCGAGTAAGCGCCAACGCCCGCTATCAGCGAGCCAACTGAGCAATCTACGTGCTTAGTCAAAGCCATTTAATTTAAATCTCCTTAAAGGGTTATTCCCCGGCCCTTTCGGGTTGCGGCGGTGGAAGTAACCCCCTCCGAATAAGTTCGTTTTCGAAATCTGTTCTTACCTTATCAAGCGCCCGGTAAACCCTACGGGCAGATACATGCAAGTGCCTTGCTATGTCTTCAGCTCCGATAGGGATGTCAGTATCGTGCAGATAATAAAACTCGAAAGTTATTCTCTGTTCATACTCGGCAGCGGCCAAAATCGCCTTTATTGCAAGGCATACAGATGCCCAAGTGCCGTCCGGATCGAAGTCTGGATCGGGTTCTTTTTCTCTTTCTCTATCTAAAACTTGCGATTTGAGGCGGGCGGGATTTCGGCGTTTATAAAAGCCTATCGCTGCGCCAACTGTCTGAAATGGAAAATCTTCTATCATATAGAATACCACCGAAATTTTACCGCACAACGAACTATTTTTTTGGCACCGTTATTTTCAGTGCGTCCCTTATTCTCCTGACTGCGAAATCCTCTTCCCGAAAAGCTGCCGCGCATACCCAACGAAAAGACCAGGGTTCCGACTCTTCGTCCTCAAACCAAGATTTAAGTTCTCTTATTTCTGTAGTTACGTGGCCTGTATTAAATACTCTTACGCCTCGCTCTTTTGCCCTGCGAAAACCCCACCAGTCCAAAATTGCTTGCTGGAGAAGGGCGAGTAAGAGCCTCTTTTCTGGCGCTAGTTCTCTAGTCAGCGTAAGGGGCGGCATTTGAAGCGGCCCAACTAGGTGCGGCATGACCTCTCCCTGAAATCTGTATATGGATTAAGCGCCTTGAAGAGATTTCTTTTCAGGATGTATTCGCGTGTTCTTACGCCCTTTACGTCTTCTACTACTTCGCGCCTATACTGAGGCTTTCCGGCTTTAAGCTCATGGTATTCGAAATCAGCCTCGTAAACACCGATTAAGTTATCTCCTACTTCAAGCCTGTAGCGGGGATGGACTTTTAGAGAGCATATCTCGCCCGCTTTCAGGAGTAACTTTAACTCGCAATAGCGCCGATGCTCTGCCTTGGAATCGAACGTGATGCCATCTTCTTTTACCTTGATGGCGTTATACTTGTTCCTTCTATTTTGCACAACCTTTTTATGAACCTCGCTGCTTCTAACCTTAAACGAGTGCGGCTATCTGGATCGGGGATGCCTAGCTTCCAGATCTTATTGCAAAGACTTACTTTACTTCGCGATTCGCCAAGCAATTCCGCCGCTTTTGTGATGTTCCATCCAGCTTGATCGAGCGCTTCCCTCATCATGTCCTGCGCCATGATTTCTAGGACTTGAGTCATTGAAAGGTTTGGGCCTGTGATTAGTTCATCTTCCGCCGCTTCGATGTCTTTCTCTTTAGGGGATGGGCTATCTAACTTTTCAGCTAAAAGAAAGGTTTTCTGCGCCGCTTCGATAATGCATTCGATATCGTCGATTTTGTCTGTTAGGAGCGAAAGAGCGCGGTGAAGGTCGGTCATAACCAAATATGCCCAACAAAAGCGCCCATTAAAAAACCTATCGCCCAAGCTATTGCCGGGAATCGTTTCGAAAAATCAATGAGGCTTTGAGTTATTGAGTTTCCTTCGGTGTTGTCCGTATAAAGCCGGTAATCCCAAACCATCAAGGCGGCAAATGTGCCAACGATAACGCCCGCAAAAATTGCTAATACTGTTCCTGATGTCATCTTGCTCCTTTCTGTGTTTCCATAAAGGTTTTCAATTCCTCCAATGTTAGCGGCTTGCATGCTAAAGCTTTGCCCTCGTATAATGCTTGCAAATCCTCGTCGATTGTTTGCACTTCACCTAATTTATCGGGCTTGAATTTCTTCAATGCCCGATATGCCTCGCCGCGCCTCGCCTTCATTTTTCGGATGCACTTTCTCATTTCCTCCCGCTCCTCTTTCGTTTCCAAATTGCTTTTAGCCTTTTCCGTTGGCGTTTGAGTTTCATTCTTTGGCCTCCAGCTCCTTGCTAAACTTTATTCCGTCGAAGCCAACGCCCACCTTTTCATATCCCCATCGAAGCTCTCTTTCTTCGTATTGCGTGGCCTCCCTTGCCGCCTCTGCTATTTCCCTTTTTATCTGCTGCCTCATGCTCTCCACCGTAGCCTCTGTTGCTGCCTTCCAGTTTTGCTGGCAGTCATCGAGCATGGTTTGGACTTGGGAAAGGATGTGCAGCTCAAGTTCCTTCTCTGAGTTTTCTATCATCTTGTAAATCTGAAGTGTTCGCAGTTGTATCCGTCTATCCACCTCCTGCAACATCAGCTTGTCGTGTTCGCGCTGCCAATCCCGTTCGAGGGGAATTGAGTTACACGCCTGGTGGTCGTCTATACACCTGTCCAGCGCATCCGGCAGCGGCGTAGAACCTTTCGCCTTATTCCTGAACGTGACCATCTTCCCATCTATCCTGTATTCGCCATGCTCGTAGGGTATCCAGCCGTCATCAGGCAAACTTCCCACTGGCTTCCCGGCGGGTTCCCGGTCGGTTCCCGGTCTTGGCGCATGAGGGTTCTCATCTTCATACGCTCCACAACCACACGGGCATTTCTGATGCGAGTACTCCTCCTCCACTTGCAGGGTCGCGGCGTAGTCGGCCCATGCCCGTTCCATAGCTGCCAGCTTGAACCACTCTCCCGGTCTACCCAACGCATAGCCTGAGCCATAAGCTGATTCAAACGCCGCTTTCAGATCATCCAGTGTGTAGTGTCGGGTCATATCTTCAGTTCCTTTATCAACGCAACCCGGAGTTCATCATCCTCGCAGAGAAATGCATATCTCCACATGGCTTCTTTCGCCGCCGAGTCCTTCGTTCCCTTGTCGTAACGTAAGACAAAGTATTTCGCTTCCGGGTCTAACGGTTCGCCGTTTGCTTTCTCGATGATATATTTTCCGTAAAGTCCTTTGCGCTCGCTGGTCATTTCGCCTCCCTCCGGGGTAGTCTCGCCTTCGTCTCGACTTCCTGAATAATCACTTTGCGGGGTTCTAACCTCATGCTCGGACTAAAATCCCATGCCCAAAGCTCTGCTTCCTTCTTCCCTGAAAAGTGAATCGCCTCGTATAACTCGCCGTCCATTTCGAGTACCCAATACCACTTCCTCAACTTCAGCGGTTTCTTCTTCTGGTTAGTCATGCTGCTCCTGCTTATGTAAAACCACCGGGTAGGACTCGAACCCACTCGCCTTTATGTGACCACTCCGAATCGAACGGCGGCTATGAGATTCAAAATCCCACGTTCTCACCAGAGACCCCGGTGCATCTTTTCGTTCTGCGTACAATTTGGGAAAGTAGTACTCCATAAATTCCCGATAACAGCGGAAGACCTTATTCATTCCTTCCCCCCTGCGCCTAGCTGCTGATCAATGATTCGATGCTTCGCGGTTTGCGTTAATACGGTTGCGATTCAGTGCGTTGTATCGCTTCTTGTATTTCTCAGCCGCCGCTGCGGTGTCGTTGGTCATCTCGCCTCCGTAATGATCACCTTGCGGGGTTCAAAGTCGTTGTATAGCTTCGTCCACGAGCGAGCGTGATTCTCGTCTTTGAAAATGGAGAGGAGTATTTGTTTATTTTTCCGGTCGTACAAGAGCCAGTATTCTTTCCGCAACTTCATGGGCTTCAACGGACGCTTCTTAGCGGCCTGCTGCAGCGGTTTCTTCTTGTGCTTCATGGTTGATCCTTCTTAATTTTCGCCTTCACGTACTTCCAGCAATCAGCCCATCCGTAGAGGTAATATTCATACTGTTCGCGATCCTTAATGCCGCGTCCCATGCCTACTGAAACCTCCTCCATCTCCGCATCGGTGCATGGGTACTTCACCTTTTCCTTTTTACGTCGGTCAACGTTCGCCATCGCCCTGCCCTCGTTAGTTGTTAAAACTCGGCGATATTCGTGACCACCATTTTCAGATCGCGGATTCTGGCAGCCTCTAAAAGAACATCCTTTCCGGCTGCTTTCGTTGCCTTCTTATCAAGGCAAGTGGTGCGGAACTCATTGTGGGCATCTAATAGCCGCTTGATATCCACCTCAAAAAAAAGTTCCTCGTCGGTAGAGTCGGTAAGCTTCTGCTCGCCACGATAGAGAACGCTTTTATCAAGCGGGACGTTCTTATCGGTATCAACGATGAATACCTGAATTATTCTTCTTTCTGCCATTTTCCTAATCTCCTTTTTCGGTTGAAGTAAAACGTTTTGTTTTTCAAATGCCCGAGCTTTTTCGAGTAAGCCTTCATAGTCATAGCTTGCGTCTCGGGCTATTAGCGGTTGAGTATACGGTGCGGTTGTCGTTACCCATGAAGGCCCGAACATATCGCCTATTGCATAAGAGTTTGAGGCGTTGCAGCAATTCGCTATTGTCGGCATTTCGTGTACGTCATGTGCCATATTTCATCTCCTTATTCTTTAGTTGCTGAGTTTCCTGATTCCCGTTCACTTTATCGCCCCCTCTTCGAAATTGTCCCCGCTCCATTTATTGATTGCCTTCCCTCGCTCCCACTCGCCGGGGCAAAATTCAAACTCTTCTTTTATCGCAATCGCCGTTCGCGTACTTGCATCCCAACATTCCGGATGAAAATAGCCCGCCTGAAAATCACCCTCATAGACACACGTCCTATAAGTTGCGGGCTGTCCCACCTCGATGACCTGACCACACCAGACGCACCTATGCGACTTGCGAGTCTTCTTTACGTCTCTTACGTCTAGCTCTTCGTAGCTCACTTTATCGCCCCCAATATCTCTTTAATTGCCAGGTACTCAGGGTTGATGAGGCCGCCTAGCGCCCGACAAAGAAAAGCGGCAGCAACTATCGTTGCGAGACTTCCCGCGATGGTACAGGCAATAGCCCTGAAGATTCGGTTATCATAATCGTGATACGTTTCAGATGACCGCTTCGGGTATGAGCAGTAAGCGACGCGGCAAAGTATGAATGCCGGAATACAAGCGACGGCAAATTCAACAGCAAATTGGGCTGCGTCAACATATGCTTGCCTCACCAGCACTGAATACAAATGCTCACTTGCAACGCCAAGTTTTTGCCCGATTACTGTTAATGCTTCCATGATTTTTTGTTCGTTCATTTTTTCCTCTCGTCGTTCAAAATTTTCGGATTGTCCCATTGCGATTGTTTCATCGCACCGACCTGAGAGCTTTCCCGCATCTCACCGACCTGAGAGCTTTCCCACATCGCACCGACCTTGGAGCTTCCCCACATCGCACCGACCTTGGAGCTTCCCCACATCGCACCGACCTGAGAGCTTTCCCACATCACACCGACCTTGGAGCTTCCCCACATCGCACCGACCTGAGAGCTTTCCCACATCACACCGACCTTGGAGCTTCCGAGCATCACAATGATTCTTGCTCCGATTACTTTTCTTACCTCTGCGCCATCGCAGAGGATGTGACAGCCGCCGATTAGGATTTTTCTGTTGTCTGCAACGAGCATTAAGGCAACCTTGCGTTTTAAGTCTTCCTTGACCTTCGCTTTCATTTCGTCATCAAGCCAGCTTGGGGGATTGGGCTCGTCTATTTTTAGGTCATACCCATCGACAACTTCCGGCCCTGCCTCTGGCGTAAACTCAACGCGGCAAAATTTTTGGCCGTCGTCTTCGAGATTGAAGTAATCAACTAAATCCTCATGGCTGTCTGTATATTCCGGAAGTGTTAAAACTTCGCCGGTTCGCGTTACTAATGCTGATAAAAAATGACACATGTTATTTCTCCTCCACCCTCATAAAAAACTTACCCTGCCCCGCACGTTCCGCGTCCAGATACCGATTCCGCTTTCTACTCTCATCTCTGTGCTTGCGGTCATAACGGTTATGACATCGCTGGCATAGTGCGCGGAGATTGCTCATGTCGTTGTTAGTCGGATCGTGATCGAGATGCGCAATGGTGAGGACTATCCTGATAACCTTATAGCCCTCCGTTTTTCGCTGTCGTAGAAGCGAGGGTAGTTCCAGGCAGTCATCAAATCCCTCCGATGTCCAGCATCCCTCGACATGATTAGGCACACCGCAAAACTCACATTTAGAATCGGCTCGAATAAGAACTTCCGTGCGGATCGATTGCCAGTCTTTTGGATAGAGATGCTTATTTTCGGGACGTATCGGCATTATTTCTCCCTCACCTCCACACAAAACTTCCCATCCTCATACTTCCACCCAACACTAAACTTCCCCCTTAGCGGCCTTACTGCGTCAATCAATTTGCTGATAACAACGCCGCGCAGTTCTGTTTCTGTCATGCCGTCATAGGGGGATGGCATATGTGGCTTTCGCTCCTTGGTTACTTTAGGCATCTATTTCTTCGAGATTTTAAAAGTCTTCCCAACAAAAACCCCAACTGCGAAGGGAATAAAAGTCCAGCAAACTAAAACCAAAAACGGCAACATGTCAGCAAATTCAAGTTTCATAACTTTCTAAAATGCCCGATACTTCACGCCACTTTCGGCCTCGGGCAAAGGGCGCTTAACTTTTGAACCTTGCGAGTTCTTCGAACTATTCTTCTTCTTTCACTAGCCATCGCCCTGAGTTGCACAGGGCAACAAAATTGCCGGATACTCTCCAACGGCATAGAGGCCCGAAATTTGTTAAGCGCCTCGGGCCGCGAGCGCTTGCGATGACGCCGTGGTATTACTTGCCGCCCTTTCCGCCTTTAGGAGATGGTTTCTTAACTGTCTTAACGGCTTTCTTCGGCTTCGTTGCCATGATGTTTTTCCCTTTAAAAATTCACCACATCTTTAATTGATGCGGCTAATAGTCGTTTTTTTATCTGTATCCGTCCTCTGTTTAAGCGCGATTTAACTGCCGGAAGTGTTGAGTTACTAAGCGCCGCTACTGCTTTTCCGTCCAGGCCAAGTAAGTCAGTGGCAATAACAACGCTGGCGGCTTCTTTGCTGATACGCCTTAAAGCTTTTTCATATGAATGAAGGATTTGAACGGCATAGAGAACCCTATCTTGCAAAGGTTTGGAGTCTGCTACTTCGAAGGGTTCACTAGCCGAGGACTTGTCGTAGGTAGCCCAACATTCACGCTTCCACTTGTATCGGCCCGTCTTATCGACATCTTCCAAATATTGCACTCTGCGTATCTTCTCGGCTCTTAACTTCATGAGTGCTTCATTCATCGCAACTCTGTACATCCAGCTAGAAAGCGCGGCCTTGTTATCCCACTTATGGAGGTTCTTCCAGATTCTTAGCCATGCATTTTGTTCCATGTCCTTATCCCATTGGCGGGGAAAGCCCATACGAACGGCAATCCCGCGCACTTTAGGAGAGTGGCGCTCGTAGATTTCTCTAAAAGCGCCGGCATCTCCTTTTAGTGCGCGAGTCACCAATAACCTGTCTGAAACCTGTAACTTCAAAACCTTCCGAGCCATCTAGTTAAATCTCTCTTCTATGAGGGCTATCAACTTTCCTTCCAGTTCCGCTATTTGCTGTTTGTCGCCGGCGGAAGTTTTCTTAAATTCCTTAAGCCATGCGGCAAGCATCCGAACCGATTCCGTGTTCGCTGATTGCGTCTCGAAAACGGAAGTAAGCGTGTCAAGCGTTGCAATCACTACAGCTTCCATCTCGTCTAGCAAATCGCACACCGCAACCGATGCCTTAAGCCCTGTTTGAAACTCATCATCACGGCTTGAAAGATACTCAGTCACAGTGCGCCTTGCCTGGTCGAACTTATTTATTAGAGCCTCGTTTCTTTCGCTCATTCGCCTTGCCCTTCTAGAAATGCCGCTGCCTTAATCAACCGCCGCCATTCTTCGATTTTAGCCACGCGCCTTGCCTCATATCTGTCGAGAAAGGCCAGCACTTCAGAAGCTTCAAAAACATAGCCAGTGCGTCCCGGATTTCTATCTACGTTTCCTTTCAAGTCGCCCCGCCTCATCCAGTAAGTAATCTGCGGAGCAGACACGGAAAGAAAGGCGGCTAACTGTCTTCCGTTAAATTTCATGCGGCATCCTTTTTATTTAGTTCCCAACAAATTGCCATTTTCCCGCTGGCGTTTGCCTTTCTTTGCCCGCTATCTTTAAGCAAGCCCATACGAACAAGTTCACTAATGCGCGGGCGAATTGTTAGAACGCTTTCCCCTAACATGTCGGCAACGTCATCAGCGGTGAAAGCGCCGGTTTCGAAGCAGTTCAATGAGAGGTTCCTGAGTGTCTGCGCTCTTGATTTCATTGCATGAGCTGCTTCTAAGCTTGTGCCTTGCGCTTTATGTCCTGGTGTATGCGGATAGCGGTTAAAATTAAGTTCACGTTGCGGATTCATAGCCCTATGCCCTCCAACTGAAACCTTGCTTTGTGTTCTGGATGCTTAAGAAGGAATATGCACATCAGCGCTTTTTCCGTACTGCCAGTGGCGCGAATATCACTATCGCCCTCTTCGCATCTTGTCAGGAGTTCGTTTTCCATCCGCTCCCATGTCTCCCTACACTTTTGTAGTTCCGCGATGGCCCTCACTCGTTCGCGAGCGGGGATTCGAAACTCTTCCCATAGCTTTAAATAAATTTCCTGTACGGAGATTTTTGTTTTCATTGGGTGAGTAGCTTCCTGTTGGCAGGTATTGTTACGATTGAGCCTATGCGTTGAAGCCCTTTCTTTTCGCATGGCGTTACCCAAGCGTTATAGGTGCGCTTTTTCTCACCTTTCGACGCTGCGATTTCCTCGTAGCAAGCGGCAAAGTCTTGAAACTTCGGCTCGCCGAAAGTCTTTTTTGCTATAAGTTCCCGAGCTGCGAGTTTTGAGATTTGAACATCAAGCCCGCGTAAGTTTTCGCGCCAGAAAGATACAAGATCATCGGTAATCTCCTTACCCCACTCGAAGTATATCAGCGTCAATAACTCCACTATTTCCGCCCTTATCTCTTCTTCGCTTTTCATCTTCCGCCTCTTTTCTCGCTTGAATTAACTTCGCCTTATTTTTGTCCAAAACCGCTTGCTGCGTTGGTTTCGTAGGGCTTCCTTTGTTTTTGACTAGTCGCTGCCTATCGGCTGCAAACTTCATCGCCTCAGAAAGCCCAAAGGTTATGAGTGCTGAATAAGCACCTTTTCGTGTTCGTTGCTCAGGATGAGCATCGAGATGCCGGTTAGTTCGAGCCTTGCCATGCTCGAAGTCTGGAGGTTCTAAGCCTGCCGAGGCGTAAGCCGCTTTCGCCTGGTCTTCGGTGATTTCGTCTAGAAGGCCGTCCGTCCAGAAAGTAATGGGCGCTAGATCGTTAGTGTTTAAATCTGAAGATGAAGATGAAGATGAAGATGAAGAGCATCGTTTCGCATCACCTTCGCATATGCCATCGCTATGCGGATTGGATGCGGTTGCATCATCGTTCGCCTGCCATCGCTTCTTTGCGCTCTTTGAAGCTTCGGCGCTCCGCTCAGATTGTTTCTCCCGTTCTTTCAGTAATCTAGGATTTGTTACAAAGCCTTCCTTAGTTGGATGGGGAACGAATTGAGGTTTTATATGACTTATGATTATATCCCAATCTTCGGCTCTTCGTTCTTCGCCTTGAAAATCAAAGGGGTCAAATCCACCTAATCGCATCCATGTTTTTTGACAATCAATCAAGCCGTCATCGATCCAATCGAAGCACAGAAGGCGCATGTATATGCCAAATGCTTCCGCTGGCATTGCCATCGCATTGCCATCGCTTAAGACATCCTTCGGGTAAAACTGGAATGCCGGAGATTTTTCTTTAGCCATTCCCTACCTCGTCGAGCAATACCAGGCGGCAAAAACATTGGCGGCAAAAAGAAACATCACCCAACGCCAAAGCCAGCCTTCGGCTTTATCGAGGAATGAGCATTCTTCTTCGTGGGTTTTTATTTGTGGGAGACTTGAGTAGTCAGCGGATTCGCTGTAAATTGCTTGTTGTCGGTTCACTTGAGCTTGTACCTCTTGTGATATTCGGCCCTTGAAAGCTGCCCTAGGGCGGCTTTTTTGGTGCCTACGGGTTAAGTTTCCTTTCCGCTCGACACAAAAATACTTTCTCAAAATCCGAAAAAGCATCTTAATTTTAACTCAGAAGGATCCGATATATCACTTCAAGAGTCTCAGGCAGGCCTGGAAAAGACGGGCCGCCATTACTGGATTTCGTTAACGCCAGGGAGGGCAAAATGAAAGTAGAAAGGATTCTGAGCGAAACAGACCTGCTTCCACAACGGATTAATGACGCTTCTCGAATAGCGCGGCAGAACCGGAATGTGCTTTCTGAAGATGCAGTGACCTTCGAAGGCAATAATAAACAACGCAGAGAGGAATCTGGAACGCACTATCCGGCGTACGGACCGAAGAAGCATTTCACGCAGCATTCGGAAGGCGAAGACACAGAAAAGAAAAACGACATTGACGTTGTGGGGTGAGTTGCGCGTGGTGTCAGCCTCGTGTGTGCGGCCTGCATATGAGCAGGCCGCTTTTTTTTATACAGGTCCGGGAGACTGCACCGCTGGACGGGGCCGTAATGTGTCGCTGCATTTCCGGTGCTGCCGGTATCATCTTCGCGGAATTGACGCCCCGCTCAGCACACCGCAGGTTCTTGCCAGTTCCTGAAGTTCAACCGGCTTGGCGAAGCATTTGTCGACTCCGGCACGCAGGTACTGCTCGACATCGAAGGAAAATGCCCTGCTGCTCAGAAGAATAATCGGAAGCTTCGGATTCTTCGCGTGATTACGGAGCGTGGTCACAAGCTGTCGCTCCTCCCCTTTCTCAATCTCGCCGATCCAAGCGCGGTTACGGCTTCCCGGGCGCTTGCCGCATATGCGAGAGCGAATCGTAATTTGGCGAGATATCTTCCGATGCTTTTCCTCTCCTGATTATCTTCACCCATAAGGAGCACGGTCCGGCCCTTGCCGCTCACGCAATCATCTTTTTTCATCACTTCGGTGTCTTTGACGATATCGGCTGCCGGCATCAGCAGGAAAAAGTGGGATCCCGTTCCGGGCGACGAAATAAAGTCGATCGTGCCCCCGTTAATCTCCACCAGCTTCCTGGTCAGACTCAATCCGAGACCTGTGCCTCCCTGCCTGCTCGAGTATTCATGATCGATCCGTTCGAACGCGGCAAAAACCTTGTCACGATCGTGAGGACTGATGCCTACGCCTGAGTCTTTGACGTTGATCTTTATCCGGTTCCCGGCTGAGCGTTCCGCCCAGAGTTCTATAAGACCGGCTTCAGGCGTATACTTGACCGCGTTTGTGAGAAGGTTAATCAGTATCTGACGGGCATGCCTTCTGTCACACATCATTCCCATGCCGGATCCGGACACCTTGTGCCGCACTTTGTGCGACTTTGCTTCTGCCTGCGCGGAAATCACATTTCGGAGATCAGCCAGGAGATCATCTGCATCAAGGGCGACCGGAGTTGCCGTAACGCGGCCCGACTCAGCCTTTGCGTAGTCCAGCACGTCATTTATAAGGTCGAGAAGATGCCGGCCATTTGTCTTGACCATATTCAGAGTTTCTCTTTGATCCTGGCTGACGGGTCCGCACAGTTCCTCCAGCACAAGCTCGACTGCGTTCATCATGATGCTCAATGGCCCTCTGATTTCATGACTCAGGTTCGCAAGAAATCCGGTCTTTGCCTTGATCGACTCATCAGAGACACGCCGCATCTTCAGGAGTTCGCCGGTAAATTCCGCGTTTATCACAGCCATACTGCTCTGAAGCGCGAGGAGTTCAAGAATCTGGCGATCTCCCGCGTTCGGAACCGCATTCTTTTTCAGCCCGGCCCGCAGGCTTCCAAGTACCGAGCCTGCAAAATTGATCGGCGAGATGAGCACTCCGGGTCCCTCACTCCCCTCGGAAAGCATCATCTGAGCCGATTTTCTGAAGGGCTTCCCAAGAACGAAAGAGGAGTGGTAGAGACCGGTATCGCGATCAAGCAGGGCAAGCTCAACCGATTCAGCGTCCAGCAGGCGGTAGGAAAGACCGACAACCTTCTCCAGAGTGCGAGCAAGCTCATCTTTGGTCGCGATACGGCCCTTGACCGCGCCTGCCATCAGCGCATCATTCCGTCTTTCTACCTCCATCGCGTATTTCATCACATCGAAATCGACCAAGGTACTGCCGAACTCAATATTCAGCTTCGCCCCTGACTGCCGGACGCGATCGTCGATTTCGCGCCATACCACCACAAGAAGCGCGGCAAGCGACCACCCGATAAGGTTGAGAACTCCAAAAAATACGTTTTCGAAGTCAGGCCTGAAAAGAAGAGCGTGGAAAAGCGGTACCGAGCCTGCGACAGCAAAAACCGATGGAAGTATGTTCCTGTAGAAATCAAAGTGCTTCGCAATCTGCTGCTGATAGACCATGCTTTTCGTCCAAAAAGGCTGATGAGGCCTGTAGCTTAAGATGCCCGAAGGGTCGCGCGCGGGTACATGAAATCGTTCGAGAATTGCCTGAAGTGCCTGCGTGCGCGAACGCAGTTTGAATTTTCTCTTCTTGTAAGTCCCGCGTAATACTGCTGTTATCGCATTTATGGATCTTGGAAAATACCTCCGTCAAATTCCCGACTTTCCAAAACCTGGAATCCTTTTCGAAGATATTACGCCCCTCCTCAAATCACCGGAGGCTTTTGCCTTTGTGATCTCCCGGTTTGAAAGCCTTCTCGATGGGGTGAAGGTCGACGCAATCGCGGCAGTTGAGTCGCGAGGATTCCTGTTTGCAGCTCCTCTTGCCCTTCAGATGCGGGTCCCGTTTGTTCCACTGAGAAAGCCCGGGAAGCTGCCGTATGACACGATTTCTTTTGAATATGCCCTTGAATACGGAACTAATACCCTGGAGATCCACCGTGATGCAGTCGCCGCCGGGCAGTCTGTTGTCATAGTGGATGACCTCCTTGCAACAGGCGGAACTGCGCAGGCTTCGTGCAGACTTGTCGAGAAACTCGGCGCGAGAGTTTCAAAGCTTCTCTTTGTAATTGAGCTTGTGTCACTGAATGGAAAAGGTCTATTGAAAGATTACGAAGTATCAGCTCTTGTCGGATGCCAGTGAAATTCCAATCAGCGTCACAAGCTGACGCGCATTGTATTCTACAACAACGAGATCTTCGTTGCTGTATCCGCCGTTTTGTACACCTCTCAGAATCGCAAGAATGCGATCCCTGCCCAGAGGGCACAGGATACCGGCTTCCACTTCCCCGGCACCGGGCCGACCACGCAGATCGACAGCAATTGCTTTTTCGCTCCTGAGGGTGTCAACTTCTTCGGATGACAGTTCCAGATTGAAGGACTCTCCGGCGAGATGGTTTCTGTCAATACTCAAAATCTCCCAGCTGTCAGACCTGGTTGAGCGGATGGTATTATCGATACAATTCTTTGCAGGGTCGGATAGTAAAACTGCAGCAGTCATGATTCTATAATACCGTGATCGGAAAATTAAAAAAGATGGCGCACACCCCCGCGTCTCACTCCCATTCTATCGTAGAAGGGGGTTTGCTCGATATATCGAGTACAACGCGGTTGACGCCCTTGACTTCATTGATAATCCTGTTGCTGACGCGCCGCAGGAAATCCTCCGGCAGGTAAGCCCAGTCGGCTGTCATACCGTCTTCAGACACTACCGCGCGAATGGCGACGGTTCTTTCGTAAGTGCGGTCGTCGCCCATCACTCCCACAGACTGCACCGGGAGAAGAACGGCAAAGCTCTGCCACAGCCTCGTGTAGAGATTTTCCGCCTTTATCTCTTCTATCAGAACAGCATCTGCTTCCTGCGTGATCCGGATCTTTTCCTCCGTCAATTCGCCGGGAATCCGCACGGCAAGCCCCGGTCCGGGAAACGGCTGCCTCTGCAGTATTTCCAGTGGAATTCCAAGCTCAGCTCCGACTCTTCGCACCTCATCTTTGAAAAGCTCCCTCAACGGTTCTATCAAAGAAAGATTCATCCGCTCAGGAAGACCACCCACATTATGATGACTTTTTATCGTAGCCGACGGTCCTCTGACGGAGGTGCTTTCGATAACATCCGGGTAGAGAGTTCCCTGCACAAGGTGGGTAACATTGGGTATCTCCCTGGCTGCTTCGTCGAAAACATCTATGAATGTGCTGCCGATAATTTTGCGTTTCTCTTCCGGATCGCTGACTCCGGCGAGTTTATCCAGAAAACGGTCGACCGCGTCTACATAGATCAAGTCGGCGCCCAGCTGCTTGCCAAAAACCTGAACCACCTGCTCCGGTTCGCCTTCACGCAACAAGCCGTGATTTACATGTATGCAGGTAACCCGCTTGCCGATAGCGCGAATCAGCAGCGCTGCTACAACAGAACTGTCTACACCGCCGGAAAGTGCCAGAAGC
>CAYQVO010000001.1:0-14152 GCA_964421085.1 uncultured Bdellovibrionales bacterium | reverse complement strand
CAGTCACTCCCTTGAGCGCCGAAAGGAAACGGTGTGAAGCATCGACGCACCGGACCTTGAGGCCGGGCCCGATCAGGCCGAGCATTTTTTCCACTTTCCGGGCCTCGTTCCTGCGGAGCACTCCATTGTCGACAAATATGCAGTGAAGGCGATCACCGATTGCCTGGTGAACAAGAGCTGCTGCAACGCTGGAATCGACCCCGCCGCTCAGCGCGCAGATCACGCTGCTGTCCGGAGGAACCTGACGTCTGATGCCGGCGACAGCACGCTCGATAAAGCCTTCTTCGTCCCAGTTTTTTTCAACCCCCGCGATTTTGAACAGAAAACTGGAGAGGATCTCCTTTCCGCGCGGAGTGTGCACTACTTCCGGGTGGAACTGCACAGCGAACATTCGCTTTGCCGCGTTTCCAATCGCAGCGTATGGGGAGCCTCCGCTTCTGGCCAGAAGCCTGAACCCTTCGGGCACCTTTGTCACCTGATCGCCGTGGCTCATCCACACGTGAATGGTCTCGCCGTCTGTGAACTCCTGAAACAGATCCGACGTATCGAGAACGTCGAGGAGCGCGTGTCCATATTCCCGGCTCTCGCCCCGCCCAAGCGCCCCGCCGAGGCAGTGGGCCATGAGCTGCATTCCATAGCAGACCCCGAGCATGGGAAGACCCGTTCGAAACCATTCAGGATTGAACTTCGGGGCATCCGGAGCAGTGACGCTTGCAGGGCCGCCTGAGAGGATAACCGCGCCGAAATTTCCGGGCGCGGCATCCTCCGGATTAATCGTGCACGGCTTTATTTCGGTGTAAACCCCGCATTCGCGGATTCGTCTTGCAATAAGCTGGGTGTACTGGGAGCCGAAATCAAGAACCAGAACGGACATTACTGCTCCTCTTTCTTTTTGGATTGCCTCTTTCGCAGAAGAAGCTTGACATCGGTTCCTTCAAAAGGAAACTGTTCGCGCAAAAAGCTCTTGAGGAAACGGACATAAGAATCAGGAACCCTCCGGGGATGGTTCACAAAAAGCACGAATGTCGGGGGCGCGGTGCCGGTCTGTGACGCGTAAAGGAGCCTTACCGGCGTTCCTTTCACCGCAGGTGGAGGCGTTTTCCGGAAAGCTTCACCGAAGACCCTGTTTACACGGGGAGTTGGAATTCTTTCGCGGGAGTTTTGATAGACGGTTTTCGCTTTTTTCAACACAGCTTGACACCGTTTTCCCGATTCTGCCGAGATAAAAATCACAGGGGCGTAATTCAGAAACTTGAACGTATTGTAGACCTCCTTTTCGAAGGTCTTTGCGGTTTTATGGTCTTTTTCGACGATGTCCCATTTGTTCATCGCAATAATCAGTCCTCTGCCCCGTTCGTGGGCGAGGCTTGCGATTGTTTTATCCTGATCAGAAGGAACACCATCGGAAGCGTCAAGGAGAAGGATTGCCACATCGCAGTCGGAAAGAGCCTTCAAGGCGCGGAGATTGGCGAAACGCTCGATCGATCCCTGAGACACCTTTGACTTCCTTCGCAGTCCTGCGGTATCCACCATGACGAAGTCCCGGCCATCGAGTCTGAGCTTTACGTCGATACTGTCCCTTGTCGTGCCGGCTACCGGTGAAGTGACGAGCCTTTTCTCTCCAAGAAGCTGATTGACGAACGTGGATTTTCCCACATTCGGCCTGCCGACCACCGCGACGCGGATGGGCGCACCTTCTTCCTCTTTCTCTTCATCCTTTCCCGGTTTCTTGATCCCGAGAGCCTTCCTCGCCTTGCGGAGAAGCTCCTGAAGCCCGGTGCCGAATTCGGCGCTTATGCACTCAATCTCTTCGATCCCGAGCGAATAAAACTCGGCGGCTCCAGTCTTTATTGATTCTTTCTCGCATTTGTTTACGGCCCACAATACGGGCTTTCCGCTGCGTCTGAGGATGCCGACTACCTCGCCATCCCGTGGATGAAGACCGACAATGCCGTCGAAAAGCGCGATGACAAGGTCCGCTTCCTCTATCGCGAACTCAGCCTGAGCTTTCACGACGTCGGTAAACGGAGACTCTTCTTCACCGACCAGACCTCCGGTATCTATCAGAGTGAAAGGGAAATCGAATCGACCGACAAGCGCGTATGCGCGATCGCGGGTAACACCCGGCTCATCTTCCACAATGCTGATGCGCTTTCCCGTAAGAGCGTTGAAAAGGGTGGATTTCCCCACATTTGTGCGGCCGACCACTGCAATGGTGGGGATTCTTCGCGTCATGGCTCCTCGACTTCATTCTGTTCGTTCGTATCTTCGCCCTTCGCTCCGGCTTCGGCGCTGAGAGCCAGCAGTGCTTCGGCAGCGGCTCCCTGTTGGGATGCCTTTTTGGTCGGGCCTCTTCCCTGCCCCATGAACTTCCCGTCGACATACACTGAGGTCGCAAAAAGCGGCGCGTGTTCAGGCCCCTCGACAAAGTCGAGAAGATACTCCGGAGCTTCGCAGCCCAGCGCATGCAGCCGTTCCTGGAGTTCGGTCTTTGGATCCACGGGCATGACGTCCTTTACCTTCTGATTGAACAGTATCGACGCAGACGCAAGCGCCGCGTCATAACCCGCTTCGCGGTATATGGCTCCGAAGACGGCTTCAAAGACATCAGCGAGTATCGACGGTCTGTCAGACCCTTTGTTTGCGTGTTCTCCTCTGCTGAGACGTATGAACGGGCCTATGGAGATCTCGCGGGCAAGTTCTGCAAGGGACGCAGTGTTCACAAGAGCAGCGCGCATCTTGGAGAGGTCGCCTTCGCGAAGATTTGGGTGGTTATCAAGAAGAAGGTGCGCCACTGCAAGGTCGAGCACAGCATCTCCGAGGAATTCAAGGCGCTCATAGTCTCCCGACACTCCCCCCGCATGGGCTGAACGGTGGGTCAGCGCCCGTTCAAGCCATTCCTTATTGACGAAGGTATAATGGAGGCGTTCTTCAAGTTCATGATAATACTCGCGGCCCAACGGTCCCCGGAGCCGTTCCGGAGAGCTTTCGCCGGTCTTTTCCCCATTCTCATTCATAACGCTAAACTTTCTCTGCTGTTCTGCCGACTTATACCCTGCAAGGTTTATTATGGCCAGTCCTGTCACCCAGATTCTCGGCGGCGTAGCTTCCTCCCTGGTAGGCCAACAGAGTACTACGTCTGCGCAAAATACGACAGGAACCTCCCAGGCTGCAACCGGGACAAAGCCCGCCACCGACAATCTGACGAAAACAGCGAAGCAGGAAACGGCTACACTTCGAAATTCCGGTCCGCAGAAGAATATCCAGCCCACAGCCAGAGTGGAAAGCACATTTGCCAAAAAGGGCCGGGAACCGAAGGGGACCGAGTCGCTTCCCGGAGAACGCGAAGAGACTTCCAGGGAAGCACCTCAATCGCACGGAAAACTCGACACCGTCGCCTGAATTTTCACGATACATATGCATGGCACTGCGCTACCTTCATCTTTCTTTTGTGGTGATGATTGTTGTTCTTCTCCGGTTCATACCCGAGGCAATTCCCGCCCGGCCCCGTCTGCACAGAGATATCCTTGCGATGACGGGCAATCCCGAAGCCCGGCTTGCTGCCGAATCACAGATCAGGCTTTCGACCGCATCGCAGGGCGATCTTCAGCTCATCCCCGGGGTCGCCGGAGATCTTTCTGTTAAAATTGCGACGATGCGCGATGAGATCATGAAAAAGGCTGAAAAACTCCCTGTAGATGAAAAATACCGCGCACTGGAGATTGTTCACGGGATTGGAGTAAAGAAAGCAGAACAGATAGGGAGATATCTGAATCTTGATTAGCGCCCTCCCCCGTTGGAGCAGGAAGTCAGGCGGCATTCTCCCGATTCTTCCTGGCTTCTTCGAATTCTCTATCTCGCTGATTCTTCCCGGCTTCTTCGAGTTCTCTATCTCGCTGATTCTTCCTCCTTTCCTGTTCCCTTCGCTCCTCCTCCGCTTTCTGAAGCCTCATGAATTCTGCAGCAAATGCGCTCCACATGAATTGTGAATCAAGCTGCGAATAAAGCGAATTCTCTCCCGGGATGTACGAGCCGTCCGCCGCGTAGGACCCGCTTCCACTGCCGACTTCTCTGTCTCTCACTGCGCGGGCCTGAGCCGGATCAAAAGTGAATTTTCCCCGGTGTACAGGAATGAAAGCAAATACATATTCATCGCGCGGCCGTCCTCTGAACACATTATTATCGCTTCTGAAGTCCGAAGCGTACCTTCCTCGACCGCACGATATTACTGCGTGACCCGGCCGCCCGAAGCCGGATCTTGGTCTTTCATAAAGGACAACGGCGCCCGGAGGAAGCGAGTTGACATTATCTATTGTCACGCCCGTCACTTCGATGAAGTTCGGATCACGCCGCAGAAGTTCCGCCTGTCGAATTGCCGTCCCGGCGCCTTCACGGTATCCAAGCCCGAGAGCTTCGAGGCACCATCTCACATGCCGAAGGCACCATCCATTTGGTTTCGGGCGGGCCTTTCTCCATGCGTCAGCGGCAAGTGTGAGCATTTCTTCGCTTGGCACCATCGATGCCGCCTGGTCAATCGTAATGTGCCGTTGTCTTCGAAGCTCCTGCGCTGAAACTGTCACAGCGGCCGGGGCGGCCCGCGGAGCAGCTGCTGCCTGAGTCTGAGTTTTCTCATGCTGGGGAACAGCGGGCACTCTCTCTGGCTCTGGTTTGGCTAACAATCCTTGCACTGCCTGAATAACACTTCTCATGGAACCTCTTCGGTTAAAATTATCCTTTCAATGATGTTTATGGAGACCCCGACAGGACGCGTTGCATAGATCCGCGCTGATCTTTTGTGTTAATGGTGCAAAAAAAAAGCAGGTTTTTTCGATAGTTACATTCCGGTAAACCTTCCCGGGTCACCATTCGTGCAGCTCAAATCCCTCACGAAGGGCGGAATCCCCAAGCCTCTCATCGCAGGTTAGAAACCCCATATTCCTCTCACCTCGTGCGACAAGAGCCGCAGCCAGCTGGAAGGCATCCGCTGCGCAAACAGCATGAAGCCGGGGCAGTCGCATGGCACGCTGGAGCAGCTCTTCCGTTGGAACGACTTCGAACCACCGTGAACGAAGAGTTGCCAGAATTGAAAGTGACGCGGCAACCTGCTTTGCAGTTATCTCTCCATCGCGTTCGAGGCGCGCAAGCGCTGACGCGCATTCAGCATTCGACCCCCACCAGACCACCATCTTCGGGTGGTCCTTCAGAAACGCCCGCGCGTCCCTGGTACGTCCCTGGTCGCAAAGAAGATGCACCAGGGCTGAGCTGTCCCAGAAAACACTCACAGCCCTTTCTCCCGCTCTTCAAAAATAATGTCCGACGGGTTCTTTCGGACTTTCGGCGCCTTGTCGAGGGCCCCTGTCACATCCGTCCGGCTATATTCCTCAGGAGGGCGTATTAAACCTCTCGCAATCTGCTCCTGAAATTCCGAATCTTCTTTTGACGGCTTTTCCGAATATGCAGAGATGATTTTTGCAACGGCTTTATCGTGCTTCCAGATCATGACGGTGCCTCCTCCCGCCACATAG
The DNA here is from genome assembly GCA_964421085.1 of uncultured Bdellovibrionales bacterium. Lineage (GTDB taxonomy): Bacteria > Bdellovibrionota_C > UBA2361 > UBA2361 > CAYQVO01 > CAYQVO01. The sequence continues at coordinate 8,627 of CAYQVO010000001.1, read as the reverse complement.
CGGATATACTCGGCCAGCTTTTCCCTGAGTTCGGTAAGATTTGTATTTTTCATACTTTACATTATTACTTTTTTGGAAACCGGCGCTCAAGGACTATTATAACGAAATTCACCGGTTCAGCTGATACTTCTCAATCACAAAATCCGCGAAGGCAAATGCGCAGGTAAAGGCGGGCGAGACGGCATTAAGGAGATGGATGCTCGTCTCGCTCGATTCAATCACAAAGTCCTGCACAAGCTCGCGGGTCGATTTCCTCAGCAGCTGCGCGCGGATCCCGGGCTCTGTAAATTCGCCGAATCCCTTTTCGTCGATGACCGGGGCGAGCTTCTTTGCAAGGCCGATGAAATATCTCCGGCTGTATTTCTTCATCTCCTCGAACGCAAGATCCCGGAAGTGAAACGAATTGAGAAGAAAGAGCACGCCTTCCCAGCCCAGAACCTCCGCACACTCGGAGAACCGGAATCCTGACGACCAGGTGTAGTTCTCCCGCCAGAAGGCCGGAATGGCTGTCGGCCCGATTTTTATCGTGCGATCGACAGTGGTGGTGAAATGAACTCCGAGGAAAGGAAAATCCGGATCAGGGACAGGGTAAATATTGGTCCGAATATCCGTCTTATTCTTTGCGTATTTGAGATAAAGCCCCTTGAAAGGAAGCATCGTATAATCGGACGCAAGGCCGTACTGCCGCGCTATCGCGTCAGCATAAAGCCCCGCGCAGTTTATTATCCGCTTTGCTTCGAAATCTCCGTTTGTCGTAAATATCCTGCCTTCCGCAGCCTTTGTCACAGTCGTCCGGAAAGAAAAAACTCCGCCCATTTTCGCGATCTCGTCGCGCATAGTCCGGCAGACAACAACCGGGTCGACAGTGGCTGTATCAGGTGAAAACAGCGCTTTTCCGATGCAGTTTATACCGGGCTGAATTTTTCGCGCTTCATCCTCGCTTACAAATTCGACGCCTGCGCCGTTCACCTTCCCGCGGCGCTCCAGTTCATCGAGCCTTGGCAGGTCTTCCTCGCGAGTGGGAACGACCAGCTTTCCTGCTTCGTTTATCGGAAGGCTTCGGGAACGGCAGTAGTCCCTCATCATTTTGTTTCCCGCCACGCACAGCTTTGCCTTCAGACTGTCGGCGGAATAGTAAAAGCCGGCATGAAGGACGCCGCTGTTCCGGCCGGAAGCGTGGGCCGCGACATCATCCTCCTTGTCGACAATGATGACGCGGGCAGCCGGGTTTCTTTCAAGGAGCCTCAACGCGATGGAAAGTCCGGTTATACCGGCTCCGATAACCGCAATATCGAATTTTCCGCTCATAGCACTTACCCAAAGGCCTTCATGAACCAGTCGAGGGTATTTTTGAGGCCAGTGTGAATGTCAGTCATTTCAAAATCCGGAATGAGACTCTTCATCTTCGTCACATCCAGAAACTTCGATTTTGCGCCCACGTAACGGCCTGTATCGTACTCGATCTTTGCCTGGTCGTATCCGACCATCCTGCTCAGTTCTTCCGCGTACCATCTGATGGAATACTCGACACCGCTTCCGATATTGACGACTTCGTTATCCACCGAATCCGAGAGCTGCACCAGGGCATTGACAAAGTCTTCGACATACATGAGCTCTCTCGCCTGCGTCCCGTCGCCCCAGAGAACGACAGGCTCGCCGCGGCTTTTTCCGGCGGCAATCTTTCTCATGAGATCGAATATGAAATGCATCTGCCTTCCGTCGGTGTGATAACCCGGCCCATAAAGAGTGGAGGGCACTGCAAAGAGATACTTCATCCCGAACTGTTTCTGCAGAGCGGCAAGGCCGACGTAAAGCATCCGCTTTGTGTATGCGTAGGTAAAAAGGCTTTCCGTAGGCGCTCCCGCAAGGATATTTTCCTCTCTGTGCGGCTTCCCCGGCTCGTAACAGCAGCTGCTGCCCATGGCTATGAGCTTTGCCTGCGGCTGCTTTCGCTGCCACCACTCGAGCACATTGGTGTTAATCTGCTGATTTACGACCCACTGCTCGCCCGGATGATAAAGACAGAAGTCTCCGGCCTGAGTCCATGCCGCAAGATGATAAATCCGGTCCAGAGAATCGCCGGTGAAGGAATCAAGAGAACCTGCTCTCCTGAGATCGCACTCTTTCGAACCAAAGGCAGTGACATCGTTTCCCGCCTTTTTCAGAGCGTCGCACAGGTATTTCCCGAGGAACCCCGTGCCGCCTGTGACAAGAATCCTCATAAAGCCCTCACTGCCCCGGGTTTACGGGAAAATAAAACTCGACCCCCTCATCTATCAGGGCCTGATTGTTTTTCAGAATCTCTTCCTTGAAATTCCACGCGAGAACAAGATAGACATCCGGCTGTTTCTCGATCTCGTTTTCGAGAACAATCGGTATATGCATTCCAGGAGAATACAGTCCTTTGCGAAGAGGATTTTTCTCGACCAGACAGTCGAGATACTGCGTTCCGATGCCGCAGTAATTCAGAAAAGTATTCCCCTTCACGGGAGCGCCGAAGCCGAATATCACCTTTCCTTCTGCTTTTTTCGAGTCGAGGTATGCAATCGTGTCTGTCCGCATCTTCGTGACCCGCTCCGAAAATGACCGATAAGTTTCAAGTTCATTTACCCTGCTTTCCTGCTCCTTATGATAAAGGTCCATGTAACGGCCGGTCTTGTCGTAAATTCCCGGGTGTCCGACAGAGAGAATTACTGAACCGCCGTGAATCGGAGAGACGCAGGCGTCGAAAGGCTCGAGCTTGTGACGCTTGAGAAGGGTTTCGATGGTCTTGAGCGTATAGTAAAGCAGGTGCTCGTGATAAATCTGATCAAAAGCGAGATTTTCAATAATGCTTTTCATGTAAAGAAACTGAACGATGAACACTCCCTGCTGTTTCAGGCATCGGCGAACCCCCCTTGCCGCGGAATGCAGCTCTTCGAGGTGAAAAAAGACTCCCGACGCGTTGATAATGTCGAAAGTGCGGTCCAGCTTCTTTGCGCACTCCTCGTTGAAAAACTCCGAGACTGTCGGGACGCCCTTTGATTGAGCCTGCTTTGCGATACTCCCGCACGATTCAACGCCAAGCGCTTCATATCCGAGCTTAATGTATTCTTCGAGCTGGGTTCCATCGTTTGAACCGATATCGAGAACGCTCTTTGAGGGTTTGCCGGCGCAATATGCAGTGTCGACAAACCGGGCAGTCTCCGCAAAGTGCTGTCTCAAAGTCCTGGTGGTGCCCGAGAGGTATGTGTGGTCTGAGAACATCACCTCTTTTGGAACAGTATAATTGAGCTGTGCGCATGAGCACTTCCTGCAGTACTCGACGAAGAGAGGATACTCAGGCTCTTTGCCGACTTTATCCTTCGTCAGGAAGTGGTTCCCCCAGGGCTGAAGCCCGAGATCGAGAACCGGAACCAGGTCTTCGGAATCACAGATGCGGCATTTCATAATTCAAGATCCGTCAAAGTATGACTTCTGCGCCCGGAGCATTCAATGAAAAATGCACCTCCTGGCTTTTCGAGAACACCGAACAGAGACGGGTGTGCTTCTCAGGAGGCGCAAAGAGAAGCAGAAATCCGCCGCCTCCCGCGCCGAGCAGCTTCCCGCCCACGGCGCCATTTTCCAGCGCCAGCTGGTACATGGCATCAATATCGCTGTTGCTCACGTTGGTGGCAAGGCTCCTTTTTATCTGCCATCCTTCGTGAAGAAGCTCTCCGAAGGGCGTAAGCGAACCCTGATTCGCAAGAATCTGCAGCCCCTCGTCGACCATCTTCCGGATGCGCCGCAGCATCTGCTGATTCTTATCCACGTTCTTGAGCTGATTTGCGGCTATGTCCGAGGCGCGCCGGGTGGATCTTGTAAAGATCAGCATGAGATGAGACTGAAGCTCTCTAATGCGGCCTGGAGAGATGGGGACACGCCAGACGCGGATATCGTCCTCTCTGAAAAACTCGATGATATTGAAGCCTCCGACTGCGGCAAAGGTCTGATCCTGAAGCCCGACATTTTCCTTGAGTATATTCCTCTCTATATGAATCGCTTCATACGCAAGCTGAATTCCCGAAACGACCTGCCCTGTGAAGCTCCGAAGCGCCTGCAGGAGACCCACTGTGAATGTGGAGCTCGAGCCGAGACCGCTGAATCCGGGCATATCGGCGACATTATGCAGCTCGACATCCTTTTCAATGTCGCAGAACTTCAAAGCCTCCCGATATACCGGATGTTCGATACTCTCCACATCAGACACGTCCTCGACTGTCCGGTACGAGATCCTGATTTTATGGCTGAAAAGCTTGCTCAGGAAATTGCTTGCCGTGATGTAGGAATATTTGTCGATTGAAGAACCAAGTACAGCTCCCCCGCCATTCTTGAGGAAGAACTCCGGATAGTCGGTTCCGCCGCCGAAAAAACTTACCCTCACCGGAGTTCGAGTCATTGTAATGGGTGCCATAAAAAACCTTCCTTTTCTACCCTCTCAAACAGAAATCACCGCAGCAGCATCAGAGCGGGCGCCGTATATGTAAACTCCGGTAAAACTGCATCCGCCATCCCCCAGTTCTCATCGTTGGCCTTGATTGCGACAGGACGATCCATCGGATTTGTCCTGCGCTCCGTCGGACGAGGGTCAGTGGGAGTGCCCTTTATATGCTCCATGTGAAAGAGAATTATACCGAAGTTCCTTGTCACATCGCACCACTCGTACTTCTTCGTAATTCTCATTCCCAGATCGATCTCCATCCAGCCCCAGTAAAGAAGCCGTTCGTCATATCCCCGCACATCGAACCAGATATCGCGGTGCATCATCATCATTCCCGTTGCGCAATATCCGAACTCGAGGCCTGTGTCCCACACCCAGTCGTCGTGGCCGGACACTATCAGGTTTTCGATTTCAGAAATCGAGGGGGACTTCGAGAGGAAGTCCCACGGAATGTGCTTGCGCTGGGAGCTGAAAAACAACTGGTCGGCCCGGCCGCACTCAGTATCGCCTGAATCTATTATCCTCATGATGGTTTCGAGAAACGGCGGCACGAACATGATATCGGAGTCAGTCTGCATGAGATATGTTCCCTTTGCCCGCCGGAGCGCGACATTCTGCGCCAGAACTATCGGGAACGGCGAATCCTTCTGTGCGGGAACCGCAATCTCAGGAGGAACTATGATGTAACGCACTATAGCCTGAGCTTCCGGACCAAGATTGAGCACATTGTGGAGCGGAACTTCTGAGCCCCAGTCAATGATGATAAGCTCGACATCCTGCAGACGGCCGAGTACCGCGAAATTCTTCGCAATGTATTCAATTGTGGTTTCGAGCCTGTAGTTGAAGTTATCCATGAATCCGTCGTTTCGCGCCGGGATGAACATCGACAGCAGAGGCGCGTGAGCCTTTCCGGAAAAGTACCTTCGCATCACGCGATGGAGTTCGTTTCCATGATCCATTTCATTCAGCTCCTGCCGGCCACATTGTCCTTCAGCAGAAGGACGCTTCCCGACCCATTCTTTTCGACAACGAGACGCGACAGCAGGGCGTGCATGCTTTCCAGCACCACGTCCGCCCCTGCGAGATGGGATATTCCAAGTGTCGTCGTAATTGCGACACAGCGCATGCCCGCGCGTCTGGCAGACTCGATGCCAAGAGGCGCGTTTTCTATTACCAGACATTCGTCCGGCCGCACATCAAGGGTTTCAGCCGCATGTAGATATGGCCGGGGGGAAGGCTTCGTCTCATGGCAGTCGTCGCCGGTTATGATTACGTCAAACGCGCCGAGCAGTTCCAGGCACTCAGGGCTCCGAAGCCTGGCTGCACTTCCACCCGATACAACCGCAATCTTGATACTGGCTGCATGAAGGACACCCACCAGTTCAGCAGCACCGGGGTACAGGGAAAGCTTCGCGTTTTTCGCGTAATGCTCCTTCTTGCGGTCGATGATGACGGAAACAAGCCCCTCGTCCGCCCCGTATTTCTTCAGAAAGTGAGGCACCATTTCCGACGAGCGCAGCCCTTCCATAAGCGCATATTCCTCTTCGTCCGGGGGCGCGAGGCAGCAGCTGGAAAAAGCGTGTATCCACGCCGCATAGTTGTCTTCGTGCGTCCTGCTCAAGACTCCGTCGAAGTCGAAGAGCACCGCCTGAAATCCGGCCATAGAGTCAGTCCATTCCTGAAAAAATCGCAGAGAATCCTGTTAATTTGGATGTTTCCTCCGGCTTTGTTGATTCGAATCAATGACCTGTACTGAAGAGCTTCTGCGCCTCTTGGTAAGATTCTGGAGTTCCGATATCAATAAAGCGTTTTACCGCTGCGGCAAACCCGAACAGCACACCTGCTGCGGACCAGTTCGGGAAACAATCGGTTTCGAGTGAAACGGTCCGGGCAGGCGGAATATCCGAAATCAGCCCCTTGTCAATGAGGTAAATACCTGCATTTATGAGACCCGGCCCACCTCTTCCCTTTTCAACAAAACCGGTGATCCGCCCGGCATCATCCACATTAACCCGGCGAGTATCGTTTATTCCGTTGAGCAGAATGCCCGCCTTGACGCCTTTATCAAAGCACCAGCGGCAGAAACCGGCGATATCAGCATCGCAGTAGGAATCTCCATTCAGAATGAGGGCGTCATCGGATGAAATCTCTCCAAGACAGTTCCTCAGGGCGCCGGCAGTACCAAGCGGCGACTCTTCAATCGAATACGAGATTCCAATTGACCGATAAGATTTTCCGAACTCCGCTTCGATCATACCCGCCAGATATCCTGTACAGAGAATCACCCTTTTAATTCCCGCATCAGCGATCTGATCGAGGAGATATGAAAGGAAAGGTCTGCCGGCAACAGGAGCAAGCACCTTTGGCCGATCGGAAACGACGGACTTCAGCCTTGTGCCGAGTCCCCCGGCGAGTATCACACCACAGACGCGGGAAAGCATTACACGTTCCTGTACGGCATGCGCTTCAGAAGCGCATATCCTTTTATGAGCTCTTGAATCCCCTCTTCCAGAGACCTCTTTGCCTCAAACCCGGCTTCCCTCAGGCGCTGATTCGAAACGATGTAGTTGCGTTTATCCGGATCTGTGCCTATTTCACTGAAGTGAATGTAGAACTCGGGAATCACTTCTTTAATCTTCAGCGCAAGTTCCTCCTTGGACAGGTTTGCAGAGTCAAGTCCAAGGTTGAAGGGACGGCCGATCATTTTTGAAGAATTCTTTATGCAGTAAACAAAGCAGTCAGCCACATCCCGCACATGCACGAAGTTGCGTTTGAAGTCCTTTTCGAATATCACCAGGTATCGATCCGTAAACGCTGCGTACACGAAGGTGTTCACGAGCAAATCGAGCCGCATCCGGGGCGAAATTCCGAATACGGTCGCAAGACGCAGGGTTATGGCATTTTTGCTGTCGAGAAGAAGCTTTTCAGACTCGACCTTGGTTACTCCATAGAGAGAGATTGGCTCGAGCGGGGAATCCTCGGTGCAGTGAACGTCGCCTGACTTTGTGCCGTATCCGCTGTTGGTATTTGGATAAATTATGAGCTGTTCCGGGCTTCGCAGTTTGTTGAGAAGCTGCACTGCTTCGAGGTTGACAGTCTTTGCCATCCACGGGTCGCGGTCGCAGGCGGGCACACCGACAATTGCCGCAAGCGGGATGATTACATCCGCTTTTTCGACGCATTTTTTCACGACTTTTTCGTCGCGCGCGTCTCCAAAGACGAAGTTGAGCTTTGGATTGCTGCACAGATGAAAAAGGCTCTGCTGTGCGAACAGAAGGTTGTCCAGTACTGTAACCTCGTATCCGGCATCAAGAAGGTGTTCGCACAGAACAGAACCAATATAACCGGCGCCGCCGGTCACGAGTACTCGAGTTGACATGCTGCTTCTCCCTTGATTGTGCGAGAAGCATAGCAAAAGAAGCGCCGGAAGTGCCAGCCGTGCTTTCATCCCTCTCCACGAGGCGAAGCGCCTCTTGCCCGGGTTAATGAAGAACCTGGCTGCCGACCGGTTCGCCACCCACAAAACAGCATCCTGTCCTGATGTGGGAAGAAGGCCTGCTGTGGCATCGTAGAAGCTCAAAGTATCTGTTTTCGAACTCCTCGAAACGCGTAAACCGTCTCTCCCCTTCGCTTCGCACCAGTTTATGGAAGCATGAAGCCGCTTCGCTGCCGATCTCGATAAGCACACGACTCCCTATCGAAAAAAGGAACGATACGGAGTCATACGCCACGAGCCTGTAGACTCCGGCGGGTATGGCATTTATATCGGAAGTTACCTCTATAAAGTCGCCTCGCCTGAATGGAATTGATGGATTCATAAAGCAGCACCTCCCTGCAAAAGGTTTGTGCAATGTATTCGGCAAAAACCGGAGAAAGTTGCGCCAGATTCAGAATCGGTTGACTCAGAGCCTTTTTTCCCGTTTTAATCAGTTGTGACGATTCTGCTCGGCATTGACATAGGGACGACGAAGGTCGCGGCTGTGCTTGTGGAGCCTCAATCCCGCAGTGTTGTTGCCGTATCGTCCTGCCCTGCCAATGCCGACATTCCCGCCGCTCCCGGAAGAAGCGAGCAGGATGCATCAAGAATCCTCTCGGTTGTTGACCGCTGTATTCTGGAACTCCCGGTGGGCTTGAGAAACCAGGCCGCCGCTGTCGGCGTGACAGGACA